>AP018180.1:4735006-5689977 GCA_002368155.1 Nostoc carneum NIES-2107
TTGGGGATGGGGATTGGGGACTGGGGACTGGGGATTGGGGATTGGGGATTTGGAAAAACTATTGTACAGACGCGATTCATCGCGTCTCTCTTGTACAGACGCGATTCATCGCGTCTGTTGCAAAGCACTAAATACGCGGACAGCGTTGTTCTAAACAAGCTTTGAGGGTGTTTGGGTCAAATAAAATGGGCAAAAAGTGAATGCTGTTAATTTCTTTAAAGTAAAACAGAATCGGAATCCCCGTCCAAAATATTCGCCAATTTTGCCATTCTTGATAAGGAAACCGTCGAATTAATTTGTCGCCTCTGTAAAGATCCAAGTCAGTGGCGGTAAATTGCAACCTTATAATACCAGCCTGAAACATGAGAAACAAACCCAGCAAGCCAATGACACCGCCTACTAAAGGTTGAACTAGCAGCAGTGGAATAGAAGCAACTAGCAAAACTACAGGGATATTGTAGCTAGGTTTGAGTTCAACGGTAGATGTAGAATTAGGTGCAAATGAACTAGTCATACCAATTATTAGATGTTGGATTTTAGAGCCACTGGGTTGCGCGGGTTAATAGCGTTGTCGCCAGTGGTGTGATTTTACATCAGAGAAACGCCTAGAGGCTGAAAGCCTGGGGCTACAGATATAAATACTGCTGTTTTCTATTTTAAAATTTCGTGGTTGAGGAGGTGTATCAGGTGTGAGAGTCAGAACTACATCCCTTTGATCAATGCACTACCAGGGCCTTGAAACATTAACCAAGAAAGGAAGAAATTACTTACAAATATAATGAGCAAGGCAGTTACTACAGCAGTGGTAGTTGATTGTCCAACTCCTTTAGCGCCTCCGGTTGTTGTTAAACCCCAGCTACAACCAATTACCGCAATTAAAATGCCAAAGCAAAACGCCTTAATCATGGCGCTCAAAATATCCCAAAGACCAAGCAGATTCCGCGCCGAGTCGAGAAATACGGTATCAGCGATGCTGTATAAATTTGTGGCAATTAACATTCCCCCTAATAACCCTGTCACCAAAGACAAGAGAGTTAAAATTGGCAACATTATGCAACAAGCTAAGACACGGGGAATCACTAGGTAATCAATGGGGTCTGTTCTGAGCATTAATAGAGCATCAATTTGCTCTGTTACCCGCATAGTGCCAATTTCCGCGGCAAAAGCCGAACCCACTCGCCCCGCTAAAATTACGGCTGTCAATACAGGCGAAAGTTCTCTGGTTAAGGCTACCGCCAGCACACCGCCAACAAGGTTTCCCGCCCCAAAGTTAATAAACTCCCGTGCTACCTGAATGGTAAACACAGCCCCCACAAAAATCGCCGTTAACAGCGCAATAAAGAGCGAATCTGGCCCCACTGCTGCCATTTGCTCTTTAGTATTTCGCCAATGAATTCTGATTCGTAGGAGGTGAACCAGTACTTGTCCACCCAAAAAAATCGCCGCCAGCAACCGCTGACCCCACGCGCCTAAACTGGATTTGGATGTAGTCTCACTCAATGTTTTGTAGCTAACTCGGTAACTGCCTTAAGAATAGCGAAACTAAACGCCTTGAGGGAATTGGTAAATGGAAAAAGTTTGGGATGGGGCATGGGGCATGGGGCATGAGTAATGAGTAATGAGTAATGGGGAATGGGTAATTGGTAATTGGTAATGGGAATGAAGAATTTTCCCCCTGCTCCCTGCCCCCTGCCCCTCTGCCTTACTCAGTCCCCAATCCCCAGTCCCTAATCCCCAATCCCCAATCCCCAGTCCCCAATCCCCAATCCCCCATGCCCAAAGATTAACTTACTTTAAAGCTCGTCTCATAAAATTAAGCGTTTTTTGAGCAAGCTGGAATTGCGTTTAGATGCTCACTATAAACTAAAATCTATATGGGGAAAAGGTTTTACTCACTTCATAGGCTATTTGTGCTGAACCAAACTCATCTGTGAGATAGCACTTTATTTTAATGAAAACTTAAGATTTTTGACATCTTGGTTGCTGAGGGGCGATCGCACGTATTGTAGAAGATGACATTGCAGCTTTTATCGCTATTGTCTACCCTAACCGCGGAGTGTCGTCTCAATGACTGTTTTTACTAACTTTCTCCGTTCCCTACTACTTACGATTGTCTTTAGCTTTTCTTTACCCATGCTCTTAGTCGGTGGCTTCTTGCTTGTGGTATCCCTGTTGGCTCATATCCCAGGGTTACAAGGCATTAATGAAGCGATCGCTCAACAAATTATACATTTTCTCGCTACTTTTGGTAGTGGTACGCCTCTGCGTGGCTTATTTGTTATTAGTTTAACTTGTAGTTTTGTAGGAGCGCTGTTTGACGTTTACGCTTATTATCGGTGTCAAATTCTCCGCATTGATTCCTAAATTGAGTGAATCAGCATATTCAATTTTTGATTGGCTGACCAATCTATAAGTATTTATATTTCATAATTAGAGGATGCTTATCCTAAACTAGCGCTGGATGGGCATTCTTGGAATTTTATTAATTAAAGCAAAATGCAGCCTCTTGTACAGACGCGATTCATTGAAAGCAGCGGGAAACTCCATCCCCTTGTGGGTGGAGAGAGACAGCCGCCCCGCCGCTTGGGGCATTGGGCATTGGGCATTGGGCATTGGTAATTTCTTCCCCATGCCCGATGCCCCATGCCCGATGCCCAAAAACTCCATCCCCTTGTGGGTGGAGTTTTTCATCGCGTCTCTGTCTTTGCAACTTAGCACTATTATTTATACTAAAGTTAAAAACAGGTTAAGTGTTTGTGGCAATGGTGCTACACACTCAACTTGGGTTATTGATTTTTGAGATTCTTAGTTTCTGCAAGCTGAATTAAAAATGAAAATACCAAATGAAAAACTCCACCTACAAGGGGATGGAGTTTTTGGGCATGAGGAAGAAATTACCAATGCCCAATGCCCAATGCCCCAAGCGGCGGGGCGGCTGTCCCTCTCCACCCAAAAGGGGATGGAGTTTCCCGCCGCTTTCAATAAATAGCTATTTAAAGCTAAAAACTTCCTTAAAGTTTGGTGGAGGATAGTACCTGTCCATTGATTGATGCTGACAAAAGCAGGTCGTCTGACCACTGGGCATTCTATATTGGGTGTATTACGAGATTTAATGACTGCATTATGGTTTGGCCTTTTAAGCCCAGGTTTAGTAAACAAATAGCGCGGATTGAAATTAATGGTGCAATTTCTGGTGGCACTCGTAAACGTGTTCTAGAAGCACTGAAAACAGTAGAGGAAAAGAAGTTTCCGGCATTACTGCTGCGGATTGATAGCCCTGGCGGTACGGTGGGAGATTCTCAAGAAATTTACAGTGCCCTCAAACGTTTGCGGGAGAAGATGAAAATTGTTGCCAGTTTTGGTAATATTTCGGCTTCTGGCGGTGTCTACATTGGCATGGGAGCCGAGTACATCATGGCTAACCCTGGTACAATTACGGGTAGCATTGGTGTAATTTTGCGAGGCAATAACTTAGAACGCTTGTTAGATAAAATCGGTGTTTCCTTTAAAGTCATTAAATCCGGCCCTTACAAAGATATTTTGGCATTTGACCGGGAACTGACGGAACCGGAACAAGGTATTCTACAAGAATTGATTGATGTTAGTTACCAGCAGTTTGTGCAAACCGTAGCTGAAGGTCGTTCTTTAGCGGTAGAAACTGTAAAAAGTTTTGCCGATGGTCGGATATTCACCGGACAGCAAGCCTTAGAGTTAGGTGTAGTAGATCGTCTGGGAACAGAGGAAGATGCACGTCGTTGGACAGCCGAATTAGTCGGCCTCGATCCAGAAAAAACACAATGTTTCACCCTAGAAGAACGTAAACCCCTGCTGAGTCGCTTACTCCCAGGAAGCCGCCAAGCTTCATCAAGCATCGGCGCAGGTATTGACTGGTTGGAATTTGAAATGTCTACCAGTGGTTTACCCCTGTGGTTGTATCGGCCGTAGGGATTGGGGATTGGGGACTGGGGACTGGGGATTGGGGATTGGGGAACTCGGGGCCCCCTCTGGGGATAAGGGGTAATGGGGATTGGGGGGAGATGAGGAGAAATTACCAACACCTATTACCCATTACCCATTACCCATTACCCAATGACAAATGACAAATGACAACTGACTAATTAAGGAGGATTGGGCGTGGAGTGGCAAATGCGGGCTATTCGTGGAGCGATAACTGTTTCAGAAAATACAACTGAGGCGATTCGAGAAGCGGTAACAGAATTATTAGATGAACTGGAACAACGAAATCATCTCCAACCAAAGGATATGATTAGTGTGACATTTTCTGTGACACGGGATTTGGATGCGATTTTTCCAGCTGCGATCGCTAGAACACGTCCAGGTTGGGATGGTGTCGCCATGTTGGATGTGCAGCAAATGCACGTTGAAGGCAGTTTACAGCGCTGTATCCGCTTTTTAATCCACGTCTACTTGCCAACTTCCGCGCCAATTTGCCATATATATTTACGTCATGCGGCTAACTTGCGTCCTGACTGGAGTTTGCCTCAGCAATTACATGAAGTGCAACAAGTAGTTGAGTCAAAAGTTTAAAGTGCGTGAGTAGATGAGTTGATGAAATCATCTACCTTTAAAGCCAAAGGATAGAGAAGAGAAGTCTTATATCAATTTGACAAAAGAATGCAACAGATTGTCGGGGCAAGGCACTGCCTTGCCCTCTAGAATATTATTGATGTGTTGCAAATATTATTTGATTTGGTATTAAAAATTTCCTTCCCTCAAGGTGGGAGATTTTGGTAATAGCTGAGTTGAAAGCGCTGAGTGCTAAAGAATATTTTTTCTCCTCTATATTCCCCATCAATATTTCAATCCCTATGAGGGATTAAGTGAAATACAGTTCAGTTCAAGATAATTGTAGGTTGGGTAGAGCGATAGCGAAACCCAACAAAGCCCCGAGAATGTTGGGTTTCGTTCCTCAACCCAACCTACGCATCTGTCGCATTCTTTTTTTAAATTGGTATGAGTTAATCAAAAAATTGGCTCGTTGGTTGTGAAGGAGATCTCCTTCATAACGAAGGAGATCTCATTGATAGAGAACCCGATCAGGTTGGTTGTGAAGGAACCGATGTTCTCTATGGATGAGCGCTCGTTGATAGAGAACCCGATCAGGTTGGTTGTGAAGGAACCGATGTTCTCTATGGATGAGCGCTCATTGATAGAGAACCCGATCAGGTTGGTTGTGAAGGAACCGATGTTCTCTATGGATGAGCGATCGCAAGGTATGTAGACGCAGTATATCCGTAGAAATCGCATCCAGTATTGCTAATTGTTGACTTTGTCTAGTATGCGTAGGCGCAATTGAATTACGCAATTATACTCAGCAATGAAGTGTGTAAAGATATTTGTCAACTGGCTCACACGACATAATAGCCAAGTTGCAGTTATACTACAATCTCACCTTTGCTCAAAAGGCAGGGTGTATTAATTATTTCTATAATTATTGCGGTATTTAGCGTCAGTAGCGAAGTAGTGCTAGTCTTTGATGTACTTAGGTTTTCTCCGTACTGTCTGCATTCCTCTAGCTGTGCTGTTAAAGGTTGTTTAAAAAGTGGTTGGCTGTGATTTTAGAGACTTATTGATCCCCCCTACCCCCCTTAAAAAGGGGGGAAAAATTCTTCGAGTCTCCCTTTTTAAGATTAGGGAACGGCTAGGTAATTTAGTTACTAGTGAAGAGGGAAAATTTCTCAAAGTCCCCCTTTTTAAGGGGAGCCACTGCGTTGCGGGGGTTCCCCCCGTTGTAGCAAGTGGCGTGGATTTAGGGGGATCTATATTTTTCAAGCATCCTCTTAAAAACAAATCGATTCCAGCACAAATTAAGTCTTTTTTCCCGGCGTGAAATGATTTCTGGTTTTATCTAGTTAGTCACAATAATGAATTAGCAAGCTAAATATTTATATGTATGGATTATCTAATATTAGAAGAGATTTAAGAATTAACGAACCACGGAGGACGCAGAGTCTACAGAGAAATCAACTTTGGAAATTAAGTAGGTTTTGGCTGATATTTAGCTGTTTAATTATTGGGTTATTTGCTTCTAAAGCATTAGCGCAAACTTCTGCTGAACCACCTATACAAGATATCGACCGTCAATTAGAACAACCTCAGCCGACAACGCCAACATTACCACAACTACCAAATTTTGAAGAGTTGTTGCAGCCTCCATCTACTAATATAACCCCGCCGCAGACAATTCCTCAAGATTTAGCGGGGACAATTCAAGTTACGGGGTTTGATATAGTTGGGAGTACTGTATTTAGTCAGCAAGAATTCAGCGCAGTTACTCAAGAATTTATCAACAAACCTCTTACTTTTGCTCAACTATTAGAGGTGGCTGATAAAGTTACGGAACTCTATACTAAAGGCTGTCAAGCTGAATATAAAAATACCGATTTACCTTGTTATGTTAACTCCGGTGCTTACATCCCCGCCCACCAAACTTTTAAAGCAGCGGGTGGGGTAGTCAAAATTCAAGTTGTCGAAGGTAGTTTAGAAAGTATTGATGTTCAGGGGACAAAACGGCTTAATCCTAATTATGTGAGAAGTCGTTTAGCTTTAGCAACAGCTAAGCCTTTAAATTTAAAGAAGTTGCTGCAAGCTTTGCAACTATTACAGTTAGATCCACTGATTAAAAATGTTTCTGCGGAACTGGGTAATGGGGTGAATCCTGGTGCTTCGGTGTTAGCGGTAAAAGTCGCGGAAGCAAAAACATTTAGCGCACAAGTTAGTTTAGATAATAACCGCACTCCTGGTATTGGAAGTTTTCAGCGCCAAATCCAACTGAATCAAGCAAATCTTTTGGGATTGGGTGATGGGTTAAGTATTGGATATGCGAATACTGATGGAAGTAATAGTGTAGATGTAAGTTATAAATTGCCGATTAATCCCCGCAATGGAACTTTGCAGTTTAATTATAGCTATGCATCTAGTAATGTCATTGAAAAACCTTTTGATTTTTTAGATATTGAGGGAACTTCTCAAGAGTATGGTGTCAGTTTCCGTCAACCACTAATCCAAACTCCGACGACAGAATTTGCAGTAGGAATTAGTGCAACTCATCGAGAAAGTGATGTTGGCTTTTTGGAGTCGCAATTAGGCGAAAGACTACCTTTTCCTTCATCGGGTGCTGATACCAATGGTCAGACAAAAGTGACTATATTAAGATTATTTCAAGATTGGACTCAGCGTAGTAGCGAACAAGTATTAGCGGCGCGTTCTCAGTTTAGTTTTGGTATTGATGCTTTAGGTGCCACAATTAATGCAGATGCACCAGATGGTCGCTTTTTTGCCTGGCGGGGACAGGCGCAATGGGTGCGTTTGTTAGCGCCAGAAACTCTATTTTTAATCCGTACAGATTTGCAATTAGCTGATAGACCAATGTTAGCTTCCGAACAAATTGGTTTGGGAGGTGTTGCAACTGTGCGCGGTTATCGTCAAGACCAAATATTAGCTGATAATGGCTTCGTTGCGACTGCAGAATTACGCTATCCGGTGTTAAGAGTTCCTCAGGTAAACGGGTTATTACAAGTTACGCCATTTTTAGATTTTGGGACAGCATGGAATATTTCCCAACCTGGGAGAACTACCCTTAATCCCGATACTATCGCATCAACTGGCATCGGGTTATTGTGGCAACAAAGTAATTTAACTGCGCGTTTAGATTGGGGTATTCCTCTGGGGATTAATATTGCTAATAAAAATACTTGGCAAGAAAACGGTCTTTATTTTTCGATTATCTATACGCAACCATTTTAAAGCATTATTATGTCTATATTTTTATTGTTAACGGCTTTATCTCTGGTCAAATCTCCTCATCTATTGCAGCAAGGTACGCCAATAGCCGCAATTATCAATTCCCCAGTATCGGGTAATCAACCTCCAAATGCTCAATCATTATTAGAAAAAGGTTTAACTTTATATCAACAAGAGCAATATTCCCCAGCATTGCAGATTTTTCAACAGGCGTATGCGGCTTTTCAAGCGCAGGGAGAGAAACTTAATCAAGCGCTGGTATTAAATTATCTTTCTTTAACTTATCAACAGTTGGGACAGTTAACTGATGCAGAGAAATTTAGCACCGAGAGTTTACAACTATTACAAAATAAAAGCGATAGTCAAGATTATTTATCTATCCTGGCTCAAGCACTCAATACTCAAGGTCAACTACAATTAGCCAAAGGAGAAACTGAAAAAGCTTTGAGTAATTGGCAAGCAGCAACCGCTACTTACAATAAAATTGGCGATGAGCCAGGGAAAATTGGGAGTAAAATTAATCAAGCCCAAGCTTTGCAAACATTAGGGCTTTACCGTCGCGCTACAACTACTTTAGAAGAAATTAAGCTGAGTTTAGATCAACAACCAGATTCTTTGTTAAAGGTAACAGGCTTGCTGAGTCTGGGTAATACTTTGCGGGTGGTGGGGGATGTGACTCAATCTCGCCAGATATTAGCACAAAGTTGTGAGATGCAAGCCAAGCGATCGCACTCGGAAAATCTTTGTAATCCGCAAACTACTGCGCTAGTACAGCCAACCCCCGAACAGGAAAAGCTTGCAGAAATCCTCCTGAGTTTGGGGAATACAGCGCAAGCACAGCAAAACACTCAAGAAGCTATAGAGTTTTATCAACGCGCTGCTAGTCTTTCCCAGCAGCAGACAACGCAGTTACAAGCACAGTTAAATCAATTAAATTTATTAACGCAATCTTCAGCCACACCAGAAATTCCACAGCAAATTCTCGCTTTGGTAAATACCTTACCTGCAAAGCTGGAGACTTTACCCCCCAGTCGCAGTAGTGTGTTTGCGCGGATTAATTTTGCTCAAACGCTGCTAAAACTAGCCAAAAGCGGATTATTAGCCAAAAGTGACATTACTAGCCAAGATAATTGTACCGCTGCGGCTTCCCTCTGTACCGCCGCCAAAATTGTCGCTACAGGTTATCAGCAAGCGCAAAATTTAGCAGATGTGCGATCGCAATCCTATGCTTTGGGTACTTTGGGTAGTTTGTACGAACATACTCAGCAATGGAACCAAGCGCAAACCCTAACCCAACAAGCGCTAAAATTGGCTTTAGGTATAAGAGCCAGAGATATTGCTTATCGTTGGCAATGGCAATTAGGACGGATTCTCAGCGCTACTGGTAACCCTCAAAATAACGAACTAGGAGCAATAGCCGCTTACGATCAAGCCGTGAAGAACTTAAAATCTATTCGGCGTGATTTAGTTAGTGTCAACCGTGACGCGCAATTTTCCTTTCGCGATGAAGTAGAACCAGTTTACCGCGAGTATGTGAGTTTGCTCTTGCCCAAAACCGGGGAACCTAGCGCCGATAACCTCGATAAAGCCAGAAAAGTCATCGAATCCTTGCAGTTAGCCGAACTAGATAACTTTTTCCGCCAAGCTTGTTTAGATAGCAAACCCGTGCAGATTGATGACATCGATCAACAACGACAAACCGCCGTCATCTACCCAGTAATTTTAAGCGATCGCATTGCCACTATCGTTTCCCTACCAAATCAGCAAAAAGACAAATCTCTGAAATTACATACCGTTGTCATCCCCAAAAATACATTTGAAACCACAGTTAAAGAACTATATAAAAAAATCTTTGCTGTCAGCGCCCATGAATTTATCCGCACATCACAACAGGTATATGATTGGTTAATTAGACCTATCGAAACAGATTTACAAAATAGTGGTGTTAAAAATCTCGTATTTGTCTTAGATGGAACCTTGCAAAGTATTCCCATCTCTGCACTTTACGATAGACAGAAAAAGCAATATTTAATTCAGAAACAATATAACATTGCCATTACCCCAGGTTTAGAACTATTACCCCCCCAACCTTTAGCCAAAAAACAATTACAAGCATTAGTTGGGGGACTAAGTGAAGCGCGTGACGAATTCCCCGCATTACCTGGCGTAAAATATGAACTAGAGCAAA
Organism: Nostoc carneum NIES-2107; assembly: GCA_002368155.1. GTDB lineage: Bacteria > Cyanobacteriota > Cyanobacteriia > Cyanobacteriales > Nostocaceae > Aulosira > Aulosira carnea. The sequence goes on from AP018180.1 coordinate 4,744,959, forward strand.
TCAAAACTATATTTTCCACATCAGGAAACTTTCTCGATCAGAATTTTACCCCGCAAACAATTGAACAAGAAATTAAATCTTTTCCCGGCGGCATCTTACATTTAGCAACTCATGGTAAATTTAGTTCCAAAGTAGAAGATACATTTATTTTGACTTGGAATACCAGACTCAATGTCAGAGATTTTAGTTCTGTCTTGAAATCTCATGAAAACAGCAATCAAGGAGTAATTGATTTACTCATTCTCAGCGCTTGTGAAACTGCCGCTGGCGACAACCGCGCCGCCTTAGGAATAGCTGGAATTGCTGTACAATCAGGCGCACGCAGTACATTAGCAACCCTTTGGAGTGTTAATGATGAAGCAACAGCAGCTTTAATGATTCAATTTTATAAAGAGATAGCCCAAAATCACAAGAAAGCTGAGGCGTTGCGTAATGCTCAATTATATCTACTTTCTGGAGAGTTAAATCCTCGCTTTAAACATCCCTATTTTTGGGCACCTTTTGTATTAGTGGGTAATTGGCAATAATGGGGAATGGGTAATGGGTAATGGGTAATGGGTAATGGGTAATGGGTAATGGGTAATGGGTAATGGGGAATGGGGAATGGGGAATGGGTAATGGGGAATGGGTAATGGGGAATGGGTAATGGGTAATTAAATCTGTTTAACTAAGTAAGTCGGTGGAAATAAACAAAACTATTTTAAGAAACGTAAATAGGCTTGAAATCCTTACTAATAACAAATGCCAAATGACAAATGACAAATAACAAATGACAAATGCCAAATGACAAATGCCAAATGACAAATAACAAATAACAAATGCCAAATAACAGCCTCAGCCAGTTATCTTTTATTTCGCCGACCTACTTACTTACTGATTCTTGATTTACCTGCCAATATATCAAGTAGTTTGAGCAAATTCCTCAATTTGGTAGAGTTTTTTTCATCAATCTTCTTCATCTAGGTGAATAGACAAGCTTTGCGGCTGAAAAAAATCCGCCTGAGGGTACTGGTAAATTCTCTGTTAGACAATCCATGATGCTATCTGGCAGGATTTTTGGCTAACCAATTCCTATTTTGTAATTGAGCAAGTCAGATTTAATCTGATTTTTTAAATATTAAATCTGTTGCTTTTGCAGAATTGGGATAACCAAAAGTCAAGCCACAATTCGGCACACATTATCTAACGGGAGGATACTGCGTGAGGACTGGTGCTAACTACTTGGGTAACGGAGAGTGTGAGTTTACAGTTTGGTCGCCAACACTAAATAGCGTGGCGGTGCAAATATTAACAGCAAAAGAACAGATAATTCCACTCAAACCCCATATAGAAGCGGGATACTGGCAAATCAAAGTCAATGAAGTCTATCCTGGTACGCTTTATCGCTATGTTTTGGATGGCGAAAATGCTTTTGCCGATCCTGCATCACAGTATCAACCCGAAGGTGTTCATGGCCCCTCCCAGGTAATCGATCCGCAGTTTAATTGGACAGATGATAACTGGACTGGTGTGCCTTTAGAATCGATGATTTTCTATGAACTTCACGTAGGCACATTTACACCCGAAGGTACTTTCAAAGCGATCATTCCCCGCCTAGCAGAACTGAGAGAAGTGGGAATTAACGCCATTGAAATTATGCCTATTGCCCAGTTCCCCGGAGATACCCATATTGAACCGGATTTAGCATACCGTAACTGGGGTTATGATGGCGTTTACCCCTTTGCTGTGCAAAATTCCTACGGTACGCCAGCCGACTTAAAGGAACTGGTAAATGCTTGTCATCAACATGGGATTGCGGTAGTGCTGGATGTGGTTTATAACCACTTTGGCCCAGAAGGTAACTATATGGGTCAATTCGCGCCTTATTTTACTAAAACCTATAAAACCCCTTGGGGCAATGCGATGAATTTTGATGATGCCCACAGTCAAGGTGTGCGTCATTATTTTATCCAAAATGCGCTTTATTGGTTGGGAGAATTTCATATTGATGCTTTGCGGCTGGATGCGATTCAGGCAATATATGATTTAGGCGCAAAACATTTCTTGTGGGAATTAGCCGAAGCAGTACATCATTTTTGCCAGAATGCTAATTGCAAACGCTATTTAATTGCCGAAAGTGACTTAAATAATCCGCAAATCATTCGTCCGCCAGAATTGGGCGGTTATGGACTGGATGCACAGTGGAGTGATGACTTTCACCATGCATTACACGCCCTGTTAACAGGCGATCGCCAAGGATATTATCAAGATTATGGTGAATGCGCCCAACTAGCCAAAGCTTACCAAGATACCTTTGTCTACGATTGGCTATACGCACCCCATCGTAAACGATTTCATGGTATCCCTTGCCGCGATCGCCCGCCATTTCAATTTTCCGTTTGCATCCAAAATCACGACCAAATCGGCAATCAAATGAAAGGCGATCGCCTGTGGAATCGCATTTCTTTTGAAGGATTAAAATTAGCTGCTGGTGCTGTGTTGCTATCGCCTTACTTACCTTTATTATTCATGGGTGAAGAATACGGCGAAACTGCACCTTTCATGTATTTTGTGAGTCACTCCGACCCTGATTTAATTCAAGCAGTCAGGGCAGGGCGTAAACAAGAATTTGCAGCGTTTCACTACGATGAAGATCCACCAGATCCAGAATCAGCAGAAACTTTTTTGCGTTGTAAAATGAATTGGCAATTACGCAACGAAGGTAAGCACAAGGTTTTATTAGATTGGCATCGTGAGTTAATTAATTGGCGCAAAACCCATCCCGCACTGTTGAAAAAAGACCGCAACTGCATCGAAGCAAATAGCAATGAAGAGAAGCAATTAGTGATAGTGCGGCGTTGGAGTGAAGCCAATCAAGTAATATTTGCCATGAATTTTAATCAATCTCCCATAACATTAACCTTACCAATTGAAAGCACTGCTCATAAAAAATTAGACTCCGCCGATACAGTATGGAATGGCCCTGGTTCACCAGCACCTAATAATTTAGCTGTAGGACAAGAATTGCAACTACAACCTCACAGTTTAGTGCTGTATGAATTAGAATCTTAAATTCTCTTTTTTCATCTTCTTTTCCTTTTCCTTCGAGTACTTCGCGCCTTCTCTGCGAGACGCTTCGCGAACGCGGTTCGTTTAAAAAAATCTCACGCATTCGACGTTAGTCGTTCCCGCAGGGTAGGCGCAAAGGCGCAAAGAATATTTACCTTATTCCCCCATTAAAACAACAATACTATGCGAATTCCTAAAGCTACATATCGAATTCAATTTACATCACAATTTAACTTTGACAACGCCAAGGCGATCGCATCTTACCTGGCTGATTTAGGTATCTCCGATTTATACGCCTCCCCCATCTTCAAAGCCAGATCTGGAAGTACGCATGGCTATGATGTAGTAGATGCTGCTCAACTTAACCCCGAATTAGGTAGTACCGAATCCTTTGAAGCCTTAGTTAGCGAACTCCAATCCCTTGGTATGGGCTGGTTACAAGACATTGTACCCAACCACATGGCTTATAGTAGCGAAAACGCCTACTTAATGGATGTGTTAGAACATGGCCCAGATTCCAGCTATACCGACTACTTCGATTTATGCTGGAATGTTCCCTTTGGCGATCGCGAACAGCGCATACTCGCGCCGTTGCTGGGAGACTTTTACGGTGTTTCCTTAGAAAAGGGAGACATTCAATTACAATATGAACAAAACGGGTTAACTGTTAACTATTACAGTTTAAAATTGCCGTTGCGGTTAGAGTCTTACACTAAATTCCTGACTCATAATCTGGGTAAACTCACCCGGACTTTAGGACGCAATCATCCCGATTTTATTAAATTATTAGGGATTCTCTACATTCTAAAAAATGTCCCTTCTGAGGTAGCGGGGAAACAGCGTCAAGACCAAATCGCCTTTATTAAAGGTTTAGTTTGGGAACTATATACTAGTAACGATGATATCCGCGAGTTCATTGACGAGAACCTAAAAACCTTCAACGGCGAACCAGGTAATTCCGAAAGCTTTAATTTGCTCGATGACATCCTCAAAGAGCAATTTTATCGCCTCGCTTTTTGGAAAGTTGGCGCGGAAGAAATGAACTATCGCCGCTTCTTTACTGTCAATGAATTAATCTCGGTGAAAGTTGAAGAACTGCGGGTGTTTAACAACACCCATAGCTTAATTCAAAAGTTAGTAGAAGAAGGCAAATTTACAGGCTTACGCATTGACCATATTGACGGACTTTACAATCCCAGCCAATATTTAGAAAGACTACAAGAAAAAATGGGTGATGTCTATATCACCGTTGAGAAAATATTGGAACTGACGGAAGACTTACCAGAAAATTGGAGAATTGCAGGTACATCTGGGTATGACTTTTTAAACTATATCAATGGTGTATTCTGTCAATCAGCCAACGAATCAGAATTTGAGCAAATTTACCATCAATTTATTGGTGCGAAAGTAGATTATGCATCCCTCGTCAACAAGAATAAGCACCTGATTCTAGAAAAGAACTTAGCCGGCGACGTTGATAATTTAGCGATTTTGTTAAAGAATATTTCCAGCAAATATCGCTTTGGCAATGATTTTACAGTCAACGGCTTAAAAAGAGCGATCGCAGAAATTCTCACTCTCTTCCCTGTGTACCGCACCTATATTACACCAGACGGCATCCATGAAAGCGATCGCGCCTACATTGAGGAAGTAATTCGCCAAGCCAAAGTCCAAGCGCCTTTGTTACAGCATGAGATGGACTTCATTGAAAAGCTGATGCTACTGGAGTTTGATTCTTCCCTGACTCAAACAGAACGGGAACAATGGCTATATTTTGTCATGCGGATGCAGCAATACACCGGGCCTTTGATGGCGAAAGGCGTAGAAGACACAACATTATATTCCTACAACCGCTTTATCTCCCTCAATGAAGTCGGCGGAAATCCCAGCCATTTTGGTATTTCCCTGGACGAATTCCATACTTTTAACCACAAGCACCAACAAACTTGGACTCATACCATGAACACCACCGCCACTCACGACACCAAGCGGGGTGAAGATGTGCGCGCCAGGTTAAATGTGCTGTCGGAAATTCCTGAGGAGTGGGAACAGCGAGTTAACAAGTGGAGTAGCATGAATCAAGGGCACAAAAGCAAACGCAAAAATGCAACTATGCCCGATCGCAATGATGAATACTTCCTGTATCAAACACTAGTCGGCGCGTTTCCCTTCGCGGAACATGAACTATCATCCTTTGGGGAAAGGGTGAAAGAATACATCATTAAATCGATTCGGGAAGCGAAAGTACATACAGCCTGGTTGCGTCCAGATAGCGAATATGAAGAAGCTTGTACATCTTTTGTAGAGAAAGTTCTAGATACGTCAATCTCTCAAGAATTTCTCACAGATTTCCGCGAATTTCAACAGCGCATTGCCAATTATGGTATCTTCAACTCCCTTTCTCAAACTCTACTAAAAATTGTTGCCCCTGGCGTACCCGACTTTTACCAAGGAACCGAACTTTGGGAACTCAGCTTAGTCGATCCTGATAACCGTCGCCTCGTAGATTTTGAACAGCGTCGGAGTTATTTAAGCGACATCAAGCAGCAAATCAAAACCGACATTCTTAGCTTAATTCAGGAATTACTCACCGCCAAAACCGATGGGAGAATCAAACTCTTTTTAACAGTCCAAGCCCTAAAAGCCAGAATAGATTACCTGCAACTATTCCAAGACGGTGAATATCTACCCGTAGAAATTCACGGAACCCACGCCGATCATATTATCGCCTTTGCCAGACACCAGGGAAATCAAACAGCGATCGCGATCGCCCCGCGCTTTCTCACCAGCCTCATTCAACCTGGGGAATATCCCTTAGGCGAATCGGTATGGCAAGATACACACCTGCAATTACCCAAAGTCACCTCCGCCAACTGGAAAAACGTAATCACTCAGCAATCCTTAGAAGCGACAGAAAAATTATCCATCAGCGCAGCACTAGCGCATTTTCCCGTAGCTTTGTTGGTGAGTGCTGAGTAATGAGTAATGAGTAATGAGTAATGAGTAATGAGTAATGAGTGTTACCGTAAACGTTTCGCATTGCTAAACTCTTCCTGATAAACAACCACAGAGGCGCAGAGAACACAGAGAAATCTTTCTTATCTGCGGTTAATTCTTACATTCTCCTCCGCGCCTCCGCGCCTCTGCGTGAGAAAAAACTTCCCATAAATTGCTTATGACACCTCAAACTTCCACCCAATCTCCATTTACCAGCACACAAATCGACGCTGTACGCAACTATATCAAAAAAACCTGGAAAACCTTAAGGCGATCGCACTCACATTTACTGCAATCTGCCAAAGATGCCAAACTAGAACATAAACCCGATAGCCCTTGGATTATCTACATTTCCCCTAGAGAAGATTGTCCCAATGTTCAGTCCGTCTTAGAGCGATCGCTATCAAAAGCAGAAGTCCGCCAAATCGAAATTCGCACTCTACCCCCCGAAGCCGAAGCCATTAAAGAACATGGATTGCTATATCTCCCCGGCGATTACGTTGTTCCCGGCGGACGCTTTAACGAAATGTACGGCTGGGACAGTTACTTTATTTTGCTAGGCTTATTACGGGATGGCGAATCGGATTTAGCCCAAAGCCAAGTCGATCAGCTACTTTACCAAGTACAGAATTACGGCACAATCCTTAATTCCAACCGTACTTATATGCTGTCGCGATCGCAACCCCCAGTTCTCAGCCTAATGGTTTTGGCAATGTTTCAGCATAGCCAAGATGAAGAATGGCTGAGGTCAACAGTACCGCTGTTAGAGCAATTTTACTATTACTGGGTAGTCCCGCCCCACCTCAACCCCGCCACAGGGTTATCCAGATATTATGCTTTAGGCGAAGGCCCAGCACCAGAAGTATTATTCTCCGAACGCGATGAAGAAGGGAAATGTCACTACGAACGCGTCAAGGAATACTACCAAAGATTTGAAATCGAAGATTATGATGTCAGTCTTTACTATGACCGAGAAACAGACGAACTAAGCAACTTGTTTTACAAAGGCGATCGCACCATGCGCGAATCTGGCTTTGATATCAGCAATCGCTTTGGCCCCTTTAGTATTGATATTATCCACTATGCGCCCGTCTGCCTTAACAGCTTGCTTTACCAAATGGAACAAGACTTAGCGCAAATCAACGATATTCTCGGTAACGAACAACTAGCCCAACAATGGCGCGATCGCACAGAGGTAAGACGCGATCGCATCGATCAATGTCTTTGGGATGAAGCCCAGGGACTCTATCTCGACTATCACCTGCAAACTGAAACACGCCGCAAATACGAATTTGCTACCACCTTTTATCCTCTGTGGGTAGGAGTCGCCTCTGACGCACAAGCCAAACGCGTCGTGGAAAATCTCTCCATATTTGAAGCCCCAGGCGGATTATTTACCAGCACCCGCGTTACAGGTAACCAATGGGATGCACCCTTTGGCTGGGCACCCTTAACATTAATCGCCGTCCAAGGATTGCACCGTTACGGCTATCATCAAGAAGGCGATCGTATTGCCCGCAAATTCTTAGCTATGGTAATTAAAGAATTTGAGCGTCGCGGTAGCTTAGTCGAAAAATACGACGTAGAACGCTGTTCCGCCAACGTTTCCGACGAAATTTGCTTTGGCTACAGTTCCAACGAAGTCGGCTTCGGCTGGACAAACGGTGTAGTACTCGAACTCCTCGCCACTTTAATGTAAACCCACACTTGTAGAGACGCGATTCATCGCGTCTTCTTCCAATTACGAATTACGAATTACGAATTACGAATTACGAATTACGAATTTCATCCAAAAACTTCAACTGCTGATACAAACACCGAATCAACCGCAAATCCACCCCTGCGGCTTGCGCCTTCCGTAACGGATTCCCAAAAATCGCTTCCACTTCTAAAGGACGACGTTCATCATAATCAATCTTCATGCTGGTACGGTAAGGCTTCATCTTCACCGTATACTCCAACATAGTTTGAATAAAACTATCAGCAATCACCCTCCCCGCCGTCTTCGCCCCAGCGCTAACTTCATACATCACCTGTTCAACTAACTCACGGGTGTGCATATTCGCCATTAACTCATCAGTTCTGGCGTTGAGAATTACAGACAGCCCATTATAGGGAATATTCCACACCAGCTTTTTCCATCGCCCCAGCAACAAATCTTCAGTTAACTCGATAGCGATACCTGCATTGGTAAAGTCATCAGCTATTTGCTGCATCCTGGGTGTAACTCCCATCGGATTGTAGTTAGCAGCATATTCTCCCAAGGTAATTTGTCCATAGTCCAAGTGACGAATATGTCCGTCTGCAACTTTATTGGAACAGAGAAAACACAACCCACCAATAATAGTCACATTGTCAACTATCTGGGCAACTTCCTCCTCCACCGCCAGTCCATTTTGCAACACCAACACCACCCCATTATCCTTAACCACGGGCGGTAAAATCTGCGGTAGTAAATGGTTTTGTGTAGTTTTCAGCGACACCACCACCACATCGCATTGTGGCATTTTTTTGACATCATCGTAGGCGTGGACTTGAGTCAGCGTGAAATCACCATCAATTGATTCCACCACCAAACCCGATTTACTCACATATTCATAATCACTTCTCAGCAAAAAGTGGACATCTAAACCAGCTTTTTGCAGCTTGGCACCATAAAAACCACCTAATGCACCAGTGCCTAAAATGGCGTAACTACGCTCGGACATTTTACCTACAATGATATTTTTCTATGCTGATCATAAGGAGATACCTAACAAGAATACACTCGCGTGTAAGTGTTATATAATTGCACCTAATTTTTTACTCACCTTGTGTAATAAAACTTAAAAATGGTTTACTATCCTTTATGATGACATACACAAATATAGGAAAAATAAATGGCTGATATTGTAGATATTGCCGTTAGCAATGACGCGTTTAAAACCTTAGTAACAGCTGTACAAGCTGCTGGTTTAGTAGAAACATTAAAAAGTCCTGGGCCGTTTACTGTGTTTGCTCCTACTGATGATGCTTTTGCTAAGTTACCAGCAGGAACTATTCAAACTCTAGTGCAAAATATTCCTCAGTTAACAAGGATTTTAAAATTTCATGTGGTGCCTGGAAAGCTGATGCAGGCTGACTTAGCCAAGCTCGGCACGGTTACTTCTGTGGAAGGTTCACCAATTAAAATTGATTGTTCTGAAGGATTTGAAGTGAAAAATGCCACAGTTTTAGCAGCAGATATCGAAGCTGATAATGGTGTAATTCACGTCATTGATACAGTAATTTTGATGGGATGATTTGGTGATGGTGGGTAATCCCCACCATTAATTTATTAACGATATGATTAACATTTTTAAAGACCATAATTAATTTAAATTATGTTACACAATTGATGGCTTCACTCTTGTCTCATGCTAAGGTTAGTTCAATTATTTTGAAATATATTAAATTTGTTAGTATAAGCGAACATTATCCCAACAACTTGATGCTCGATTTCCACACCTTAGCTGAGTTCTCTCGCGCCAACTGCGTAAGTATTTGTGCGTTTCTTGTTCCTGCAAACCTATTAGCCACATTATCGACAATTATCTTGACGGTAATTCATCGTCCATCACATCAAGTATGGCAATCGGCGGGAATTGCCAGTATTTTTGCCTTAATCATGGTATGGCACGTATATACTTGGTTTGAAATTGGCGTAGTGATGCTGCCAACTTATATCTTGCTATGCCTGGCGATGACTTGTTTATTCGTTAACTTAGCCACAATTCTTTGGCAAAGACACTGGGTGAAAAGGCTGAAGTTTGAAGGATAAAAAACTCCATCCCCTTGTGGGTGGAGTTTTTGGGCATAGCGAATGGGGCATGGGGCATGGAGAAGAATTTATACCATTTTGAAAAAAGAATGCCACAGATGAGTAGGGGCACGGCATCCACAATCTTTTGGTATATTGAATTATCTTACTGGTGCCGTGCCCTACATAGAATTGATCTGTTGCAAACATTATTTGAATTGGTATTACCAATGCCCGAAGCGATGGGGAAAACAACCTCGTCCACCAATAAAGGAATGAAGTTTCCCCTCGCTTTCATACTTCTTTAGCCAAAATTATTCCATCCTTGGCGCGCATATAAAGCACTGGTGTCGCAAAGTCAGGTTTATCTAAGCCAACTTCCATTGAAATAGCGTTGCGGGTGGTTTGTATCGCCGCATCTACAGGCCAGCCCAGGGCGAGGGTGCGATAAAATTCATCAGCAAAAGTGCGATCGCCTTGGATAAGCAATAATAGTTGATAGCATTAACATTCTTTAGACCTGAATGCAATTTGAGTGGGATGAAGCGAAAAATCTTGAAAACATACAAAAACATCAAATTGATTTTGCAGACGTGCCGGAAATGTTTGATAGTCCAATGTTGATTGAGTTTGATGACCGTTTTGATTATGGTGAGGAACGTTGGATTGGTATTAGTTTTTTAAGAAACTTAGTGGCGGTAGTTGTCTGGACTGAAAGACAAGGCGATGTTATCCGGATTATCTCAGCACGAAGGGCAAACCGATATGAGCGCAAAAGATTTGAACAATACCTCGCAAACTAATTGGGAAGCATTAGAGTCGATGTCAGATGAAGACATTGATTATTCCGATATTCCGCCATTAACTGATGAATTTTTTGAAAAAGCAACATTGCGAGTTCCGGCGGCTCAAGCTAAAAATTTGATTCAATTAGACTCTGATGTAATAGCTTGGTTTCAAGCTCAAGGCTCAGAATATAAAACACTCATCAACGCTGTTTTGCGTCGTCATATTGAAAACAGCGCTGATCAAAAATCCGCATAACACCTGAGTGTATTTCTTCATTGGTAATGCGTTAGCGGAGCTTAACAAAGTTATCGCCTTTGTTGCTGGTGCGGCGCTGCGCGACAACACACCTACTTTGTGCGAGGGAAACTTATTATTTAATCCTTTTCTTCAGGATCTTGCACCCGAAAATAGAAATTGAGGATTTCATTCACATCACCTGGATCTTCCGATAAGGGACTTCCAGAAAATAAATTATCCAATTTACTTAGATAATATTTTTATTTCTCCCCCTGCTCCCTGCTCCCTGCCCCCCTGCCTACTCAGCGACGGGATATTTTTTTAGTTGGAAGTCCCTAAATTGTCGCTCCCTAACTGTACGTTCGCTTATTTTTGAAGTGTGAGAGGAATTAACGCCTTACTGTTAAAGGAAACAATACGATTTTGGATCTCCTAAAACCATCACCGTGTAATACTTGGGAAAAGGAGAACGAGCTTTACCATGTATTACATGGTAAAAGAAATTGCGACTTTGCGTGTATTACAGGGATGAAAGAAATATATTGAGAGACTGTTACCGGAAGTTAAGCTCTTCAGTGTAATACATGGAAGAGTAGCAATATTCAAAGTTCAATTTACGGTGTCTTACACGGAAATTGCTAATATTGAAATGGGACTTCAATTGTGTGTATCCTCCTTCAGGAGTGGTACAGGTAATTGAGTAAGATGAATTATGTCGAGCGCACCACTGAATCTATCTGATAAAGGGATTCAGGCATTTTCATTAAAGAAAGAATTTGTTTTTGAAGCGCGTTAATTGGTGTGATGAAGATGGTAGAATCAGGTAAAAAATAAAGAGTTAAATTACAAAAAGCCTTGAGCATTTGTTCAGCAGATGGGCGAGCAGTTTTTCGCTTTGGATTACCGTCATAAAGACCTGCCAAAGATTGTTGGGTTTGCTCAAGAGCCAGCCGTACTACAAACTCCATTAGAGTAAATACACGCAAAGCTATGTTCAACAGGAACATTAAGCCAGTGATTCGGTCAGTATTTTGAAAGTAAATGGGTAGGGCTGGCAAAGAACCCCTTTTAAAACGGTGAAAACCTCGCTCTAAAAGCCATTCATCCCGATAATACATCACAGCAAGTGGTAAACTCATCTGGCTACTATCGGCATTAGTAACATACAATCGCCACCCTGCCAAAGTTTCTGCCTCCTGAATTGCAGTATCTATCTTCTGGATATGAAGTTGAAGACAAATATCTGTCAATTCCTCTGTGGTCGAGTTTTTTGATGGTCGTCCCCGTCCGAGATGACGAGTTTTTTTAGTGATCTGTTCTGTAATCATGGTTGAGAAAAAATTTTTGACACGATAGCGCTGGAGAATGTTTTCTACTTTATGGGTGAGTAGCTCCCGATCTGAGCCTGGCTTGTTAGCTAAACTTTGGAGAGCGGTTTCAGCAGTCAAGATGCGTTGCTGTTGTCCACGTATCATTGATGCGGCAAGGCTTTGGGAGTAAACTACTAAGTAGCGTTCTAGCCAACGCACCCATTTGTTGGTTTGTTTGTTGAACCAAAACTTACCTAACTCCACTTCAAAACCTTTTCCCACCGCAGGTTCTTCTTCATCTTGTCGTGGTAAACGAATGGGCACAATTTCCGCTGGTGGGTTGAGAACCCATTGCTGAAGATATTGAGGGTGTTGCCCACTCATGGCTACAGGAACGCAGTAAATACCCCTAGAAGCGGCGATTTGAGCGCGAGTTGCAATCGACCCAGCTTTACAATCAGCGATGAAGACAAACTTTTTATGTCCAATCACTTGTGCTATTTTTTGCCAAGTGGGGAAATATAATGGGTCGTCAGCTCCATTACCTTCAAGGGTTGTGCTGACTAATGGCATTCCCATTGGGTCAAGGGTTGCCAATAATTGACGGTATTGCAACAAATCTGGGCGTTTGTCCTTGGAATAGCCATAACGTAATATATTTTCTTCTGGAGAATCTCCCTGTTGATGATTCACGCTAAAACTAGTCGTATCGGTTCGTGCCACTTGTGTGGGCAATTCGTAGGCGCGAATCAGATTTTGTCCTAACTTGACCTCTATTTCCTGCGTTGCTTGTGTTTGCTTACCTAACTCTTCGACTACCCTTGCCAATCTGTCATCACTGGTATCTTTTTCTCCTATCGACCACCCTGTACTTAACTCTAAAATCCTTCGATGTGCCTTTACCCATGATTCCACTGCACACAACCGATGGTCTGATTGAGTAATTATGTATGTCAGTAACAATACACTCAATTGACCATAACTCATGCCTTTGTGGTTTCCGTGTGGTTTTTTGAGTTTTTGGTCAATACATTTAGCTATCCCCATCTGAACAAGCCATTCCACGATGACGGGAATATCGTCAATCCGCTCAGAACTTATGTCCACTGTTTTCCCCGCTTACTGATACAAAACAGCGAATTCCTACTGTTGTGTATACTCGCTATTTAGTACCACAATAAAATGATTGAGGGCTTTGAGTGCTGCTTTGTAGCCCGGTGATTGCTTACCTAACTTCAACTCCAATATTACTTGGTTACGTAAACTTTCGAGTGTTGCCACCTTTAGAGGCATGGTCGCAACTTCAACAACACTAGTTTTGGCTTTATGTGCCAACTTTTTTTCCCGTGTAATACTTGGATGAGCATTCCTTCTAATCACCTGTTCAACGTAATCAGCTCTAGTCATACCCAAGCATTCGGCAGCGATCCCCAAAGCCTTCCAGGTTTCATCCGTTAATCTTAAAGAGCGCACTTGACGATAATCATCGTCTTTGAGGGCGAACTTCCCTTGAATATCCCGCTTTAACATTCGCCTCATCCGTGTATTACATCGTAAGTTTAACCCCAAATTAGTGAAGTTTAAAGTGTAATATTCAGTATTACAGATGAGATGTTAATGAGCCATAGCTTCCATGTAATACATGGAAAGGGCTTTTTTCCTTTTTCCATGTATTACACGGTGATGCTTTTAGGATATCCAAAATCGTATTGTTTCCTTTAACACTTGAGTTTAGACTAGGCAGCAACAAATGACCCAGCAGTGCTGAGTTCATAAAACACAACCTTCAAGAATGAAGATATTTGAGATTAAGCAGATTTTTGTTCCTCTTTCCGTGGTTTAGAAGCAGTCTTTTTAACAATTGGATATCGTATTTTCCGGTTACGGGCTTTACCTGGTGTCCACCCAAGGGACTTTCCACGAGGTTTGGGTGGAGAGGTAGGAGTACCAATCGCAGCGAAAACTCCACCCATAGCTTGAGCAACTCGTCCTGGGGTCAATTTATCCATTGACTTTTGCCAGGGAAGAGGATTATCAGCAACTATATCACGAGCTAACCATAACTCCCAGGTCATTAACGGCATTAAGTCACTCCAATGTTCACATTGTTCTGGAGTACTGAATTTTGGTACTGTCCAATGTAAGCGTTGCTTGAGAAAGCGATACCAATGGTCAATCGTGAATCGGCGCAAGTACAATCGCCAAACTTCATCCAATGGTGGCATTTGTTCCCCAACCCAAGCTAACCACAAGGGTCTTAATACTCTCAAATTGCCATCAAGATCAAGACGTTCCACCCTCAGTAGCGTCATGGGGCGTGTAGCAGCTTTGCGAAAATGCAAATCTTCCCACAGACTGACTTTAACTCGTCCCAATTTTGGGTCATTTACTTCCAGCACAGATGCCACTTCGCCCCAGGTTGAGGGTTCATTGAGTTTAAATTGAGCACCATGCTTGCGAGGACGACCCTTGCCAGAGTAAGCAGGTGGTGCGCCCCATAGACACAGATTTGAACGTAGTCTAACTAAGATATCGGCTTTTATACTAGCTGTCTTTAACACAAAAGGCGCACAACCATATTCACTGTCCCAAAGCGAAATTGGTCGAACAGACATTGATTCACATACCTTTTTGAGTTGTTCAACTGCTTTCTCAATCGGATTGTCCCAACTGGTAATCCGTTCATGCCTCAGCGGTAGTGCCCAACTTCCTGAATCCTCTGGTATCCAAGCTATAGTACTATATCCCTGCCCAATCGTAATCGGTTTATTTCCCGCGATCTCTGTGCTACTGTGTTCTATTGTCCGTTCTTTGAGTGTCACCGCATCTGGGCGTGACCAAGCTGTATGATCTCCTGCCAACAATATGCGTTTTTCTGTTGGTATTTGCTTGATATATAACTCCATTAATTTCTCGCGGTCTGGTTTGGTATCTTGTATCGCTTCATAGATACTCGGCCATTTGCGTCTAAACACTGGCGATAAAGATAAATCTGCCAGACTGTAGACATTACGGGTCAACAGTATCGCATCTGTTAGTTCAAATGTTGCATCATGTGCTTTGCCTAGATGCGTATAGGCTGCTTGACGAAATTCTTCGAGTCTGGCACGTTTCATATTGGCAGATAAGAGTAGGTGATTCTCTCTTAGCTTCTGCCGAAAGGGGGACTGTCTTCAATCAGACATCCCCTTTTTCTCTTTCATCTCTCCCATTTAGTCTAAACTCCAGTTAACAGTAAGGCATTAATTCCTCTCACCCTTTAAAAATGAGCGAACGTACAGTGAGCGATCGCAAGTTGATCAGTTGTCCAATCTCAGGCGGTAAAGCCGTCAAATTTTTACCAGAGAGGTTGAGTTCTGTTACACCTTCTATTGCGGCTTGTTCAATTACCTGTAGCAGTTATTCCTCAGTCATGAGCGAAATTGCGGAACTATTAGCCAAATACTATCAAGGGTTTCTAAATTACGGCAATTAATACCAATTCGTAATTCGTAATTACGGAAGAGTGCGATTTATTTTAATTGTCGATGGTGGTTGCGCTGCTTTGGAAGGGCACTAACGCACCATCTTTCATGGTGTTGTATAAAGTGCTTTAATGATGTTTTTAGTGACAAATTAGATCGAAAATATACATTTAACGCATATTACTTATACTTCTGATTTTAATTCATAATTCATAATCTACTCAATAACCATTTGAAAATCTGTCACATGAGTATGTAACTTTAGCAACCAAATCGTTAAAGTGTTAATTGATAACTTGTGTCTAATTATTTTTAAGTAATTACCGATAATGAAGAGTTCGCTGGTTCCTGTTCAGAATTTGCACCCAAGCGATCGCATTGCTATGTATGCGCTACTAGATAATCATTTTAAAGGTGTAACCTGGGATGGCTTTCAGGCTGATTTAGAGCGTAAAAACTGGGTGTTGTTGTTGCGGGACGAAATTACCCACACTCTGAAAGGCTTTTCTACTCTGATGTTGAGCCAAACGACTTTTGCAGGAGAGCGAATTAGTGTAATTTATTCTGGCGATACAATTGTCGATCCTAGTGCTTGGTCGAGTACAACGCTACCGCGTTCTTGGATTAACGCTGTAAATTTTCTGCGCCAACACTACGTAGAAAATAAGTTATACTGGCTGCTGATTTGTTCTGGCTTTCGTACTTACCGCTTTCTCCCGACTTTTTGGCAAGAGTTTTACCCCCGCTACAATACCATCACACCTACTCATATCACCAACTTGATAGAGAGTTTGGGACAGCAATATTATGGTGATTCTTATCAACAAGCCAGTGGTATTGTTCGCTTCCAAAATCCGCAAATTCTGCGCGAGAATTTAATTGAAATTCCTATAGGAAGACAGACTAACCCCCATATTCAGTTTTTTGAACAAAAAAACCCAGATTATCGCCAAGGGGATGAATTGGTGTGTTTAACAGAAATTAGTTATGACAATCTTACTCGTGCTGGACAAAGAATGTGGCATTCGGAAGCGTTGTTAGAATTTATCCAGGATTCGGTTCTGATTTAAAACCTATGCGTCTATCAACTTGCCTATGAAAGTTAAAAATGAAGAGATAGTAATAGCTAAGACTGTAGAAGCACCACAATTTTTTGATGTTAGTCGCTTGTTGAGTAACCTGCGGGGCGATTTGGCGGGAGGACTAACAGCGGCGGTAGTAGCCTTACCTTTAGCGTTAGCCTTTGCGGTGGCTAGTGGTGTGGAACCAAAGGCGGGATTGTACACTGCTATTGTGGCAGGAATTGTCGCAGCAATTTTTGGTGGTTCGCCAGTCCAAATTACAGGCCCTACAGGTGCAATGGCTGTAATTTTGGTAGGAATTGTCGCCAAGTACGGATTAGAAAAAGTTTGGATTGCTGGGGTAATGGCTGGAATCATCCAGATTGCTTTAGGAGTAGCCAAACTGGGACAATTAGTTAAATTTATTCCCTATCCGGTAACGGCTGGTTTTACTAATGGAATTGCCGTTATTATTTTTTGTGGTCAATTAAATAATTTCTTTGGGTTAAAGTTACCACGCCAAGAACATTTTTTACCAGGACTTTGGCAAACTTTAACTCATGTAGAAGCGTTAAATTGGGCAGCAGTTTTATTAGCAATGCTGGTAATTGCAACCAATCTTCTATGGCCCAAGATTAATACGACAATACCCGGTTCTTTGATGGGGTTGGTGTTAGCAACTGCGATCGCATCTTATTTGCATCTCGATGTTCCCACTATTGGAGCTATCCCGCAAGCTTTACCAATGCTGCAAGGTATTCCCCACTGGAATGATTTTGGCTTAATTCGGGAACTGATTAATCCCGCTTTGGCTTTAGCCGCACTGGGTAGTATTGAATCCTTGCTCTCAGCAGTCGTGGCTGATGGTATGACTGTGAGCGAGAAACACAACAGCGATCGCGAATTAATTGGTCAAGGTCTAGCCAATATCATTATTCCATTTTTCGGTGGCATTCCCGCCACAGGTGCGATCGCGCGGACTGCGGTTAACGTCCGTTCTGGTGGTAAAACCCGGTTATCTGGGGTAATTCACGGCGTTGCTTTAGCGCTGATTGTATTGACTTTAGCACCCCTTGCAGCGCAGATTCCCTTAGCAGCCTTGGCGGGGATTTTGATGGTAGTTAGTCTGCGGATGATTGAATGGGAAGCCATAGGCTTACTGCTACGTGCTACCTACTCTGACTTTGCGGTGATGATTCTCACCTGGCTAGTCACAATATTATTTGATTTGGTTCTGGCTGTAGAAGTGGGATTGATTGCAGCTGGCGCATTATTTATCAAACGCATGAGCGATTTAAGCTTAGCGAAAATCCCAGAAACAGAAGTATTTCCCCCTGGTATTCCTTTAGAATTAAGCAAAGAAATTGCCGTTTATCGTGTAGATGGGCCTGTATTTTTTGGTGCTGCAGAAAGGTTTGTTACTTTCCTCCGAGAGCAACCAGAAGTGAAGTATTTAATTCTGCGGTTGCGGTTTGTACCGAATATGGACACAACTGGCTTAGTAGCTTTAGAGGATATTTATCATGATTTGGCAAGGCATAATTGTCGTTTAATTCTCACAGGTTTACAGCCACAGGTTCAACAACTATTAGAACGTTCTGGATTGTTACAAACAATTGGGTTATCTAATTGTTTTGAAACAACTACAGATGCTATTTACTCGATTAGTCCTCAATCTTCTCAACCTGTAGCGGCTAATTTAAAATCTCCAGAGTTGTTGGAATTAAATGATTGAACTTAGTTGCCGATGAATGCAGATTAACACCGATGAAATAGGCGTAGATAATTAAATTGTAGGGTGCGTTACGGCGAAGCCTAACGCACCACCAACAAATTATATAGAAACCCGATTTTATTTATGAAAAAATCTCTGCTTTGGCATGGATGCGTTACGCTATCGCTAACGCATCCTACGTGAAATTTAAGAATCAAACATGAGTCATATATATATTTTTTTCCTATTTAAAATAATTAGATATAGCAATCCTAAATGAGTTGTGAAAAAAATGAACCATACATAAATATTTTGGGAAAATTAAAAACTTGATGATTAGTAACGAGTTCAAATAATCTCTTGACCTGAGAAAAGGATTTACATAAGTGGTAAAACTCTCGAATAAATTTTTTAGCGTACAACCAGATGTCTTCTACAGGATTTTGCGTTGGGTCATTGGGTGCAAATCTCATACAAGTAACTTTCCATTCATCTTCACTTAATCCTTGATTCAGATTATCTAAGTAAGCTTTAAATTCAGCAGAACGATGATAACTAGCTCCATCCCAAATTAAAGCAATACGGCTTTTTGGATACTGGGAAATTAAATATTGTACAAAAGCAATCGCGTTGCTAGAATCACCTTTTTTACAAGGCTTAATTAGAAACTCTTGTGTGTAATAATTTAGAGCGCCAAAATAGGTTTGTCTTTGTCGTTCATTGATCACTGGAACTTCAATCCGTTCTTTCGTATTTCCCCAAATATAACCACAAATATCTCCCCATAATAGGTGACATTCATCTTCAAAAAAAACTATGAGTTCCCCAGATACTATCTCACGCTCATGTGCCGTCAGCCATGCGGTTATTTCTAGTTTTTTTTTAGCTACTAGTTCTGCGTCTTTTTTAGGATTCTTTTTTTGTGTTTTTTTCCAACTTATATTAGCGTCTTTAAAGAGATCGTAATAGCTTTGATTTGACTCAAATACAACATCAAAATTATCTTCTACGTACTCCTTTAATTCTGATAAATGCCAATAGTTTTTCTGTTGAAGCCAGTTTAATACTACTTGTCTTTGTGCAGAGTCAAGATAACTTTTTGACCCTTTGTATTTTAGCCTCAATCCGGTTATACCCTGTTCTATAAATATATATTTCCATTTGTTTACAAAACCAACAGACACTCCGAGAATATTTCCAATCTTTGAATGTTTATAGTTTTGCATCACCATTTGTACTGCCAGTGCCCGTTTTAGTTCTCTGGAGTCTGAGGTAGCCTGAATGAACTCTATCAACTCTTCCATTTGTGCTGCCATGCACCCTATCAATGACTTCTAATGTTCACCATATCAACAACTGTGATTTTTCACAAATGATTTAGGATTGCTATACTTGTAATAAAAGATTATAAAATCTATGCATTCTACTAGCGTAACCTCTATTTTTAATAATCCTAAACTATTTGTTGAAGGATGGTATTGGGCATTGCCATCAAAAAAATTAAAGATTGGCAAGGTAAAAGCTGTAACCTTACTGGGTAGAAATCTCGCAATTTATCGTGGAGCTAGTGGACAAGTAATAGCGGTAGATGCCTATTGTCCACACATGGGCGCACATTTAGCGGAAGGTAAAGTAGAAGGTGAAGGAATTCGCTGCTTTTTTCATAATTGGAAATATGATGAGCACGGAATTTGTGTAGAAGTTCCTTCACTAGGAAAACCCTTACCTGTATGTATTAAAACTTGGTCAACTGCAGACAAATACGGCATGATTTGGGTTTGGGTGGGAGACAATAAGCCAAGTAAATTGCCGTTTGTACCGGAATTAGAAGATGTAGACTGCGATTATATATTGGGGACTCGGTTTGTTAAAAACTGCCATCCCAATGTGTTATTAATTAATGCAATTGATGCTCACCATTTCAATACAGTACATAATCTGCCTTTTGAAATTGTATTTAATTACCAAGAACTCAACCCTCATGCTATTACTTTCAGCAACATCACAAGAGGAGGTGATGATTCCTGGTTAATTCGCCTGATTCGCCCTTTATATAAGAAAGAAGTTACCTATAGTATGTGTTATTGGTATGGCAGTACTGGTACTGTAACGCTAGGCCCAGATTTTCTGCATTTCTATATTATCTTTACGTTGCGAATGTTAGAAGATGGCAAAACAGAAGGGCAAACAATTCTGGTGACTCGTAAACGCAATGGTTATTTAGGATGGCTGATAAATCGTGCTTTGTTGTGGTTAACGCAACAGGTTGGTAATTATTTCGCTAAAGGCGATACCCAAGTATTTCAAACTATACAATTTGATTTGAAAACTCCTACAAAAGCAGATAATTCAATTCTGCAATTTATTCAGCACGTTAATTATCAAAAAGCTTTAACCTGGGGAAATTGGGAAAATAATTCGTAATTCGTAATTTAATACATCTTTATTTGGATATGAAAAATATTGATTTGTCATATAAAATTGCTGGAATTGATTTACCGCATATAAATTTTGATGATAAACTGCGGCGAATATTAACAGCAGCATTACCTAATCAAAACGATAAGACTTCACAACCACAATTAAATTATTGGGATGCGGAATTTTTCAATTTACATCAAGTCCAAATTTTTCAACAAGCGAGTTTAGAAGAACAATCTGCCATACTTCAACTTACCAATCATAGCCTGTTAGCAGAATCTTATTTTATTGAAAAAGCTGGTGTTGGTTACATGGCAAAAATGGTATTGCTAGCTGAAACAGTGGAAGAGCGAATGCTTTATGCACTTTTTAGCGCTGATGAAGCTACTCACCTCAGCCAAATTATCAATTTTTTACCGGAAATTGCATCTACTAATAGCAACGAGCCATTTCTAAATTTACTAGCAGAAGTAGTTGAAAGTGCAGATAAAACAGTATTATTGTTTGTGCTACAAGTAGTTTTAGAAGGATGGGGATTAAGCCATTACCGCCGCTTGTCTAAAGAGTGTCATCATCCTGTCCTCGCAGAACTTTTTTTCAGTTTTCTCCAAGCAGAATCTCGCCATCATGGTACAGGAACAATACTATTTAACCGTAATCCTGTTTCACCAACAAGCAAAGCAGCTGCAATCGAAATATTAGCCAGCTTTCTATCTATGGTACAACTAGGGCCGCAAAGCGTTCTATCAGCCATTGAACAGGTAAAAGGACATCTGACGCGATCGCAAAAAATCCAAATCCTCGAACAACTGGATACCCAAACCCACAGTGGAACCAGATTAGAGATATTGCGATCGCTCATGGGTGGAGCATCCGCAGAAGCCATTGTACAAGCTTTAGACGAACGCGGCGCATTTTCACCACTCCCCCCTCATCAATGCGTCTATTAACTATTTACTCTTCTTTGCGCCTCTGCGCCTTTGCGTGAGCTTTATTAATACTTCTCATCTCAACGTAAAAACTTTGATATGCAAAATACTATTCAAAAACTATCAGACAACCCAACCACTTATCGTAAATTACAAATTAACCACACCCGTAACAAACAGCAAGATCATACTGCTTTAATGGATGAAGCAACCGCCAACTTTCGCTATGAAGATTGCCAAAACGAATATTGGAATCCCGAAGAATTTTCTCTACTATACGGTACAACTTTATGGGAACAATCTAGCCCACATCAACGTGTCATTTTAAATCAACTTTATTGGGTAGCGTACTATTCGCAAATTGTTTCTGCTGAGATTGCCACAATATATTTTAATCAAACTAGCGCAGCCGGACTTTATGCTCACGAAGATTTCCGCTTAATTTGCGATACTTTAGATTTAGAATCCTCTCAAGAAAGAGCGCATATCAACGCCTTCCGTACAATTGCCAAACAGGTTGAGCAAGCATTATTTGGGGAACTTATATTTACTTACCCCATGCGCGGCCCGTTTACCGAAACAATGGTTTATGCTAACACAAACGCTCTCAAAACTTGGTGGAAAAAAATTCAACTGCAATACTTTGGATTGATTTCTGCAAATAATACATTTTTAGCTTGTCAGTATTTCACAGTCCGGGGAGTGCGGACACTAAATGGTAAATTAGTCCAGCATAAACTCAGCAATTATTATCAAAAACATCCTCATCCTGAAACTGCACCTATTCCTGCTAAAATCTCTTACTATCACTTTCTCGATGAAAGTTTTCATTTTAATAGTTCGACAATTATATCTCACGATGTCGTTACCTGCCTGCCACCACCAACAGCATTTGAGAGCCTAGTTGCTAATTTAGGATTGCTTGGCTGTCAGCGCGATCACTTTCACTTTTCGGCAGCAATTAACGGAATTTTCTGGTATGATCCAGCGCTGTATGACAAGATTTATAAATTGTTGCGATCGCCAATTTTTTCTATGAGCGACAATGATGCTAAAGAAATGATGCGTCGCTGTTTTACTGAAGAATCGGAAGGCTTGCATCGCAGTTTTTCCACCCATCAAGAAGCGATGGCATCTTATAAAGTATATGTCGAAAAACTCGATTATCTTTGGCAGCAAAATCGAGAAATGTCAATTATGGGAGCTAATTCCCTGGCTCGATATCTAGCAAATCAAAAAAGTGCTTTTCAAAAGTTTAAAACTTATAAAAATCGAAATAAAACTTAATCTATATATTTGATAAAACAAAAGTTATCTACATAGCTTTTGTCAGAATATATCAGTGGACATCCAAGAGGTACATATCATGCACAAAGAATATATGGAGATTCTAGAAACATTACTTGATAAATTGACATTATCTGCAATTTTAGAAATGTTAGAGCGCTTATGCCACAAAAAAGCAGAAAATTTGAGAACTCATTGGCAAGACGAACATTCAGCAAAGCTGTGGGAGAAAGCTGCTAGACAGATAGAACAGATAAATGTTGATGTTTGACGAAAAAAGCAAGCTAGGTAAATAAAATCGATTGGGTATACAATCTGCAAATTGTATGCCTAATCCTACTTATTTCAATGCAGATTTCAAATTGTGCGATCACAGGCTGTTTAGTGATAAATATTTTAAGTTTTGTCCCTGTGAATTAATTGATTAATTATGCCTGAACTTTGTAAAATATCCTTTCCGGGAACTAACTATCCCCCCATAAATCTGCAACCGCATCAAAATTTATCTGAGAATTTGACAATTCAAAATTCACCTGTATTATTTGGTTGTCGCACTGGTATTTGCGGAACTTGCTTAGTTGAGGTAATTGGTGAAATTCCTCCTCCCCTACCTAATGAACAGGAGATGTTGGATACATTAGCTCCCGACAATCAAAAAGCACGGTTAGCCTGTCAACTTGACCTGACAACTAATATTGAAATTCGCATAACCTAACACTATCAACTATGCAATTTGCAGATTTTTGGTATATTGTCGCACTCAGTGAGCAACTACCACCAAACAAGGTATTGGCAAGAACTGTTTTAGGCGAGTGGTTAGCGATATTTCGTGGCGAAGATGGACAACCTGTAGCGTTGCGCGATCGCTGTTTGCATCGCAGTAGTCGTCTATCAACTGGTAAAGTCTGTAAAAGTGCTTTGCAATGTCCTTATCATGGTTGGGTATACGATAAAAATGGCAAGGTGATTGCTGTGCCATCAGAGGGAGTTGATTTCAAACCTTCGCAGCAGCGTCAAGCCAAGCGTTACGCTACCAAAGAACAGGATGGTTATATATATGTGCGGTTAGCGGAGACTCCCAGCGAAGAGTTTCAGCCATTTTCTATGCCATATTATGGAAAAGCTGGCTGGGAAACGGTGCGGGTAATTAATCGTTTTGCTAACAACGTTACTAATTGTGCAGAGAATTTTATTGATATTCCCCACACAGCTTTTGTACATCCTGGCGTATTTCGTACCTCGCGCCAACAAAAGCTAGAAATGACTGTGGAAAGGGAAAATGGTGCAGTTTTAGTAGAGTATCGCCATGAAACCATTAATTTAGGCTGGTATAGCCGTTTTCTTAATCGTGAAAGTGCAGAGATTCAACATTGCGATCGCTTTTATATGCCCAATATTACCTCTGTGGAATATCAAATGGGATACAATCGCCATCTATTTATTACTAGTCAATCTATCCCAGAAACCGATAATTCCACTTTGGTGTATACAGATGTCACCTACAACTATGGTATTTGGAACAAACTAGCACGTCCTTTGGTATGGTGGACTGCTCAACATATTATCCGCCAGGACATTGAAATTTTGGGGATTCAAGGGGAAGCGATCGCAAAATATGGTACACAATTTTCTAACACTCCTGCTGACACAATTCATGTATTTGTAGAGTCAATTAGAAGTGCAATTTCTCGTGGAGAAGACCCGCGATTATTACCAAATCAATCTGTAAAAGTAAGATTTTGGGTTTAATTTTGTAATTCCAATCAATCTCTCTCTAATGCTTGCGTAAAGTGTGGTTATAGAAGTGAAGTTAATTTGACGGTCAAAAATAAACCAAACAACTATACGCCAATTTGGGAGAGGAAATATGCGAAGAATTGCAATTATCGGAGCAGGCCAAGCAGGTTTGCATTTAGCTATTAGTTTAGTTGATGCAGGTTATGCAGTGACATTGTTTAGCGATCGCACACCAGAAGCGATACTCAATGGTAAGCCAGGCGCAATGCCGGTATTGTTTCCAGATGCGCTACAACTAGAAGAAAGGCTCAACTTTTGGCATGAGGAATTTCCTGGTAGCGATTTATTCGGTTCTGAAGTCTACGACCCCGAAGGAAACCTGGTCTTAACTATATCTTCGCCGTTAGAAAAGCCTTGGTTAGCAGTAGATCAGCGCCTCAAATTCTTTACCTGGATGCAAGAGTTTGTCAAAATCGGCGGTGAACTGGTCGTTAAAGCAATGGCGATCGCAGATCTAGAAGAATGTGCTAAAAATTACGATTTAGTTGTGGTTTCTACTGGTCGAGGTTCCTTCTCAACTTTATTTGAGCGAGACGAGCAAAAATCCCCACATGATCAACCACAGCGCCATATATCAGGAGTAATGGTCACAGGATTGCACAGCGATGCTGCTGATTTACGCACTAGTAAAATGACTGTGATACCCGAAGTTGGCGAAATAATTCAGATGCCTTTCTATAATAAGGGTAAATTTTCTGCTCACGTAATTGCCTTGGAAGCTTATCCTGGCGGGTCAATGGATCAATTTACTCATATCCAAAGTGGTCAAGAATTACTGGAGATGAGCAAAAAAGCCATCAAACAGTTTAAACCAGGGTATTACGAAGTAGTTAAAGATATGAAATTGGCAGATGAAAATGCATGGATTAATGGTGCAATTACACCAATCGTCCGCCAGCCAATTGGCCGCTTACCATCAGGTGCAACTGTTATGGGTATAGGTGATGCTGTTATCCTACATGATCCTCTAACTGGACAAGGAGCCAATAGCGCTACGAAAATGGCTCATTTAGTTAAGCAACGAATTATTGAACATGGTAACCAACGCTTTGATGATTCATGGATGCAAAGGGTATTTGATGAATTTTGGAATTATGCTCAGTACACCTATGCTTTCACTGACTGCTTGTTGTCACCCCCAGCTTATTTGCAAGATATTATGGTTGCAATGAGTCAAAATCCAGAGGTTACTCAAGATTATTTAAATGGCATCAACAATCCTTCTAGTTTCTCATCCTGGTTTTTTGATGCTGACAGCGTCAAGGAATATTTAGCTCAAAAGCAAGCTAAACTAGAAGCTGCAAATCAACAAGATGAACTTTCTCTAGTGAATAATTAAGGAATTACCAATCATCTAGGCAGGTGATAATTGAGCAAGCGCAAAATCTGAGCAAGGGTTGACTCTGCTCAGAACTTTTTCATCTCAGAGAAAAAGAGCAAGAAGAGAATTATCTGTAGTAATTTGATATAAGCTGTAACAAAAGAAAAGCCTTGGGAGAGATGCGTTACGCTGAAATAAGCTGTTACGTATTTAAATTGTATATTTCGCACTCAGGTGTTGTCAAAAGTCAAGAGTCCAGAGTCAAAGGCTAGCTTGGACTTTGGACTCTTGACCCTTGACAGTCCTAACTCCAGAATATTTGATTTAGGTGCGTATCAGCCTATAGAAATTATATTTTGTTAATTATGCAAATCTTTGTACAAATTCTAGTTTTTGCAGCTTTTATCGGATTAGTTGGATGGACGATTAGCAATACATTTGGTCGAAAGCAATTCCAAGTGAAAAGTCGCGAAGATTGGATATTAGATTTGACAGGATTAACTATTCAAGGAATGTTGATTCCTTTATTGCAGTCTACTTTAGTTTATGGGCTGTATCATCATATATTTCCGCCATTACAAGGACTTTTAAAAGTTGCACCCATTTTAGCTTTTATTATTAGTTTTATTGTTGTTGATTATTTATATTATTGGAATCATCGCTTATTACATAGCAAATTTCTATGGTCAGTCCATCAAGTGCATCATACTGTTACGCAAATGGATGTATTAGGTACTTCTCGTAATACACTATGGACAAGTTTGCTAATTGTTTATTTATGGGTACACACTTTATTTTTGTATCTTCTATCCGATCCAATGGCTTATTTGCTAGGGGTTAGTCTAACTTCTGCCTTAGATTTATGGCGACATAGCCGCTTGATAATAGATGAAAATAGCTGGCTATATCGATTTATATTTCCCTGGCTAATTTTACCCCAGGATCATGCATGGCATCATTGCAGTGAAGTGTTTAATTGCAATTATGGGGCTAACTTGAAATTGTGGGATAAGTTCCATAAAACTTATTATGAAAGCAAAGATTTACCATCAGCAATCGGAATTTCTACTTCTTTAACATTAAGGCAGAAACTTTTATTTCCATTTCCATAATTGACCAGATTAAAAGTTGGTGATGTACAGATAATTGTCAGGGCAAGGCATTGCCTTGCCCCTACCCGCGTAACTCATTTACCTGAAATATGCTGTATTTACAACAAAGATATGAAAATAACTCTTTCAATGCCCAATGCCCAATGCCCAATGCCCAATGCCCTATTTCTATGACATTTTTAAGTACAATTCTCTTATTTTTTCCTACCTTGATATTAATACTAACTGGGGCTGCTATCATCTACCTTGCCTATTCACCCAGTATCTTTAGTATTTTAGCAGTGCTATTTTCTCTTTATGGGTTACCTGTGCTAATTTACCGCTTACATCAATGGGTATATCCTGTGCAGGAAGGTATTAGTTATTTACGCGGTAACTCATATAGTCCTTGGTGGGGTAGTCATCAAATTCAGGTAATTTATATTGCAATTCCCGTATTGGAAACAATATTGCGATTAATTCCAGGTGCATTTTCCTTTTGGTTGCGATTGTGGGGTGCTAAAGTAGGGCGAAATGTTTACTGGACACCTGGATTAGAAATTGCCGATCGCGGTTTAATTGAAATAGGCGATCGCGTAGTTATGGGACATCGTGTCACTATCTCGTCTCATATCATTAAACCCCGCAAGCAAGATTTAATGTTGTATGTCAAGAAAGTCACAATTGGTAACGATGTATTTGTGGGTGCTGGATGCGTTCTTGTTCCTGGTGTAGTGATTAGTGATGCTACCTTTGTTCCGGCTGGGACAAATATTTATCCTAATCAGCAGGTGGAATAATTCTTAGCTTATTTACAAATTAATATGAACAGCAGACAGGATAAAATCCAATACTGCTCGGTTAAGGATTTTAAACTCTTAATTTGGTTTGGGGAAATGGTGAAAGGGTAAGGGTTAAAGGTTTTTTCTTGCCCCTTTTCCCCTTATCCTTTTGCCCTTAACCGACAAGTATTGGGATAAAATCATCTGTAAATTTTGATATTATGCGTTCGATTATTCAACTATTTGGAAAACTTTTTGCACCAGCTTACCGACGCTTCGAGCAAGCTTTAAATCATCCAGAATTAACACAGCTATCTATACAGCAAGAAATTTGCGATCGCCTGATGGCTAGCGACTATGGCAAAGCTTTAAAAATTCGCTCTGTAGAAGATTGGCAAGATGTGCCAATTGTTGATTACGATACATTAGAGCCTTGGATTTTAGGACAAGAAAAGCGTCAGCAAATACCTTTAACTACCGAACCAATTTTATTTTATGAAAAAACCTCTGGTAGTAGTGGGGCGATAAAATGGATTCCCTATACTCTGTCTTTACGACGCTCATTTAATCAAATGTTTTGTGTATGGGCTTATGATTTAATTAAAAATGGCCCCAGATTTTCTACTGGTAAAATTTACGCTTGTATATCGCCGCAATTAAATGTCGCAGATTCCTCAGCGTTACAAGACGACTTAGATTATTTAGATGGCTGGTTGCGGTGGTTGCTGCATCCTTGGTTAGTAATGCCAAATAACCTTAATCGCCTACATAATGCACAAGAATTTAAACATCAGTTGGCGTTGGCTTTATTACAGGCAGAAAAATTAGAAATTATTTCGATTTGGAGCCCAAGCTTTCTACAAGTACATTTAAAATATATCCAAGAAAATCAGGAATTATTACAGCAAGAATTACACAATAAAATATCGCGCCATCGCTTGCAACTTTTGGGCGAAAATCCGATACCTTGGACGCAATTATGGTCAAATTTAAAGCTGATTTCTTGTTGGGATAGCGCTAACGCCGCTGATCAAGCCAAAGGGTTGCGATCGCAGTTTCCGGGGGTGTTGGTTCAAGGTAAGGGACTGCTAGCAACCGAAGCACCGATGACAATTCCTTTAATTGCTGCGGGTGGTTATGTTCCGGTTCTGGATGAAGTGTTTTTTGAGTTTGAGGATAATAGCGGTTCGGTGTATCGCTTACACGAACTCAATCAGGGAGGAGAATACACAATAATTTTGTCACAGAAAGGCGGTTTGTATCGTTATCGCATAGGCGATCGCATCCGGGTGACGCATTACTATCGCCAAACCCCCTGTTTAGAGTTTCTGGGAAGACATCAAGCTGTTAGCGATTTAGTGGGGGAGAAGTTGCAATCCAACTTTGTCCATGATGCTTTGCATAGCATGAATTTACCAGAAGGCTGTTTTAAAAGCTTAGTCAGTCTCGCTGAACCAGCCCAGTATATTTTACTACTTGACTCAGCACAAGCCACAAAAGAAATCCTTGCTCAACAACTAGATGAGGCGTTATCACAGTCATATCATTATCAACGGGCGCGATCGCTTGGTCAACTCGCACCGCCGCAAGTGATAATTTCTCCTCAAATTCCAGAGATATTAGCCTTACATCGTCTCCGCAGTGGAAGTATTTGGGGAGGTATTAAGCATCCAATTTTGGCAACATCGCCTATTAGCACTGAACTTTTACAAGAATTGCAAAGAACATCATCATAGTGCCTACTTAGTTACTTAAGATGATTCTGAACTAAATTCTGTTGCCTTATGTGCAGTAAACGCTTTTACCACATTGGCTTTGAACAAGCGGATTTGGGTGCAAAACCGCCTACATTAGCGCTGTTATCTGGCGATCCAGAACGTGCATCTCTGATCGCTCAAACTCATTTACAAAATGTGAAATTATTATCAGATAATCGGGGGCTGAATAGTTATTTAGGATATTTAGCCAACGGTTGCCCTATCTTATCAGCGACCAGTGGCATGGGTGCGCCTTCCTTAAGTATTGTAGTCAATGAATTAGTCCAGGTAGGAATCCGGCAAATTATTCGCGTTGGTACTTGCGGCTCAATTCAACCTCATGTAACTGTTGGTAGTATTGTGATTAGCAATGCCGCATTGTGTCGCCAAGGTGCAGCTAATGATATTGCACCTATCGAGTATCCAGCCGCAGCCGATCCGTTTCTCACAGTCGCTTTAGTCAAAGCAGCGCAAGAATTAGGCTTTGAGTATCATTTAGGAATTACAGCTTCAGTAGATACCTTTTATGAAGGACAAGAACGCATGGATTCAGCCAATCCATATTTAATGCGATCGCTACAGGGAATTACTGAAGAATATCGCCACTTAAACATCTTGAACTATGAAATGGAATGCGGCACACTATTTAAAATGGCAGGAGTATATCAATTTGCCGCTGCTGCTGTGTGCGCTGTAGTTGCTCAACGTACTGTTTCTGAAAATATCATCTTCCCCAAGAAAGATATTGCCATTGAGAATGCGATCGCAACTGCTATAAATGCAGCAGAAACATCGCTGAGTGCTGAGTGCTGAGAGAAAAGAATAAATGTAGGGTGTGTTGTCGCGCAGCGCAACGCACCGACGCATTATCAAAGGTTTAAGGTGCCGTACCCTCAGCAATAACACACCCTACCTTAAATCTTTATTTATCAGTCCTGAAATCCCCATTGCCGAGGATTAACTTGATAGTAACGTTGCAGTAACTCATACAATCGCGGATGCTGATGTAACAACTGTTGAGGCTTCTCAAAAAAGGTTTCTGTGGCGACTGCGAAGAACTCGGCGGGATTTGTTGCACCATAGCTATTAATCACAGTTTTCACGCCTTGCTGCACATCATTACAAAGTTGCTGATATTCTGCGGTCATTACCTGTGCCCAAATTGGGTAATCTGATTTATTGGGCAAAATAGGTACACCTTCAGCTTTACCATCTTCTTGATCTAATTGATGGGCAAATTCATGCAGCACTACATTATGTCCATCTTGCCAGTTTTGCGTGTCTTGTTGCACCTGTTCCCAAGAAAGTACAACTTGATCGCGACTCCAAGATTCGCCTAATCTTGCTTCTCGTCTTTCTTCGACTACATACTCTCCAGTAGCGACGGTTTCAGTTACTAAATAAGCGCTGGGATAAACTAAAATTGAACGCAATTTTGAGAAGTATTCGCCTCGTTCATTTAGTAATAATAAACAAGCCACAGATGCAATAGTTATTTTCATTTCTTCTGTGACTTGTAATCCTTTACAGCCAATGAATTGCTTTTCGGTTAAGAAGACTTGAATATGTCCTTGTAGCCGTCTGCGTTCTGGGGGTGAAAGTTGGAGATAAATCGGCAGATTATTTTCAATAATGGCATTCCATAGAGGTGGGAAAGGTCGAGATTTTAAACGTTTACGGCGCTGTTTAATTAACAGGGGACTGATTAAAATTGCGGTGATAACTATGCCAATAATGAGAAAGGCAATGATTGCTGGTATCATTGGTTTTGAGAGTTGGTTAATGGGTCAATACTACTCGGTTAAGCGTTTTGAAATTAAAATTGGTTTTGGGGAAAAGGTGAAAGGGGAAGGGTTTTAAACCTTTCCCCTTTACCCCTTACCCTTTCCCCCACCTCTCAGGAATTCTGAAGTTAGACCTTTTGATAGAGTTATCATTGCTAACTGGAGTACAAGATTAAATCGTAGTTTCTGATTCGGCTTGTTTTATGGCAGTTAGTACGATGGAAACTTTGGCTACCAAAGCTGCGATCGCATCTTTGAATATATATCAAAAACATCTTTCTCCACGTAAAGGTTTCTCCTGTCCCCATCGCTTGCTATATGGAAGCGAATCTTGCTCAGACTACGTAAAGTACATTCTAATTAATCAAGACTTGATGACAGCTATCAAAACAGTTCCCCAGCGATTTCAATCATGTAAAATAGCAGCGCAAACTCTCCAAACCAAAGCTGAGGGTGGATGTATTGTGATTCCTTGCTGTATACCACTTTAATATTTATTGCGAAATTAAAGGTAACTGGCTGAGGCTGTCATTAGTCCTTGGTCATTTGTCATTGGTGAGGCAGTGCGTTGGGCGGGTTCCCCGACTTGAAGCAACTGCCGAACCCGTAAGGGTCATTGGTCATTGGTAAGGATTTCAAGCCGATTTATGTTTTTAACATAGTTGGGTTGATTTCCACTGACTGATACCAATTTAAATAATGTTTGCGACAAATAAAGTCTTTGTAGGGGCACGGCACCAGTAAGATAATTTGGTATACCACAAGATTGTGGATGCCGTGCCCCTACCAACCCATCTGTCGCGTTCTTTTTCAAAATGGTATGACTTAATGTTTGCGACACATCAATATATATATTGATTGTAGAGGACACGGCATTGCCTTGCCCCTACCCGTTTATTGCATTCTTGGTTTCAATTGGCATAAGTCCTTATTCATTCACAAGTATCCCAAACTCATTCATAACAAATGACACGCGAAGCGCAATAAAGTAGCGTAAAATTATCATCTATCGGCATCTGCTACCCCCTTGACGCTCATGTATTGTGACTACCTGGTTCAAATTCTCACTGCCCGCGTTTATGATGTTGCCCAGGAAACACCTTTAGAGTATGCGCCGAATCTGTCTCGCAGGCTGAATAATAAGCTGTTGCTGAAGCGAGAAGATATGCAATCAGTATTTTCTTTTAAGCTGCGTGGCGCTTATAACAAGATGGTAAACCTGCCACCAGATTTATTACAGCAAGGTGTAATTGCTGCGTCTGCTGGTAACCATGCCCAAGGTGTGGCTTTATCTGCCAGTCGCTTGGGAACGCAAGCGATTATTGTCATGCCAGTAACCACACCCCAGGTAAAGGTGGATGCAGTCAAAGCTAGGGGTGGGCACGTGGTCTTACATGGTAACACCTACGATGATGCCTATGCCTATGCCCGGCAACTAGAAGCCGAAAAGGGACTTACTTTCATTCACCCCTTTGATGATCCCGATGTCATAGCCGGACAGGGAACCATCGGCATGGAAATTTTACGGCAATATCAACAACCCATCCATGCAATTTTTGTGGCGATTGGTGGTGGCGGATTAATTGCGGGGATTGCGGCTTATGTGAAGCGGTTGCGTCCAGAAATCAAGATTATTGGTGTGGAACCGGTGGATGCAGATGCGATGAGTCAATCGCTGAAAGCTGGACATCGGGTGAGATTATCTCAGGTGGGTTTATTTGCTGATGGCGTAGCAGTGCGGGAAGTAGGAGAGGAAACCTTTCACCTGTGTCAGCAATATGTAGATGAAATCATCTTGGTAGACACCGATGATACCTGCGCGGCGATTAAAGATGTATTTGAAGATACCCGTTCCATTTTAGAACCTGCGGGAGCATTGGCGATCGCAGCTGCTAAAGCCTACGCGGAACGAGAACAAATTGAGGGACAAACTTTAGTCGCTGTCGCTTGCGGTGCGAACATGAACTTCGACCGCTTGCGCTTTGTCGCTGAACGCGCCGAACTGGGGGAACGTCGCGAAGCCATTTTTGCAGTTACCATTCCCGAAGAACGGGGAAGTCTGCGGAAATTTTGTGAATGTATCGGCAATCGTAATTTAACTGAGTTTAACTATCGCATTGCCAGCGCCCAAGAAGCACATATTTTTGTCGGCTTGCAAGTTCAAAACCGCGCCGATGCGGTGAAGATGCGAGAAACTATTGAGAGTTGCGGTTTTGAAACCATCGACCTCACCGACGACGAACTGACAAAACTGCATCTGCGCCACATGGTAGGCGGACATTCACCTTTAGCAGATCATGAATTACTCTACCGCTTTGAGTTCCCCGAACGTCCAGGGGCGTTAATGAAATTCGTCGGTTCCATGAGTCCTAACTGGAATATTAGTATGTTCCACTACCGCAATAATGGGGCAGATTACGGAAAAATTGTTGTTGGTATTCAAGTGCCACCGCAAGAGATGGCAGAGTGGCAAGCATTTTTGGATACCCTGGGCTACCAGTATTGGGATGAAAACAAGAACCCCGCCTACAAATTGTTTTTAGGATAGTTGACGTTTAAATCTTGTAGAGACGCGATTCATCGCGTCTGCTGCGGCACAACCGATTCATCGCGTCTCCCAAATCCCGAAATCATAGCGAAAATTCTTAAGCGAGGCTGGATGCGTTACGCTAATCGCTAACGCATCCCACATCAGCGCCAAAAGTACGGAAAACGATAGATATTTTTTTCTTTCACAGTCCCTTATGTTTTAGCTTAGTTGTTGGTGGAAAATCTAACCTAAGGAGTTGCTGTGAGCTGTTTTTTATTTGTCACTGACTTAGACCATACCTTCGTAGGCAATGATGAAGCACTTGTAGAATTAAGCGATCGCTTAGAGCAACATCGCCAAGCATACGGTACTAAAATTGTCTATGCTACAGGGCGATCGCCAAAATTATATCGAGAATTGCAAATTGAAAAAAATTTGATGCAACCAGATGCCCTCGTTCTATCTGTGGGTACGGAAATTTACCTCGATGGTAGTGATAACCCTGATGCTGGTTGGTCAGAAATTCTTTCGCAGAGTTGGGATCGGGATGTAGTATTATCGATAACTGAAAAATATCCTGAGTTAATTTTGCAACCAGATTCCGAACAGCGTCCCTTTAAAGTCAGCTTTTTCTTAGAACAAGCAGTAGCACCTGGTATTTTATCGCAACTTGAGCTACAGTTGCAAAAACATAATTTACAGATAAAGTTAATCTACAGCAGTGGAATTGATCTTGACATTGTTCCCCTTTCCAGCGATAAAGGTCAGGCAATGCAGTTTTTACGTCAAAAGTGGAAATTTGCAGCCGAACAAACTGTTGTCTGTGGTGATTCAGGTAATGATATTGCTTTATTTGCTGTAGGCAACGAACGGGGGATTATTGTCGGGAATGCGCGCCCTGAGTTACTTCAGTGGCATAATCAATATCCCGCTGACCGCCGTTACCTCGCACAAGATTTTTGTGCAGGTGGCATTCTGGAAGGACTAAAATATTTTGGATTTTTAGAATGATTAGTTATCTCAAAGGTATCGTAGCTGGTGTTCAAACAATTGGTAATAATCGCGTTATTCTGACCCTTGAGGTTAATAACATTGGGTATGATTTGCAAATTCCCCAACGGCTGACCAAGTCTTTACCCGAATCGGGGGGAATGGTACAAATCTTTACCCACTACCAAGTCCGGGAAGAAGTACCCTTGTTGTATGGCTTTGCTTCCCCAGCAGAACGGGACTTATTCCGCCACTTACAAAGCGTCAGTGGTATTGGTGCAGCGTTAGCGATTACTTTATTAGACACCTTGGAACTACCCGATTTAGTCCAAGCAATTATCGCTGCTAATATCCAAATTCTCATCCAAGCCCCTGGTGTTGGCAAGAAAACCGCTGAACGCATTTGTTTAGAACTGAAAAGCAAACTAATCGAATGGCGTAAATCAGCTGGTTTCTTCGTCGCCACAGGCGGGCCAGCACCAGGTATTCTCGAAGAAGTGCAAATGACTCTCTTTGCTTTGGGCTATACCCCCAACGAAGTTAGCCACGCCTTGCACGTCGTTGGCGAAGACATTGGACTGCCCAAAGACGCTTATGTGGAAGACTGGATTAAACAAGCGATCGCTCATCTGAGCAGTCAAGCTGAGTGCTAAATTGTAAGTACCCCAGAGGGGAAGTCAAAAGTCGTCTTGAAAAGTTTGCTCAAGTCGGGAAACCCGCCCACGCAACTTTTCGCAAAAGTCAAAAGTCAAAAGTATTAAATCCCCTCGCAACCAATTAAACAAACGCATTTTTCCTGTTGGCTAAAAGCCTTGCTATATAAGGAGCATAAAATGTGTTAGTTAGACGTACTGAGTGTTAAATATGGCGACAGATCCTTATGCTTGGCTAGAGCAGTCTTTAACAACAATTCGTAAGGCAGATTGGTATCGCTCAGTACAAACAATCAATGGAACTCCCGGTGCTACTGTGTTACTAGGGGGGCGAGAAGTAATTAATTTTGCCAGCAATGACTATTTAGGGTTAGCAGGGGATCAGCGATTAATTAAAGCCGGGGTTGCAGCTACTCAAGAATTTGGCACAGGAAGCACAGGTTCTCGACTACTTAGCGGACATCGAGAATTACATAGACAATTAGAAAGTGCGATCGCATCTTTAAAACAAACAGAAGATGCTATAGTATTTAGTTCTGGGTATTTAGCTAATTTAGGTGCGATCGCAGCTTTGATAGGTAAGCGCGATTTAATTCTTTCAGACCAGTACAATCACTCCAGCCTGAAAAATGGCGCAATCCTAAGTGGTGCAGCAATAATTGAATACCCCCACTGTGATGTCACAGCTTTAAAAAATCACTTAATTGCACAAAGACAAAATTACCGACGCTGTTTAATTCTCACCGATAGCGTCTTTAGTATGGATGGCGATTTATGTCCTTTACCCGAACTATTAGATTTAGCTGATGAATTTAGCTGTATGCTGCTAGTGGATGAAGCCCATGCTACAGGCGTACTAGGTAAAACTGGTGCAGGCTGTGTAGAACACTTTGGCTGTACAGGTAAGCAATTAATTCAAATTGGCACATTGAGTAAAGCTTTAGGTAGTTTAGGCGGATATGTCGCCGGCAGTGCCACCTTAATTGACTTTTTACGCAATCGCGCCCCCACTTGGATTTACACCACAGCCCTTTCACCCGCAGACACAGCCGCCGCCTTAGCCGCCATTGAGATAGTACAACAAGAACCACAACGCCGCACCCAATTGTGGGCGAATGTCGATTACTTAAAAAAGTCAATGCAAGCACAGGTAGCTGAATTAAAATTACTACCTTCAGCATCACCTATATTATGTTTTCAATTGCCCAGCGCCGCCGCAGCGTTAGCAGTAGGTAAATCTTTACAAGAGGCGGGGATTTTTGCCCCAGCCATTCGTCCCCCCACAGTCCCCACCAGCCGCATTCGCATATCTGCAATGGCAACCCATCAAGCAACGCATATTGATCAGCTGGTAGCAGCATTGAAAGAATTTGTAATTCGGAATCAGAAGTAATTAGATCCCCGACTTTTCCAAAAAGTCGGGGATCTGCACCTTTGACTTCAAATTATGTGTGAAAATCAACAAACACAAGACCAGATAAATCTGGTTAGTTACAAATGAGATCTGGTTGGTTATGAAGGAGCCGATGTTCTCAACGAAGGAGCGCTCATTGATAGACAACCCGATCACGTTGGTCATGAAGGAACCGATGTTCTCTATGGATGAGCGCTCATTGATAGACAACCCGATCACGTTGGTTATGAAGGAACCAATGTTCTCTATGGATGAGCGCTCGTTGATAGACAACCCGATCACGTTGGTTATGAAGGAACCAATGTTCTCTATGGATGAGGTATTGTTCATAACCAAAGCTGCTTTTCAAAGTGCGATCGCTCCCTCATATTGTGATAAACGTAGGGTGCGTTACGGCAGCGAAAATCTTTGAAGCTTTACGTAAATCTAGATTCTGCCGTAACGCACCAGCTAAAATATCTCAAAAAAAGCGTTAAACCATCAATCAAAGTGCGATCGCTCCCCCATATTGTGATAAACGTAGCGACTGTCTTGAATGTCAAGCGATCGCAAACAAAAAACTGCAACTAGGAAGATTGACGCAACTGGGGAACGCTGCGCTAGATTCAGCGGTGGCTGGTACGGGCAAAAGGACTTGTGGCTAGTAGTCAAGATGGTCGCAGCCCGCACCAGCCACTCCGCTTCGCCGCTGAATCTTCCCCAGTTGCTGGATTTCTCGTGTGGACAAAAAAGAGCATGAAAAATTTATCCCGGACAGAGCGATCGCTCACGGGGGAGACTAATTAAGAGTATAAAAAGTCGTTATGGCTAAACGGGAGCAATTGTGTGACAGTTGTCACAAATACGCCAAGGCAAATTATCTCGAACCATTGCATTTAAAATGACTAACATTTTACGCACACAAGCAGTTAGAGCAAGTTTTTTGGATTTACCACGCTCAACAAGGCGCTCGTAAAAAGCTTTAATCACGGGATTATGACGCATTGCAACCACAGCACCCATATAAAGAGTTGCTCGAACATGGGCACGACCACCATTAATCATTCGCTTACCTTTATGTTGCCCACTATCATGATTAATTGGTGCAACTCCTACTAAGCGAGAGATTTGTTTAGCAGTGAGCTTTCCTAGTTCTGGTAAATCAGAAACTAGAGTTGTAGAAATAACTTGACCAATTCCAGGAGTAGTTTTGAGTAAATTGACTTTATCAATCCATTGTTGATTGTTTTCGGTCAATTCTTCAATTTCTTGATTAAGTTGTTTCAAACGTTGATCAAGGTAATCAATATGCGTCTCAATATCTGCTAAAGCTTTACCACGAGCTCGAGTACGGCGATTTTTTTCAGCAGTCTGCATCTCAACTAATTGTCTTCTACGACTAATTAGTTCTGATAATTGACGCGCTGATTCTGATTCAATTGCTAACAATTGGGGTTTCATTGCTTCCCCAAAATGTGCCAGAATTTGTGCATCAATGGCATCTGTTTTCGCCAGTCTACCCGTAGCTTTGGCAAAATTTCGTCCTTGTCGCGGATTGATTAATGCTACTGGTAAAAGTCCTGCCTGTAATTGAATAATTAATTCTGTTTCTAAACCTCCAGTTGCTTCCAGTACAATCAACTTTAAATCGTAGGATTTGAGTTGCTCTACAAGAGTTGATATTTCCATTTCTGTGTTTGCCACTTTCATGGCTTTACCCATTGGACGGATATAAACATCTAGAGTGGCTTTACTCACATCAATGCCTACCCATTGACCAATATTTTCCATGTTTGATTCTCACAGATTCTGTAGATATTGGTAGATTAACATCCCCTTGATTTCACTCATCCTTGCCCGATACGGGCTGTATACTTTAAATCTCAGTAATTCAAGTTTTGCCCCTGGCGACTGTTCGAGTTCTGTCATGGAGATTGTTGTAGTGACCCATGCTACGAAGCGGTCTTAATTGACCTAGGGTGTGACGGTCTACTACTCTTTTTAATATACAAGGGTGTGTTACGGCAGCGAAAATCTTTGCAACCCCACGTATATCTAGGTTCTGCCGTAACGCACCTTTACCAAAACGGTAGGTCAATCATTTTCTCTCCATCTATGTGTAAGACAAATCATCCTGTAAATATGCAACGCTACCACAGATATCCATCTAGAATATCAGCCCTATATCGATATATTTAAAATCAGCTATTCCACGCATAATAGAATAACGCTACAATACTACGCAAAAAATATCCCTAAACTCCACCAAATCTACCTATGCAATGGACACCCAATCAATCACTGTACTACACAAGACTGCGTGACTTACTCGCCGCAGGGGAGTGGAAAGAAGCGGATCAAGAAACAGGGCGAGTAATGCTAGCTTTAGCTGGGAGAGAAAATGAAGGCTTGCTTGATGATGAACATATTGATAACTTTCCTTGCGAAGACCTCCGCACGATAGACCAGTTATGGGTAAAATACAGCAATGGGCGCTTTGGCTTTTCTGTGCAAAAGCGGATTTATCAAAGTCTGGGTGGAACTAGAGAATATAACGAGAAAATTTGGGATGCTTTCGGTGAAACAGTAGGCTGGAAGAACGAGCAAGAGTGGATGTACTACAACGACATGACGTTTGACCTCACAGCACCTGTAGCCCAACTCCCTTTATGGTTTGGGGTGGGGTGGGGGTCGGTCGGTTTGGGGGTTGTGGAATGGGGGGTGGGTTGGGCGTGGTCTCTTCTCTCGCGTCGAGACTTGTAAAGTTTAACATATTAAAGCTTACAGACAATTTTTAAGATTTATAAACCCATCATTTTCTACGAAGCCTTGCGGGTTGTAGCTTGACCATACCTCGTACTAGGTATTCTCCCTATTAGGTGTAGAATTTTGTAGTACGAGAAAATCCGTAATTAACAGATACGATGTTCGATGAAATTCTCCAAAGAATGCGAGAGAAAGTTACATCACTTCAATATGTAATGACACTCCACGTAGAAGAAGAAATGAACGATGACAATTTAACAATTGACAATATCGAACAAGCTATTCTTTCAGGCGAAATCCTAGAACGTCAAAAAGACAAAGTAACTGCCGAATCAAAATATCGTATTCGAGGTACAAATCAAGATGGCTTAGAAGTGGAAGTTGTTGCCAAGCTAGGTGCTACAGGAAAGTTAGTTATCATTACAGTATATCAACTATAAGACGAGAAAATATTATATGAAATGTGACTTTTGTGGCAACGAAGGAGTAAATATTCGTAAAGTATCTAGGACTTATGGTAAAGGTAAGGATTTACTAGTAATTGAAAATATTCCTGTTATCAGTTGTCCTGAATGTGGTGAGAGTTACCTTACAGCAGAAACCTTGCATGAAATTGAAAGAATTAAAAGTAATAGAAAAAATTTAGCTGTTGCACGTTTTGTAGAAGTGGCTAATTTCGGTGAAGAAAATCCACCTTTAGCGGTATAATTGCTGATGCTATCTTACTCCAAGTGATATTTAACTTTAAAATTGCATTGTCTTAACACTTTCTCAATCATGCCTGCTAGAGATATATACCACAATGTAGTTATTCAAGCCTTAATAGCAGATGGCTGGACAATTACTGATGATCCTTTATATTTGGGTTACGGTGGTAGAGATTTATATGTAGATTTAGGTGCAGAACACAGTACCATTGCAGCAGAAAAAGCAAATCAAAAGATAGCAGTTGAAATTAAAAGTTTTATCAGTCCTTCTCCTGTAAGCGACTTGCAAGAAGCAGTTGGTCAGTATGATATTTATCGCACTATACTATTAGAATTAGAGCCAGAACGTATACTGTATTTAGCTGTTGCCAAACGAGTTTATGAAGGGATTTTTTCAGAACGCTTGGGTCAGCTAATTGTCAACCGAATACAGATAAAACTTATTGTATTTGACGAAAAAACTGGGAGGGTTTGGCAATGGATAAATTAACTAAATATCGGGAAATTGTCAGACAAATAATCAATGAATATGCCAAGCATAAACCTTATCACGGTCAAATCGATACTTTACCAATTATTGATATAGAAAATGACCGTTATCAAGTAGTACAAGTAGGCTGGGATGGAGTAAGGCGCGTACATGGTTGTACTGTACATCTTGATATCATTGGTGATAAAGTTTGGATTCAATATGATGGTTGTTCTCAACCTTTAGCACAAGCACTGATAGAAGCTGGTATACCTAAAGAAGATATTGTATTAGCTTTCCATCCAGAAGAATTACGACAATATACAGGTTTTGCAGTGTCTTGAATTCTTGTTTAAGTTTATTTTTTGCAGCACATAGGTAAGGGTTTAGCAATGCTAAACACCTACATTCATCGGTTAATAATTCCGAATTATGAATTACGATAGGCGCAGATCCCCGACTTCTTGAAGAAGTCGGGGATCTAATTTTTGACAAATGATTTAGTACTGCTATATCTTTATTTAATCATTGCTACTGGATAATCAGGATTCGCTGGATTTGGTATTAATATTTGATTTTTACAATCTTCCAGCAAATCTAATTTTTCTAAAATTACCTGACCAATTAATACTTCATTACCAACCACTAACGCCTCATCAATTGTTGTACGTCCTTCACATTCAATAATAATGGGGCCAGTTACACCTATAGTTTCTTGACTACCATTGGCATATTGTGCAACTCTTTGTCCGACAATTCTTAACCCCAGTTGTTCTACTATCTCTGATGGAATTACTAAAGAAACTGCACCTGTATCTACTAACCCCATGACTTCACATTCTCGGAGTAGATTTGGTGCTAGTAAGCCACGAAGTATTAATTCTTCATCTACTGCATTTTTAAATTTGATTGCAACTCTCACTGCGCCCATCATTTACTTCGACCTCATTAACTATCAACCTAATTTAAAAATTTTGTGTTGCAGAATAGAACACCAGATATCTACTACAATAAAATATACTGATTTTAAGCAAGCGTTGTTAGCTGCATATTAA
The DNA here is from genome assembly GCA_002368155.1 of Nostoc carneum NIES-2107. GTDB lineage: Bacteria > Cyanobacteriota > Cyanobacteriia > Cyanobacteriales > Nostocaceae > Aulosira > Aulosira carnea. The sequence goes on from AP018180.1 coordinate 4,787,089, forward strand.
TATTTTACTAGTCAGAACTTTTTGTCCAATCAACATTAATTATGGGACAGAATACCACGATAGATGCCAACTTCTTTTTAGTGTGTGGGCTAGGAAACTTAGGGCAATATTGCGTATCTGTCCTCAAAGAGTTTGGCGCAAAAGTCAATGCTATAGAAATTACCAATATTCAACGCTGGGAAATTCCCGACTTACCGGATTTAGTAGATGATTTAATTATTGGTGATTGTCGCCAACCGAAGATATTAGAGCAAGCAGGAATTAGAAATTGTCGAGCCATTCTGATTGTAACTAGTAATGAGCGTGTGAATATAGCTGCCGCCTTTGCCGCGCGATCGCTTAATCCACAAATTCGCTTAGTTATTCGTTCTGCACAGGAAAATCTCAATGAGTTACTCAGTCACAATCTGGGTAATTTTGTCGCCTTTGAAGCTACGCAATTACCAGCTAAAAGCTTCGCCCTTGCAGCCTTAAGCAGTGAAACCAGAAGCTTTTTCACCTTAGAAAATCATTTGCTGAGAGTATTTAGAACACAGATAGATGCTTCCCATCCTTGGGCTAAACATTCCCTATTATCAGAAATTAATACAACTCATCGCCGGATTTTAGCTCATGCTAAAGCTGGAAACACCCTACCTCAAGCATTTCACAAATGGGAACCAAATACTCAAGTATTGCCAGGCGATACAATTGCTTATATTGAAGTCAACGATCCCCTAGCAACTCGCTCAATACAACCTGCTAGCAGTCGCCAGCAATTTTTGCCTACCATAATGACTGCGATGAAGTGGCAAAATATCCACAATGCGCTGCTTCAGTTTTGGGAGGAAAGTAGCCAAATCCGCCGTGTAGTATTAGTTGGCGGGATGTTTATGGTGAGTCTGTTTTTCTGTGGAACTTTACTCTATAAATTGCAATATCCCCAACTCAGTTTCCAAGATGCGTTAAATGTCTCTTTAGTTTTGAGCATTGGCGGCTACGATAATTTATTTGGACAGCTACAATTACCTTTTGCAATTCCTTGGTGGTTGCATTTATTTAGCATCAGTCAAACTGTAGCGGGTACAGTGTTTGTCGGTATTGTCTACGCTGTGATGACGGAACGGGTATTAGCTGCTAAATTTCAATTTTCCCAGCGTCGTCTGCCAATCCCCAAAGCAGACCATGTAGTATTAATTGGTTTAGGGAGAGTTGGTCAACGTGTAGCCCAGCTATTACAAGAACTCAAGCAACCATTAGTAGGTGTGACTGCTAATGAAATTGACCCTGGTACATTATCTACCTTGCCGTTAATTCAGGGCAATATCAAAAATGCCCTCAGTAAAGTTAATTTAAATACAGCTAAAAGCGTGCTTGTCGTTACTGATGATGAGGTAGCAAACTTAGAAATTGCATTAATGACCCATGCTAGCAATCCTACAGCTAATTTAGTAATTCGCACTTTAGACCCCCGTTTTAGCGAGAATGTCGCGAAATTACTACCTTATGCCAGAGTTCTAGGCGTTTATGCCCTGGCTGCAGAAGCATTTGTGGCGGCAGCGTTTGGCGAAAATGTCCTGAATTTGTTTCGCCTCAACAACCAAACCACATTAGTCACAGAATATCAAATTGAAACTAATGATACCCTCAATAGCAAATTGCTAGGGGAAATTGCTTACGGTTATGGCATAGTACCGATTCTCCATGTCAAAGCTAACCAGCAAATCCCGAAGTTTATGCCCTCCGATGATATCAGGTTGGCGGTAGGCGATCGCCTAATTGTTTTAGCAACTATTGCAGGATTACAGCGAGTGGAACGGGGAAGTTTAGCACCTCCCCAATTGCTAGTCCGCGTAGAATCAGCCTTTTCCCCAGAAGCCGCCTTTGAAGGCGCAGCAGTCATGGCGCGAGTTTCCGGTTGCGATATGCAAACAGCCAGAACCCTGATGAAACAATTACCAGCAACATTACAATTTCCCCTCTACAAACACCAAGCACACCGTTTAGTTAGCGAATTGGGTAAATCGCAAGTACTGGCGCATATAGTTTAGCTTTTCTCAAGATGAGCCTCATATTTTTTCGTGGAGGCTGTCAAGGGTCAAGTGTCAAGAGTCAAAAATTGTTGACTTTGGACTCTTGACCTTGGACTTTTGACCTTTGACTCTTGACTCCAATCCCGTATTAATATCACACTCATATATTGCAACAGATTACATTTACCCCCATGATTGGAGCGCAATACCTTGGGAATAGAACTACGCAGTTTCGTATTTCTCGACAACCTGCAACCTCAACATGCAGCATATATGGGAACAGTAGCTCAAGGTTTCTTACCATTACCTGGGGATACATCGCTGTGGGTGGAAATTTCTCCGGGGATTGAGATTAATAAAATTACCGATATCGCCTTGAAGTCTGCTTCTGTGCGTCCGGGAGTACAGGTAGTGGAAAGACTTTATGGCCTTTTAGAAGTTCATTCTAGCTCGCAAGGAGAAACGCGATCGGCAGGTCAAGCAATTTTGGCAGCTTTAGGCGTAAAACGCGAGGAATGTATTAAGCCGCGGGTTGTTTCTAGCCAAATTATCCGCAATATTGATGCCTACCAAACCCAACTAATTAATCGTACCCGCCGAGGACAACTGTTATTAGCTGGTCAAACTCTCTATGTTTTAGAAGTTGAGCCGGCTGCTTATGCGGCGCTGGCGGCGAATGAAGCTGAAAAAGCTGCGTCGATTAATATTCTAGAAGTGCAAGCTGTTGGTAGCTTTGGCAGATTATACTTAGGCGGACAAGAAAGAGATATTCTTGCAGGTGCAGCTGGTGCATTAGCTGCAATTGAAAGTGTTACAGGTCGGACAAATCCCCAGGGTCGTCAGGAGTAAAGGAGAAACAATGGCGAATCGAGAGCATTTGGCTTTACTGAAAGCTGGTGCAGTTATTTGGCTAGAATGGCGAAATCAAAATGAGCAAATTGAACCAGACCTCAGTAGTGCAAACCTCTCTGGCGATAACCTCAGGGGTGCAAACCTTGCAGGGGTAAATTTGGCTAGAGCAGATTTAAGTAATGCTTTACTGGTGCGCGCCAACCTCAGTGGCGCTGAGTTGAGTAGCGCTAACCTAGAAAATGCCAAGTTAGTTGAAGCTAACTTGAGTGCAGCTAACTGCAGCGTTGCTCACTTTAGTGGTGCTAACCTAACACAAGCAGAACTCAGCAATGCAAATTTAATTGGTTGCGATTTAAGCCAGACGAATCTGCGCGGTGCTGCGATCGCAAATGCTAATCTTATTGGGGCTGATTTAACTAATGCTAATTTAAGAGATGCCGATTTAGGTTCAGCCAAGCTCATCCGTGCTAACTTGTGTTTTGCTAACCTCATTGAAGCTAACTTGATTGCAGCTGACTTCAGCGAAGCTAACCTCCACGAAGCTGAATTAATTGGCGCTTACCTTTACAAAGCTAATCTTAGCAAAGCTAATCTTAGCAAAGCTCACTTGGGTAGTGCATATATGTTTCAGGCTAATTTGAGCGAAGCTGATTTACAAGGAGCAAATTTAGCAGCTGCTAACCTCAAAGGTGCTAACCTCGCCGGAGCTAATCTTAGAGGAGCTAATTTAAGAGGTGCTAAACTCAAAGGCGCTAACCTCAACGGTGCCAATATTCAAGAAGCAATTCTCTGAATTATGAATTTTCCATCAAGAATTAGAAATTAAAGAATATCTATCAGAAAAATATTCACCCGCAATTGTATATAGAGAGTGTAGATTCAGATATCCATCTCAATAGTTCGGTTGCAGGGAAAAAGGAAAGGCGAAAAGGTGAGGGGGGAAACAAACACCTTGAGTCCTTTTCCTTTCACCTTCACAACTAACTAAACTGATAAGCTGATACGCACATAAATCAAATATTCTGGCGTTAGGACTGTCAAGGGTCAAGAGTCCAAAGTCCAAGCTAGCCTTTGACTCTGGACTCTTGACTTTTGACAACCTGAGTGCGAAATATACAATTTAAATGCGTAACAGCTTATCTGTCTTAGCAATAATCTTTTGATGTTCCCGGCTCAAATCATTACTATATATGTCACTCTCCAAAACTATTGTTGGGTTTAATAGCCTTTGTTTACTATTGATTATTGCTTTAAGTATTTATAATAAAGTATTTGATGTATCAGTCGGAGGGTTATTCTTACCACCTCCCGCCCCAGAATATCCCGGCGCAGGATTATTAACCCATAGTTTTCAAATCTTATGTTGTATCCCACCCGTAGTTTGTGCGTTTAGTTTTAGCTTACTCAATCAAATTAAACCTAATAATAAAAATAATAAGTTTATTCTTTATTCTGCCATTCTAACTGCTGGTTTTCTAATTAATGAAATCTATCGCATTCATATAATTATTGGACAATTTGGTATTCCTAAGCTAGTAACTATATGTATATATGCGATTTTTGCCATCTTCTACGGCTTAGCTTTTAGAAAAGAAATCAAATCAACGCCATACATTATACTGGCGGCTGGTATAGTTTTATTATTTATCGCTATTACAGTTGATTCACTACATTTAAGCGGTAATGGTACTCCTAGCTTATTAGAAGGTACTCCTAAATTGTTAAGCGGACTGAACGTTACACTTTATTTTTGGTTTATCTGTTATCGAGAAGTCCTACGCTCTTTCCAGATTGCTAAAAATTGAGTTTCCCTGGCTCTGTTTCTCCATGAACCGAAGCATATTAACAATAGCAGGAGAAATATGTATAAATATTACGCAATTAGATTACACAGCAACTAAATTTTTATAAAAATAAGGCACACTTTTGACGAAGTAAACGTCAACATACAAACCGATATTATGAGCTATAATGCTCGATTTTGTTGGTGGCTGTTAGGGTGCGTTAGCGTAACACACCTCTGGTAACTATAGAAATTAATAGAATTGCCTTAATTTATGTTTGGGATTGATATTTACCTGTATTGAGGAGGAAATATTGTGATGCCTAACAGAAATTTGCTACCTAAATCATTAGTAATTACTGAAATAAATTACCCCTACATAGCTGCTTCAGGTATTACTAAGTTGAGTCCTAAACAAAAAAATACTCATAAGCTTTCAGTAGTGAAATTTTGCCTATTATTAGCAGCAGCATCAACACTAGTAAGTATTCTGGCTGTAGTAATTTCTCCCGAAACAGCATTCAGTAGAGAAACTTTCCAAATCGCTGCTTGGCAAGACGTATTTAATCTTAATACCTTATTCCAGCGTCAACGCCGACGTTCAGCCGCACGTGGATTTAACAATTTTTGTCCTATTTCCCCTGGGATACCAAATGAAACTACCCAAATTTGGAGCGATCGCCCTTTATTTGTTTGGCAAGGTCAAATCCAAAATATCATAGTCCGCGCCTCTGGTAGCGATACAGATGATTTGTGGAATCAACCGATTGTGGAGAATCAGCAGAGTACAACTTACGCCGGACAAACACTACAACCCGGTCAAACCTATGAGTGGATCGTGTATCGTGGTGACAATCCCTTTCCTTCTGTATCATTTCAAGTGATGGAGACGCAACAACGCGATCGCATCACCGCAGAAGTACAAACTCTAGAACAACAGCTGCAAACCAAAGGCGCAACAAAAGAAGCGATCGCCTTAGCAAAAGCCCAGTATTTTGCTAATCTTCAGTTATGGTCAGATGCTTTGCAACAAGCCTACTCTGTAGCCGAACCATCTCCAGAATTACAACAGATTCGCAAAGACATCGCTCAGAATTTATGCAAAACAAATAAAAATAATTCGTAATTCGTAATTACAAATTATCTATACAGCTTTTTTGATTCACACATTTACATACAAACCTGTAGGGGCAAGGCACTGCCTTGCCCTTATAATTATCTGTACCTCAGCAACTTACAATTTGCTGTAATTTCAGTTAGGAAAATAGGCATCTTACTTACGAAAAATCGATTATCTAAAATATCAACTTTGCTGACAGGATGGAAGAGTAAAACTCACAATAGTATGCTTTTCAGGAATTGTATTTATATTTAATTCTCCTCCATAAAGTTCAATACATTGTTTAGCAATAATCAATCCTAATCCTAAACCTTCCTGCGCGTAGAGTTTACGCCCAAATTGCATATAAGCGCCCAGATTCGCAATCTCATCACTTTTAATTCCTCGTCCGCAATCAATCACATCCAAGTTAAAATCATCTCCATTAAAGCTGCTGATTATCTGCACAGGAGTCCCAGAAGGCGAGAACTTAAACGCATTATCAATAATTTCTGCAGCAATTCTCTTTAAGTGTGGTTCCGAAACTTTAACTGTGATATCTTGCAAATCTAAATGTAAATCAGCTTCCCTACTTGACTGTTTAGCTTTTTCTAAAGCAATTTCTGTAATGATTTTCTGAGAATCACTTTCATGTAATTCACTTCGCAGCGCTTTTATTTCTTCTGGGTTTTTGGCTAATAATTCTAGCTCTGCATATAGTAAAAAATTTTGAGTTAATCTATATAATCTTTTACCAGAGGTATTAATTAGCTCTAGCATTTCTAAGACTTCACCTTTATCCATCGCGTGATAGTCTTCTATCAATAATTCCGACAATCCAATGATGCCATTTAGTGATGTATGCAACTCATGAGGAAGAGACAGTGTAATATTACTACGCAACTCTTCCATTTGTTTGTGAGACTGCCTAGTAATAGCTTCTTGTTTTTCTAACCGAGTAGCGATCGCTTTCAGCAATTGTTTGGATGTAAAGGGTTTCGTCAGATAATCATCAGCCCCTAATTCCATTGCTTGACGTAAATCTAAATGTTCAGCTTTCGCCGTCAGAAAAATTAAGGGAATATGTGCAGTAGCTACATTTTGCTGTAAAAAACTGAGTACACCATAACCATCCAATTCTGGCATCATGACATCACAAAGAATTAAGTCAGGAGTTTGTTCTGCTATCTTCTGGATACCAATCAAACCATTTTCTGCTGTCATGGCTTCAAAGTTTTCCATCTCTAAGATTTCGCGAACATTTTCTCTGATTGCTTCCTCATCTTCAATTAACAAAATCTTTATCATTGCTTCCCTGATTTTTTAAATTATTAATAATATTGCAAATAAAAAATGTATTAATGCTTATTTGGCGTTTGTCCAAGAGAATAGGTAGAGGAAATTTCAATGATTTATAGGTTATCCTCTCTAGCTTGAAAGTGCTGAGTTCTGAGTAAAAGTCCATGACGGCTTTCATACATGGGGATACAAATTTCTTATTGGGATTGCTTCCTCGGCTTTTTTACCTCTATCCTCCCGAATTTCTCTACCCAACAACTAGCGTTACAGTAAACTTTGTACTTTACCCAACTCCAGCATTGATATAAATCTCCCCTCTAAACAGCTACACACACTTTTTTACAATCACCAACACAAAGTATGTAACAGCAATATTACCAATATTTTTACGGCACTAGAATCGATAAAATAAACTTGCAATATCTTCAATAGCAAGGGCAAGACATTGAACATTGATTTGAAATACTGCTGCTGACTCTTGACAGATAAATCAAGAAAAGCATTCCTAGAAGAACGAGGTTTTCGACCAAAATTTTCAATACATCAAATCGGATTGCTATATTAGATTTACTCCCACAGTGGCAGAGTACTTAGATAATTATGGAGATACGCCTGTGAGTAGTCTAGGCAAAAAAAGATTAGACACCGCCTTAGCGATCGCAACTTACGCTGTTGGTAGTGGTACAGCCTCAGCAACGCCAACTCCAGGTGGAGAACTTCCTAAACAAATTCTGCTAACTGCTTCTGATATTTTGATGTACACCAACATCTGGAGAATTTATTTTACAGAGGATTTATCTCAAAAAGAACTGGTTGATATTTTGACAGAACTAGGATTTGTGACAGTTGCAGCCGCGGGGACAGCTTATGTTGTCAGCAAAGCCAGTACAGCAGTTCTTAAAGAGATTACCAACTGGGCTGGGCCACTAGGATGGGGTATGATAGCTGCGATCGCAGGTTCTTTAAGCGGTTTATTTGGTTTTGCTTGGGCAATGTATTGCGATCAACTGTACTTACAAAAACAAGCTCAACATAATGAATCATAGATAAATTATTTTGTAATAGGGTGCGCTACGCGATCGCATAGCGCACCCCATATTACTTATTAATAGTAATTGCATAAACATTAATCTCATTCATAATGCATTAAACTCCCCCATAACACACCATACTTCTAAATTATTGCTAATAATTAATGCTGCAATTAGTGGTACAGCACACCAATAATCAAGGTAATAATTATCGGTATCAAAATTGGAATAGCAACTACTAATCCCCATTTACCAAACTTAATTTCTTCGCCTTCAGATTTCAGAAAAGCAATCCAACCTACAACTCCCATTATCAGCCAGAGAAACCCAAAGCTAAGAAATATCACAAATACTGAGTCATCCATTGTATATCAATTAATATTGCACTCTACTCTATATTTGAAGATAGCGAACAAATTGGTAAATTTCACTACCCACTGTATATAAAAATTTTCGTTGAATGCTAGAGGCTAAAGAGATATTTTTCCAAGGTTGTATTATGATTGATAGCATGAACAGCTAGCTAGAAAATTTTGAGCAATTAGTTAAAGTGCAATAACTATTCGCTATACTTTTGATTCTTTTTATCTCCTTGTCTCTGATTCAGAGAGAATTTGTAAAATTCATAGAGAGTATATTTTTACAATACCTCCTAAGATTGGTTTTCTGATTACCAAAATTTATGTAGGCTGCGTTAGCGATAGCGTAAAGCCCCTGGAGCAATGCTGTGTGTGAGTTACTAATATTTTTTCATAAATAAAATCTGATTCCTATATACATTTGTGACAGACGGAATTACAATGCCACACATAGGCTTAGAAACGGAGCATTAGGAGTTTTTTTATGTTAAGTCCTGTACAAACAATCAGCATCTTCCAAAAACAACCAGATCCTCAAGTATTTTCAGCAGGACAAGTCATCTTTGAAGAAGGACAGCCGGGTGATTTTATGTATGGCATCATCCAAGGAGAGGTTCAAATATTCATCAATAATAAGCTTATAGAAACAATTCATCCAGGAGAAGTTTTTGGTATAGGCGTACTTGTAGGCATAAAAAATAGAACTTATACAGCTATTGCCAAAACCGATGTTCAGCTTGCTTTTCTAAATGAACAAAGATTTATTTTTGCAGTGCAAGAAACTCCGGTATTTGCGCTGCAAGTTATAAAAAATTATTCAGAACGTCTCACTCGTTTAGAACATCGCTTCTCCACAATAGCAATTTGACAATTGCCATAAAGAATCTCTATTTGAATAACGGCGTAATGCACAATAAGCAATGAAGGTAATATTCAAAACTCAAAACTATTGGTAATAGTTTTTCACCTATTTTTTGAAAGTTGACCTTTGACGCTTAACCATTTAAATAAAAAAGGAAACCACTGTTTAACAATGGTTTCCCAATAATTAAAAAAGATTTTATTTACTAAGCTGTTACGCATTTAAATTGTATATTTCGCGCTCAAGAGGTCAAAAAGTCAAGAGTCCAGGGTCAAAGGCTAGCTTGGACTTTTGACTCTTGACCCTTGACAGCCCTAACGCCAGAATATTTAATCTAGGCGCGTATCAGCTTACTATGCTAGTGGATTGCTATAAGCACTAAAACCATAAGCTAAAGTTTCTTTCCAAGCATCTGAAGGCTTGAGGCTTCTATTAAATGCTTTCGCAAATGGTAATGGAATACCCTTGATAGTTTCTGGTAAAATTGCATATTCTGTTGTTGGTTCCACTGTATATTGTGGACACTTTTCTTTTATCCCTGCATCATTCAACATTTCTGCTATTTCTCTGGCTGAATATTGCTTGAGATAGATAGGATTCCTGCTAAATATGTTGAGATTTCTAATGAAATTATGGATAATATGTGATGGGCAAGCTTTGTTGTGGAAAGAATGATTAAACACAAAACTGCCGCCTGGTTTCAGGATACGGAATATCTCAGCTAATAAGTTTCTTAATTGTGCATCTGGTATATGCATAAAAACACAATTAGAAATTACTAAATCCACAGAATTATCTGCTAACGGTAAGATTTCTGCTGAGTTACAAATTATATTAAATTCCGCACCTGGGAAAAAATCGTATTCTTGTTTTACTTTAATTAATCTTCTGAGTAAAGGTTCGGAAATATCAATAGCATAATATTTTTCACATCTCAGATTTTTATCTTTTGAAAGGTGTAATGGAGCGCGTCCATAACCACAACCAATTTCTAGAATAGAACCAACAGACTTATTCTCAGGAAATTTATTCCATGTGCCGCCTGGTTTACCACCTAGCAAAGTGTAATCTTGTTTAATAGCTGATGTTGCAGCACCCTGCTCAATTTTTTGAGAACCATAATAAGTCTTACCAATTGCATCCCATTTCTGTTTATGTTCAGTGCTATTTAACTGTTCATAATTTTTGGGAAAATAAATACCATCCCGCAACTGAAAGTCACTTAGGCTATTTCTAGATTTTTCTAGTTGAGTCATAATAAGATTCTTAATCAATAGCTAGCTATTTTTTCTGTTATACTCTTAACTAACTATTAAGTGCAAGTGCTGTTTTATTCAGCTTAATTCATTAAAAATACATTAAATAATTAACAAAATGATTTCTTGTTTAAGAATTCCTTAAAAACGCGGTTGTTTAAGATAAAACTTGTGCTAATTATCTAATTTCTGTGACTATTGCAGGCTAATATGATTGACATTTGTCAGTAATTTTACGATGAAATGTTAACATCGGTTTACAGATACTTTAAATTTAATTATAGATAGCAATAGTCGGAGACTAGGTGGAAATGACAGCAGAGTCACAACAAAAACGGGTAGTTGTTGTAGGTGCAGGTTGGGCTGGTTTAGGGGCTACCTACCATCTGGCAAAACAAGGATATGATGTGACGCTTCTAGAAGCTGGGCCTTATCCTGGGGGATTGGTTGCTGGTTGGAAAACAGCAGCCGGACGTTCTGTGGAAGCAGGTATACATGGCTTTTGGTATCCTTACAGAAATATTTTTGCACTCATTAATGAATTAGCAATTAATCCTTTTACAACTTGGACTCGTTCTGCTCAATATTCTCCTGCGGGATTAGAAGTAGAATCACCAATTTTCCAAGACTTACCAAGGTTACCCACTCCTTTAGGAACTTTTCTCTACACTAAATTTCAACGGTTACCATTAATTGACCGTTTGAGTGCCTTACCTTTACTTTATGCTGTAGTTGATTTTGATAATTCTCCTGATGCTTGGCAGCGTTATGATTTTGTGACAGCGCGGGAATTATTCAAAGATTTTGGGGTCTCAGCGCGACTTTATAAAGAAGCTTTTGAACCGATGTTATTGGTAGGTTTATTTGCCCCTGGAGAACAATGCTCAGCCGCTGCTACATTAGGAATGTTGTACTTTTTTATTTTGGCGCATCAAGCTGATTTTGATGTTGTTTGGTGCCGAGGAACTGTTGGCGAAAAAATATTTAGTCCTTGGGTAAACCGTATTGAAAAAGCAGGTGCAAAAGTATTATCTCAAAAACGAGTTACTGATGTAATTGTAGATAGTAATAATCGAGCCACAGGTGTAGTTTGTGGCGATGAAGTTTTTGAGGCTGATGCTGTAATTTTTGCTGTTGGTATCACTGGCATGAAGAAAATAGTGGCTAATAGCAGCAGCTTACAAAATCGCGAAGAATTTCGCAATTTAAATAATTTAGGAGCAATTGATGTTTTAGCAACTCGCTTATGGTTTGACCGTAAAATTGATATTCCTCGCCCTTCTAATGCTTGCTTTGGTTTTGATGCAACTACAGGATGGACATTTTTTGATTTAAACGCCATCCATGATGAATATAAAAATGAACCAGGAACAGTAATTGAAGCTGATTTTTATCATGCTAATCAATTCCTCAATTTAAATGATGAGGAAATTGTGGCTATTGTTCAGCGTTATTTAACAACTTGTATCCCAGCCTTTCGAGAAGCAAAAGTGATTGATAGAAGTGTAATTCGCCTAGCCAATGCGGTGACTCATTTTGCACCAGGGAGTTATCGCTATATGTCACCAGCTACAACTAGTTTTACCAATGTGTTTATGAGTGGTGATTGGATTGTCACCCCTCATGGTTCATGGTCGCAGGAAAAAGCCTATGTTACTGGTTTAGCTGCCGCAAATTCGGTAATTTCCTATTTAGGAGCAGGTCAGCCAGCTAAGATTTTACCAGTAGAAACAGATGAACCCCACATCCTAGCAGCGCGATCGCTCAATCAAACAGTCCGTCAATTGAGCAAATCTATCCTACCTAACTTTTGGTTGCCTTAGCTGATTGGGGATTGGGGACTGGGGACTGGGAAAAAGCAGGGGGGAAATAACAAACACCAATTACCAATTACCAATTACCCAATGACAAATGACAGTTAAGCCACTCGACTAACTTTTTGATGAATGGGAATTTGAATAATAAATTCTGTTCCCTGTCCAGGTGTAGATTTACAAGAGAGACAGCCACCATGTTTTTCGACAATAATCTGGTGGCTGATTGATAAGCCTAATCCAGTGCCTTTACCAGAAGATTTGGTGGTAAAAAATGGTTCAAATAGCTTTGCTAGGACTTCTTGATTTATACCAGGGCCGTTATCTGCAATGTGAATAGCTACTTGATTCTTGTCAATCATAGTAGTATGAATTTCTATGCGGCTTGGTTGCTGCTTAATTTCTTCCAATGAACGCTGCTGATTATATTCATCTAAAGCATCAATAGCATTGGCAATAATATTCATAAATACTTGATTCAGTTGCCCAGCATAACAATCAATTAGTGGTAACTGACTGTAATCTCTGATTACTTCAATACTAGGATACTCTGGTTTAGACTTTAAGCGATAATTCAAAATTATCAGTGTGCTATCAATGCCCTCATGAATATTTACAGCATTCATATTGGCTTCATCAACACGCGAGAAAATCCGCATAGACTGTACAATATCACGAATACGTTTAGCACCAATATTCATTGAGTTGAGCAGCTTTAATAAATCCTCTTGAATAAAAGTTATATCTACTTCATCAAGTCCTGTTTGAATACGGGGTGTAGGATGAGGATATTCTTCTTGATAAAGATTTAAAAGATGCAGGACTTCTTGAGTATATTCGTTAGCATGAATGAGATTGCCATAAATAAAATTGACTGGGTTATTAATTTCATGGGCAATGCCAGCAACCATCTGTCCTAGGCTAGATAGCTTTTCACTTTGAATTAACTTCAGTTGCATTTCTTGTAAATCTTGATATGCTTGGCTGATTTCTCCAACTTTCTGCTCTAATAAAGCGTTTTTCTGCTCTAATTTTACTGATAAATCATGTAATTTGAGGTGCAATTTAACCCTTGATAAAACTTCTTGCTGTTGGAAGGGCTTGGTAATATAGTCTACAGCCCCAACTTCAAAACCTTTGACTTTATTAGCTGTATCAGAAAATGCAGTCATAAAGATAACTGGAATATCTTTAGTCACAGGATTAGCTTTTAAGTGATTACAGGTTTCAAAGCCATCCATTTCTGGCATCATGATGTCCAGTAAAATCAAATCTGGTATAACATATTTAATCCTTTCTAAGGCTATTTTGCCAGATTTGGCTACGCATACTTCTAAGCCAACTTGATCTAGGGCATCAGATAGGACACCTAAATTGGCAGAATTATCATCAACAATTAGAACTGTCGCCGTTTGTTCAGTTACCAGAGTCATACAACCTCTAGGACGTGTGGGAACCCATAAAAGACACAATTAATTATGTCTTTTGGTGTTTGTCAAAGCTTTGACTTATCAGATTGAATGAGTGCCAAGATATCTTGGTCTTGATATCCTGTTGCTAGTTCATGCAGCTTTTTCGCAAAGGGGATATATTTTTTATCCATCTGCTCAATTAATGCTGCTTGTTTAATAATTCCCTTAAAGTTACCTTTCATTACCAACTTGCACAGAGTTTCTAGTTCTACTATGGGTGGAGCAATTAGCTCAGTATGATCTAGCTCTAGCTGATATTCATTTTTCTGCTCTTCATAAAGCCACTCTAGATGCAGATGTTGCTGCAATTTTTGCAAGAGAGTTGTTGCCTGTACTGGTTTAGGTAGAAAATCATTTCCGCCTACTTCAATGCTGCGATGTTGATCGCTTTCAAACACACTTGCTGACGACACAATTATCACAATATCTTTGAATGTTTCTGACTTACGGATGCGCTGGATCAAAGTAAAGCCATCGATTTCTGGCATTAATAAGTCAGTCAGGACAATATCTGGTTGAAATTCCCAAACTTTCAGCCAACCTTCTTGTCCATTGACGGCTTCCGCTACCTCAAAACCAATGGGGCTGAGTAAATTCGCAATTACTGAGCGATTTGCCCATTTATCATCCACAATCAAAATTTTAGGACGACAGTTTTTAATACCAATAATTTGTCCCTTATCATCAATTTGAGATGTTTTTACCCACTCATCAGCTTCAGGTAAATTGACATCAAACCAGAAAATACTCCCTACATTGATTTGACTTTCAACCTCAATAGTGCTTCCCATTAATTCGACAATTTTTTGGCTGATTGCCAATCCCAAACCAGTACCCTCTGTTTGTCGCCGATGATTGCCTACTTGTTCAAAGGGTTGAAAAATCACTTGGAGTTTTTCTTGGGGAATACCTATACCGCTATCACGGACTTGAAAGCGAATTTTTCCCTCTGAAGCATAGCTCACGGTCAAAGTTACGCTACCTGTATCGGTAAATTTAATAGCGTTGCTGAGAAGATTAATTAACACTTGCCGTAAACGTTTTTCATCAGCATGAATGCCAATAGGTAATTCCGCAGCTAATTGATATTGAAAGTGAATATTTTTGAGTTCGGCACGAATGCGGCACATTTCTGCTACGCCTTGCAAAAATGCTGGTAAGTGGAAATCCGTAGGTGTAAGTTCCAGTTTTTGGGCTTCGATTTTTGACAAATCCAAAATGTCATTAATTAAAGTCAGCAAATGCGAACCACATTGGTAAATGACATCAATACGCGATCGCTCTTTTTCATCTAAGTATTGGGAACGTTGCAGAATTTGGGCATAGCCTAAAATACCGTTGAGGGGAGTCCGCAATTCATGGCTCATATTGGCGAGGAATTCGCTTTTGGCATAACTCGCTGCTTCTGCGGCTTCTTTAGCTTTAGCTAGGGCGATTTCAGATTGTTTGCGCTCAGTAATATTTCTTGTTATGGCAATAATCCCTTGAATTGTGCCTTTAGCATCACGCCAAGGAGCCTTAGTAGTCAGAAAAATTCCCTGAAAGTTATCAGCAGACATTTCTTCTTCGTAAGTCTCTGTTACTCCTGTTGCCAAAATCTGGCGGTCTTTGGCCATGATTTCCTTAGCTGCATCAGGCGGTAATACTGCTGTATCGTCTTTACCAATAATCTCGTTGATGGGCTTACCAAATAATTTAGCTAAATTGGTGTTGAGAGCAACATGACGACCTTGGCAATCTTTAACCACAATCAAGTCTGGTGTACTTTCCAAAATAGAATGCAACAGCGTATTCCTAGCGCGGAGGTCTGCTTCAGTTTGTTTGCGCTGTGTAATATTTTCACTAAACATTACCAGCCCACCAATTTCACCACTAGCCTCATGCCAAGGACGTATTAACCAGCGTACCCACTCAATAGAACCATCTGCACGTAAATATTGGTCTTCATCTCGTTGTGCGATCGCCCCCGCTAAACACTGTTGATGAATCTGCTTCCATTCTTCGGGGATATCAGGAAACACATCGTAGTGACAGCTTCCAATTACGTCATCAGTTAGGTGATAACTTTCTAGCCATTTGCGGTTCACTGCCAAATAGCGCATTTCCCGATTTAAAATAACCATCGCGACAGGACTATAATCAATAGCCTGTTGCAAATAGGTTGTGTTCTCACAGGAAGCAATGTCTGTCAGATTACACCCAATCATATTAATGTTCGCTCCCAAAATTGTCTGGGGGTTGTCAGATGAGAATTGTTGGTTCATGGTGAATCCTGACGTTCTGCGGTATAGAGCTTCTATGCGATCGCGCTGAGGATTGCACACCTGAAGTTTTGAACTTAAACCCTAGTTTGGGTGTTCTTCAAATAGAGTTTGCTGTCAACTCGCAAAGATAAGTCTATTTCCATTGAATCTAAATATACTGATGGTCGGGAACCGAGTAAAAACGGAAATAGTCAGATCTGTACTCTCATCTATGACTATAAAACACCGATATTTTTAATTTTTCTGGGATTCAAGCACTGTAAATTTACGGCTATCAGCAAAATATCATATCAGCCTCATCCGTAAAATTTTGGATTCAATATCCAGTAATACTATAAAATTATACCTATTTTTATCTGGAATTCATTCCCAGGTAGGATGGCACAGAAAAGGTATTGATGCCTGTTCATGATTTCTCGTTTTCTGCTGCACTCACTCTGCAAAGAGTAAAAATGCTTACAAAAACTCAGCAGTTTATCCCACCCTTGAAGACGTGGGATAAACTGCTGTCCACAAACTTGGGGCATGGAGAATAAAGCATTGGTAGCTTTTTCCATACCCAAGTTCCTATTTTTTCAGGCAGGAATCTTAAAGTTGTCTAACTCTTTGCCTTGTATATCGCCCATCCAGTCCTAGTTTGATCCAACTCAGACATTCGTATTCTGAATTGAATAATTTTGGTGCTGCAATATTATTCAATAACTCTGGTGGGTAGTGGTCGTAAAAATATTTACCCTCCTGTTGGGAGACAATAATTAAATTGTGATGGTATATGTAGCGAGATTTAAAACTATCACCGCTACTGATAAACTCTGACTGATTGTCAATATGTTCTTTGGCAATATCAATGATATTACTGATACTACTGCCATAAATTCCCGCTGGATTTTCTGTTTTGTGAAATTGGCTATTATTACCGATCTCTGCCAATAGTTTATAGGAATAAATTTCGTAATTATCGGCTTTGCCAAAAACAAACGGAATGATGAGATATCCTTTATATGACACTGAGCTTTCATAAAGAAGACGACTCATCTCAACCTCCTTTGGTATAAGTGCTTCCTGATAACTTGCCTCCATTACATCCCTACTAACAGTCGGTATATTACTGTTAATCAGCGGACTAATGTTTATATTTGATTTGTTGTTTTGCCAAGGGGGTTATCACCCCTTTTTTATAAAATTAGATGTGATAGAGGCTGCCAGAAAATTATTGCAACCTCAATTATCGCTTTTTTTGAAATGCATAATTATGAAATATATTGCAAAAGTCAAAAAATCATGAATATCATCCTTTAGATAGATATAGGATCTCAAGTTATATTGGATTTTTTAATGCTATGTATATATTTATTCTCTGATTTTCAGTCTTACAACCTCTGTTACCTATATAGATAAGTAATTTCTGCTAATTCAATCGGATTTCTATATACCTTTTTCAAGGTAAAATTTCAGCAGATTTTTTATTATTAGAGCTAAAAATTAAACACTCTTGTAGCTATAGCACATAAAGCTAACAATTGATTACTGATCATGATATCTGCGTTGAACTCAGCTAATCAGCATTTAATGCGTATCATTCGGACGAGCTGCCCACCTGACAAGATTTTCATTCAATTTCGAGGAATTGATTGCGATCGCTCTTGCTTAGCTGACTGTGGTGATGATTTGGCATTCTCCGCTTTTACCTTTAATCCCAGAGTCCTTAACTACAGAGTCTTGACAGCCTTGATCGGTAGCTAGGCAAAATTAATTACCACAATGCTCTTGCGAATACAGCATCAGAGCTGCTCTACGAGAGGCTGTGCCAATGCCTAGCGCGCATCGCCATGACTGTAAATATTTTTGCTCATCTACTGACCTGTATCTTCATACCAAATCTTAACCAAGCCTTATTTATTTATTAAAAAACAATTTTTATTTTTAGACCACTGGTATGTTGCTGAAGCGTTTCTAATGAACTTATCAAGACGTAATTTCTTTAAGGTGGCTGGTGCAAGTGCTGTTGGTGTGACGATGCTTTCTCCTTTAGAAGCCTTGTATGCAGGAGCAGCCAAAGGTAAAGTTGCTAACGGAATTGGCTATGGCCCCCTAGAGGCAAAGCTACCTCAAAATGCAGATGAACTAGTTGATGTTGTGTTTGGTGGAATTAACTTAGGTAACCAACCACTGTTAGAACTTCCTCCTGGTTTTAAATACACTGCCATATCCTATACAGGTCAACGTATGGATGATGGGGCATTGGTAGCAAGTAATCATGATGGAATGGCTGCTTTTGAGGGCCGTAATAGAAACAGCACAATTTTAGTACGAAATCATGAGGTCAGCGCTAATGGTTCTAATCCGATCATTGGATTGCCACGATATGACCAAATTGGCGGGGGAACAACGACTATTATTGTTGGGCCTGATCGGCGAGTGAAGAAGCAATTTGTTTCTCTATCAGGAACTATTCGTAATTGTGCTGGTGGGCCGACTCCTTGGGATTCTTGGATTAGTTGTGAAGAGAATCTGACTCTTCCTACACCTGGTGGAGCTAGCAAAAAGCATGGCTATAACTTTGAAGTTCCAGCAACAGAGAATATTCAGATTGCCGATCCGATTCCCCTAGTAGCAATGGGCCGTTTTAATCACGAAGCTGTTGCTGTTGATCCGAAGACTGGATGGATTTATCAAACAGAAGATGATGGAAGTAGTTGTTTTTATCGCTTCCGTCCTCATGTCCGTCCTACTAGATATGGTGATCTGCAAAAGCGTGGTGCGGGAGTACTAGAGGCGCTAGTAGTTAAAGGAAAACCTAGACTTAATACCAGCAAAGAGTTCCCTGTCACTCAATCAAAATCAGTTGAAGTTGAGTGGGTAACGATAGATAATGTTGACCCTAATGACAATTCTTTTGCTAGTTCCGTGCGGGGTCAAGGACAAGCTAAGGGTGCAGCCATTTTCTCACGCGGTGAAGGCGCTTGGTATGGTGATGGCAATATCTATTTTACCTGTACCAATGGTGGGGCTGTAGGACAAGGGCAGGTTTTTGCTTATAATCCCAGAAAAAACACTCTTACCCTAGTTGTTGAGTCTCCCGCAGAGAACATACTGAATTTCCCTGATAACATTACCGTGGCTCCATTTGGGGATCTCTTTTTATGTGAAGACGGTAGCAATACTGAATACGTGATTGGCGTTAACCAAAAGGGCGAATTGTATCGCTTTGCCGCAAATGCTATTAACGGTAGTGAATTTGCTGGGGCTTGCTTCTCACCTGATGGACGTACAATGTTTGTCAATATCCAAGATCCTGGAATTACCTGTGCAATTTGGGGCCCTTGGAATAGAAAACGAGCATAAAGTATTTGTCACAATTTTAACTTCGAGCAAGCCTTGTTAGAAGTTTGAGGCTGATTTTTATCAGCTTAATAATGCTAGATTTTTATGTACTTTCAAAAATAAAATGAAGGCAGTTAGTCACCCTAAAAACACGCTTAGCTGAAGCAATACATAGAGTCAGATGAAAAGTTAGATAGGACTAAATTTTGCTGCCTATATCCCCAATTTTTCTAAAAATTCGGGGATATAAATGCCATTGCTAACTCTAAATATGGGCTTGCATTTCAAGTAAATTGGCAACATCAAGTAGTATCAAACTGGATATTTAAAATATTTAATCACGTGTAATTTTTCTACTTAATTAGATGTTTAATTATTTCATCCCTATCCAAATAAAATCCTGAATTTTAATTTTTAGAGAATTTTAAGTAGAATCTCCCTTCCTAGAGATTGCAGCCAGACCCAGAAATTACTCAGATTTTATTACCTCATTGCAACAAATATTTGGTACAATTGCTATCAATACTAATAATTTTAGTCAACCAACTGAGTAGATATTGGGATCGCAAATCATTTTCCAGCCTCATAAGATACCTAAAAGCCAGCGTTAAGTACAGATAATCACTAATTGGCTAATTTTCAACTACTCTGATAGACTGGATGAGCAAATTATAGGTAAAAAAGCAATTTCCCTGAAAGTATATAAATATTTAAATAACTTCACTATCAGCTATCTGATTGCATGACAACTAGTAGCTGCTCAATTGCTTAAAACCAAATTAACAGTGATTAAATATTTAATTTCCAAGCTAACAATCTCTTGAAAACTTAAATTCCCCGGTTGATAATATGACTCAGCATTTAATTTCTTCTGATACTTCATCAGAAAATTTAGCTAATATCAAATCTGATAACTACCCACCAGCAGTAAACTCTGATGATTGGGAATTACGGATGGCTCAATTAGTTGGGTTAGAAGTAGAGTCAATATCTCCTGAGCCGGAGGAATTATTAGAATCATCCGCTAACGTACAGCCATTACCATCTCAACCAACAGCAGAGAAAACTGAGCAATCACTATCATCAAATCCTTTTGCTAAATTAGGTGTGGTTGGTAGTGGGACTTTATTGATAGTTTTATTTGCTGGTGGGTTTTTATCACAATTGATGAGTAGTAATCAAACCCCAAAAAAGAAGATTGTTGCTCAAGAAGTTCAACCATCAGTACAACCAGAATCTAGAGAAGAGAGTTTAGCAGAAACAGTAGATACTTTAAAAACAAAATTGGCTTTAACTGAACAAGCTGTAGCTGTGAAATCAGCACAACAACAGTTAAGAAGTGGCAGAATGAGAGTAGTTGCACCAAATTCACAGCTAGATACTTCTCAATCTGAAAGAATGGTGGTGACAAGAATACCAACACCAAGGTCAACAGTTTACGTACCAAGGACAATTACAGTTGAGCGTATGGTTAGATACCCTAATTCTCAACAACCTGTTGCTCAATCTTCATTATTACCCCAACCGTTTATTAACCAACCACCAACTCAACCATTGGTAACACCATCAGTAAATGTAACTCCAATCTCTACACCAAACCCACTTCAAGATTGGGAAAAGATGGCAAAGTTAGGTAGCTATGGACAGGTTGCGGCTGCTGATAAATCTAATCAAAATGTCAGGACTTTAGAAGAAAATAATCATCAAGAAGAACAACAAATAAGTAATAATCAGCCTGAAAAAATACCGAATCAGTCACCTTCTGTAGTAGGTCAAGGATTACAAAAAAGTCCCAAAGCTTTAGCAATTGGTAGTCATGCTAAAGCTGTGTTGGCAACAGCTATATTTGGAGAAACAACTAAATCAAAAGATAGCGATGACAACAATATCTTTGTAGTCAGGTTAAAGGAACCCTTAAAAGCTGCAGATGGTGCGATCGCTCTTCCCGCAAATACAGAATTATTAACTGAAATCAACTCTATTTCTGAGCAAGGTTTGATTCAGCTAAACGTAGTGAAAATTATTCAGAGAAATCAAGGGCAACTTACAGAAAGAAGTTTATCAGAAAATGCACTGGTCATTCGTGCTCCCCAAGGTAAACCCTTAATCGCCAATCGATTTCCTAATAGCGGTTCCTCGATTGCTAGTATGGATTTAGGGTTATTTGTGTTAGGTGGTCTTGGTAAAGCAGCTGAGTTATCTAACCGTACTGAATCTCAAGTTGTAACTACAACTGCTGGTGGTACTATCGTCAGTAATACTAATCCTCAACGCAACATCTTAGCCGGAGTTTTAGAAGGTGGGATCAATACTGTAGTTCCCCAAATTGTTCAACGCAATCAGCAAGCAATTTCTCAAATGAGCCAACGAACCAATGTTTGGTTTTTACCTGCGGGTACAGCAATTGAAATCTATGTTAATCAAGCAATGCAATTTTAGTCATGATGCCAACTCTACAAGCAATGGCTAAAATTTCATTGGCAAAGTTACATCTATTTTAGCTGAGGGAATTTTGCATTTTTAATTGAGTAGTCAACAATTTTCTGGTTACTTTAGGTAAAGATAAATCACAAATTTTATTTAGGCGATCGCACTATACCCTCACAGTTAAAATAAGCAATAATTAGTCAATAGCAATCTCACATATTTTTGAACTACGCAATTGCATTGAGTACAAAAGCTAAAAACCATGCTCAACCAATTGATAATCTCTAAACTGATGTATCATAAAAAATACCTTTACAAAAATCAACAATGGTAGAACGCCCAATTAAGAAATCAGAACGTCAGTCCCAAGCAAATGCTGATAGTAGTTCTGAAAATTTGGATTCTGTGACCCCAAGAGAGTCCAATCCGAAAAAATCAAAACCCAGCGGTAATGGCTCATCTGGTAAAGGAAAAAAAGGATCTTTTAAAGAAGAAACTAAGCCACCGGTCAATCCTGCTCTAGTGCGTGGCCCTAAACCAGTTAAACCTAAAATTGAGCTAAAAACCGACTCTGAAACAGAATCAGAACCTATTTCTGAAGAGTCTCAAGATTAAGGTATTGGTCATTACAGGTTAAATACTTAATAAGTTAAGTGCCAGGGAAGCCAGCGTGTTAGGCGGGTTTCCCAACTTGTTGCTAGTATCGCTAGGCGGAAGGCGGAAGTCAAAAGTCCAAATCTCCATATATCAAAGCTTTTAACTGTTTTAAAGGGTAGCTTTATTGACGTGACGTTGTACCAGGCTGAGGGTCTAGATAAGAAAGCGGAGTGAAACACAACATCTACAGGGTTTTTAGGCGTTGGGTTGAGGTATTAAAACCAACTTATATCTGTAGCAATTATTCTTCAAATTAGTACAATTTCTAGCTCCTGCCGATTTTGGTTTGTATGCCATATTATGCTTAATCCTTGGGAGTTCGCTATATTGTATATATTTGGATTTTCTTGACACCGAACAATGCCAGCAAGGTTGCAAATAAAAGCTGAAGATTGCTCCCCCTTAGGACGATTCATTCTCCAATATTTGGAAGAACAGGGTATCAGTATGAACCGTCTGGCGGATTTGTCTGGTGTCCCTCAACCACGACTTAGAGGTGCTTGCTTTAAGGGAACTTGTCCTACGCCAGAAACTTTGAGGAAACTTGCGAGAGTGATGGGGAAACATCACTTAGAGCTTTATACACTTGCATACGAGGCGAGAATTGAGAAGCTACCGGAAGATGCAGATGATACTTCCCTCGATATCTTAATGCGAGATTTGTTTGAGACTGCTAGAGAGTTGCGGTTAGCGGTTCCTAAAGTCCGTCCTTCTAAAGCTAAAATCCGCAAAGCCCTACTAGAGTTAGGATTTAGTGAAGAGAATGATGAATGTGCTTAGGGTAATTTCAAAATTCTCAATTCCAGCAGATGTATAAAATTTAGCTGTTCTTGATTTGAGAATGAGTGGCAAGATTATCAGATCTTGTCTCTATTTCCTATTACTCATTCCCTACGTTAATGCACGAATTGCTATAGTTGATCTGAATTAAAGCCCAAGCAGCGTATGTCATATTTATATAAAATACGACAGCTGTATTTTTATATAAATACAACATACGCTTTGATTAAGTTGTTATTTCAACTTATTTACGGCGATAGGGAACGGCTTTCTCAATATCAATGTTCTGTACTGAGAGCTGCTGAGGTGCATTACCTCTAGCGTTGATGCTTTTCGCCATATCAAGGAAGAGAGCGGGGTTACCAGCTGTAGGCTTCTTCTCTTGGGGGGTAAAGCCACGAATGGTAGTTTGCCAAATGACTTGGGGGAAGCCCAACTTAGCACGATGGTAGGAATCGTAGCGAGGAGACTTGATGTTGAAAGGTGTTTCACCGGCTACACGACCAGGTAGTACCCGACGACGTTGGTAAGGTACGGTGTCGTAGCCAAAGGCTTGGAGGTACTCATCAGAATTTAGTAGATCGTCAACAAAGCCTTTAATACCCTTTGTTGCTACCACAATTGACCAAGCAATCTTTTCGCGCTCGTTGTATACATCGCGGCCAAGAACGCGCTGTACTGTCTGTTCAACAAAACGATAGTTGCTGTTCAGATCGTAGAAACTACGTTTGTAAGTATTAGAGAGCAACAAGCCGCGAATGAAGTCACGCACTGTGATCTGACCGTTGCGGAGTTGGGACTCTAGGAAACGCTCGCGATCGGAAGCAAATGCATGGAAGAAAATCTGACGATAAGCTGCTTCAATCAGAACATCTAAATCTGTTGCGGAAAGTATGTTGTCAGTAGAGAAAGTCCTTGGTTGCTCATCTCCAGGAACTTCAAGACTTGCTACCCGCTGGTTTTGAGAAATAGGGGTATATTCTAAAAGAGGAATTGCCACGAATACAAAATCTCCCTTTCCTTAATGAAATCTTACAAAGTTATCATAATCATAAAGGAGAAGAGGGAGAATTATTCGATTTGGTTTGATAAACATTACATAACTTAATTCATTTGTTCAGTAATGCTGAAACGCCTTGTCCAAGGGGTTTAGAGAGTCAAACAATTGATATTGGCAAGTGCCACACCACCGGGAATATAGGGAAAGTAATGGTTTTCAAACCTACCACAATCAGCCTGCAATCAGACATTATGAGAAAACTTGGTGCAACATTTCTTTGCAATTCTTAGCGTCTACCACCACCACGGTGAGGTACTGCGCTGGGTTGAGCGATCGCTACATTTAAAGGCTCAATGTTGACAATCTTACCACCTAGACGGCTAATCCGTTTCATTTCTTGATTCATGCGATTGTAGGGGACATTGATAAATACGCTGCCACTATGCCGAATGTCGTATTGATTGTTGTCGCTTTCGGAGGTTTGCCGCAAACCTACTACTTCGTAACGAAATACTCGGCTATTGGATGAAGGGTTGCTACCACCATCAAGTTCAGTTTGACCTAACATGAGTTTTACGCGCTCCTAATATATGAGTTGTTTGGCATACTACTTACTGATAAGCAAAAGGTCAAAAGAAATACTAGCAAATCGATACTATATGTTGATATCAGCCAGAAATCATGGATTTTCACCATTGCATATCTGGCTATCAAGTCAGTAGACTGTCATTAAAATGACTCCAGGATATTTTAACCAAGAATATAAAAATTGCCATCCTTTAATTTGGGGATGGTTAATTGGTAATGGCTTAAAGGGATTTTGGGACTTTTGAACCCCAGTTCACTCAACGGAAACTTCCCTACCCCAGGGAACGCTTTCAGCAAATAGTTGCATCTTTAACCCCTACTCAACTTTCAATTGACTGTTAATTTTTGCAGATACAGGGATAAACAGGGGTGTTTTGCTAGATGGCGTTTCGGAGTTATCTAAGGTTTGCAAACTTGTAAAAGCTGCGTCACGAATGATAGATTCTTCTTCCTTTGTGAGTAACAGTTGCAAACATTCCACTACATTTTGTTGCACGGAAGCATCAACGCGCTTGCGTGTGATTAATTTGGTGAGTTGCCTAATCGCATTTAAGCGCTTGAGTGGGTCTGGTTCTGTTAAGTTGTTCAACAGGCGATCAAGATAGTCTTCGTCTGTGGTGCCATAAAAATTGACGATTTGGCAGACTAATAAAATTAAGGTTAATACTGTTCCTATACCTTGGGTAATTACTCCCGCAGCTATCCAAGGACTATGGGAGTCAAACCAAATTGTAGCTGCTATGTAAGTGCTAAAAGTGGCGATTCCACCACTACTGACTGCCAATAGTAAGCGACGGTTGGGTTCGTTGAAAAACCTCTGCATTTGTGACCAGCGTTGTTGCCAGTCCCACTTTTGCATGGAGTAGACTGATAACATGATCCCAATGCCAATGCTCAAGGCTAACAGCAGCTTCCAGTTCCACAACAGCATTGCAACGACGATTGTCAGGAATCCTAGAACGCCTCCAGGCCCAGAGAAACGCTGAAAATTTCGCTGCTTTGTGGCTCCTGTCTTAATATCTGGAAGCGACCAGTGGGAAAGCTGGTTGATAAATTGCTGCCACGAAGACGAAGCCTGTGCCACGGTGTTTACCTACTAAAATTACAAGATTGTTTAGTTTATAAGTTGTACCCCAAATTAGGGAAGGATGTAGACACCCAATCTCTTGAAGGCATAGCTATTAGTTAAGTTTATAGTT
Organism: Nostoc carneum NIES-2107; assembly: GCA_002368155.1. Classification (GTDB taxonomy): domain Bacteria; phylum Cyanobacteriota; class Cyanobacteriia; order Cyanobacteriales; family Nostocaceae; genus Aulosira; species Aulosira carnea. Next base: position 4,813,167 of record AP018180.1, read on the forward strand.
TGATAAACTCCAATGCTGATGCCAGAAGCGTGGGTTTCTCCAGGTTAAGGGCTGACCAAAAACTCAAATAAAGGGTGAGATTTTATACTCCGCCCTGAATGTTCGGTGATTTTCCATTTACCTGAGGCTGAATTGAGAATCAACAATACCCTATTAAGAATACCTGAACTTCGGTAAAACAGAGTGATTTAGTTATGGAGTTTTGAAGACTGTATTTAAGCACAAAAACGAAAGTTATCTAGGGTGAATAAGCCATTAAAAACGCTGAAGGTCACCGAATAAATTTCCGTCGCGGCTACGGATAATTGAGCGTTGGGGGTAATCGCGGAGTCAGAGTTAGCTAGATTCGCAACGGGTAGCACTGTTTGGGCGATAAGTTGGCGATCGCATCCGTAAGCTGAAAGTACTAATCGCTGTGAACTGGTTACCAAGGCGCTGATTTGCTTCACAGGACGTAAAAAAGTGACTTCTAACAATTCAGTTTGAGGCGATCCCATCAATACTATCGAGCCTGAGTGGGTGGGGAAGGCTGGATTTGATGGTTGAATTGCTAGACATTCATGAAAAATTACGCCCAAGGACTCATATTGGCGCTCTACTGGTTCAAAACATTTTAAGTCTTCAAAGTTTAAACAGATACAGTTATGTAAATTTTCCTGCGTAGTATCCGCTACTGCTTCGACTTGACCCTGCCATTCGGAAGCTAACACTTGGTTCTGAAGATGAAAGTTCTCCAGGTTCAATCCAGTGTCTTTAAACCTCGGAATTATATCTGATTGAAGAATAGCCTCCTTAACCATGACTCCCCACTTTACAGTTACTTATAGAAAATTAATTTAGTAATTTCATCAACATCTATTGTTTCTAAGTACAAAACTAGAATTAATAGTGGTTTTGGATGAGCGTTTTGACGCTCTGATTTATCCGTAATCTTTCTGATAGATTACCATACAAAATTCTTACGAGAATTCTGATCTCAGTTATCTTATCTACAGACTCAAATCCTTATATGGCGGTAAATACCAGGAAAAACTCCGGCAATACTTGTGTAAAAAAAACACAATATCTTTACAGACAATAGAGCAATTTTACATCTACTTAATCTGACGTTAGTATGAAGTCTCAGAATAGTAGATTCACTGATAATAGTAGGGAGTTTACAGCCAACAGGTAAAACAAAGTTGCGCTCTGAGATAGATGTTAGGGGATCGAGGAATCAAAGAGCAATGAACAGCAGAATTTCAGTTCATTACATATTGATTTCTAGATCCTATATCTGAAGACAACTTAGTATAAATACTCTATAGAGACCTGGCTGTCATCTAGACCAAGCAAACACAACAATGAATAAAATATACTTATGTTTCAACCACTAGGATTTGAGCAACGTTCGATTATTACCTCACTCGGTAGGATAGTGTACTATACAAACACTGGTTTCCTTTGGCAGGATGATTTGACTGCAAAGAATGAAAAAGAAACTTTGTTGTTTCTTCATGGCTTTGGTGGTGGATCTTCTGCTTATGAGTGGTCAAAAGTATACCCGGCTTTTGCGAGTGAGTACCGAGTAATCGCACCAGACTTACTCGGTTGGGGTAGATCTGAGCATTTAGCGCGCAATTATCAGATTGGAGATTATTTGAACACAATTACGGAGTTTATCCAGCAGACTTGTACGGAACCTGTGACTGTCATCGCCTCTTCCCTCACAGCGGCGATGACAATTCGAGTTGCGATCGCTCATCCTGATTTATTCAAGTCGCTGATTCTCACGACTCCCGCCGGACTTGCTGATTTTGGCGAAGATTACTCTCGCAGTTTCTTTGCTCAGTTAGTTAGCATTCCTGTATTTGACCGCTTGCTGTACAGTACAGGAGTAGCTACCAGCAACGGTATTCGCAGTTTTTTAGAGCAAAGACAATTTGCCCAACCTAACCGGGTATATCAAGAAATAGTTGATGCTTATCTGCAATCGGCACAGCAACCTAATGCTGAATATGCAGCGCTATCTTTTGTCCGTGGCGATTTGTGCTTTGATTTATCGCTATTTATTGACCAGCTAATCACCCCGACAGCGATTATTTGGGGACAAAAATCACAATTTACTGGGCCAGAAATTGGTCATCGCCTTGCTGAGATGAATCCCCAAGCCATCAAATTTTTTCAACCACTAGAAGATGTGGGGTTAACACCACAGCTAGAACTACCAGCAGTAACTATTGGGTTAATTCGCCGCTTTTTAGCTTTATTGAATTAATCAAAGTCAACAGCCAATCAGAAAGAAGCTGATGATTTAGTAACTCTTACTAAATCTCAACTTCATATCAATAAAGAGGTCGTCCGACACAATTATCTAACTACGATTAAAGAAAAATTTGCCAAAACTTTATAAAAAATTAATTCTTTCTTTAAAATGATGTGCTTGTCAATCGCTATTATAGCGTTTCTCAGGCTAGTGGAGTACGCTTATAACTTAGACTGTAAGATTAAATCTGAGCATCTCCTCAAGTATAAAAATGAAACCATATTCCCTAGACTTTCGCCAAAAAATATTTGATACCTATAAGATAGGTGAAATATCACAACGTGATTTAGCCAAAAGATTTTGTGTCAGTTTAAGTTTTATTGAGAAACTACTAAAACAATATAGAGAAACAAACAATATTGCTCCAAAAACCAGAACTAAGCAAACTCCACCAAAGTTAAATGAGGAACAATTGGATGTTCTTTTTGAAATAGTAGAAGCCAAGAACGATGCCACTTTGGAAGAAATTCGTGAGAGCCTCTTTGATAAAATAGGGATAACGATTAGTATCGCTACAGTAGACCGAATGCTCAAAAAAATGGAAATCAGCGTCAAAAAAAAACATTGCACGCTGACGAAAAAGAGACTGAAAGAGTTCAATCATTAAGAGTAGAATTTTGGCTTAAAATTAATGGTATACCCACTGAAAACCTTATATTTCTTGACGAAGCAGGAGCTAATCTATCTTTAATAAGACATTCAGCCCGTGCCAAAAAGGGTAAAAGAGCGCATGGCTCACGACCTCAGAAGCGTAGTAAAAATGTCTCTATAATTGGTGCAATTGGTCTTTGTGGTTTGATTAGTCAATATAGCATTTTAGGTGCAACTGACGGGCTGACATTTGAAGCTTATATTTCTCAAAAATTAGTTCCAAAACTGTGGGAGGGTGCCTACGTAGTCATGGACAATTGCTCAATTCATAAAGGCAAAGAGGTTGAAAAACTAATCGAGTCCGCCGGAGCAAAATTGATTTATTTACCACCATATTCTCCTGATTTTTCGCCAATAGAAAATTGTTGGTCAAAAGTTAAAAATCTACTCCGTTCTATTGGAGCTAGAAGTTATCCAGATTTAGCAAAAGCGATTGAAACTGCTTTTAATCAAGTTTCATTGAATGATATTTATAATTGGTTTACCCATTGTTGCTACTGTACTTCACCAGACTGAGAAACGCTATAGCAGATGGTGAAACATTACAGGCAAGACATAGGCTGAAGGTATAAAATTTTTGGTTTTACTACAAAAAGTAAATTAACAAAACGACTTATTAATTTTTAGATAATTATCTATTTGCATAATTGATTCTAAAACTAGGATAGTTCTATGATTAAAAGCTGAAATTCATTGATTTTTATGTAATAAGGAAGTGGTAAAAAATCAATTCTTGAGAATATGAGTCAGCAATTGCATATCACCTAATTACCATAAGTAGCTAAGTTATCTAGGTTACTAACTAAGTTAAAAAATCGGATATTTTTATTGATTGGAAGTCTCTGAGGTTGACTACCCTAAAACTAAAAATCTCAGCCATATTTCGTTTTCTGAACATGGAAACCTCAGGTGATCGCACTTCTCTGTGCATATAGGAGTAGAAGCAGGAATACTATGTTGCTAAACTCCCAATAATCACCATTTTTAGGTATTATAGTCAAAAAACCAGGCAATTGCAGCACAGTGTTATCATTAAATCAATACCCTAAAAGAAAGAGAGTTTTTCTAACTAGCTGTGATGCCATCTCCTGATTTTGGTGTGCGAACACAATATATTTAGTAGTAGATTAAACTTAAGCAAGGCAATCACCAAAAAGTGCCAGGGTGATCTTTATGTTTGTTATGTATCTCGCTGAAAAGACAATCTATCCCAACAATCAACTATGACGGTGGAGCTAAAGGTGACTAGTATTGATAATCACATCTTCTCTTTATCAGGAGAAGTATCGATTCCACAAGCTCCTCCTGAATTTAAATCGGGATTCATCGGCATTATCGGTCGCCCTAATGTCGGTAAATCTACTTTAATGAATCAGTTAGTAGGACAAAAAGTTGCCATTACATCTCCGGTAGCACAAACAACAAGAAATCGGTTAAGAGGAATTTTAACCACCCCAGAAGCACAGCTAATTTTTGTAGACACACCAGGGATTCATAAACCCCATCATCAATTAGGGGAAGTGCTGGTGAAAAATGCCAAAATAGCAATTGAGTCTGTGGATGTAGTGCTATTTGTAGTAGATGCATCTGTAGCTTGTGGTGCAGGCGATCGCTTTATTGCAGAGTTATTGAGTCGTAGTCAAACCCCAGTAATTTTAGGTTTGAATAAAATCGACCAACAAGCTACGGATTCCCAGTTGATAGATGATAGTTATACACACTTAGCTGAGTCTTATAAATGGCAAACAGTGAAATTTTCTGCCAAGACTAGCGAGGGATTGCCGCAACTGCAAAACTTATTAATCGAACATTTAGAGACAGGGCCATATTACTATCCCCCTGACTTGGTAACTGACCAACCAGAACGCTTTATTATGGGCGAATTAATCCGCGAGCAAATTTTGTTATTAACTCGTGAGGAAGTTCCCCATTCAGTAGCGATCGCCATTGACCTGGTAGAAGAAACTCCCAGCATTACCCGTGTACTCGCCACCATCAATGTTGAAAGGGATTCTCAAAAAGGAATTCTGATTGGCAAAGGTGGATCGATGCTCAAATCTATTGGTAGTGCAGCTCGCGAACAAATTCAAAAATTAATTGCTGGGAAAGTTTACCTAGAGTTGTTCGTAAAAGTGCAACCCAAATGGCGGCAGTCTCGCGTCAGTTTGGCAGAGTTAGGATATCGCGTGGAAGAGTAAGAGACTTCCAATATACTATCGCTTTCTGGGCAGGGGGCAGGGAGCAGGGGAGAACTAAACAAATACCCATTACCCATTACCCATTACCCATTACCCATTACCCATTCCCCATTCCCCATTCCCCCTTCTCCTTTTCCCCTCTTTTAAGCGATAAGTGGTAAAACAAATTTGAAAAATGAATGTGACAGATGGGTTCACACAAAAAAATCTAAAATCTAAAATTTAAAATCTAAAATCTAAAATCCAAAGTCCAAAATGGTATGAGCGATCGCAATGTCTCCAGATAATGGCTTTTTCCTAAATCTACCAACCGATGCGCCACCGTTGCGGGTCTTGATTGTTGAAGATGATCCGATGATGCAACTGGGATTAGAACAATCATTGATGATTCATCCCCAATTGGAGATAGTTGGACAAGCAGAAGATGGCTATTTAGGCGTACAAGCAGCGCTCAAACTCAAACCAGATTTAGTAGTTATGGATATTGGCTTACCGCGATTAGATGGGATTGCGGCGACACAGCAAATCAAAGCCGCATTACCGGATACTCATGTAGTCATGCTGACATCCCATCAAACAGAGACAGAAATCATTGCAGCGCTGTCTAGTGGTGCCGATGCCTATTGTATCAAAGGTGCCAGTGTAGAAAGATTATTGAGTGCGATCGCAGCTGCTGTTGATGGCGCAACTTATCTCGATCCCCAAATTGCGCGGCGAGTTATTGAACACCTCCGTCCCCCCGCAGTTAAGGGAAACGCCGCTAACTTATCTGGGAGAGAGTTAGAAGTATTAAAACTGATGGTAGAAGGATTGAGTAACCCAGAAATTGCCGAAAAACTTTATCTCAGTCCCAATACCGTAAAAACTCACGTCCGGGGGATTATGAATAAATTAGCAGTAGACGATCGCGTACAAGCTGCAGTTGTCGCGCTGCGTTCCGGCTTAGTTTAGGGGGATATAACTTCTAGCCAATGAGGGTAAGCGTAAGAATTAGCGATGGCTAAGGGAAAATTGCGATCGGTATGAAATACCCATTTAGCTGTAGCTTGCAGATTTTCCCTAATACAGCTATCTTCGCCAAAAGCTTCAAAAGCAATACTCCACCAAGCATTTTCTGCAACTACCAAATTAGTAATTTCTACACTACAACCATTATTCAGACGTTCTTTAGTGGTAACAGGTTGGATGGCATAATCGGCAAAGACTTGAAAAAGTTGGGAATAACGCACTTTCTTGACACTCACCCATACTGGGTTACCTAACACCATTGCTGGTTGAAAACTTTCCGCATTCGTGTCTTCACACAACCATTTACCCCATTTTTCAGCTTTACCTGTAATTAAATCGCCAAAAGACATCACACCAAGTTCTGCTTGTCGCCATTTCACCTCCAGCCTTCCCTGACGCAATTTAATTCCCAAATAATCACATCCCGGCGAATAGAGATAGACATCTTCCCTTGCTTCTGGTGGCTGTGATGGATTCACCAAACAATGCTGTTGAAACCACATCTGCATATTTTCTGGAAGTTTACCAGGATAAAACCAGCGCAATTCATTACTGATCAACATAGATTATTTAATCTCAGAATCTTGAGTTTAGACTAGGCAGCAACAAATGACCCAGCAGTGCTGAGTTCATAAAACACAACCTTCAAGAATGAAGATATTTGAGATTAAGCAGATTTTTGTTCCTCTTTCCGTGGTTTAGAAGCAGTCTTTTTAACAATTGGATATCGTATTTTCCGGTTACGGGCTTTACCTGGTGTCCACCCAAGGGACTTTCCACGAGGTTTGGGTGGAGAGGTAGGAGTACCAATCGCAGCGAAAACTCCACCCATAGCTTGAGCAACTCGTCCTGGGGTCAATTTATCCATTGACTTTTGCCAGGGAAGAGGATTATCAGCAACTATATCACGAGCTAACCATAACTCCCAGGTCATTAACGGCATTAAGTCACTCCAATGTTCACATTGTTCTGGAGTACTGAATTTTGGTACTGTCCAATGTAAGCGTTGCTTGAGAAAGCGATACCAATGGTCAATCGTGAATCGGCGCAAGTACAATCGCCAAACTTCATCCAATGGTGGCATTTGTTCCCCAACCCAAGCTAACCACAAGGGTCTTAATACTCTCAAATTGCCATCAAGATCAAGACGTTCCACCCTCAGTAGCGTCATGGGGCGTGTAGCAGCTTTGCGAAAATGCAAATCTTCCCACAGACTGACTTTAACTCGTCCCAATTTTGGGTCATTTACTTCCAGCACAGATGCCACTTCGCCCCAGGTTGAGGGTTCATTGAGTTTAAATTGAGCACCATGCTTGCGAGGACGACCCTTGCCAGAGTAAGCAGGTGGTGCGCCCCATAGACACAGATTTGAACGTAGTCTAACTAAGATATCGGCTTTTATACTAGCTGTCTTTAACACAAAAGGCGCACAACCATATTCACTGTCCCAAAGCGAAATTGGTCGAACAGACATTGATTCACATACCTTTTTGAGTTGTTCAACTGCTTTCTCAATCGGATTGTCCCAACTGGTAATCCGTTCATGCCTCAGCGGTAGTGCCCAACTTCCTGAATCCTCTGGTATCCAAGCTATAGTACTATATCCCTGCCCAATCGTAATCGGTTTATTTCCCGCGATCTCTGTGCTACTGTGTTCTATTGTCCGTTCTTTGAGTGTCACCGCATCTGGGCGTGACCAAGCTGTATGATCTCCTGCCAACAATATGCGTTTTTCTGTTGGTATTTGCTTGATATATAACTCCATTAATTTCTCGCGGTCTGGTTTGGTATCTTGTATCGCTTCATAGATACTCGGCCATTTGCGTCTAAACACTGGCGATAAAGATAAATCTGCCAGACTGTAGACATTACGGGTCAACAGTATCGCATCTGTTAGTTCAAATGTTGCATCATGTGCTTTGCCTAGATGCGTATAGGCTGCTTGACGAAATTCTTCGAGTCTGGCACGTTTCATATTGGCAGATAAGAGTAGGTGATTCTCTCTTAGCTTCTGCCGAAAGGGGGACTGTCTTCAATCAGACATCCCCTTTTTCTCTTTCATCTCTCCCATTTAGTCTAAACTCCAGTCAGAATGAATAAAGTATAAAAGCAGACGTTAGAAGCAACTTTACTAGATTGTGTATTGCCCTAAGCGTCCCTGTTGATGGGACAATGAGAAATTGTGCTTGGCTTATTTTGCTGCCAGGCCAAAGGAATTTATAAAAAATGTGGAAACGAATTGCATTCATTTTGCTATTGGTATTAACCTTCAGCCTGAATAATCCTGATGTAGCTGCTGCTGCGGGAGTCAAAAGTTTTGTAAATACTTCTAATGGCTACGAGTTCTCATATCCTAACGGCTGGGTGCAAGTTAAAGTAGCCAACGGCCCTGATGTGGTATTTCATGATTTGATTGAATTCAGTGAAAATGTCTCAGTTGTCATCAGTCCGGTTCCCGAAGGTAAATCTTTAGTAGAACTAGGAACACCTACAGAAGTAGGATATAAATTGGGTAAAGCTGCTCTTGCACCTGCTAATTCTGGTCGTTCTGCGGAATTAGTCAATGCTTTTGAGAAAGAATCTGATGGTAAGACATATTACATTCTAGAATATGAGGTGAAATTGCCCAATCAGCAAGAACGGCATAACATCGCTAGCGTTGCGGTCAGTCGTGGTAAGCTGTTCACTTTTAACGCCTCGATTCCTGAAAAACGCTGGACAAAAGTCAAATCTGCTATGGAAGAAGTTGTCAATTCTTTCTTAGTTTATTAAGCTGTTACGCATTTATATATTTCGCCATAATTTGAGAGTCCAGAGTTAAATACTTTTAATTTTGGACTCTTGCTGATTGACAAGGGAACTTCAAAAAATAAATTATTCCTCTTCAAGTTGTTGACTGTTGACGATTCACAGTTAACATTCAACAGTCAACAGTTAACACCAACCCTAATATTCATAATTCATTAAGTCTCTATGACAATTCCGCAATTTGTTCTGGCTTCTGCTTCACCAGCGCGACGGCGTTTGCTGCAAACTGTTGGGATTGAACCCATAGTTTACCCTAGCGACTTTGATGAATCGCAAATCCAGTTAAACGATCCCAATCAATTGGTGCAAACTCTGTCTCTGCAGAAGGCGGAAACTGTAGTTCCGCAGTTTGAATCAGCTTTGATTATGGGTTGTGATTCAGTATTGGCTTTAAATGGAGAGATTCATGGTAAACCAGCCAATGTTGACGAAGCGATCGCACGCTGGAAAATTATGCAAGGTAGCTTTGGTGATTTATATACTGGCCATACCTTAATTGATTTAACTCAAAACCGCACCGTCGTTAAATGCCAAGTAACTAGAGTTTACTTTGGTAAGATGAGCGATCGCGATATTCAAGCTTATGTGGCTACAGGTGAACCACTTAAATGTGCTGGTGCTTTTGCAATAGAAGGTTTTGGTAGCTTCTTTGTGGAAAAGATTGAAGGTTGTCACAGCAACGTCATCGGCCTGAGTTTACCCTTGCTGCGCCATATGCTAGCCGAACTGGGATACAACGCTGTTGATTTTTGGTCAGCGTGAAAAAACCCTTATCTGCCACAATGCAGCAAGGGGATTATAGAGTAATTGAAGTGATGAGCACTAATCTTTAGGTAAAGCCAATGATAAAGGTACCATTGGCTTTTTTTAAATAACCGAAACATTAGAGGGTAGAAGCGCTGACAACTGTTGTTAGGGTAGCATTAAAAAATACTCTCTGCTCAGGGTAATAACACTGATTTTGGATTTCATAAAATCATCAAATCTTAAAACCAGAATCTATCTCAATCCCTAGTGATCAGTACACAAGTCCATAGTTAATTGTTGATAGATAATATTCCCTGTTCGGCATCTAAAGTTACCAATGTACCCACTGGCAAAGCTGCATTACAAATATCGTGACCAAAGGGTAAGTCAGCCACAATTGGAATCCCCAAATCACCTAAGCGATCGCGCAATACTTCCTCAACGCTAAAACTCGGTACATTTGCTGGAGGTTCACAGCCTGTAAAATTACCTAAGGCAATTCCCTTAACTTTTGATAAAGCACTGCTTAACCGCCATTGCGTCAACATCCGGTCAATGCGATAAGGTGCTTCCGAAACATCCTCAAATCCCAAAATCACACCATCGAAATCTGGCTTGAAAGGAGTAGCAAAAAGATGAGTTGCCACCGTAAGATTACCAGGTAGTAAAATCCCCGTAGCTATACCACCACCCCAACCATTACCCTTGAGCGCTTCCAGAGGACGACCTTCCACCAAATTGAAAAACCGCTCAATTGACCAATCTGGCTCTTTAGCGAGAGTTGTTAATACAGGGCCGTGAACGCTAGCAATTCCTTCGTTGTAAAGACTCCATAACAGCGCCGTGATATCAGAAAAGCCAATTAACCATTTGGGATGTTGTAGAGGCGATAATTTAGCTTGCCAATGCCAATCCTCTAAAACCCGGGTACTACCAAAACCGCCTCTAGCGCAGAGAATACCCCGACAATTGGGATCTTCCCATGCATCTGCCAGTTGAGTGCGACGTTGATCGTCTTTTCCTGCTAGATAACCCCATTTATCGCCGATTGCTGCAGGTACTTCCACTTTATAGCCACGCGATCGCCAAATTTCGATACTCTGGTTAAATGCCTCAAATTCTCGCAAAGCACCACTAGGAGCAATAACACGCAGTAAATCACCTGGTTTGAGAGGCGGGGGTAAAATTTTTGCTTGCATAAATAACTTATTTACTAGTAATAAAAATTACTAACTTTGTAGAGATAACAATGTAATCTAAAGATGAGACTTTTATTTGTTTTCGCCAGAAATAATTTTATGCTCAAAGGAATGAAAGTGAGTATGCTGCTCTTAGCAGTAGTGGGAAATTTAGCTTGGTCTTTCAGCGCCAAAGCCAATTTCAACGGCAACCTAACAGTAGAAATTGATGGCTTAAAAAATAAACAAGGACAAGTTTGTGCCAGTATTTTTGCCAATAGTCAAGGATTTCCCAATCAACGCGATCGCGTCATCCAAAAGCAGTGTACCAATATTACTGACATTCCTGTAAAGCTCACTTTTGAGAACCTCAAAGCAGGTAGTTACGCCGTTGCTGTCATGCACGACCAAAATAAAGACTTAGTTCTCAATCGCAATAGCTTGGGAATGCCAACCGAAGGCTTTGGATTTTCCAAAAATCCTGAAGTCCGAACCAGCGCGCCTAAATTTGGCGATGCAGCAATTGTTTTAGCAGGCCCCAACACCGAAATTAAAATAAATTTGAAATATTTATAGGTGGGTTATGGGGCATTGGTAATGGGTAATTGGTAATTGGTAATTAGAATTTCTTCCTCATTCCCAATCCCCAGTCCCCAATCCCCAGTCCCCAATCCCCAGTCCCCAATCCCCAGTTCCCTAACCATCCTTCTCCCTCTGTTCCGGTAAACTCTCTTGCTCTGATAAAACACGGATGCGATTCAGTTGGTTCAGTGCATACCTTGCTGTGGACTGAACTTCCGGATCTGCATCTTCCAACGCATGGCGTAGGATGGGGGTAATTTGAGACATCATGTCATACACGCGAGTTAAGTCACGGATGGCATTTTGCCGGACTTGAGGATTTTGATTTTGCATTGAGATTGCTAAAGCACGGTTGATAGGTTTGAAGGTGCGAATAGCTATTTCCCCTAAAGCTGACAAAATTAAGCTGTGTTGTTGGGAGTCCGCATCAATGATCAAATCTACTAATGGCTCAATTGCTCGTGAATCTCCCTGCTGACCTAAATCCCAAATCGCCTTGTGCCGTTTTGTGGGGTCAGCGCTGTATAAGTCGTTCATCAATTCGTCAACTATACTAAATTTCGCTAAACGAGAAGTTGTTTCTGCTGGCAACAATTTAGGTGTGGATGGTGTGACGCTGGGAGGATTAGACGCAGATACGGAATTATTGCTTGATTCTGGTAACTGCGGTAGGTTTCTGTGTCTGTCTGCTTCAGTTTTAATTTCGCTATTTGCAGCTTGAGATTGTTGCATTTTTTTGACTTGATGCAACCATCTGAGACAGTAAATTACTGCTACAAGATTTCCCAAAGTTCCCAGCCCTAATACTGACCACCAAATGAGATTTTTTTTACTAGGCTGAGGTTCAACACGGGGTTTGGAAGTAGGTACAGGAGCGGTAATTATTGGCGGTTTCGCAGCAATTGCTGCTTGCAGCTTTTTCCAAGTTGTACTGCCAACAATACCGTCTGCTAGCAAACCCTGTGCTGTTTGAAATTGAGATACAGCGATTTTTGTAGGTTCCGTGAACTGCCCATTAACCGCACCATTGTAATATCCCAACTCTTTCAATTGGGTTTGCAAAGTCTGCACATCCGGGCCTGTACTACCGGGTTTGAGCATTAGTGGGTCAAGTTTTGGGGTACTGGTTTGTGCCAGTATCAATATTTTTGGGTTTAACTCAGGTATCGCAGGCTTCGCGGGGCTCTGGTACAAACCCAGGCATATACAAAAGGTAAATATAGAGATTGAGGGGTAACATAGCCTCATATTACTAACTTTAGGCAATAGTTGCTTTTAATTTATTCGATACCACCATAACTTCAACTAGTCTAAAAGTTAACTCTTCCTGAAAGAAATAATTACTTCCCCATCCTCAGCCTGATATGAGAATAAATTCATAGCCTGGCGTGCCGATCTAAAACTTGTAGTATTTATTCACAAATCTCTTCTAAATCAGTATCTATCCCAATGACATCAGACATTTCTCGGCTGATACTTGGGTTATTAGATACCTGATTATAGGTTTCCAGGTTCGTCATCTGGGCAGCTATTTAGGGATGGGTGATTCGCAAGCGTGTCATCTATCCCTTTTATTAATTTTGGATTATAGTGATACCGCTTCACGAACTTTTTGTTGAATGGGGATTTGAATTACGAACTCGGTTCCTTGACCAATGGTAGAAAAACACTGCAGCTTACCGCCGTGTTTTTCCGTGATGATTTGATAACTGATAGACATTCCCATACCTGTTCCTTTGCCAACAGGCTTGGTTGTAAAGAACGGATCGAAGATGCGTTGTTGAATATGTTCGGCAATACCAACACCGTTGTCAGCGATCGCAATTTCTATGCATTGTGCATCAATGGCTGATGTGCGAATCTTAATCTGGCTGGGTTGGGCTTGAATCCCCGCTGCTGTTCGCTTAGTATTATTTTCTTCTAGTGCATCAATGGCATTAGACAGAATATTCATAAAAACCTGATTGAGTTGCCCAGCATAACACTCGACTGGGGGCAAGGTGCCATAGTCCTTAATTACTTCAATGGCGGGATAATTTGATTGGGCTTTGAGGCGATGTTGTAAAATCAGCAGCGTACTGTCGATACCTTCATGAATATCCACAGTCTTAAAATCGGCTTCATCCATACGCGAGAAATTACGCAGCGACAACACAATCCGCCGAATGCGATCGGTTCCTAGCTGCATAGAATCAAGCAGCTTCATCAAATCCTGCTGCAAAAAGTCCAGGTCAATTTCTTCTGCTTCCGCTTGAATTTCTGGTGGAGCTTTGGGGTAAAACTTCTGGTAAAGTCTGATGAAGGTGAGAAGATTGTGAGAATACTCATGCAGATGAGTGAGGTTACCGTGGATAAAATTAACTGGGTTATTAATTTCGTGAGCAACCCCAGCTACAAGTTCTCCCAAACTCGACATTTTTTCGCTTTGTACTAATTGCAACTGAGCTTTTTGGAGATTATCTAGGGTCAGTTGTAACTCCTCGGTTTGCTGCTGTAACAGAGTTTTGGCTTGCTGTAGTTCTGTAATAGACTTTTCTTTCTCTAGGGCATCTGATTTCATTTTTTGAGCTAGTTTATGCCCATACAATGTAATACCACCGACTATGAAGAGCATAGCAGCTGCGATCGCCACCTCATAATGTCGAAATACGCTGGCGGCTATCTGTTGTTGCTGTAAGAGTTGTTGCTGAATCTGGCTCACATTCCCGCGAAATGTCGCCAGCGCCTGATTAACTTGGTGATATTTACGATCCATCGTTGCCATGCGTTTGCCAGCCATTTCCGGCTGATTCTGGCGGAAATAAGAAAAAATCAGTTTCGCCTCCGCAACCATTTCTGTTGTTGCTGTTTGCACTGCATCCAGGTCTTTGAGCAAATGTGTAGACTGTGCTGAATCTACCTGCGTTTGTAGTTCTTGTCTAACTAAGTTAAACTTTCTCTGAAAGATATCCTGGGCAGATTCCAATCTCCTTGACTCCAGGCTGACATTGTGAGAATCAAAAACATCATTACCAGGAGCATTAACCTCAGCTAGAAGTTGACCCAGTTCAGAATAGGTTTCTAGTCGCGCCGCCCACTCATGATTTACCTCTATGGACTGAGTATAAATGTCCATAATCTTGTGGTTGAGGTACAGACTGCTGGAGATAGTTAGTAAATCAAAAGCCGCTAAAGCATAGTAAACATACTGCCACTTGGCGATTGATAACCATTGAACAAAAGTTGGAAACCTTTTTTGCAGAAATATTGCGAATCTTTGCATGGAAATTGTGAGCGCACCTAGCTAGAGAAGAGTAGTCATCAGTGATTGCACAAAATTATTCACACATCAGTTTCTCATCTGCATCAGAATTTTAGGTCTGAATTTTGCGTAATAATCTGGAATAAATTGTGTCTGACTACTTATAGCTCAGTTTTCCCCAACTAAACATGATATGAACAGGAGTGCGATCGCAATTGTCATTTCATTATCTGTTCTTTGCAGTTAGTTAAAATTACTTCCCTGCTAATCTCTGCAACGCCAATAAACCAGCGCCATAAGCAGGTTCATGCTTCGGAAAAATCACTTTTACTCCCGGAAACTGCTGTACAAGAGATGCGGTAAACTTCTCATACATCTTCGATTTACCTTGCCACACACTTCCGGTAGTCACTACTTCTAAAATTGGGCGATCGCAAAATGAATTATTGAATCATTTAAGTGTGTGATTTTTAGAGTAGTTGTAGTTTCGTAGTAAAGCTTTATAACAATTTACTTTCCAATTGTAGAGAATAGTTTTTTTAAGAAAGTTTGACCCGCACACTCAAGGTTATTATCTAAGGAAAAAGTAAGACTGCGTACATTAATATCATGACTTTGAATACTTAGTTCTTGTTTCAAATCTACTGGATATACTAATAAAGCCTGTTTACAATTTGTTGTGTTAGCGTAGCTAATCATTTGATGAATATCGCTATTTGCAGCTTTTTCAGGAGATTTATATTTAGTATCTAAAACTGCTAATGCTTTGCCAGTAGCAGCATCACAAAGTAAGATATCTAAAATAAATTGCCGATTTTGTCCCACTTCTATTTGATGCTGCTGTTTAAAACTATAGCCTGGAGGTGTATTTTTCTTCAGCCATTCGGCAACAAAAAGTTCGTATAAACGTGCCATATCAACGAGGAAAGGCAAAGTTTGATGATTGCCCATCTCATGACTTGGACTACTGTTATCTAAAAAGAATCGGCAGAGAATATGTAATATTTGATAGTCTTCATTGAGGCGATTGTACTGTCTACCAATACAATCTTCTGCACGATAAGGTTTTGACGTTACTAATCCTTGGAGAGCGTGATAAGCTTTTCTTACTGTTGGTGATACTCTATCTGAACAAAAACCACTGTGACCAATAATATAAAGTGTCCAAGCAAGAATTTGATTTTCTGCAATATCAGCAGTATGTTCTTCGTAGTGGCATTTGAGTTTAACATCCCAAGGCTTTTGAATTAACTGTTGCATATTCAGCCGCCCTCTTACATAGGCAAGCTGCTCTGTTTTAGGCAAGTAAGTACGATATAATCCCTTACGGCATCGTTCTATAATTTTCTGTGCTAGTAAATGAGCCAGATAATTATAAAATTCTTGCAGAGATTCACAATTCATCAGCCCATCAAGAAAGCGAAAATCCTTCAAATTATAGGCATATTCCAGCATCCCGAAGAGGTTTTTGATAGGAACTTTGGGATTAATTTTTAAACCAAACTCAGGATTGACAGGAATATAACCAACCCATCCTTTAGATTTTAGCCGCCACTGATTTCTTGTTTTGTAGCTAGGAAATTCTATCTCTATTTGCGTTTTATAGTTATCATATAATTCTTGTCCTATTGAGTCTGGTATTTCTTGATGTGTAAATAGCTTATCTTGATATTCTGTTATTTTAATAATTCGGTGTTTTACTGGGTTTATATCCATAAACTTTGCTTTATTTTATCCCAGCAAAAATTTTCTACCTTCTCTGGTTGGTTAAAGAAGTATTCTTCTAAATAAGGTTCAATTTCCATACGCCAGATATCTTCAATATCTTCCCGTAGGTTATCTGTTAAAAAGAAGGAAATACCAATTTCGTAATTTTTATCGGCAATAGCTTGATTTAATTGCTGAATAACCTTAATTAATCTCTCTACTAAAAGACCTGTTTTTTGGTGATAACGTCGCAATACATCATAATTTGGACGAATTTCAATGAATGCAAAGCGGCGACGTAATGCATGATCCATGAGGGCAATAGACCTATCTGCTGTATTCATTGTGCCAATAATGCGGACATTTTTTGGTATGCGAAAAGTGTTACCACCAGCTAAGGGAATTTCTTTATCACGATACTCTAGTAAGTACATCAATTCCCCCAAAACTTGAGCTAAATTTGCACGGTTTATCTCGTCTATTATCAAAACGCAAGTGTCTTGGCAAAACTCTGCTTTTTTGCAAAATTCTAAAAAGCGTCCGGGTACAAGCGGATATGTTAATTTTCCGTCTTCACTTTGGGGACGGATACCTTGAATAAAGTCTTCATAAGTGTAAGCTGGATGGAATTGTACAAGTTCTAAAAAACCATCACCACCACCTATTAGATGTTTGGCAAGATGTTCAGCAATGAAGGTTTTTCCTGTTCCAGGTGAACCGTATAAAATAGCTTGTGCTTTTCGATTAATAGAGTGTACCCAACAATCTAGGTTTTCTTTACTATAACCAGTATCCTTAGAGCATTGAGATAGACTATATTCAGAATTATGCTTATCAATGATTGGAGTATCAACATAAGGAATAGAGAGTGTTACTAAAAGAAGATACTGTTTCAACCAATCCAAAATTTCGCTTTCTAAATCATTGGAAAAACTATCATATATAATTTTGTGTGCATCAAAACATATATAATTCTCTACAGATATTAATAACTCTGGTTGATTAGCAATTATTTTGTTCAGGTTTTTATAATTATATTGAGCTAATTTTTGAAATAGCAAGTAGTATTTTTCTCGAGAAAAGCCAATATTTATCTCGTAATAAGACATTTGTATATAAAATAACGAAAGTATACCAAAATTAACTTGTACACCTATGGGAAAGTTTTCGTGTTCAAATCTTATAAATTCTAACTTTTCGTGACAACAATCATTATTTATTATTTGAGCAGTAAGTTCAAGTGGTAATTTTTTAGATACTAGTTGGCAGAAATTAAATAAAGATTTTTCTACATATTTAATAAAATTATCTTTTTGAGGAGAAGTATAAATAAGTGAGGGGTCATTTGCGTATGCATTTAATTGTATAAACATTCGCAAAGTATTTTGTGGAGAAAAAATGGCTTTACAATATCTCTCATAAATTTTACATCTACAATATAATGCTTTTCAAATGATTCATGTAATTAATATTGCGAGCATTGCTAATTCGTATTCTTTAGATACTTCCTGTATTGAGAAAACACAAAGATATAAGGAATATTCAGAGGCTAAAAACAACTTGGTCAAAAGTTGTTTTACCTTCAAAGTTTATTTCTTATGTGTTAGTAACAGCTAATTAGCTGTGCCTTTACTTAGTATTCCCGTGATAAGTGGAAAATCAACATAAATTACTCAACGCCAATAAACCAGCACCATAAGCAGGCTCATGCTTAGGAAAAATCACTTTTACTTCGGGAAACTGCTGCACAAGAGATGTGGTAAACTTCTCATGCATCTTGGATTTACCTTGCCACACACTTCCTATAGTCACTACTTCTAAAATTGAGCGATCGCTAAAAATTTGCTCAATTACTGTGGAAGTAGCTTTGACAAAATATTGCACTGCATCATCAATAATCTGATTCGCTACTTTGTCGCCTAAAGCTGCAGCTAAATCTACAATTTCTGCTAAAGCTGCTATTTCTGTAACTCCCCATCCTCTCCGATAGATTAATTCTACTAAAGCTTCTAAATTAGGCAATTCTAAATAAGCTTTAAAAATATCTACCAAACTCGTTGGCATTCCACTGCCATCATAAGCTTTTAACGCTGCCTGTATACCTGCGATCGCAATTTGATAAGCGCTACCTTCATCACCTAGAAGATATCCCCAACCACCAACGCGTTTGGTAACTCCCTGATGATTATGCCCAAAAACTATTGAACCTGTACCTGCAGCTGCAACAATTCCCACATGATTACCAATTCCCCCTACTAAAGCTATTAAAGCATCATGACAAATTACAATATTAGATGCAGATAATGCCCAGTTAATTGGCAGCAATTCACTATTTTTTAATGCTTGTACTAAATCTTTTACTACTTCAATATCCTCTGCACGCCCTACCCCAGCTAACCCCAAACAAATCGCTGTAATTTTAATTGGCTTAGTAATATTTACGGCTTGATCTGTCGCCGCCATAATTGCAAATTCAATAGATTGCCGCGCTGCATCTACACCTATACTTTGATAATTAGATGCTCCTGCTTTTCCACGGCTGATAACTTGGCGCGTTTCGTTCATTAATACGCAAACAGTCTTACTACCGCCACCATCAATCCCTAAAACATAATTCATGGATAAATTCAAAACTCGCTATTTTATACATTAGTATATGTATGGATTGGCAGGTAATAAAATATCAAATTTTTCAAAATAATGTGGATGAAGAAGAATTCATCAGCAGCAAAATTTAGAAGTTTACTACATCTAATTCACCAAAGATAATTTAATAAATTGATGTTTTCTTACTTCCTAAGAGATGATCAATTACCCCCCTGCTCCCTGCTGTTGGGAACTGGGAGATGAGGTAGAACAGGTGAAATAACAAACACCCATTACCCAATGACAAATGACAAACCCCAACTATAGCAATCCTAAATCATTTGTGAAAAATCACAGTTGTTGATATGGTGAACATTAGAAGTCATTGATAGGGTGCATGGCAGCACAAATGGAAGAGTTGATAGAGTTCATTCAGGCTACCTCAGACTCCAGAGAACTAAAACGGGCACTGGCAGTACAAATGGTGATGCAAAACTATAAACATTCAAAGATTGGAAATATTCTCGGAGTGTCTGTTGGTTTTGTAAACAAATGGAAATATATATTTATAGAACAGGGTATAACCGGATTGAGGCTAAAATACAAAGGGTCAAAAAGTTATCTTGACTCTGCACAAAGACAAGTAGTATTAAACTGGCTTCAACAGAAAAACTATTGGCATTTATCAGAATTAAAGGAGTACGTAGAAGATAATTTTGATGTTGTATTTGAGTCAAATCAAAGCTATTACGATCTCTTTAAAGACGCTAATATAAGTTGGAAAAAAACACAAAAAAAGAATCCTAAAAAAGACGCAGAACTAGTAGCTAAAAAAAAACTAGAAATAACCGCATGGCTGACGGCACATGAGCGTGAGATAGTATCTGGGGAACTCATAGTTTTTTTTGAAGATGAATGTCACCTATTATGGGGAGATATTTGTGGTTATATTTGGGGAAATACGAAAGAACGGATTGAAGTTCCAGTGATCAATGAACGACAAAGACAAACCTATTTTGGCGCTCTAAATTATTACACACAAGAGTTTCTAATTAAGCCTTGTAAAAAAGGTGATTCTAGCAACGCGATTGCTTTTGTACAATATTTAATTTCCCAGTATCCAAAAAGCCGTATTGCTTTAATTTGGGATGGAGCTAGTTATCATCGTTCTGCTGAATTTAAAGCTTACTTAGATAATCTGAATCAAGGATTAAGTGAAGATGAATGGAAAGTTACTTGTATGAGATTTGCACCCAATGACCCAACGCAAAATCCTGTAGAAGACATCTGGTTGTACGCTAAAAAATTTATTCGAGAGTTTTACCACTTATGTAAATCCTTTTCTCAGGTCAAGAGATTATTTGAACTCGTTACTAATCATCAAGTTTTTAATTTTCCCAAAATATTTATGTATGGTTCATTTTTTTCACAACTCATTTAGGATTGCTATACCCAATCAATCGGTCTAATTCAGTTTTTAAATCCTTGGTTAACTGACTGACAGCTTGTCTAGATGCTTGGCGATCGCCTTGGGACTTAAAATAGCGATCGCTTACCGAAATTGGTTGTCCGATAGTGATTTGGGCTTTTCGCCATCCTAATCGCGGACGGGCGGGCATTTTTTGGCGATCTCCAATTCGAGATAGCATATCGAAGATGATTAATAATGTCTCGGCAAATCGTTCAGCAGTTGGCTGTTCTTGAATATAGTTAGCGGTAACAGCAACAAAACTTTCCACCAAGCGCATATGTCGCATCCGCAAATCTGCTTCCTCAGCAATCCAGTCTGCTAATCCCCGTTTGAAGGGTGGTAAAGCATGAATATCAGCTATATCTTCCCGGTAAATATAACTCCAGCCTACTTCTTCCAAGCGGCGACAGCGATCAATAAAATTTCCCTGCGACTGGATATTAAAATATTGCTCAGTTACTTTTAAACCAGTATCCATGAGTCGATGTAGTCGCTCAATTATTTCTAATTCGGGTGTAGGTGGAAGATTTTGGTGATAAAAACGGCGATAAAACTCTTCCATCTCGGAAATCACATATTCCGCTACCCTACATAGGCGTTGATAATCAATTTCTTGCAGTTGATCGCCACTTAATTGATCAACTGGTTGTACTGATAAACCACTATCAATTTCTAATTTTCTCAACAGCCGATGCAGTTTTTCCCAAGGTGGATTAACGAAGCGATACTGAACAGAAACCGGGACAATAAAAACAGTCTCAGAACGTTGGGCTTTGAGTAAATCTTCTACACACCAAAACCCTAATTGAGCCACACCAGGTTCTAAGGGACTAACAATCTGGCTATGACCATTATTTCCACCTTCCGGTGCTACTGCGATCGGTATATTGCTATTAGCAAACAACTCCCTTGCTGTTTGGATAGCTTGTCTATCTAATCGCCTACCCCGACGAATTGGCAAACCTCCCATGCGCGAAAAAAACCACCCCAGCCAGTCCCCAGCCCACAAAGTCATACCGCGATCATAAAGAAAATGGGAGTGAACGGGGTATTGCAACGCAATCCCTTTGTCTTTCGCAACCTTGGGTACAATCCGAGACAGTAAATAGAACATACAGAGAGGATCGTCCACCTCTGGATGTCGAAACGCCAACAAAAAGCGAACTTTACCAGCTTGAAACTGTTGATAAAGCTGGGCTAACACCTCAGCATTCTTCGCTTCAATCTCAACAATACCTGCAACTAACCAGGGGCGAGTCCGAAACCGTAGAAAAAATGGTAACAACCACTGAGAAATCTGGAGGACAATACGGTTCAAGCGTTGGGGGATAAACTTAAGCGGTGGTTGAACAGATTGAATCGATTTAGGCAATTTACCCTCCAGAGTTTGCCTTGAGGAACAGTGCGATCATAGAAAATTGCGATCGCTTCCTTGATTCTGGCACTTTTTCCCCTGAGCGGAGACTATCAATAGGGAGGACAGCTAAGAGGTGGATCGCTCCCCACACTCCACTAAACTAGAAAGTAAGATGTTGAGGTAAGTTTATGAACGCTGCTACACTCACTTTGCCTACTAGCCTCATATTGAAAATTGACTTGACTGACGAGCAATTTTTTCAGTTGTGTCAGAAAAACCGCGATTATCGATTTGAGCGCACAGCATCAGGGGAGTTATTAATTATGCCACCTACAGGTAGCGATACTGGCAATCGTAACTTTGATATAGTTGTTGAGTTAGGAATCTGGAATAAACAGACTAAATTAGGCAAAGGTTTTGACTCTTCAACTGGCTTTACTCTACCTAATGGCGCAGAACGTTCTCCCGATGTTTCTTGGGTAAAGATTGAGCGCTGGAATGCTTTAACCCCAGACCAACAAGAAAAGTTTGCCCCCATTTGTCCTGATTTTGTAATTGAGTTGCGCTCTCCTCTTGAGTTTAGACTAGGCAGCAACAAATGACCCAGCAGTGCTGAGTTCATAAAACACAACCTTCAAGAATGAAGATATTTGAGATTAAGCAGATTTTTGTTCCTCTTTCCGTGGTTTAGAAGCAGTCTTTTTAACAATTGGATATCGTATTTTCCGGTTACGGGCTTTACCTGGTGTCCACCCAAGGGACTTTCCACGAGGTTTGGGTGGAGAGGTAGGAGTACCAATCGCAGCGAAAACTCCACCCATAGCTTGAGCAACTCGTCCTGGGGTCAATTTATCCATTGACTTTTGCCAGGGAAGAGGATTATCAGCAACTATATCACGAGCTAACCATAACTCCCAGGTCATTAACGGCATTAAGTCACTCCAATGTTCACATTGTTCTGGAGTACTGAATTTTGGTACTGTCCAATGTAAGCGTTGCTTGAGAAAGCGATACCAATGGTCAATCGTGAATCGGCGCAAGTACAATCGCCAAACTTCATCCAATGGTGGCATTTGTTCCCCAACCCAAGCTAACCACAAGGGTCTTAATACTCTCAAATTGCCATCAAGATCAAGACGTTCCACCCTCAGTAGCGTCATGGGGCGTGTAGCAGCTTTGCGAAAATGCAAATCTTCCCACAGACTGACTTTAACTCGTCCCAATTTTGGGTCATTTACTTCCAGCACAGATGCCACTTCGCCCCAGGTTGAGGGTTCATTGAGTTTAAATTGAGCACCATGCTTGCGAGGACGACCCTTGCCAGAGTAAGCAGGTGGTGCGCCCCATAGACACAGATTTGAACGTAGTCTAACTAAGATATCGGCTTTTATACTAGCTGTCTTTAACACAAAAGGCGCACAACCATATTCACTGTCCCAAAGCGAAATTGGTCGAACAGACATTGATTCACATACCTTTTTGAGTTGTTCAACTGCTTTCTCAATCGGATTGTCCCAACTGGTAATCCGTTCATGCCTCAGCGGTAGTGCCCAACTTCCTGAATCCTCTGGTATCCAAGCTATAGTACTATATCCCTGCCCAATCGTAATCGGTTTATTTCCCGCGATCTCTGTGCTACTGTGTTCTATTGTCCGTTCTTTGAGTGTCACCGCATCTGGGCGTGACCAAGCTGTATGATCTCCTGCCAACAATATGCGTTTTTCTGTTGGTATTTGCTTGATATATAACTCCATTAATTTCTCGCGGTCTGGTTTGGTATCTTGTATCGCTTCATAGATACTCGGCCATTTGCGTCTAAACACTGGCGATAAAGATAAATCTGCCAGACTGTAGACATTACGGGTCAACAGTATCGCATCTGTTAGTTCAAATGTTGCATCATGTGCTTTGCCTAGATGCGTATAGGCTGCTTGACGAAATTCTTCGAGTCTGGCACGTTTCATATTGGCAGATAAGAGTAGGTGATTCTCTCTTAGCTTCTGCCGAAAGGGGGACTGTCTTCAATCAGACATCCCCTTTTTCTCTTTCATCTCTCCCATTTAGTCTAAACTCCAGTCTCCTAGCGATTCTTTAAAGGATTTGCAGGATAAAATGCGGGAATATCTTGAAAATGGTACGCGACTAGGTTGGTTAATTGATCGCAAAAATAAGCGCGTAGAAATTTATCGCCCAGGAAAAGATGTAGAAATATTAGATAACCCTGAAAGTTTATCTGGAGAAGATGTACTACCTGGATTTGTCTTGCATTTACAGCAGATTATGTAATTGAATTATAAATGCGATCGCCATCAATATTGGACGCTCAAGCAATCACGAGAATATTCTATATAGGAACGTATTAGCTGATTTAACTTAGTATTTACTCTATTAATAAAGCGAACTCAGATTTAATATTCCATCTTCTACCGTCATGCATTAATAGTGTTAACTTGTCAGCAATAAATTCAAAATGCAATTGACGATTTTCAAATTCTGGCCAAGCTGCTTTAAAGTTCTGCCTTGTTAAGTCCCGAAATGCAACTGTCATGTGGGGTGCAAAGGGGCGAGTTTTACCAACCTCATCCACAATACCTAATGTTGCTTCGACATGAGCCATTAAATCGGCTTGCAAATTCAATAATTCTGGAGTTCTCAATACATTTATATATATGACACGGGGCGCAAAGGCAGCAAACCCACTGAGGGTAATCGGTACTGGCTGTTTTCTCATCGCCAATTCTGCCACAGATGCTTCTAAGTGTGACACATCGCTATTAGCCCATTTAAAGGGTGGTTGCAAAGTAATATGTGGGGGCGACTTTTGCGCGTGTCGGCTGGCATAATTATCAGCAAAATATTGCTTGATTTGGTTCGCGTAATCTTGAATATCTTGCGGTGGTAGTAAAGCAATAAAAAAGAGATTCATTTACAAGAGTCAAAAGTCAAAGGTTATCGGGCATGGGGCATGGGGCATGGGGCATGGGGCATGGGGCACTGGGTAATGGGTAATTGGGTGTTTGTCATTAATTATTTCTCCCCCTGCTCCCTGCCCCCTTGCTTTTTCCAGTCCCCTTCATCCCTTGT
Source organism: Nostoc carneum NIES-2107 (assembly GCA_002368155.1). Lineage (GTDB taxonomy): Bacteria > Cyanobacteriota > Cyanobacteriia > Cyanobacteriales > Nostocaceae > Aulosira > Aulosira carnea. The sequence goes on from AP018180.1 coordinate 4,838,090, forward strand.
CCCCAATCCCCAATCCCTACTAGATTACGATACAGAAAATTCTAGAGGTCGCAAGCAAATGCCCACTTTTGTGAAGATTGAAGAAGGTACAGTTGATAAACCTACCTTTGATCAATACGTTCCTGCCCATAAAGCTTATGTTCAGGATTTAATTGCCAAAGGACACAAAGCCAAGACAGGTTATTGGGCAGAATTGGGAGGCGGAATGATGGTGTTTGAGGCAGAATCGATGGCGGAAGCTCAAGCTATTGTAGCCCTTGACCCCTTGGTAAAAAACGGCTGTGTGAAATATCAGTTACACGAATGGCGAATTGTTATGGAATAACATTAAATTACTAAATTTTGATGTTATGATGATTTATAGACCTGGATCTATGCGACTTCAACGCCCAAATCTTGTCAGGACCGGAAGGTAGCAGCAATACGGGATGCTTGTAGTAGGCGTAGTCTCCGGGTCGCCCTATTTTTAGGAGTCTTCAGCAGCAATGCCTGGTTTTGGAGATATTGTTCAAAAAGCTTTTTACCTCGGTGTTGGGTTAGCTTCTTACGCAGGTGAGAAAGCAGGAGGAAAATTAGCGGAACTGCGATCGCAAGTCCAAAAACTGGCAGATGAAATGGTGGCAAAGGGCGAAATGACGACAGATGAAGCCCGTCGCTTTGTCGAAGATATGATGAAGCAAGCTCAACAGCCGCCTACATCTGGTGCAGATGCAGAGCAAAAACCACCTGCTGAACCCCGCCGCATAGAAATTTTAGAAGATGATGAAGAGCCAACGGTGAAAAATACCGCAACCTCTGCAACTAATGATGTAGATGGATTGCGCGCTCAAGTCCTAGAATTACAAGAAGAGTTAAAACGACTGCAACGTGACGAGTAAAAATAACTCGTAAGCAGTTGATTAATAAAGCAAAACATAGCAATTTTTTGAATATACTTGGCCTAGGGTATAGCCTATTGCTTTCAGTAAAGCTGTACTAAATGCTCTATTTATAGCCAGAAAAGATATAAAGTTTATGGATCAGTGGCAAAAAGATTTAATTGACATCATTGAAACTGTGGCTGTTGAAGTAGAGCACTTTTTCCTAGGAATGAGTGAAATGGTAGACGCTTTTCTGGAAATGACAGAAGAAATTACAGAACAAGTACAGACTACAATTGCCACTGAAGTTGACCAGTACTTACATGACTTGGCTGAACCCATGATGGAAGTTTATTGGGAATTAGAAGATGTCATGGCTGATGTAGATCCCGGTTTTCCTTATCCAGTAGAACCCACACCCGAAAAAAATCCCGCCTGTATTGGTTGCACTAACTACCACGGTCAAGTTTATGGTGGTAACTTATTAGTCTGTGCCATGCACCCTCACGGCTGGGATGATAATAATTGTCCAGACTGGGAACAGTAATGAAGATGAGAGGGATAAGGGAGACTGGGAAAAGCAAGGGGGCAGGGAGCAGGGGGAGAAATAATTAATGACAAACACCAAACACCCAATTACCCATTACCAAATGACAAATGACAAATGACCAATGACAAATAACACTACAGAAATTAAATACGGCGAACGCGAGATTGCGGAAGGACAGCTGATTACATTTCCGAATCCGCGTGTGGGTAGAAGATATGACATTAGTATTACGTTACCTGAATTTACTTGTAAATGTCCGTTTTCAGGGTATCCGGATTTTGCCACAATTTATATTAGCTACGTACCTGATGAACGTGTAGTGGAATTGAAAGCACTCAAGCTTTACATTAACAGTTACCGCGATCGCTATATTTCCCACGAAGAATCTGCTAATCAAATTCTTGATGATTTTGTGGTAGCTTGTGACCCTTTAGAAGCTAAAGTAAAAGCAGATTTTACTCCCCGTGGGAATGTGCATACAGTAGTGGAAGTGCGTCATCAAAAGCCAGCAAAATAATATCTTTAGTGAGATATTTTCTTTGCTGCTGACTTAACTTGAACTACAACTTTTTGAGACAGAGGAATATATCCCAGTTTTCCACTAGACTTTTGCCCTTCAGTCACAGCCCAGTCAACAAAATTTTTCATTGCTTGGGCTTTGGCTGAGTCTTCATAATGTTTATAAGTTAACAGCCAAGTATAAGTGACAATTGGATAAGACTGAGGATTTCTTGGATCGGCGATAAAAGCAATTAATGTATCACTGGGCAATTTTACCGATTCTAAAGTTTTAGCTACTGACTCAGGTGTGGGCTGAATGTAATTCCCAGATTTATTTTCTAAAGTCGCTACAGATAATTTATTTTGTATGGCATAGACATACTCGACATAACCAAAAGCTCCTGGGGTTTGTTGTATCTGAGCAGTAACGCCTTCATTCCCCCTAGCTGCAATCCCTACTGGCCATTGTATAGATTTACCAGCCCCAACTTTGTTTTTCCATTCTGGGCTAATATCGCTGAGATGTTGTGTTAAGACGCTAGTTGTACCGCTACCATCGGTTCGGTGGATAACTTGAATTGGCAGATTCGGCAAATTTACTCCTGGATTAGCTATTGCTATTTTTGGATCGTTCCAATTGGTAATTTTTCCTAAAAAGATATCTGTGTAGACTGAACGTGATAGCTTCATCTGAGTTGGCAAATTCGGAATATTGTAAGCTAACACTATTGAACTGGCAGTCATGGGTAAAGCAACCACTTCCCTTTTGACTTGAGCGGCTTGTTCATGTGTAATTCCTACATCACTGGCGGCAAAGTCTACAGTACCTTGGATGAGTTGTTGTATTCCTACACTGCTTCCTAAAGACTGATAGTTAATTTCTATATGGGGATTTCGTTGGTGGTAATCTGCAATCCAGCGCTGATATAAAGGTGCAGGAAAACTGGCCCCAGCACCCACAACAGAAACAGCTTTGACGCTTTTAGAATCAGCCGCGCAGGAAGAAATACTCAACGAAACAGCAATTAGGCCTAACAAAGGAGCCGATCGCTTAAATTGAAGTTGAGCAGACATAGAAAAGTGAGTTTTTAGCTTGAATGAATAGTTTAGCCAATTCTCGTGATGTGTAGCTGACTATTCAAATGGAGATTAATACTGAATTTGATAATTAGCTGTCAAAGATGGTGTAGAGTCAATCAATTTTGGATTTTAGTTCAGTAATGAATCAACCTGCTAATTTTGTCAGGTAAACTTAGACAACAAAAAACCAATTTAAAGTCAACAAATACCTGAAGATCTCATGTAATTTCATGGATTTTACACAAATCAAACTAAATCGGTCTAATCTCACCGATTTAGCAATTTTTGCATAATTACTTTCTACTCACCAAAATATACAGGCTGGGCGCAATTTTGGCGACTAACTACTAATTGCTGATTTCTTGATAAGATGGTCGACAATTTTGGGTGAAATTCTTTCTGGAACGATTTCCACTTAAACATTGCATTTGAGAACCAGCCCAGACAATTTGCCACACAGGGGGCGAAGTGACTAATAGCGATCGCCCGAAGGTAGTCATCTCAAATCGGTATTTAACTGCACCAACTAAATTATTACTATGGGAAATTTGCGTAACGGTTACTAAAGCCTGGTTGCGTTGTGGATAGACTACCTCTACTTTACGTGTGCCGACAGCTGATGCTGTCTCCTCAAATGCATTCAGAGCCAATGTAGCCGGATCGCTACCTTGAAGATTAGAGTTAATACTTTCAAGGGGTATAGTTTTATAGTGGATACGCTCTGATTCGGTTGAAATATTTTGAGATATCTGAGTTGCTGCTACCTGCTGAGTTTGACGATGACTTATATCAATACTGGTTGCAAATGGCTGGTTTTGGGAGAGATAAACTCCAGCGCCAGCAGTGGCAAACATACTGAGTATCAAAATCAAGAACAATTTCCACTTTACTGACATAAAATCAAACAAAAATTTCAAACAGTAAATTATCAATTTTGAATTGTAAATGGAAGCCTAACCGCTAAGCTTCTATCTTGAGATTATGGGCAGTCTCCTTGCTCCCCTGAGCGATCCCGCAGAAAGTTAAGATATATCACCAACTCAGGCGATCGCAATTGCATCATACAGGAACCCTTGAGAATTGCATTAACATATAGACCTTCATCTTGGTTTTAAGTTCCTGGATTTGGGAATGGGTAATTGGTGTTTGGTGTTTGTTATTTCCCTTTGTCCCCTTGTCACCCTCATCCCCCGCCCTGCGGTACTCCTACTCTGCAAGAAGGGCTACGCAAACGGAGAACTCGCACAGTAACCGCTACACGTCTACATCTCCCCAATCTCCAATTCCACAACTTGTAAAGACTCTCGGAATATCTGACCCTGAAGCAGATATAGCAGCGCATAATAGCCAAAGAATACACTCTAGTTAGGAGAAAACTGCAATGGTTGATGATAACGGCTCAATTCGCACTTTATCAGTTGATATTGGTGGTAGTGGTGTAAAGACAATGGTATTGGATATTACAGGTCATCCCTTAACGGAAAGGGCGCGTTTAGAGACACCGCAACCTGCGAAACCGGATACTGTAATTAATGCGATTGTCGTTTTAGCTGCCTCTCAAGGTGAATATCATCGGGTTTCTGTGGGTTTTCCGGGTGTAGTGCGCTATGGAGTGACGGAAACAGCAGTAAATTTAGATCGTGATTGGATTGGGTTTGATTTACAGACAGCTTTGTCGCAACAGTTACACAAACCTGTCAGGGTAATTAATGACGCAGATATGCAAGGGCTAGGGGCGATCGCAGGTAAAGGCTTAGAATTAGTAATTACCTTGGGTACAGGCTTTGGTTCGGCGTTATTTATCGATGGCAAACTAGTGCCGAATATGGAAATGGGACATCATCAGTTCCGCAAAGGCGAGACTTACGAAGAACAGCTAGGGCGTGCGGCGTTAGAAAAAATTGGTGAGAAAAAATGGAATCGGCGTTTAGAAAAAGCGATCGCATCTTTGCAGCATCTTTTCAATTATGATTGCCTCTACATTGGCGGCGGTGAAGCTGTAAAAGTAAATCTCCAGCTACCCTTAAACGTCAAACTCATCCCTAATATCACTGGTTTATTAGGTGGAATTGCTTTGTGGCGAAATTAATTTGTCATTTGTCATTTGTCATTTGGTAATGGGTAATGGGTAATTGGTAATTGGTAATAAATATTTCCTCTTGTCTCCCTACTCCCCAGTCCCCAGTCCCCAATCCCCAATCCCCAATCCCCTACCTAAGCCTACCGAGGGATGAAGCAATCACGAAACACACCTATTGATTAAAAGGAAGGTAAGTTAACAATAATTAACCATGCAATTAAAGCCAATTAGTCAGCAGGTGGTAGCCATCGTTGGTGCTTCTAGTGGGATTGGGCGTGATACAGCGCTAAAGTTTGCCCAGCGTGGTGCAAAGGTTGTAGTTGCTGCGCGTAGCGAACCAGGGCTAAAGTCCCTGGTGAAAGAAATTCAGAGTTTGGGCGGTGTGGCTAAGTATGTAATTGCTGATGTTAGCGATTTTGAGCAGGTAAAGGCGATCGCAGATCAAACTGTAGCAGAATATGGACAGCTTGATACTTGGGTTCATGCTGCTGCTACAGGTATGATTGCTCCTTTTGAGAAAATTACACCAGAGGAATTTGCTAGAGTTGTCGATGTCACCTTGATGGGACAGGTTTATGGTGCAATGGCGGCGCTACCTCATCTCAAACAAACGGGACGTGGGGCATTAATTCATATTTCTTCAATGGAAGGTAGGCGCAGTCTCCCGCTACAAAGCCCTTATTCTTCAGCCAAGCATGGTTTAGAAGGCTTCCTAGATGCTTTACGGGTGGAATTACAACACGAACAATGGCCCATCAGCGTTACCTCCATCCTGCCTGCAACAATCAATACACCTTTTTATAATAAAGTTGCCACTAAACTAGGAGTTAAGCCGACAGGAGTACCCCCATATTACCAACCTAGTTTGGTTGCCGATGCCATTCTGTATGCGGCGGAACATCCTACCCGTGATTTTGTAGTTGGAGATGCGGGTAAGATATTAGATTTTATACAACGGATTTCCCCACCTTTAGCTGATTCTCTGTTATTGGCGATCGCTTTTCAAGGACAGCGTACCAACGAACCAAAATCTGAAGATGCGCCAAATAACGTTTTTGAGCCAATTACAGGCTATGACAAAGTTGAAGGCGACTTTAGGAACTTATCTATACCCAGTTTCTTGGAAAGTTTAGATATGAATCCACCGCTAAAATGGGGTGCGTTAGCATTTGCAGCCTTGGGTATTGCTGCACTTGTAGGTTTATGGGGTAGGAATGATATTTAGTAATACCATTTTGAAAAAAGAACGCGATAGATGGGTAGGGGTACGGCACCAGTAAGATATTTGATATGCCAAAAGATTGCGGATGCCGTGCCCTTACAAAGAATTTATCTGTCGCAAATATTATTTGAATTGGTATAAGTTCGTAGTTAGGATTTTAGTTCTTAATTTTCTAGCCTTAATTTTCTGACTACGAACCAAATTAAATTAATTTAATGTAGCTCGATACTTTTTCAGTAATTCAACAGCTGCCGAATTATTACGAGACAAAGCTAATTGTAGTGGCGTTTTACCTTCTTTATCTTTAATATTTACCTTGGCTTTCTTACTCAGTAAATATTCGACAAAATCAAGGGTGTAATAATCTTCTGCCAAAATTGCTGTATGTAATGGTGTTCTACCAAGCTTATCTTTAGCATTGATATTCGCACCTCTTTCAACCATGATTTTACCCGCTTCTTTCATAGCGTAGTGTAATGGTATTCTACCTAAATTATCTTTGGCGTTAATTGCAGCACCTTTAGTAATCAATAGCTTAGTAAACTCTGGGTTTCTCGCATGGTGGTGCAGTGGAGTTTTACCATCATTGCTTCTGAAATTAACATTTACTTTCTTAGCAATCAGTAATTCTAAAATTTCTTTATCTAGAGATTGCTGGTGAATGACCGCCATGCCATTATTATCTTTAATATAAAAATTAGCTCCTTTATTAATTAGTAATTTTGCTAATTCTGGTCTATTAATAGCATAATGAAGCGGTGTAAAGTTGATGATAGTTCTTGCATTGATATCTGCACCTTTGGCAATCAATAGCTCTGCCACTTCCAGCTTTCCTTGAGCTACTGTCAAATGCAAAGGTGTTAGCTGTTCATCACTCCTAACATTCACCTTAGCCCCTTTATTGATTAAAAGTTGTGCTACTTCCTTAGTTAATTGACCATAAAGATTATGCAGAGGTGTCAATTTATTAGTATTTGTAGCATTAACATCTAGTCCTTTTTCAATCAACAAATTTACTAGCGTTAATGAACCACCAACGAAGTGTAAAGATGTCTCACCTTTAGAGTTTTTAGCTTTGACATCTGCTCCTTTAGCAATTAATAATTTTGCTAGTTCTTCATTACCAGCAGCAATAGCAGCGTGAAGCGGCAGAAAACTTTCTTCTCCTATCATACAAATTTCGTTAGGATTTGCACCGCTTTCTACAATCTGTTTAACTTCATCATATTGTTGAAACATTAGCGCTCGGCACAAAGAAGTTGATTCTGATGCTCCTAAAGATACTGTAGGCATAATTGTGATTGCAACTGCGGAAAGTGTAACAAAGGATGATAATAACTTCATGTAATTTGCTGCAAATCTAGCTTAATTTATTGAGAAAAATATTTGTCGCTAGGATGTTGTTATAGCCAAATACAACACCTAAATGCAACATTACGGAATTTACGTCAAAATAATTGCAGTTAATCGCAGCAATAGCAAATACAGGGTATGGAAGAAAAGCCAAACTACCATATGTCTTCCGCAGAATTTCGCCAGTGGGGATATAAAACTATTGATTGGATAGCTGATTATTTAGAGAATGTAGAAAAACTGCCTGTACTATCTAAAGTTGCACCTGGGGATATCAGAGCAAAATTACCAAATTCTCCCCCGCAACAAGGGGAATCTTTTGCAGAGATTTTAAAAGATATCGATGAAATCATTGTCCCAGGATTAACAAATTGGCAATCGCCTAACTTCTTTGCTTTCTTTCCTACCGGGATTTCTGCACCTTCAATTTTAGGTGAATTACTCAGTGCAGGCATGGGCGTACAAGGGATGTTATGGGCTACTTCTCCCGCTTGTACAGAGTTAGAAACCCATGTTCTCGATTGGCTAGTAGATATGCTGGCGCTACCCTCGCATTTCAAATCTAGCCAAACAGGGGGAGGAGTAATTCAAGATTCAGCCAGCAGTGCTAGTCTTGTGGCTTTGGTAGCAGCTAGAGAACAAATTACAGCAGATATTAATCAACTGGTTGCTTACACCTCAAATCAAGCGCACTCTTCTATTGAAAAAGGATGCAAAATTGCGGGAATCAGCAGTGAAAATTTGCGTTTAATCGAGGTTGATGCAAATTACGCCATGCGTCCAGATGCGCTACAGCAGAGTATTGAACAGGATATTGCAGCTGGGTTAACGCCTTTTTACTTAGCTGCTACTGTGGGTACAACTTCATCAAATGCAATTGATCCTTTACCTGAGTTAGGAGCGATCGCACAAAAATACAATATCTGGTTTCATGTTGATGGCGCAATGAGTGGTACAGCAGCGTTATGTCCTGAGTACCGCTGGATTCATCAAGGTTTAGAGTTAGCCGATAGCTATTGCTTTAACCCCCACAAATGGATGCTGACTAACTTTGACTGCACTTGCTTTTACGTGCGAGATAGAAGCAAGCTAATTCAGTCTCTCTCCATCGTACCGGAGTATCTAAAAAATCAAGCCAGTGAATCCGGTGCAGTAATTGACTACCGAGATTGGCAAATTCCTTTAGGAAGAAGATTCCGCAGCCTCAAACTTTGGTTTGTAATTCGCCATTATGGGATTGAAGGCTTACAGCATTATGTTCGTAAGCATATAGCCTTAGCCCAAGAGTTTGCGGAGTGGGTAAAATCAGATTCACGCTTTGAATTAGCTGTGAACCCACCATTAAATTTAGTATGTTTCCGCCACAAAGGAGGCGATCGCATCAACCAAGCCATAGTCAACAGCCTCAACTCTTCCGGTAAAATTTATCTAATTTCCACTAAGCTTGACCAAAAAGTTACTTTAAGAATGTCGATTGGACAAGCAACAACCGAAAAGTTAAACGTGCAGCAAGCCTGGGAATTAATTTGCCAAATAGCTGATGCCAATTAATAGTACCAAATTGAAAAAAGAATGCGACAGACTGTAGGGGCAAGGCACTGCCTTGCCCTCTAGAATATATTGATGTATCGCCAAAATTATTTGATTTGGTATTACTCCGGTAAATGGGGAACTTGCAAAAAATCTAATCCTCGTTCAAAAATTTCATCAATGGGTAACATTTGACCATCAGTAGTCATAAATTTATGGTCTTTTGTTGCCCGAATAATCGCACCATCTTCTAAAGCATATTCAAAAACTTCTTGTTTACCGCGATTATGCCACTGTGCTATCGGTTGAGTATAAACATTACCATTATCATCAACACTATAAACCCTGCATTCCAGGCGTTTTTCTACAATTTCGCCAATAGGAATTAAGCCATATTCTACCGTTAAAACTTCTGTATCATAGCTTAAGCAATATTCGGCGAACTTCAACATATCGTCAAATAATTTCTCAGCTACTTGCTTTTTCACCCCATTTTTAGTTGCACCATCAATAAACTTTTCTTGCTGCTTTTGCATCTCCGAAACTTTCTTTTTACCCATTGCGCGCCGCAGCAAGTCAGCTTGTCCTAGGGAATATCCAGCCATATCTTGAGCAATTTTCATAATTTGCTCTTGATAGACCATAATGCCATATGTTTCATTTAATATCGGTTCTAAAATCACACTTTCATAATCAATTGCTTCCCGTCCGTGTTTACGGTTAATAAACTTAGGAATTAGCCCTGCATCTAATGGGCCGGGTCGATACAGTGCCAAAATAGAAGAAATATCCTCAATATTAGAAGGTTTTAAATCGCGTACTATCTGTTTCATCCCAGAGGATTCTAACTGAAATACTCCTTCTAATTCTCCTGCTTCTAATAATTCATAAGCCTTTTGTACATCTTTAGGTAAAGTACTATGCTCACCTTTAGCTAATATTCTTTGAGCTTTTCTTTCTTGACCTGTAATTTCATCTGGATCAACACGATAACCTTTGGTTTCTTCAATCAAATCCAAAGTTTTTTGAATTAGAGTTAAGTTCCGCAGACCCAAGAAGTCCATTTTTAACAAACCCATTGATTCCAGGTCTTCCATGAAATACTGGGTAATTACAGAACCATCGTTATTTCTTTGTAACGGTACAATTTCATCAAGCGGATCGGCAGAAATTACCACACCTGCAGCGTGAACACCAAAGGTTTTGTTTGTACCTTCAATTCGCATCGCCATATCAATCCAGTGGCGAACTTGCTCATCATTATCATATCTGGCTTTAAATTCTGGTTCTGGGGTGTCATCAGAAATCATCACTTTTAACTTAGTTGGTTTCCCCCGCACCACAGGAATTAATTTTGCCATTTTATCTGCTTCCCCGTAGGGAATATTTAATACTCTGGCTACATCCTTTAATACAGCTTTGGAAGTTAAACGGTTAAAGGTAATAATTTGAGCAACTTTATCAGCGCCATATTTCTCAGTTACATATTCAATAACTTTATCTCTTTTTTCAATGCAGAAATCCGTATCAATATCAGGCATGGATTTCCGTTCTGGATTTAAGAACCGCTCAAATAGTAGCCCATGATGTACGGGGTCAATGTTAGTAATTCGCATGGCATAGGCGACTAATGAACCTGCGGCTGAATTATGGATAGCAATTGAGTTTCCTATATAGGAAGTATCCCCTGGGACAGTAATATCATAAACATAACCATGATAGTTTAATGTCTTGATATCTTTTATTTTGAGATAAATATAATTATCATCTACATAAAAACTATCATTCCTGTAAAACTTTTGAGTTTTGATACCTATAGGAAAATCGATAAAGTCACTATTCCAATTTAGCAGTTGTTTTCCTGCTAACTTTACCGAATACTCTGTAGACCAATGAGCTTTTTGTGTACGCCTTTTAATGATAGAAGCCCAGTAGCCGAAACGTGCTAGTAGTAGTCTTAATTGTGAGGCTAAGTTGCTAGAGGTGGTTGTATATTTTAAACTGATAGTTTTAGCTTTTGTCCCTGGATGACCATCTCCTCGCAAAAGATAGGCAATTAAAATTTTGAGATATTCTGACTTGCCTTTGGTCACAATGTCACTATGTATATGCTTATTGTTAGCACCTTTACCACATAAAGCGGCTAAAAATTCTCCCACTATTCTGGAATAACAGATAACTTGTATCGAGTACTTTTTCGGATGCGGGAATATCTTACTTTCTAAACCAAAAACTTTATTGATAAGGCTGCAAATTTCCTGGCCATAATTCATCTCATCTTTGGATAATCCGAAACCAACAGCACACTCTCTTTCTCCAAGTCTTGACCATCCTTCGGCAATATAATAACCAAGAATTTTGGCAAGGTCTGCATTAAATGATATATATCGAGGAATTTTCTTGGTTATTAAATGATTTGTTCCTATTTCATACCAGATAAATTCCTGATCAAATTTCAAATGAGATTTGATTTCTACAAAATTAACTAGGTCAAAGACAATATCTTGTTCAGTAGATTTAACTCTGGGAAAGACAACAAAATCATTCTTTCTTAGCTTTCCTGCTGCTGTCCATTTTAATTGGTAATGCTGATAAGGTTTTTCCGAACAGTATCTAGTACAACTTGGTTTACAAACATTTGCCTGTTTGACACCCATAACAACACATTCATCAGTCTGAACTGCCCAGATTTTATGGTCTTTGGTTAAATATAATTCTTCATTAGCAACCTTAATTTTGACGATTTCTTCATTACATGGATATTCATGTTTATGAGTAACAGGTAATATATTTCCTTGATGAGTAATTACCTGTTGCCCAACTTGAATATCTTTGATAAATATTTGTTCTCCGTGGGCAAGCATGACCTTAGTATCTGCCAGGACACATCCACGTCCAGGCCCCACAGGAATATTGTTATCTCTAGCAAATTTGATATAATCCCAAACAACTAAAAAGTATTTGGAAAATCCCATTTGTTGAATCATTTTGAGTTCGTATTCCAACCTTTCTTTGTAGGTTGAATCGACTTCGTTGCGGGATTTGCGATTTAATCTTTCTAAAAGTCCGTTCCATGCAACTTCTTCAGCGTAAGTATCAGCAGTATGACCAGAGGGAATTGGTGGAGTGGGAATTTGCGGCTCACCCATAATCTGGTATGGCTCAACTTTATCTGCTACTTCTTCAGTAGTCGCCACAGCTTCGGCAATTACATCATCTGGTAAATGGTCACGAAATAGCAGATGCATTTCTTCGGCAGATTTGAGATATTCTGTGCCGCTATAACGCATCCGATTTTCTTCAATTATCAGCTTCCCTGTTTGAATACATAATAAAGCATCGTGTGCTTCGACATCGTAACAAGAAATAAAATGCGAATCATTAGTAGCAACAAATTTAATGCCTAATTCCTTGGCAATTTTAATAATTTCTACATTAACAATTCTGTCTTCTTGGGAACCGTGGTCTTGAATTTCTAAATAATAGTCATCACCAAATACATCTTTATACCATTGAGCAACTTTACGGGCTGCATCTGGTCTACCACTCATAATTGCTTGGGGAACTTCTCCTCCTAAACAAGCACTAGTAACAATCAAACCTTCATGATATTCTTTTAATAATTCTTTGTTGATGCAAGGGCGAGAAAAAATGCCTTTTCCTTGTACACCTTTGAGGTGAGAAATAGTAGTTAATTTGACTAAATTTTTGTAACCTTTAGTGTTTTTAGCTAAGACAACTTGATGATAACGGGGGCGGCGTTCTTGCTTTTCAATATCGCCATTAATGATATACATTTCGTTGCCAAGAATGGGTTTAATATTCTTGCTACGACAGATTTTGATCAATTCCACCGCGCCATACATCACACCATGATCGGTGAGGGCGATCGCTTTCATCCCCAGGGCGATCGCGCGGTCAACCAACTCTGGCAGCTGACTGGCACCATCAAGCAAGCTATAGTCACTGTGAATATGCAAAGGGACAAAGGACATATCAGTCTCCAACCACAAGCCAACAATATCTCTCAGGGAATAAAAAATACCCCTAGAGTAGGATTCACTAAAGAAAGCAATGGGATCTTAGATTAACGCGTTTGCAGAATTTTCACTTCCGCAAGTGATGTTTAAATAGTTACAGCAGTAGAGTTACCCCAAATTAAGCAATGACTGAACCAGAGAGCATTACTTCTCTAGAGACCAAAACCCGTCCTTGGTGGCTGCGTATCCCTCTGACATTGCAGATTGTCGTCGCCCTAGCGCTTGCTGTCGCTTTAGGAATTGCCCTAGGTGCGGGGAATCCTAGCCCCAGTAATGCTACTTTAATTACTAACTTAGCAATTCCTGCGGAATTGGTACTGAAGGCTCTACGCGCCCTAGCTACACCCCTCATTTTGGTAGCAGTGCTGCATACCTTCATGACTACAAATATCCCTGGAACAGCCGGTAGACGGCTAGCAGTACTACTGTTAACTAATACTACCGCAGCGATTTTAATCGGGCTGCTGGTAGCCAACATCTTGCATCCTGGTAGTTGGGGAAATCTAACAGCCCCAACCGATGCACAAGCACCTGCTCAAAGCCTTGACCCTTGGGGTTTATTTAAAGATGCTGTCCCCGATGCTATCCTCAAACCACTAGTTGATAATAACGTTATCCAATTAATTGTAATTGCCCTATCCTTTGGAATTGTACTGCGGGCATTAAAATCAGAACAAATCGCTGAAGGTAAAGCAGCATACCAACCGATTGAAGATGTCATCGGTATTTTATTTGAGGCGGTAATCCGCATTCTCAACTGGGTAATAGCTTTAATTCCCTTGGCTGTGTTTGGAATTGTGGCTAAAACTGTTGCCGAAAAAGGTTTTGCGCCCTTCCAATCTTTAGCAGCCTTTATCGTCGCCGTACTAGTCGCCTTGTTTTTACAAGCTTGCTACTATCTCACTAGAGTACAAATCGGCTCTTGGGTCAACCCGATCGCATTTCTCAAGGGTGGTTCCGACGCATTTTTGACAGCTTTTTCCACCTCTTCTTCAACAGTGACAATGCCCATCACCTTTGAAGTGTTGCAAACTAAAATCGGTTTAAGAGAATCTTCGGCTTCTTTAGGCGCATTAGTAGGGGCAAACTTTAATAATGACGGTACTGCGCTTTATGAAGCGATGTCTGCATTATATATTTCCCAAGTATTGGGTCAGCATTTAGGTTTAGGACAGCAGTTAATAGTTGTTTTAACATCTATTTTTGCATCCGTCGGCGCTGCAGGTATTCCTAATGCCGGACTTGTAACGATGACCTTGGTATTTACTTCCGTTGGCTTACCGACCCAGTATATAGCTTTGTTAGTTACAGTCGATTGGTTTTTGGATCGCTGTCGTACAGCCCTCAATGTCATGGGCGATATGACTGTCAGTGCTTTACTAGACGGCAAAAAGCCTCGCCACTTAGACGAGGCTTAGTTTCAACTGTAGCGCTGAGTGCTGAGTTTTTCTACCTTACCCTCTTGATTTGCAATTCCTAATTCCTAGTACCCAGTCACCAGTCCCCAGTCCCTTTTAATGCTGTTGCGGGCCCTTAGCATCACACTCTTTATTCCAGCATCTTTCTAGAAGCTGAATTCGCCAGATAGCGGCGAAGATATAAGGATTCCATATTAATTTAGTGTGGTTACAAAATAAGGGCTGATTGAGATAATGCCAAAGTGGAAATTTAATCTTGTTAAACTTAGGAGCCATAGGAGGAGTTACTATACAAGCGTGCTAGCAGTATAGTTAAAGATTAAACAATCTGCACGCGATCGTCCTGGTGACAATTGCGGAAAATCACCAGTTTTTATGGCAAAAGTTATATTAAAGGCTTTTAAGGAAAAAATTGCTTGAAAAAGCTGATTTTGGCGGCAATTATCTCCTAGCAGTCATTTACAAGATTACTGATAGTTATTCCACAGTAGATAACAACACCTGAGCAAACATCTTTCTAGGGATAGATTTCGGCGTTTTGCTTCTTCTCCAAATCTTTTATATTTACTGAAGAATCTGTTACATTCTTTTTTATTATTGACATCATTCTAAATATTAGATTTTATAAACACGTAATAATACTTAGGGCATTGGGCATTGGGCATTGGGTAATTGGTAATTGCTGTTTCTCCCTCATCTTCCTTATCTCCTAATCCCCATTACCCCTAATCCCCACTCCCTCCAGTCGTGGGGGCCCCGAGTTCCCCAATCCCCTCATCTCCCTTTTATGAGGCTAATGGGATAAATTACTGTGATTTTTTAGTCTTATTGCTAAGAAATCAAAATTCCATGAGAGGAGTGAATAATGGCTGAGATGAAACGCCGGCACTTTTTGCAATTTGCTGGGTCTGCTTTAGCAACGCTGGGTTTAAGCCAGTGGGATATAATGCAGCAAGGCGATCGCTATCACCAAGCCCTAGCCCAAAGTACAAAGCGTAAGTTAGCCCTACTCGTAGGAATTAATGAGTATAAGGGTATACCAGAACTCTATGGTTGTGTGAATGATGTACAGTTGCAACGCGAATTATTAATTCACCGCTTTGGCTTTAATCCTCAAGATATTTTGACTTTGACCGACCAACAAGCCACACGGAAAGCGATGCTGACCGCATTTGAAGAACATTTGATTAAGCAAGCCAAGCCTGGGGATGTGGTGGTATTTCACTTTTCAGGACATGGTTCGCGAGTACGCGATCGCGATCGCGACACGGAAGATGGACTCAACAGCACTTTGGTTCCGATTGATGGCAATTTACCACCAGGCTATCCCCAGCAAGGAGGCCAGGTGCAACATATTATGGGGCATACATTGTTTCTACTAATGTCTGCATTGAAAACCGAGAATGTGACTGTGGTATTAGATAGCTGTCATGCGGGTGGTGCAAAGCGGGGGAATTTCCGGGTGCGTTCCATCGATGGTGGTGAAAAACTCCTACCAAGTACGGCGGAATTGGAATATCAACGCCAATGGTTAGGAAAACTGGGACTGTCACCACAAAAATTTATCGAACTGAGGAGAAAAGGCGTTGCTAAAGGCGTAGTCATCGCCAGCGCTAAACGCGATCAATATGCAGCTGATGCTTCTTTTGATGATTTTAATGCCGGGGCTTTTACTTATTTATTCACTCAGTATCTTTGGCAACAACCAGGAGATGAACCGATTAATCGCGCGATCGCTAATATTAGCCGCAGTACCACTATCTTCGCTAGACAATCAGGCAATTTTCAAGAACCAGAATTAGAATCAAACTTTAGCAAAGAAAATACTCGGGCACCTATTTACTTTACGCGCACACCCACTGTCTCGGCGGAGGCGGTAGTAACTCAGGTCAATGGTGAGCAAGTAAAATTGTGGCTGGGTGGGCTAGATTCCGAAAGCCTGGAAGCATTTAAACAAGATGCGATTTTCACAGTTTTAGATAGTAAAGGTGGCGATCGCGGATTAATTCAGTTACAGTCTCGTCAAGGATTAACAGGACAAGGTAAACTCCTGAAAGCTACCCAAAAAAAGCAACCACTCCAACCAGGCGCACTTTTACAAGAACGGATTCGCAGCATTCCTAATGATTTAACTTTAAAAATTGGGCTAGATGACTCTCTAGGAAATAACACTCAACAAGCTAAACAAGCTTTACAAGCGATTCCCCGCATTGAAGCTAAAGCTTTGGGAAGACAAGAGGTGCAATATATTTTTGGTCGCATGACTGAAGCCAAATCTCAGGAATTACAAAAAAGTCGCCTCCCGAATTTACCTACGGTGGGTAGTTTTGGTTTATTTCTACCAGGACTGACACAAATTATTGCCAGTTCTTTTGGTACGAGTAACGAAACGGTGAGTGCTGCTGTCACTCGCTTACAACCTAAACTCAAGTCCTTACTAGCAGCACGGATTGTCAAGCAAATGCTGGGCAATACTAATTCATCGCGAATTAATGTGACTGCGACGATGAATGTTGTGGGTAGTCAAGAAATACTAGGGGAAACTTTCCCCATTCGCGGAGTTCAAAAAGTAGATTTAGAACCAAAGCCTAGCAAAACTGCTAACTCAGGTTTGCAAAAGTTACCCCTGGGTACACAACTTGCTTTTCAAATTCAAAATAACGAATCGCAACCACTATATATAAGTATTTTGGTAATTGATGCCCAAGGCGAAATGGCGATTATCTTTCCTAATAATTGGTCAGCTGCGGAAGATGCAGCTTTGGTAGAAGGTAAACAAAAGTTAGTCATTCCTTCTGCTGGCGATACCTTTAAACTCGTGATTGGCGAACCTTTAGGAGTATCAGAAGCTTTAATTGTTGCTAGCACTACACCACTGCGAAATTCTCTCAAAGCCTTAAAAGAAATTGCCAAATCTCGCGGAGTCGAAAATACGCGTGCGCCCATAGCTGTAACTAATGAATTATTAGATGTAACAAATAGTTTACTTAATGACCTAGATGCCGGGACTCGGGGCGCGATTAATGTTGAAGGGATTCAACTCCCTAACGGTGTACGGGGGATTGATACTAAGAAATTAGCAGCAATGGCGATCGCATTTGAAGTGGTTGGTACGGCAAACAGCTGATCTCGCTGCGCTTTCATTGTACTATTTAAGACAAGGGGCAAGTTTCACCCTTACCCCTTGCGAGCAATCACTTTCAGCTTGTTACCTGTTATCTATCCGCTTAATATCAATATGTAACTAATGAACACAGATATACAATTTTGTCAATGAAATTACTAATATTTCTGAATCCAAAGTTGCACTCTTGACTTTGGAGGATGAACTAAACTAGTTATTTGTAGTCTTGTACAAATTGGTTGATTAACTGTTTTATGGTGACTAGACTTTCAACAACACCAACTATAGCTCCTGAACGGTCTAATCAAGTTACCCGCAAGCATTATCCAAATTACAAAGTAATCGTTTTGAACGATGATTTTAATACATTTCAGCACGTGGCGGAGTGTTTGATGAAATATATTCCGGGAATGAGCAGCGATCAAGCGTGGGACTTGACCAACCAAATCCATTTTGAGGGTCAAGCGATCGTTTGGGTAGGGCCCCAAGAACCAGCGGAACTCTATCACCAACAACTACGGCGGGCGGGTTTAACAATGGCTCCTCTAGAGGCAGCTTAACTAGAATGGGCAAACCCAATGATGGTAGACTCGTCTGGAATCACTCAACCCATATAGATGGCCTCATCCCCATATTAGAACGTCTGTGTCAGCAGCCAGGAATTCAAACTGTTACCCCAGGCGTAATTGGGCGAGTTAGAGGTCATGCTCCTAAATTACAACTGCGTATATCCGTACCCATCCGCGGGGGTTATAAAGTCATTGCCCGTCAAGGAAAAACTGTACAGGAGGTATTTATCTTGACGACTTTAGATCAAGATAGCCTCTTAGAAGCGATCGCGATCGCAATGAAAATTTAATCGTCTTAGTAGTCAATAGTCCATAGTTAATCGACTATGCACTGTTGGCTCTCAACTATTCTTCTACTTGATGTACCGCAAATCTGTGAAGTGGCAAGCTGAGGATACAAGAAAATGTTAAAAAATATGACAAAGCTGTAGTAATTTTTAAAGTCATCAGCATTGGTTCCCAGCTAGGGAGCATAATTTTTTCTACAGCAAAAGCAATACAGTAGACCAACCAATAAGAAAAGCTCATTCTAAAGAGAATTTGCTCTGTTTCTTCCATCTCATTTTTATACTGTTTGCAGTCCCCAAGTAAAAAAAGACCCGCAATACAAGCGACAAAGGAAACAGCAACAACAAACTCGTGACAAAAGATATTTACCGAATGCATTTGTCTTGAACCCAATCTTTCCAATTGAGATTCAGTCTAAAGGAATAGGCCTTGGGGTTGCACAAAATAGTTACAAACTGCAATAGAAAAGGTGCAAGCTTGTAACTAATTGCAACAATAATGTTAAATATGTGGTGATGAAACCGAAAGGTTAATATCTATAAAACATCTGTTACTGTAGTGCATTCTACTTAGTAACAAAATGTTTTTTGATGTAAAAATCTCAGTTTTGTAAATTTACAATTGCATCTCTGTGAATCACGAATTAGCCAAAAATAGCCAGTAAATATGAGATTTTAGGCTTTAGCACTATGATTTAGTATATTTGCAAACCATTGTTCCATGCGATCGCCCATCGCCTCTACAGAATACTGTGTTTCGGCTTGTTGACGACAAGCTTGGCGGTCAGCTTCGTCTAAACGTTTAATAGCTTCCACTAAACCTTGTACGCTATCTGGTTCTACTAAAAAGCCAGTTTTACCTTCTTGGACAATTTCTGCTAAACCACCGCGACGATAACTAATTAACGGTACGCCGCAAGCCAAAGCCTCTAACGCCACATTAGGGTAAGCTTCTATCCATCTGGGAGTGACTAATAATGCTCGACACTGACCTAATTCCTGTTGCAATTGATGTGTAGGCAAAAATCCTCTGTATTCAATAGGAGCATCAGGATATTCTTGTAGAATTTTCTCCCAGTAAGGTACATCCTGTATTAATCCAAAGATTTTCAATGGAATATCGGTAATTTTTGCTGCTGCTACAGCATCTTCTATCCCTTTTTCTGGTGCTATCCGACCTACCCAAGCTAAGTATTCAGCAGGTTGAGGACAAAACTGATACAAAGATAAATCCATACCATTCACTAAAACTCTACATTTATCTGCAAATGTAAAAGTCTCAGCTTGGGTTTTACCATGAACACCAATCGTACCAGGAAATTGATTGGCTACTTTTTCAATAATGTGATCCATTGTATTAGTTAAAGAACCCATACTAATTAAATGAGCAATGGGAGTATGAAAAAATGGTGTTAAATACAATGGCAGCCAATCATAAGCAAAATTAACAATGACATCATAATTTGCTTGTACTTGGCGAGCATAATCCCACATATTTGTTATCACAGCATTTGTAGGTATAAAAATCGGATCGGTACGAGTTTGATTTTGCGCTGGTATTTGCAGTTCTCCAGGTATTTCGATAATTGGTAATGAATTACTCAAAGACCCTTGTGGCGCAACAATTTCTAATTTGTGTCCTCGCCGCAGCATCTCTTTAGCAATATTAGAGAGTGTCAATTCTACTCCACCTCCCAACCCTGAACCCAGCGCACCAATGGGGGTGGACATGAACAATAATTTATACTCCGGCATGATATTGAATTGCTGCTACATTTACATTACTTAAAGATAATAACGCTTAACAGAGGTGTTATGAAAGTTTAATTCTATTTAATGTTGCTTCTTGTAGCAACGCGCTGTAATTAGATAAGGTTGAAATACTTCTAAAAATTTATTCTGCAGTGTGAAAAAAAACTTATCTATAACTTGAGGCTCATCTAAATGAAAAGGGTGTTCTTGATTAAAACCCTTAAAGAAATACCAGTTCAATATCATCTTACCTTCCCATGTCAGCGCTTGATAGAAGTTTAGTAATTGTTGGCTTGGGTCTGGCAAATGTTCTAAAACATCAAAGCACAAGATTGTATCAAATGTTTCTGCAGCAGGTAATTCTAGATAACAAATAATTTTTTTACTTAATCCCATTTGTTCAGCTCGATACTGGACAAAGTCTCGATTGACAGGATTAAGATCGCAATAGATTACTTGCTCAACTTGAGGACAAAGCGCCGCACCAAGAGTATGAGTCCCAATCCCACCACCAAAATCTAACACCCGACCTTGAGCATGATCTGCAATTAACCGCAATGTATCACTAATATATTCATGGCTTGCCAAATGCCAAGCACCTAATTCAAACAAATATAGTTCTCCCACTTTCTCACTATAAAAGATGCTGGCTTGTTCCCAATCAAAATCTTTATGTCCTAACTCTGCGATTTCTTGATGCTTGGTCGATAAGTTATTCTCCAATGTTTCGCGATCGCAATTTAAAAATTCTTGGAGATGCTGTTTTAAGTTAAACGAATTTTGCAAATAGCTGGTTAAGAAAGATGGTGTAGGAAACTGTCTCATGCCTTTTATGTAAAAATTAAATAGATGCAATTTTATGATACTATGCAACTGATATTTTTATTGAATAAGATGTATCAATAAAATTCTTTATTTGTATAAATAATTAGCATGAAAATTACCATTGTGATATCCAAAACTAGAGCCTTGCTGCAGAATTTTTTCTGTTCTGGTTGGCAGCTTTCTTTTTTTGGAATTACCTTAAGCCTCTGTTTGATATTATCTGGTTGTGACAATCTGGTAAAGAAAAATACTGGAGTAATTCACCTTACCCTATGGCAAGGAATTAATCCCCCAGTCAATCGTGATGTATTTCAGAAATTAGTAGATAAATTTAACCAAACTCATGATGATATTCAAGTTGAATCCATCTTTGCTGGTGACTTAGAACTACAACTACCAAAAATCTTAGCAGCAGTTGTCGGCAATGTACCGCCTGATATTTTGTCCTTTTATCCACAAATTACTGGCCAGTTAGTAGAATTAGGGGCAGTTCAACCTTTAGAAGATTGGCTCAATCAATCACCAATTAAGTCGGAGGTTCCATCCAACTTATTTGAGGAATTAGAATTAAATGGTCATTTATGGTCAGTTCCATTGTACACCGCTAATCTGGGCATTTTTTACCGACCTGATTTATTTAAAGCGGCAGGAATCACCACAACTCCTAAAACCTGGGAGGAATTACGACAAGTTGCCAAAAAGCTGACCATAGACCGTAATGGTGACAATCGACCAGAACAGTACGGCATTCTACTACCTTTAGGCAAGGGAGAATGGACTGTTTTTAGTTGGTTTCCCTTCTTGTTAAGCCATCAAGGAGAGGTAGTCAAAAATAACCAACCTAATCTGATGAATTCAGGTGCGATCGCGGCCTTACAATTTTGGGAAAATCTGTTAAAAGATGGTTCAGCAACGCTGTCTCTTCCAGAAAGAGGCTATGAGGAGGATGCTTTTATGGCTGGCCGAGTAGCGATGCAGATTACAGGGCCTTGGACATATATAGCTAAATCTAACGTTAATTATGATGTCTTCCCCATACCTGCAAGCGTGAAACCTGCGACAGTTACAGCTACCGGGAATTTATTTGTGATGAAGACTACACCCGAACGCGAAAAAGCCGCCATGAAGTTTTTGGAATATGTTCTAACTGAAGAATTCCAAACAGAATGGAGTATGGGGACGGGTTTTCTACCTGTGAATAATAAATCTGCTGCAAGCCAAGTTTATCAACAATATCTCAACCAAAAACCTTGGTTAAAAGTATTTATGCAACAAATAGCAGTAGCCAATGCCAGACCAACTATCGCTGGCTATAGCCGATTATCTGATAGTCTTGGTAGAGCTATTGAGTCTACATTATTGGGTAAATCTACTGCTGAACAAGCGTTAAAAACAGCTCAAGAACGGTTAGAACTAATTTGGGATAATAATAAAAATTAGATTATTGGGTGTTTGTTATGAGTCAAGGGTCTAGAGTCAAAAGTCAAATGAAATTTGTTATTTCTCTCTAGTCTCTAGACCCTTAAAATTTCACTTTGATAAACCCAATCTATCCAAAATAAAAGCATACTCAAAAGCCAATTCGCGCAAGCTTTCATAACGCCCAGATGCGCCACTATGTCCTGCACCCATATTGGTTTTTAAAAGCAGAATGTTGTTATCGGTTTTGAGTTCTCGCAGCTTGGCTGTCCACTTAGCTGGTTCCCAATATTTGACACGAGAATCATTTAAGCCAGCAGTAATCAACATATCTGGGTAACCTTTCGCCTCAACATTGTCGTAGGGTGAATAGGATTTCATGTAGTCGTAATACACTGGATCGTTAGGATTACCCCATTCTTCCCATTCCATTGCAGAGAGGGGTAATGAAGTATCTAATATTGTAGTGACGATATCGACAAAGGGAACATGGGCGACTACTGATTTGAATAGTTCGGGACGCAGATTCATGACTGCACCCATCAATAAACCACCTGCACTACCGCCCGTAATCACTAAGCGATCGCTCGCTGTCCATTTTTGATTAATTAAATATTCCGTACAGGCGATAAAATCTGTAAAGGTGTTCTTTTTCTGTAAGAATTTGCCATCTTCATACCATTTTCGTCCCATTTCTTCCCCACCGCGGATATGGGCAATGGCAAACACGATTCCTCTATTTAGCAATGTCAGGCGATTTGAGGAAAATGTGGCGGTGTAAGAAGAACCGTAAGCACCGTAACCTGTCAATAATAAAGGATTTTGGCTATCTTTTTGAATTCCTTGTTTATAAACAATTGAGATGGGAATTTTTGTTCCATCTTCGGCGGTAGCCATTAGCCACTCGCTTTGATATTGAGTTCTGTCGTAACCACCAAGTACTTCTGTTTCTTTTTTTAATTCCCGCTGCTGTGTTTCCATGTTGTAATCGAACACAGATTGCGGCGTAATAAACGAAGTGTAATGAAAACGCAGAATGGTAGTATTAAAATCTGGGTTATTCCCTTCGTAAAATTCATAGGTAGGCTCAGGAAAAGTAATATTACTTTCCTCACCTGTAGCTAGGTTTTTTACTCGCGCAGTTTCTAACCCACCTTTACGTTCATAAATGACTAAATGATTCGCAAATAAACTAATTCCTGTTAACAAAACATCTTCTTGATGGGGAATTACAGTTTGCCAATTGGCTTTATTGAGCGAAGCTACTAAGGTTTTTACCAATTTAAAGTTAGTAGCCGCATCATTTGTCACAATGTAAAAGTAATCGCTGTGATGGTCTACATCGTATTCCATCCCTGTAGTTCGGGGATGAATTAATTGCCAATTCCCTTGAGGATGATTTGCATCTAAATAATGAACTTCTGTAGTGATGCTGCTTCTTAAGCTCATCAAAATATATGCTTGACTACGAGTTTTATCTACATATAAATGATAAAGCTCATCTGCTTCCTCATAGATGAGAACATCTGCATCAGGAGAAGTTCCTAAAGTATGGCGAAATAGTTGATAGGGACGATTGGCATCATCAATTTTGGTATAAAATACTGTTTGATTATCGTTTGCCCAAGCAAAAGAGAAATAAGTATCAGGAATTGTTTCTGATAATAATTGATGGCTGGTTAAATCGAGGAAAAATAAAGTATATTGTTCAGAACCGCTAGTATCAACAGAATAAGCTAGAATTTGATGATTAGGGCTAATATCAAATACACCTAAACTAAAAAATTCATGTCCTTTAGCGAGTTCGTTTTCATCTAAAAGTATTTCTTCTGGGGCTGATAAATTATCTTTTTTACGACAATAAATTGGATAATCTTTACCTTCTTCAGTTCGTAAATAATAGTAGTAATTATCTTTACGATAAGGCACAGATAAGTCAGTTTCTTTAATCCGTGCCAACATTTCATTGTAGAGCTTGGTTTGCAGCGATTCTGTGTGTTGCATCATCGCTGCTGTATAAGCATTTTCTGCTTCTAAATAAGCTATGACTTGGGGGTTATCAACATCACGTAACCAAAAGTAGTTATCGATGCGGCGATCGCCATGTAACTCTAAAACTTCTGGGTGTTTGTCAGCAACTGGTGGTTTAGTAAGATTTTGTAAAAAATTATTCTGAGACATTAAAATTATGCTGATAAATCACAAATAAGCAGCATTTAGCTGCCTAATAACCTTAGGATGAACTAGGAATAACATTCTTGTGGTTTTGTTTTCTTTTTAAAGTACACAAGCCAATTGCGGGAATAAAGCCCAGAATGAATGCTGTAAATCCTTGCCCATTCCAATACAATATCGAAGTCCGGTAGGCTTCGGGAATAAAATTTTGCAATAAAGAAAGCAACCAAATTAAAGTACTGATGAAGAAGAAGGCAACTGCAGGCAAAAAATTCCACCACCAAGCGTTGATTGTGTAACGTCGTAACACCAACCATTGGCAAAGTCCTAGCCAAACACCGGAAATAATATAGGAAATGGTAGACAAGAACCCCAAAATTACTACCGCCTCAGGAGGTAAAGTTTCGTTAAAAGATGCAGCAATCGATGATATATAGTTAATCCAAGCTGTAGCAACGCTACTGGATAACAGCCAACCGATGCTAGTAGCTAGCATCCACCACCAACCAGATACATATTGCCGTATTACCAAGGCTTGATCGGCAGCGAAAATTAAGGCAAAGACAACGCTGCTGAGGTAGTTAGCGAAGTTCATCCACATTTGGGAATCTGAAAAAAAAGCAGGAGAAACACTATCTAGCAGCTTTTCTAAAGCTATACTGGCAAGGCCACCTACAACCCATCCCACACAGGTCATGAAGGTAAATTTGATCAAGAAATTTCTGGCTTGAGAACGTGGGATCAAAAACTTTCCGGGTTTGGCAACATTCTGAGTTGATGTCACAGGAGAAGAAGTGTTGGAATTAGCTTGCATATGAAGTTAAGTTAAGCAGAAACGAGAGTGAGACCAGCCTCCTGAAAAAGCGTGATCTCAGAATGATAAGCTAAACAGTGGCATAAAAAAGTGACTTAGGATGAAGTGTTAAATGGGTGTTTCCTCAACAGCTCCTAGACTCCTCATGGCAGCTCGTGGTGAAGTAGTAGACCGTCCTCCAGTATGGATGATGCGACAAGCGGGAAGGTACATGAAAGCTTATCGCGATTTAAGGGAGAAGTATCCTTCTTTCCGCGATCGCTCAGAAATTCCCGAAGTAGCGATTGAGGTTTCCCTACAGCCTTGGAGAGCCTTTCAACCAGACGGGGTGATTTTATTCTCCGACATTGTAACGCCATTGCCTGGTTTAGGTATTGACATGGACATTGCGGAAGGTAAAGGGCCAATCATTCACTCGCCCATTCGCACTCAAGAACAAGTAGATAACCTGCATCCCTTCGATCCCGAAGCATCCCTGCCGTTTATAAAAACCATATTGCAGGCGTTGCGTCAAGAGGTAGGGAATCAATCAACGGTATTAGGCTTTGTTGGTGCGCCGTGGACATTGGCTGCTTATGCAGTAGAAGGAAAAGGTTCTAAAACCTATTCCATCATCAAGAATATGGCGTTTTCTGACCCGACAATTCTGCATCAATTTTTAGCGAAATTAGCAGATGCGATCGCAGTTTACGCACGCTACCAAATTGACTGTGGTGCTCAAGTTGTCCAAATGTTTGACTCCTGGGCAGGTCAATTGAGTCCTCAAGATTATGACACCTTTGCTTTGCCATATCAGCGACGGGTTTTTGAGCAAGTCAAGCAAACCCACCCCGACACACCCTTAATTTTGTTGGTTAGCGGTAGTGCAGGCGTGCTGGAAAGAATGGCACAATCTGGTGCGGATGTTGTGACTGTAGACTGGGCAGTAGACATGGCAGATGCAAGGGCCAGATTAGGCAAGCACGTGAAAGTTCAGGGAAATCTTGACCCTGGTGTATTATTTGGTTCCAAACAGTTTATTCGCGATCGCATCCTCGATACTGTTCGCAAAGCTGGTAACTGGGGTCATATTCTCAACCTCGGTCATGGCGTACTACCAGAAACTCCAGAAGAAAATGTTGCTTTCTTCTTTGAAACAGCAAAGCAACTTAATGCACTAGTGTAGGCAATTGTCAATCTGTTGTACATTTTTCTTCTTCGTGTTTTAGTGTCACTGTGGTGAAAAAATCATTTTTAACCACCAAGACACCAAGACACGAAGAAAATTTATATTCTGATGTTGAGGCTACATTGGGAACTAAAAATTCATTCCACGCAACTAAATAAATTAAATCAATAAAATTTAAAACTCTCTATGAGTCAGAAACGGATTTTAGTGACTGGTGCAAGTGGCTGTATAGGTCACTACATAAGTGAAGCCTTAATTAACGAAACAGATTACGAACTGTATCTCCTAGTTAGAAACCCCAGTAAACTCCAAATTAACACTCAGGCGCGTCCAGGTATCACCGTATTGCAAGGTGATATGCAAGAAATAGGCAAATTCGCTGACTTACTCTCAACAATTGATGTGGCGGTGCTAACAGCTACGGCTTGGGGTGGAGACCAAACATTTAATATTAATGTCAATAAAACTCTAGAATTGCTGAAGCTGCTAGACCCAGAAAAATGCGAACAAGTAATTTATTTTTCTACAGCTAGCGTTTTAAATCGACACAATCAACCACTCAAAGAAGCTGGGGAAATAGGTACAGATTACGTTAGTTCTAAGTATCACTGTTTACAGGAACTACAAAAACTTGCGATGCCTACGGCAAGTACTCCGTCCTACGCACCGAAAATTACTACAGTTTTTCCAACTTTAGTTTTGGGTGGTGATGCTAATAAGCCCTATTCTCATTTAACAGCCGGGATTCCTGAAGTTACAAAATACGTCAATTTAATTCGATTTTTGCAAACTGATGGTAGTTTCCACTTTATCCACGGCAAAGACATTGCTACCACAGTCAAATATTTAATTGAAAATCCATCTACTGGAAACGAACTCCGCAAGTTAGTTTTAGGTCAAGAGAAATTAACTGTTAACCAAGCCATAGAACAACTCTGCGCCTATCTAGGTAAGAAGATTTATTTTCGCATTCCGCTATCTTTATCATTGGCAAATGTAATTATTGCAGTCTTCCGCATTCAGATGGCTGCTTGGGATAGATTCTGCATGAACTATCGCCATTTTACCTACGAAAATGCTATCAATCCCGCCAGTTTTGGTTTACCAAATTACTGTGCAACTATGAGTGATGTCTTGAAAATTAGTGGTGTGAAAAGACATTAGAGAATGGATAGTTGCTGGGAATATTATCAAGCATAGGTCGAGGAACTGGTCGATTGCATTCACCATAAACAAAGCTTTTATCTCAGTTGTTTAAGGACTATAAGACTTATACAGCAAGTACTGTAGCTCATTTGTCGTCTTCGTAACTGTTAGAGATAAGCTAAACCACATCTAGTTTGCATAATCTGAAATTGTATATTTATTGTGGGGTAGGCATCTTGCCTGCCCAATATATGCAAGTTAAATATGGAACAGCTTAATACTCACCCTCGACCTAACTCAACACCTATTTAATAATTACTTGATAAATAGCCTTTAATTTTGAATTTTTGATAATCATATAAACTTTGGAATCTGTTTTAGGGAAATATGAATACAGACATTAAACAATTAATATTTTTTTATGAAATTAAATTTCCCTTCATCAAGCAACACAGAGCAATCACTTAACTCAGATAGCATTGATAATTTATCAACTAATGTCAGCTATGCAGCTGCTGTAAATTTACTAGGACAAAAAGCATTGTCAGGAATTGACTTGTCCTACTTATTCCAAGATACAGTCGCTTTAGTATCTCAAATATTAAATATTAAATATAGTAGAATTTGGCAAGTACTTTCAGATGGGAATTCTCTGCGTAAAGTAGCTAGTCTTGGAGAATCTTCTTTAACCACAGATGCTTATGAAATTCATGTGGGAATTAATCAAGGATTAAAAAAAATATTGGACGAGAGGCAAAAAATTATTAATATCAATACAGCCGCTTGTCAGATAGAACATTTTGCTATTCCTTCTCCACCTGACAGTGTTGCTGGTTTAAGTGTACTAATTACTGGTGCGACTAAACCTTTAGGTTTTCTGGAAGTATATGCTACTGAGGCAAGAGATTTTTCTCCTGAAGATATTCATTTTTTACAATCTGTAACCCATGTTTTAGCTACCGCAATTGAACGCAAGCTATCAGAAGCATTAGTGTATACCCAAAGTCAGGTTTTAGAACAAGTTGCCTTTGGAGTTAACTTATATGAAATTTTTAATAATCTGTGTATTTTATTAGAACAACAATTACCTGGTGCTTATTGCTCAATTTTAGTTGTAGATCAAGACAAACGCCGACTACGGGGAGGAGCAGCACCAACTCTACCAGAGGAATTTGCAAAAGGTGTTGATGGTTTGATGATTGGTGAATGTTGTGGTTCCTGTGGAACTGCGGCTTATAGAGGAGATACAGTTTTTGTTAATGATATTGCTAATGATCCATTATGGGCTGATTTTCGAGATTTCGCTTTGAGCTACAATATTAGAGCTTGTTGGTCATCACCTTTTACTTCACACAATGGTGAAGTTTTAGGGACATTTGCGATATCTCATAAATTTCCCTGTCATCCGACTCCGCATCATCTAGAAATTCTGAAAACAGCTACTCACATTGCTAGTATTGCCACAGAAACAGCTAGAGCTGCAGAAGCTCTGCAAAAGGCTAATAATGAATTAGAGCGGAAAGTTGAAGAACGCACAACTGAATTAAGAAAAGCGCTGCTAGATCTACAAACAACACAAGCGCAATTGGTTCATAGTGAAAAAATGTCTAGTCTTGGACAAATGGTAGCAGGGGTTGCCCATGAAATTAACAATCCGATTAGTTTTATAGCTGGTAATCTCGAATATGCAAATCAGTATATCGATGATTTACTAAATTTAATTGCAGTTTATCAAGAGCAATATAGTGAACCAAATCCTACTATAGCATCCAAAATTAAAGCTATCGATTTGCAGTATTTATGTCAAGATTTACCTAAGTTGATGCAATCAATGACAGTAGGTAGTGAGAGAATTAAAAACATTGTTTTAGGATTGCGTAACTTCTCACGACTAGATGAAGCAACAACGAAGTCGGTAGATATTCATGAAGGCATAGATAATACATTAATGATTCTGAATCATCAGTTAGTAATCAATAGTCAGTTACCTAATATTCAGATAATTAAAGATTATGGACAACTGCCTAAGGTTAGTTGTTATGTCAACCAGTTAAATCAGGTCTTTCTGAATATTCTGAATAATGCAATTTATGCCTTAAAAGCAAATGTAGAACATTGGCAATCTACCACTGCTATTCCTAGTATTATAATTAAAACTTCAGTGAAAGAAGATAGAGTTTTAATTAGTATTAAAGATAATGCATTAGGTATGACTCCAGAGGTACAAAAACAAATATTTGATCCATTTTTCACTACTAAGCCTGTTGGTCAGGGAACTGGTTTAGGGTTATCAATCAGTTATCAAATTATTGTGGAAAGGCATCAAGGACAACTCAATTGTATTTCTACATTAGGGGAAGGAACTGAATTTTTGATTGAGATTCCTATTCAAATGTAGAAGCAAGACTGTGACCAGAAAGAAAAAGGTACAAGCCCCGAAATAAATCTCGGGGCTTTTGACTTTTGACTTCCCGACAGGGGCTGATCTGTGCCTAATACCAAATCAAATAATGTTTGCGACACATCAATATATTCTAGAGGGCACGGCAGTGCCAGTGCCCCTACAATCTGTTGCATTCTTTTTTCAAAGTGGTATAAGTTATGATTAACGTTTAGGCAAAATTATCACATACTAATCATATCTAGCTAAATGACTACCACCTAAAGAAGTAAAATCTGGATGATAAATCAATACCTAACATCTGTGAGAATCTCTTCTTTGATTGGAACCTTTATACTCAGATTTAAGACCATACAATTACATTCTTCTTTTTGCCTGTGCGCGACGAAAACTTTTCTCAACTGAGGAAAAAATTGAGTAAACAGCTGAACCTGCTGAGATAAAAAGTCAATGAGCCTTGATTTTCGTTAAAGTGAAATAACAATCAAAGTGTGAGGATTGATACTGTATGCGAGTCCTGCTGGTGTATCCAATATTTCCCAAAACCTTTTGGTCTTATGAAAAAATTTTGGCGTTAGTCGATCGCAAGGTTTTGTTACCACCTTTAGGTTTAGTAACAGTGGCGGCAATTCTCCCTCAAGAATGGGAATATAAACTCGTGGATCGCAACATTCGCCCAGTCACCGAAGCAGAATGGGCTTGGGCTGATGTCGTCATTTTCTCCGCCATGATTGTCCAGAAACAGGACTTGCTAGACCAAATCCAGGAAGCAAAGCGGCGTGGTAAGTTAGTCGCTGTGGGCGGCCCTTATCCCACCTCGACACCCCATGAAGTGCAAAATGTCGGCGCAGATTTTCTGATTCTCGATGAAGGGGAAATCACCTTACCTATGTTCGTCGAGGCGATTCAACGGGGCGAAACCTCTGGTACTTTCCGCACAGATGAAAAACCAGATGTGACAAGCACACCAGTACCCCGCTTTGATTTATTAGAATTTGATGCTTACGACATGATGTCCGTGCAGTTTTCGCGGGGTTGCCCCTTCCAATGCGAATTCTGTGACATTATCGTTCTCTATGGTCGCAAACCACGTACTAAAACCCCAGCCCAATTATTAGCAGAGTTGGATTACCTCTATGAATTAGGTTGGCGGCGGGGTGTGTTCATGGTGGATGACAACTTTATTGGCAACAAACGCAATGTGAAATTGTTGCTCAAAGAGTTAAAAGTTTGGATGCAAGAACATCAATATCCTTTCCGCTTTGATACCGAAGCCTCTGTGGATTTAGCACAAGATCCAGAATTAATGGAATTGATGGTGGAATCTGGTTTTGCGGCGGTATTTTTGGGAATTGAAACCCCAGATGAAGATAGCTTGCAACTGACGAAGAAATTTCAAAATACCCGCAGTTCCCTTACAGAGGCAGTGCAAAGTATTATCAAAGCCGGATTGCGCCCAATGGCTGGGTTTATCATCGGGTTTGATGGCGAGAAAGCAGGTGCAGGCGATCGCATTGTCCGATTTGCTGAACAAGCTGCCATTCCTTCTACTACCTTCGCTATGTTACAAGCGCTACCTAACACAGCCTTGTGGCATCGCCTAAAAAAAGAAGGCAGATTACGGGAAAACAAAGATGGCAACATCAACCAAACAACCTTGATGAACTTTGTTGCTACTCGTCCCCTGGAAGATATTGCTAGAGAATACATAGAAGCATTTTGTGCTTTATACGATCCAGTGAAGTATTTGGATCGTACCTATCGCTGCTTTTTAATGATGGGTGCGCCCAGTTGGAAAGCACCATTTAAATGGCCAGAATTGATAGTAATTAAAGCGCTGTTAATTGTGATCTGGCGACAAGGTATTAAACGCGAAACTCGCTGGAAATTCTGGCATCACTTATTTAGCATTATCAAGCGTAACCCCGGAGTTGCCGAGCATTATCTTTCAGCTTGTGCCCATAACGAGCATTTTCTGGAATACCGCCAAATTGTGCGCGATCAAATAGAAAGCCAGCTAGCAGAATATCTCGCCCAAGGGCCAGAAAAACCTTACGTACCACCTGTGAAGGAAAAGGCTGAAGCCGGAGTGAGTTAAGGGAATAACAAAAATTAATTTCTAGAATTTAGAGAGTAGAGCACTGCAGTGTTCTACTCTTTAATCTTTCACATTCTTTTTTCAACTTGGTATGATTTTCTGGAGATGCCTGAAGATAAATCCTTTGTAAGGGCACGGCATCCGCAATCTTTTGGCATATCAAATATCTTACTGGTGCCGTGCCCCTACCCATCTGTCACGTTCTTTTTTCAAAATGGTATGAGGATAAACAATTACAGGCAGATAGCGATCGCAAATCCAAAATCCCAAATCCAAAATCTAAAATCAAAATCGCCCACAGGCGATCGCACTGTGGGCATGGTAGATGCATTAATTTGATAACAATTTATACTTGTGTTGTGCTTTGAGAGGGAGGCATAATTACTTTTTTAGCTAAACCTAATGTCTTAAGAACTTGGATACTCCACCAAGTAATATCTACTTCCCACCAAGAAAATCCCGATTTCGCTACATGGGGATAAGTATGATGGTTGTTATGCCAGCCTTCACCATAAGTCACAATGGATACCCACCAAAGGTTGCGTGAGTCGTCAGTTGCATCGAAGGAACGGTAACCCCATTTGTGAGTTGCGGAGTTGACAAACCAAGTAGAATGCCACAGTAATACTGAGCGCAGAAACATACCATAGATCACAAAAGACCAACCGCCCAAAGCATAGAGCAAAATTCCCAAAGGAATTTGCAGTAATAAGAAGTAGCGATCTAACCAACGATAAAAAGGTTGACGCGCTAAATCGGGCGCATATTTTTGATAAACTTCGTAATCAAAAAACTCGGCGCGGGGATAGAAAATCCACAACATATGACTCCACCAAAACCCGCGTTTGGCAGAGTAGGGATCAAGACTAACATCTTCAGTGTGGGCGTGATGCTGACGGTGTCCCCCCACCCAGAAAATCGGCCCGCCTTGTAAAGCTAAAGCGCCAATAATTGCGATCGCATATTCTAACCACTTGGGTACTTGGAAACTGCGATGACTCAGTAGCCTGTGATAGCCTAAACAAATCCCAATGCTTCCGAACAACCAGTGCAGAAACAGCATTATACCTAATGCCGACCAGGAGAAAAACCAAGGAGCTAGTAAAGCTAAGGCATGAACTGTGCCAAAGAATACTACGTTCGTCCAACTGAGACGGAGTGACGTTTGTTGCTCAGGGGCGAACGCCAGCGATTTTGCAGCCATAAAAATTCCTGTTGATGAGTAATTAAGCGATCTGCTTTGTTACGGATGTACTCTTGCATGGGGTGTATTTGGCTATTACGCGGCACAACCTACAAGGAATCTACCCGTTCTGTATCAAGGTGTTACAGTAAAGTAGAGCAAGTATCACTTACATTTGTTATCCTAACAACTCTGAAAATTCTATGCAAGTAGTACTTGCATTAGTGCTTTTATGGCATCTCCCACCCATTCAGCTCGTCAACGTCTGATTCAAGCAGCACTGGAACTATTTACTGCTCAAGGAGTCAGTGGTACGACAACTCGCCAAATAGCAGATAAAGCAGAAGTGAACGAAGTGACGTTATTTCGCCATTTTGGTAATAAGCATGGACTGCTGTTAGCAGTTTTAGAAGAATCTGCTGTGTTCAAAAATTTAGGGGAATCTTTGGTACGCAGAGCTAGTCCCCCTGGTAGTGTTTATCAAGCCTTGAAGGACTATGCAAGTGATAACTTGCTTGCATTAGAACGAGTACCAGAGTTAGTCAGATCTGTAGTTGGTGAAGCTGACCAATATCCAGCGGAAAATCGGCGCGCCTTGGGAAAAGGGTTAACAGAAGCTAACCGCTATGTAGCCCAGTATTTAGCTACGGTAATTCAGCAAGGACATTTAAATACCTATCTGCCGGCAGAAAAATTAGCAAGTCTGCTGAATGGGATGCTTTTGGGATATGCCGTCATTGAATTTACTAGCGAATTTCATGAACTTTGGGAAGACCGAGATGATTTTTTAGAAACTTTAGTGGAATTGTTTCTACGTGGTGCGATGTCACCCTCACCAGAGTCAGGAATCAATAATCTCACAGAAACTAGCGTGACTACAGAGGTAGCTGATTTACCTGCTAGTTTAGTTCATGAAATTTTCCGCCAAGCCAGGAAAGCGGGACTCCAAGATTATGCTTTAGTGTATGTATTATTTGGTGCTGGTTTATCTCCCAAAGAAATCGTTAACTTACAGCGATCGCACCAAATTTATGACGATCAAGGGCACTTTTTACAAATTACCACCCCGGGATTAGTCCGCCAAGTACCTGTAAATCAGTGGATTCTGGGCAAACACTATGGTTCCTATACAAACAATCCCTTAATTAAATGGCTAAAAAGTCGTAAAGACAGCCAAACAGCTATGTTTCTTAATAATCTAGGAGAACCAATTTCTGCATCGGAAATTGAAACTCACTGGCAAACCTGGACTCAGGTAATGTTAACACCCCAAGGACAACCCCCAGTCATCGCCCAAGCACAACACACCTGGCGCGTAGAAATGTTAATGCGAGGTATGACTATAGAAAATTTGAGCATTCTCACAGGTTGCGATCGCACCCAACTACAACCCTATGCACGCCGTTCCAGAGAAAAAGCGGCATTAGAACAAGCTACAAGGTTGGATCATAAGCCGACGTAAGGATTTGTCATTGGTCATTTGTCATTTGTCATTTGTCATTGGGTAATTGGTAATCGGTAATAATAATTTCCCTTTTTTTCCTTTTCCCCCTCATCCCCAGTCCCCAGTCCCCAGTCCCCAATCCCCAATCCCCAATCCCAAATCCCCATTAAGATAAAAAAACATCCGCCTACTGAATACTCACCATGCCTCTCTCGCGCATCGTAACGCTGATTGTTGGTTTGATAGTGATTTTGGGGTTAAGCCTATGGCTGATTGATTCCTTGTCACGCCTTTACTGGCAGTTGTCTTATTCGCCACTGCTGGGCAATTTGCTGTTGCTGCTGTTAATTGTGCTAATCGCCGGATTAGTTGCGGCTTTTGTTTATTATGTGATGGTGCTACAAGCTGGGGAAAAACGTTCTCGCCGCCAGCGTCCGCGTGTGACTCCAGCGCAAATCCCGGCTGCTAAATCTGATGCGGCTTCCTCGACGCTACAAGCTGTGCGCCAGCAGGTGGCGCAAATTCAAGATGAAGTCACAAGACAAGCTTTACTTAGTCGATCGCGGGAGATTGAAGTTAATTTAGCGCGGGGTGAAATCCAAGTAGTAGTATTCGGTACGGGAAGCGCTGGTAAAACTTCCTTGGTAAATGCCATTATGGGGCGCATGGTGGGACAGGTAAATGCACCAATGGGTACTACCCAGGTAGGGGAAACCTATTGTTTGCGGTTGAAGGGATTGGAACGAAAAATTTTAATTACCGATACCCCAGGGATTTTAGAAGCAGGAGTTGCAGGGACAGAACGGGAACAACTAGCAAGGGCTTTAGCAACGGAAGCCGATTTATTATTGTTTGTTGTCGATAATGATTTACGGCGATCAGAATATGAACCCCTCAGAGGTTTGGCGGAAATTGGTAAGCGATCGCTGTTAATTCTCAACAAAACAGATTTATATACAGATGACGATAAAGAAGCTATTTTGGCACGTTTGCGTCAACGGGTGCGGGGATTTATTGCCCCTAACGATGTAGTAGCGATCGCAGCTAATCCTCAATCTGCCCAATTAGAAACAGGTGAACTCTTCCAGCCAGAAGCAGATATTGTGCCCTTGTTGCGGCGAATGGCGGCAATTTTACGGGCTGAGGGTGAAGATTTAGTAGCAGATAATATTCTCTTGCAATCTCTGCGATTAGGAGAAGAAGCGCGGAAACTCATCGATGCTCAACGCCGCCGCCAAGCCGATAAAATCGTGGAGCGCTTTCAGTGGATTGGTGCTGGTGTGGTATCAGTTACACCTTTACCAGTGGTAGATTTACTAGCAACTGCGGCTGTAAATGCCCAAATGGTCGTAGAAATCGGTAGAATCTATGGTTGTGAATTAAACATGGAACGGGGGCGAGAATTAGCCCTATCTTTAGCCAAAACCCTAGCGAGTTTAGGAATTGTCAAAGGTGCAATTCAACTACTTTCTACAGCTTTGCAAACCAACCCAGCTACTTTTATTGTCGGGCGAGCCATTCAAGGCGTAACAGCAGCTTATTTAACTCGAATTGCTGGGAAAAGCTTTATTGAATATTTTCGTCACGATCAAGATTGGGGCGATGGTGGGATGACAGAAGTTGTGCAGCGACAGTTTCAAATGAATCGCCGTGATGAATTTATCAAAGCTTTTGTCCAAGAAGCGATCGCACGAGTAGTCAAACCTTTAACAGATAAATCGGAAGTTCCTGAAGAAGTAAATGAGGAGCAAAGTTAATAGGGAAGTAATCTCCCCTGACGCTATTATTGCTTCCCTACAATTCGTTTCGGTCGTAATGACATTATCGGCGTTGCGTAAGTCCTAAGTATTTTGCATCTCCCTTGAGATTTGGGAAAAGGGGAAGGGGTAAGGGTGAATTAAATCCTTTCCCCCTTTTCCCTTTCCCCTTTAACCAAACTTGATTGGAACAGATGTAGAAGCTAAAAACTTGTATTCCCACAAATCCGGACAAATACTCAAGCACTCGGTTAGATTGCGACTGCATGATCAAAATATCATCCTTTGGCTTTGGTGTTAGGTATGGGGAATTGAGCATGGGGAACGGGTAATTGGTCATGGGTAATTGGTAATGGGAATTTCTCCCCTTCCCCTGCTTCCTCATCCCCCTCATCTCCCTCATCTCCCTCATCCCTAGCCCCAATCCCCATTCCCCAATCCCCATTCTTATGACAAATGATCGGGCTACCGGGTTAAGACAATTCAGCCTTACTCCCGACCAATTTACGACATTGTTTCCTTTTCATCTGGTGATCGATAGAGAGATGAAGATTGTCCAGGTAGGTGAAGTAATTAAACGTATTCTGGAACCGATCGCGATCACAGATACTTACTTAGAAGATCATTTCCAGGTGACTCGCCTTAGCGGTACGGAGCGATCGCTATTTCTGTTGGAATCCCACGACCATAAAATCCATCTCAAGGGAGAGATGGTATACATGGAGGCATCGGATCAGGTGCTGTTTCATGGTTATCCTCAACTAAAGGATATTGCTGATTTGCAAAAGCTAAATTTGCCAGTCAATGATTTTCCTTTATATGACTCTGTTCCTGATGATTTTGTTAAATTCCACACTGAGAATACACCTCTCACAGATGTCAACACACATCAGAAAGCTGAATTAGCAGCTACAACTGCAAGACTTAGAACACTAATTGAAAGTTTACATTTTGGTGTTTTAATAGAAGACGAAAATCAAAAAATTTTACTAGTAAATCAGCAATTGTGCGATCAGTTTCAGCTTTCTGTCCCAGCAGCAGCTTTAGAAGGTTTAGACTGTCGTCAAGCAGTGGAGAATTGTCAGCAACTGTTTGCTGAACCTGAAAAATTTGTCCAGTATTTAGATGAGGTTCATCACCAAAGGAAAGTAGTTGTACATCAAGAATGGCAACTTCAAGATGGACGAACTATAGCCCAAGAGTATGTCCCGATTGTGGGTGAGCAGAAATTTTACGGTCATCTGTGGAAATACCGTGATATCTCTTGGGAGAAGGAATCACAAAATGCTCTCCAACTAAGTGAAGAACGCTTACAGCTGGCTTTGGATGCCGTAGAAGAGGGGCTATGGGATTGGAATTTAAGGACTGGGGAAGTATATCGTAGCCCACGTTGGTTTTCTATGTTGGGTTATGCCCCAGAAGGAATAGAAAGCAATATTAAAGCTAAAAATCACTTGATCCATCCAGAGGATCTAGCTTTAATGCGACAAAAGCTGAGTGCCCACTTCCGGGGTGAAACTCCTGTTTATGAAGCAGAACTACGTTTATTCGCTAAATCTGGAGAATGGAAGTGGATTTTAGATCGGGGTAAATTAGTGCGTCGCAATTCCCAAGGAAAACCCTTGAGAATGGTAGGAACACATCTTGATATTACCGAACGCAAACTCTCAGAAGCCTCACTGCAGCAGCAATATCAACGTGCGATGCTGCTGCAGCAAATTACCGAAGAAATTCGCCATTCTTTGCAAACCCCACAAATTTTGCAAACCACAGTCACACAAGTACAGCGGATTTTGCAGAGCGATCGCGTGATTATCTGCCAAATTCACCCAGATGGTTCAGGCAAAATTATTCAAGAAGCGGTAGTTCCAGGATGGTTGGTAACTCTTGGTCACAATATTGAAGATCCTTGTCTGAAAGAACGATACCTAAATCTGTATCGTCAAGGCAAGACAACGATGATTGCTGATTTGGCGCAAACTGCATTAGAACCTTGCTATGTGGAAGTTTTACAGCAATTCCAGGTAAAAGCAAATTTGGTCGTCCCAATTCGGGTGCGAGAAAACTTGTGGGGGTTACTAATTGTTCATCAATGCGATCGCCCCAGACAATGGACGCAATGGGAAGTAGATCTGCTCAAATATCTCGCCGATCAAATGGGTATTGCACTTACCCAAGCTCAATTACTGGCGCAAGAAACTCATCAAGCTCATCTCTTAGCACAGCAGAATGAACAGCTGAACTTTGCCAAGCAAGCCGCAGAAGCCGCGAATATTGCTAAGGGTAATTTCCTCGCTACCATGAGCCATGAAATTCGTACTCCCATGAATGCGATCATTGGCATGACAGGACTGCTTTTGGATACTCCGTTGGAGCCTGAGCAACTGGATTTTGTGGAAACCATCCGCAACAGTGGTGATGCCTTATTAACAATCATCAATGATATTCTGGACTTTTCTAAAATCGAGTCTGGCAAGCTGGATCTAGAAGAACAGCCCTTTGACTTGCGGGTATGTATAGAAGAAGCCTTGGATTTGTTGGCTCCCCAGGCGGCTTCAAAAGGTATTGAATTGATGTATCAATTAGATTCAGATATCCCAACGCAAATTATTGGTGATATTACCCGCCTGCGCCAAATTCTCTGGAATTTGCTCAGTAATGCTGTGAAATTTACCAATGAAGGGGAAATCGTGGTGGCGATCGCGGCCCAACCATCAGTTCTGCAACGGGGAACTACACCCACCGAACCGCAAATCTACGAGTTTCAATTTGCAGTTAGAGATACAGGTATTGGTATCCCCCGCGATCGCCTGGATCGATTGTTCAAGCCTTTTAGCCAGGTTGATGCTTCCATGACTAGACGTTATGGCGGTACTGGATTAGGGTTAGCTATCAGCACCCGTCTGTGTGAGTTGATGGGCGGGAGAATGTGGGTAGAAAGTGAAGTAGGTAGAGGTTCTACTTTTTATTTCAATCTGACATTATTAGTTGATTCTAGTAGTATTAATAGCACCATAATTTTTGATCTCAATTTACGCGGTCAAAAATTACTCTTGGTTGCTGCTAATGCCAATTTAAGAAAATGCTTAACTGCTCAACTTGAAAC
This sequence comes from Nostoc carneum NIES-2107, assembly GCA_002368155.1. Lineage (GTDB taxonomy): Bacteria > Cyanobacteriota > Cyanobacteriia > Cyanobacteriales > Nostocaceae > Aulosira > Aulosira carnea. The sequence continues at coordinate 4,877,992 of AP018180.1, forward strand.
CTTGGGGCTATATGTCCAAGCTGTAGAATCAAATGTGGCAGCTCTGCACTGGATACGTCAACAAACTACTTTTGACTTAGCTGTATTAGATATTGATAGTCCTCAGCTAAATATTCTCAATTTGACTGCTCAAATCCGTGCCATACCCAGACACCTACATTTACCTTTAGTTATGTTGAGTTCTAAAGGAAAACAAACTCTAGAAGTCAAACAGATAGCGCCTGAGTTTCATGCCTATTTGCACAAACCAGTGAGGCAGTATCAATTACATCAGACATTACTAGAAATTATTCGTAGTGCTGGCTCTAACCAACTTGACCCCAAATCAACTATCCCTTCTTACTCCCGCTTACCAATTGCAACTGTCTCAGAACATGATAAACAGACTGTGCAACACGTGCCACTTAAGATTTTGCTAGTAGAAGATGGGTTAGTGAATCAGAAAGTTGCCTTAAAGTTACTGGAGCGTTTAGGCTACCGTGCTGATGTAGCTAATCACGGACGAGAAGCCCTAGAAGCTTTACAACGACAAATATATGATGTTGTGTTTATGGATATCCAGATGCCAGAAATGGATGGTTTGGAAACCACCCGCCGGATTCGCAAAGAACTCCCTGCGGCCGCTCAACCTCGCATAATTGCCATGACTGCTCATGCACGCCCAGAAGACCGCCAGGAGTGCTTAAGTGTTGGTATGGATGACTACATTAGTAAGCCCATTAGTCTAGAAGCGATCGCTGCAATTCTTAAAAAGTTTGAGAGTTAGATATTTGCTCTAGAAATGACAAAATTCAATGCTCACGTAGTAGTGTGTCTAGTAGTATGACAAGGGAACTATGCTAGGTTAATTAAATTTTCTAGTTCTCTTCTTTTCCTCTTTCTTTGAGTACTTTGTGCCTTCTCTGCGAGACGCTTCGCGAACGTGGTTCGTTTTTTCACCCAGCAAAATTAATGGGACAGACCACTAGTACTCCACCACATTAATTCTGATGGGTACACGCCAGAGCGATCGTATACTAGTATAAGCTGGATAATTAAGGCATTAGTAAGTTGGATATAAAAATTTATTCATCATGGCTATCAAACATCAAGTCAACTTAACCATTGAGGATAAAGAACAACTTGAACAAATTACTAAAAAAGGAAAAATTCAGGCAAGAAAACTAAAACGGGTGCAGATACTATTAATGTCATCTGCTGGATATAAAGATGAAGAGATAGCCAACATAATAGGTGTGAGTGTAGCAACTATAGAGCGAATTCGGAAAAAATTTGTATCGTCAGGATTGGAGTCAGCCTTAAATGAAAAACCCCGTCCAGGTAAAGTAAGAAAGTTAAATGGGACAGCAGAGGCTTTTTTAGTTGCTACCGCATGTAGTAATCCACCTTCAGGGCGAGAATGTTGGACAATGGAATTACTAGCTAATAAATTAGTACAACTTGAAATTGTAGATAATATTAGCGATGAAACTGTACGTCGAACTTTAAAAAAAACGAAATCAAGCCGTGGCTAGTAGAGCAATGGTGTATTCCAACAGTCAGTCCGGAGTTCGTGTGGCGAATGGAAGATGTCTTAGATTTATATGCTCAAACAGATGATCCAAAACGTCCGAGAGTTTGTTTTGACGAGCGTCCGGTACAATTACTTGGTGATACAAAAGTTCCCATACCGGCAAAACCAGGACAAGCAAGACGCGTTGATTACGAGTATGAGCGCTTGGGCAATTGTAATTTATTCACGTTTATAGAACCAACAAAAGGTTGGCGACACATTAAAGTTACAGATAGAAGAACTGCGGTAGATTTTGCTCATTGTATGAAAGATTTGGTAGACATTCATTATCCAAAAGCTGAGTTAATTAGGATTATTATGGACAACCTAAATACTCATACGCCATCTGCTTTATACCAAGCTTTTCATCCCGAAGAAGCTAGAAGAATTTTGAAAAAACTAGAGTTTCATTATACTCCTAAACATGGTAGTTGGTTGAATATGGCAGAAATTGAATTGTCAGTTCTTTCTCGCCAATGTTTAAATCGACGCATCCCAAATCAGAAAATTTTAAAATCTGAAATCGCTGCTTGGGAGCAGACAAGAAATCAAGAAAAAGCAACTATTACCTGGCGGTTTACAAATGATGATGCTCGTGTCAAGTTGCAAAAATTATATCCAAAAACACAGGAATCTGACGAAATTAAAAATCTTCAACAGCCAATGTGTGATTGTGCGATCGCTCTGGCGTGTACCCATCAGAATTAATGTGGTGGAGTACTAGTGGTCTGTCCCATTAATTTTGCTGGGTGAACTCATTCTTCATTTCTCTTCCTTTGTGTACTTCGCGCCTTTGCGGTTCGTTCCTCAACTCCTCAGAACTTATGGGACAGACCACTAGACTAAAATAGTGCGTTAGATTAGAAAAAATTAACCGCCGATAAACGCGGATAAAATTAATCTTTATTGCAACATTTAAGGCTAGACACGCCAGTAGTAGACTGACACAGCTAATTTAGTGCAATAGCGAAAATCTATTTCATCTGTGTCCATCTGCGTTTATCTGCGGTTCATATCATCAAATCTAATGCAACATTTTAGGCGTGTCAGTCCAGTAGGATGCGTTAGCGATAGCATAACGCATCAGCGCTAAGATTTTTTCAGAAATCTGATATTTGATTTTTGTGAAGCTAGGTACAATTTTATTTCTTCTTACCTGTTCCCCATTCCTGCCCTACATAAATAATTTCACGCATCAAAAATTTTACAGAATTGAAAAATTTGCGTATAAAATAACCTGAGAATTATTTTATGAAATTTCGTTACTGATAAAACTTAATTTTTCAAACAGCCTCTAACACTGGTATATTAGCGCTAGTACAAATGTTCAGACAAGCATCACCAGCGGATGCTTCAATAATTTTGCCAACTAAACTACGAGTGAAGATGAGTGAGTAAAAGTATACCAGTTGCTTAACTGTACTGCGAAACTCCCTTTCCTTCTCTCTGCGTTCTCTGCGCCTCTGTGGTTCAATAAATCCTAAATTATCTAGCTCAACTAGTAGACAATCTATATTTCCTTGCTAAACTTTTACTTCATTAACCCAGCTACCTTGCGCCTATGGTTCATGTAAAGCGCGTCGAACTTACAAACTTTAAATCCTTTGGTGGTACTACCCAAGTTCCTTTGCTGGGGGGGTTTACTGTTATATCTGGGCCAAATGGTTCTGGTAAATCTAATATTCTCGATGCGCTGCTGTTTTGTCTCGGACTCGCTAGTTCTAAAGGGATGCGCGCCGATCGCCTCCCGGATTTGGTAAATAATACTCAAACAGCTAAAAGCCGTGCCACTGTGGAAGCTAGCGTCACAGTGACTTTTGATATTTCAGATGCAGTTTCAATTAACGATACAAAGCCGCAAACCTTAGAAGGTTTAGAGGAAGTGGAGGTAGTAGAAGTTGAGGAAGAGGAGAAAGTTGAGGAAGAAAATTCCAATTCCAAACTTCCCAATCCCGAATCATCGAATGAGTGGAGTGTTACCAGAAAGCTGCGGGTGACGCACCAGGGAACTTATACATCGAATTACTATATCAACGGCGCATCTTGCACCCTCACCGAGTTACATGAAGCCTTAGAAACACTGCGAATTTACCCTGAAGGCTACAACGTCGTGCTGCAAGGGGATGTCACCAGCATTATTTCCATGAACGCCAGAGAAAGGCGGGAAATTATTGATGAATTGGCGGGGGTAGCGGCGTTTGATCGCAAAATTCACCAAGCCAAGGCGACTTTAGATGAGGTGAAGGAAAAGGAAGATAGTTGTCGGATTATTGAAACTGAATTAACTGTACAACGCGATCGCCTTTCCCAAGACCGCGCCAAAGCCGAAAAGTATCAAAAACTCCGCGCTGAATATTTGGCTAAACAATCCTGGGAAGCAGTTTTATCATGGCGTTCCCTACAAGCACAGCAAGAAAAATTAGCTAACCAAATACAAACTGGCGATCGCAAATCTGAAGAACTGTCTGCGGAACTGACGGCGCTGAACACTACAATTGAGCAAACTACTGTTGAATTAGATAAACTCAACGCCCATGTTAAAGCTTTAGGGGAAGAGGAACTGTTAGCAGTACAATCTACCCTCGCCACTCAGGAAGCTGAACACAAACAACAAGCGCGTCAACGCAGCGAATTAGAAACCGCAATTCAAGAAACCACAAAACGCCAGACGCAAAGTCAGCAAGAAATTCAACAACACCAACGTTCCCTTGAACAAATTGCGGAAACTCAGGTAATTGAAAAGCAATCGATTGTCTACTTACAACAGCAACGGGATGAGACGCAACAAGCACTAGAAACTTCTCGCCAAGCAGCGGCGGAAATTGCTTCGGCTTCGGAAGCTTGGGTACAGCAACAAACGGCGTTAAACCGTCAAATTGAAACGCTGCTGCAAACCCTGGAACCCCAACGTACCGAACAAGCACAGTTAAGAGAACGTAACGATCAGCTACAGCAGCAAATTCAAGAACAAACTCAGCTTGTGGCTAGCTTAGAACCAGAATTAGCCACAAAAAAAGCTGAATGTAGCCGTTTAGAAGCAGAATTTAACACCTCTAGTGAACCCATTCAAAATTTAGCGCAAAACCTGGCAGCTACAGAACAAGAACTGCAAATTCAACAAGATACGCAAAAGCGCTTACTCCAAGAACAACGGGAAAAACAACGCCAGCTAGATAAATTAGAAGCGCAAGCGCAAGCACAACAAGAAATCCAGGGAACCCAAGCTAGCAAAGTCATCTTGCAATCGGGATTACCAGGACTTTGTGGCTTAGTGGTACAGTTAGGCCGAGTAGAACCCCGTTACCAACTAGCTTTGGAAATTGCCGCTGGTGGGCGTTTGGGACATATAGTGGTAGAAGATGACGGTGTCGGTGCGGCGGGAATTGAACTGCTGAAACAGAAACGCGCCGGGAGAGCGACTTTTTTACCGTTAAATAAAATTAATGCTCCCAGATTTACCCAAGATGCCACACTGCGGTTAGCCAGTGGTTTTGTTAACTATGCTGTTAACCTAGTGGAGTGCGATCGCCGTTATAAAGATGTCTTCAGTTATGTTTTTGGTAACACAGTCGTCTTTTCTACCCTAGAACAGGCGCGAAAAAACATAGGTTTATACCGCATCGTCACCTTAGACGGGGAATTACTGGAAACTAGCGGCGCAATGACTGGCGGTAGTAACACTCAGCGTTCGGCTTTGCGCTTTGGAAACGTCGAAGCTGCTGAACCCGAAGAAGTCGCCGCTTTAAAAAGACGCTTGGGGGAAATTGAGCGAGTTTTAGAACGTTGTACAGAAGCCATTTCTACTCTCGCCACGAAAACCAAAACCTTATCCCAGGAAGTTACAGAAGCGCGTCAAGCAAGGAGAGAACAGCAGCTGCAATTAGAACAGCTGCAAAAAGAAATTAAAACTTTGACAGCGCAGTTAGAAAATACGCGATCGCAATTAGCGCAAAACAGCGAAAAATTTGCCACCGCACAATCTCGCTTGGAAGTCTTGGATCGGGAATTACCGGGACAAGAAAATCAGTTGCAACAATTGCGACAGACTTTAGCGGAGTTAGAAGCCTCCCAAACCCCTAGTGAATGGCAACAAATCCAAGCCACCATTAAAAACCAAGAGCAACAATTACAACAACGGGAAACAGCCTTACGGGAAGCAGAACAAAGATTAAGGAATCTGGAAAACCAGCAACAGCGTTTACAAGAAAAAATCCAAGAAGCTGAGGAACGAATTACCCAGTACCAGCAAGAGCAAGAAACCCAGCAAAATCAATTAAGCTTCATCAGCACCCAGCAATCAGCACTCAGCGCTCAAATCGCCGCACTTAAGGCGAAATTGAGCCAGATGGAACTGAGTTTAGGCGAAGAAAAACAAAAACGCGATCGCACCGAACAAGAACTGCGATCGCATCTCCTGCGTCAGCAACAATTGGAATGGGAACTGCAAAAACTCCAAGAAACGCTCACAGCCAAGCGCGAGGAAATCGTTAACGTCAGAGAGCAACTGCAAACCGTCGCCGCCGAACTACCCAGCCCCTTACCAGAAGTCCCCGATCAAGTAGACTTAGAAGAATTGCAGAAAGAATTGCGATCGCTTGCCAAACGCCTGCAAGCAATGGAACCAGTAAATATGCTGGCTTTGGAAGAATACGAACGCACCCAAAACCGTCTGCAAGAACTGACGCAAAAGCTGGAAACCCTAGAAGCAGAGCGCACAGAGTTACTTTTACGGATTGAAAACTTTACTACATTACGTCAACGCGCCTTTAAGGAAGCCTTCGACGCAGTGAACGAAAACTTCCAATCAATTTTCGCCACCCTTTCCGAAGGTGACGGCTACCTACAACTAGACGATCCTGAAGATCCCTTTAGTAGCGGCTTAAATTTAGTCGCTCACCCCAAAGGTAAACCAGTACAGCGACTAGCTTCCATGTCTGGGGGAGAAAAATCCCTGACAGCCTTAAGCTTTATCTTTTCCCTACAACGTTACCGCCCTTCCCCCTTCTATGCTTTCGATGAAGTCGATATGTTTTTGGATGGGGCAAACGTAGAACGATTAGCTAAAATGATTAAACAACAGGCTAAACTTGCTCAATTTATAGTTGTTAGTTTGCGTCGCCCGATGATAGAATCAGCCGAACGCACAATAGGCGTTACTCAAGCACGGGGAGCTTACACCCAAGTTTTGGGAATTAAATTGCAAGCTGACCATACATCTGCTTGAGTTTTTGTTAATAATAGTGTATAGATTAACCGGATTCGAGATCAGGACTCGGTATAGAATGACCTCTGAACAGATAATTAGGCGTTCCGACATATTAAATACCCAGGTGATTACCCGCGACAATGGCAAGCGGGTAGGCATAGTTAGTCAAGTCTGGGTGGATATTGACCAACGAGAGGTTGTAGCTCTTGGTTTGAGAGACAGCCTGATCTCTATTTCTGGTATACCGCGCAATATGTACCTTAGCAGTATCAGCCAGATTGGTGATGTGATCCTGGTCGATAACGAGGACGTAATCGAAGATATTGAAGTTGAAGCATTAAGCAACCTGATTAACTGGGAAGTAATTACAGAAACCGGTGAAGTTCTAGGCAGAGTACGCGGCTTCAAATTCAATGGTGAAAATGGCAAACTTCACTCTATAGTCATTGCTTCTGTGGGATTACCGCAAATACCCGAGCAAGTGCTAAGTACTTACGAACTTTCCATTGATGAAATCGTCAGCACAGGCCCCAGCCGATTAATTGTATTTGAAGGAGCTGAAGAACGCGTCAATCAATTGACAGTTGGCGTTCTAGAACGCATGGGTATTGGCAAAGCCCCCTGGGATCGCAGCGATGATGAAGAATACGGCTATAGTGCGCCTCGTACCATTGCACCACCCAACCAACTACCCAGCGGTGTACCATTAGAACCACCCAAGCCCAAAGTTCGCACCCCCGAACCCGTAGCCAGGGAAGAGTGGGATGAGGACTATGTAGAAGAAGAAAGACCCCAGCGCCAAGTCATGCAGGCGCGCCAGTACGAATCGATTCAATACGAAGAAGACGACGAAGAAGACAACTGGAGTGAGGCTACAGATAAAGACAGGTATCAACAGCCCGTTAAATTTGAAGCTCAACCCTATAAAAAGCCCTACGTCGATGAATATGACAACTATGACGATGTAGATGGCGATGCTTGGGAAGATGTGCCCCAACCAGTCAATATTCCGAAGAAAGTCAAAGAAAAACAACCAGAATACGAAGAAGAAGGATATTAAAGTAATTCGTAATTTCTAATTCGTAATTAAGTTTAAAGTTAAACCCCTACTTCCACGCGAAGAGGGGTTTAATTTATCTTAATACCAATTTGGGACTTATTTACCGATACAAAATTTACTAAAAATCTTATCTAAAACTGATTCTGTAACTTCCTCCCCAGTAATTTCTCCTAATGCATGAATAGCATCGCGTAAGTCAATTGTCCAAAAGTCAAGAGGTAGTTGTTGAGTGATTGTGACTTGTACTTGCTCGAGAGAGATTTTGGCTTTTGTTAATGCTGCTGCTTGTCTTTGGTTAATAGCTAAATCCATATCAGCAGCTTGCACTTTTCCGGTTTTTACTATTTCTAAAATTGCTGTTTCTAAATCTTCAATGCCTTGATTTTGTGCTGCGGCTGTGAAAATTTGAGATTTTATATTTGGGATTTGCAATTGGAGATTATTTTCTATATCTGTTGTTACTAAATCTATTTTGTTAATCACCAGAATTAAGGGACGGTCTTGCACCTGTTCGTAAATTTCTGCATCGCCTGCCGTCCAACCCGCAGATGCATCAATAGTTAATAGCACTAAATCAGCCGCACTGGCAGCACGACGCGATCGCTCTACGCCAATTTTTTCTACTTGGTCTTCTGTTTCCCGAATCCCTGCTGTATCTAGCACTTGCACAGGAATTCCACCTACAACTAGCTGAGATTCCACAACATCGCGGGTGGTTCCTGGTAAGTCGGTGACAATGGCGCGATCGCTCCGGCTCCAAGCATTGAGCAAGCTGGATTTACCCACATTCGGCCGCCCCACAATTGCTACTTTTAAACCTGTGCGGAGTAGTTCGCCTTTATCTTTGGTTGCCAATAATTGAGAAATTTCTGCGGCGATGCCATCAATTGCTGATATGATTGCTTTATCATCCAGCGGAGGTAAGTCTTCCTCAAAATCAATCCGCGCTTCAATTTCTGCCAAAATATCCAAACAGTTAGTGCGTAACTGGCGGATGGGATGAGCTAATTTACCTTGCAAACCAGCTAAAGCAGTTTGAGCAGCTTGGGGCGATCGCGCTCCCACTAAATCGGCAATACCTTCAGCTTGGGTTAAATCCAAGCGTCCATTTAAAAAGGCGCGTAGGGTAAATTCTCCCGGCTGTGCTAGCCTTGCACCATTTTCCAAACACAATTGCAATACTTGCTGTACCGCCATAATTCCCCCGTGGCAATGAAATTCCACCACATCTTCCCGGGTGTAAGAACGCGGTGCTTGCATAATCAACAACAAAGCTTCATCCACCAGTTTTTTGCTCTGGGGATGGCGAATATAACCATAAAGAATGCGGTGACTTTCCCAAACTTGACGACCAGGAGCATGAAAAATCATTTGGGCGATCGCGATCGCTTGGGAACCAGACACCCGCACAATACCAACACTACCCTGCTGCGGGACAACAGCAGTTGCGATCGCGGCAATGGTTCCAGTTGTGGCAAATACTTGAGACATCAGCGCCCTTTTTAGCAGATATATTATGAGACTAGCAGGTAGATTTGCACAAGATGGGGAAAGGTGAAAGGGGAAAAGGTGAAAGGGTAGAATTTATGCTTTGTTTTCAAGCGTCCAGAAAATAAATTATCCAATTTCCGAGAGAGAATATTGTATTTTTCCCCCTGCTCCCTGCTCCCTGCCCCCTTGCCAAAAAAGCGATAGTATATTTTTTAGTTGGAAGTCCCTTTCAGGGAGATCTCGTCTCTTACTACGGGCAGAAGTTACGGGATCGAGGAATTATATACTAAATAATGGTAAGTATTTAAACCAATCAAGGAGCAACAAGCAAGGTAAGATTTATCTGAAGAGTAGAAAAAAGCTCTTACTAGAGAGGGATTCACTGTGGAGCAAAAAATTAATTGCGCGGAAGCCTGCGTTAACGGTTGTGTTTTAGGGGATAAATGCCCAAATATTGAATTTAGAGAAGCTGCGGCACAATTTATTGAAGAGACTTCTTTAGATCAAATGCTGGCGCTTGCGGAAGAACGATTGCGGCGAAAATTCATGGAACCGCCAAAATGGGTGCTTCCAGACGAAGAATAGCATTTTTGTGAGCAGATAAAAGAATGGCAGGGGGGAGATTCTTAACTTTTCACATCTTTGCTACTAAGCGAGCAACTTCAGTAACATTGAACATTTAATAATTCTGTAGGTCAAGGCGCAGCATTTCAAAACTTGCGGTGAGAGATAATTAATCTATGCTCTGCTGCTACTGTTGAAATATATTTTAGGTTGCTGGTAAATTTCTTTCATCCTCATCAACTGGCTTTCTATTTAACAGAATTATCCGAAAATCAGTTAATAGGGTTTGATTTTAATAGATAGTACTAGCACTGCAGCAACCTATTAACTCATGAATCATCGATTATTATTAATTGTCGCCACATCTGCCTTATTGATTTTAGCATTATTATCTTTAGGCAGTTATTTTGCTTGGTTGTGGCCGCTAGAGTTATTTTCCCATTTTAGGATTCATTATTTAATTTTATCATTAATACTGACTATTATTTTAAGCATTCTTTGGAAAACGCACCATCTCAAAAGTAAAGTTATAATTTTCGCCGCATTATTACTAGTAGGTTTGAATGTCATTGAGGTGCTTCCTTGGTATTTACCTCATGCAAAAAAGTTAGCTAGTAATGCCGATAAACCAATTCGGCTAATATCCTTTAATCTGAATGTTGATAATCAGAATTATAACGAAGTTATTAACGTAGTTCAGAATAATCAACCTGATGCCGCCTTATTGATTGAAATTGACCGCAATGGATTTGAAACTTTACAGCAAGGCTTCAAAAGTACTTTGCCTTATTCTTTTAGAAGCCCTGGTGGTGGTTTGGGTTTTTTTAGCCGCTTACCAATTCAAGATATTAAGGCAGATAATTTCAATGGTAAAGGCGGTCATAATATTATCGCAACTTTAGTAGTAGATAAAAAGCCAGTTACTTTAATTGGCACTCATCCCTTAGTACCCATCAAACCTAATACTTTTAATAGACGTAATCTTCAACTAGCAGCACTGGCTGATTATATTCAAAAAGTTAATCAACCCTTAATTATCATGGGAGATTTTAACTTAACACCTTGGTCTCCTTATTACCGCAGATTTATTAATAAAACTAATTTGCATAATACTCGCTTAGGTTTTGGCATTTTACCCAGCTGGCCAAGACCAGCAACTCACGTACATCTACCAAACTGGCTAATTCCGCTAATGAATATTCCTATTGACCACTGCTTAGTTAGTCAGCATTTTAGTGTAACCGAAATTAACACAGGAGCGAATGCAAATTCTGACCACGCACCATTAATTACTGACTTAGTTTTACGCTAACAAACAATTGAATATTACTCAATATTATCTGGATCGATACCTAATTCTCGCAGTTTTGCTGCCAATCGATCGCTTCTTTGTTTTTCTTGTTCTGCAAGTTCTTCTGGTGTTGGAACTAGTTGTCCATCAGCAGTAAAAAAGCGTAACTTTTCTTGCTCAATTCCTAAATATAGCTCTAGTTGCTGACTCCACAACCAACCTTGAGCATTCGCTTCAATTGCTTGATATTTACCAGCTACTAAGACAAACCCAGCAAATTCTAAATTCTGCGGATCAAACCAGAAATATTCGGGTGTACGAAAAGTATCTTGATAAATCTGTTTCTTCAAGCCTTTATCTGTTAAAGCTGTAGAATCTGATAACAGTTCGATAATTACATTGGGATACTTGCCATCTTCTTGCCAAAGCACCCAACTTTTACGGGGTTTGCGTTCAGTTTCTCGCACCACAAAAAAATCTGGGCCGCGAAAATCTTCTGACTTGCGCTGACGTGGGCTGTAGTAAATTGTAATATTGCCGGATACATAGAAGTCATTGCGATCGCGCCACAATAACTCCAGACATTGGATCAGCAATGTCATTTGTAGACGATGTAAGTCAGATTCCAAAGGCGGTTCGTTACTGTATAAATCTCCTGGAGGAAATATTACATTATCTGGAGTAGCTAAATCTTGGGCAATAGACATGGCAGCAACTGTCTCAGTCCTATAAGTTTAGCGTAGCAGCGAAAAATGCTCGCCGCAGGTTAAAGGATATAATCTCGAAGTATTTCCTTAGTAGGATAGTGGTTTTCTCAACAAGATAATTAATGTTTATAGACTCAATGCTAAAATCATCAATTTATTCATTACTTATAAATGCCTGCGCTGCTTTAATTGCATCTGATAACTCCTGCTGACTACTAGCCTTAACTTTAAATTTTCTGCCTTTAGCTTCTACTTCTAGCTCCAAAGGTGTACTACCCAAGCGATCACCTAAATATCCCAGCAAGTTCTTAAAATTTTGAAAACTAACCTTAGCCTCTAATATACCTGATAGGAAGCCTTCAATAGATTTTGTACCCCTTGGTGAATTTGAAACTTTTACACGCTCAACCCTATCAACTTCATCCAACTCACGCATTTCTCGCAAAAGTTTACTCGTTTCTGCTTCTAATTCCTCTGCGTCTAAAGCTGCGTCTTGGAGATTAATGGTAAGTTGAATACTATCAGTCGTGTTCTGATATTCGTAATATACATTCCGCACAGAAATACCTAAGATATTATTTAGTTCACCATTTCTGAATAGAGATATAATGCGCTCAAATCCTTCTTGGGAACCTTCTAGAACTAGCTTGATACTACCAACTTCAATTCGTCGTAGCTTTAATGTTGCATCTTTTGTAATTTTACTCAACAACTTCAGAATTTCTTCTTTTTGTTCATCATTAAGACCATCTGCTTCTAACACAATTGACCATGTGGCTTGAGACTTTTTTTTGCAGAGTAAAACGGGAGTTAAATTTTCTGGAATATCTTGTAGCTGAATCTCAACACAACCAAACCTGTAAGCTTTCTCTACTGAATAGTTTGCGCCAAGTGCTTTGTAAAAACCAACAGCGAATGCGATAGCAGCTTTATCTCCAATAGCTTGATTCATTCCAATAACAAACGGGATATGGTTTGCAATAGCTTTGGCTTGGGCTTCTGAATAGCAAGCATTCAATACTACACAATGGATTTGCTCGGATACCTCTTTAAACAGTGCTGCCAAGGCATCAGGTCTGACTGGTTGAACTTGTCCTATAGCAATCCGATTTGATTTGTGAGAAAATACTGAGACGGCAATAAAGTATGATTTATAACAAGTTTTGAGTTGTAGCGATGTGGATGCAATTATTAGAAGATTTTATCAGACAAAGCTTGGATAAACGTGAAATTACACGGGCAATGGCAGTCAAAATGCTGCTGTGTGGATATAAACATAAAGAGATAATGCCAATATTGGGGGTTTCATCAGGCTTTATAAGTACATGGAAAAAAGCATTTTTTCAAAACGGAGTTGAGGGTTTAAAGTTAGCACATAAAGGCAGCAAGGGATTTTTGGATGCACAACAACATCGGTCTGTCATTGAATGGTTGCAAACCAAGGAGCAATGGACTCTTAATGAGTTGGAGTATCAAATTGCATCTAAGTATGGAGTGATATTTGAGTCCAAACAAAGCTACTATGATTTGTTTAAAGAAGCACGTATTAGTTGGAAGAAAGCTCAAGCTAATAATCCAAAGCATGATCCAGAATTAGTTGCCTTAAAAAAAAAGAAATTAGTAAATTGTTGGAGACGCGAAGAGCCGAAATCGAGTCTGGCAAACTAGTTGTGTTCATGGTTGATGAATGCCATTTACTCTGGGGAGATATCTGTGGATATATCTGGGGTCAAATGAGTGAGCGCATATTAATTCCAGTTGTCAATGCTCGTGATAAACAAACATACTTTGGTGCATTAGACTATAAAACAAAGGAATTTCTCACCTATTCTGCCAATAAAGGTAACTCGGAAAACACAATTAATTTCTTGGATTATCTTCGTTCACAACGCCCTGGTGCAAAACTTTTAATCATTTGGGATGGAGCTAGTTATCATCGGTCGCAAAAAATCAAAGATTATTTAGACTCTTTGAATGCGGATTTAGAAAAAGAAGAATGGGTGATAACTTGTGAAAGATTTGCCCCACATGCACCCCAACAAAATCCTGTAGAAGATATTTGGTTACAAGGAAAAAGACTGATTCGAGAGTTTTATTTTCTCTGTCATTCTTTTTCTGTTGTTAAGGCCTTATTTGAGTTGTCAGTGCATGGTCAAATTTTTAACTTCCCTAAGCTTCATGAATATGGTGTTTTCTCATGAATGATTTAGGATTGCTATAGTAAATTTTCAAAGTAAAGTTCACCTGTGCTGATTCCATGTCCAGAGAAATGTACAATCTGCGGATCAACATCAAATATTGCCTGTGTTATATCTCCAGGACGAACAGATTCACGAGACTCTAGTACGAATTTATCTCGCCCTTTGGCTAGTTGCAGTCGCTCACGAATATCGCGCAACTCTTGTCCTAAACGCAGCCGAGATTCATCACTAGGATCGGAGGCTAAAAATAGGATTTTAACAAAATTATTGCTATTCATGCAGAGGAATTGTACAAGTGTATTTGATTACTAAATATAGCTGCTAACGGAGCATATATCGAATTTAGCAACACCTATGTTGAATCTATCTCTAAAAGTATTCCAAGTACAAAAATGCCCAATTGTCATTGTGAGGAAGAACAATGAAGCAATCCCAGTGAAAACCTTGGTATAATTGATTCTTTAGAACATTCTAAATATCCAATCCCACAACTGTTAATTCCGGCGGATACTCTACCGTAAATTGATAAGTTACCTCTCGTCTTTCTTGGGGTAGCAGAGTTAAATCCCATTCCAAAATCCCCATCTCTCCCAGTTGAATTTGCGGATGACTGTGGGTGAGGCGGACTTTAATTTTTTCGTTGCGGCTAACTGGTAATTGTTCAGTAAGTATCAGATGAGTTTCTTCTTCCAGCAAGTTAGTAACTATTAGCCGATAACCATAAGTAATTCGGCGCTGGTTACTCATCAATTTTTTATCAACTACTCGCTCAAATAAGTCACGCTCAATTTTTAAGCCTTCATCAATGCCTAAATTAATTTTGAATTCTTGTCCTGGCGCAATATTATCTAATTTGGTTGTTCCCACAAACATATTGTCGCGGAAAATATTGGCTTTGCCTGGTAATAAAGTTGCGTTGTTAGCACTATTTTTGACTATAGCTTGGAGATAAGCAAAGCTAACTAAGCGCGGCATGGCAACATAATGGCAACTACTCAGATAATCATCGTGAAAAATTGTAGTTTTATGAGGTGAGCCATCATTAGGAATGTTACCCCCACAACTGAGTTTAAAGGTGACTACACTTCCTGTTTTCGAGACTTCCGCATCAATGGTTTCAGCTTCTATAGATTTTTCTTGTGCAACCTCGTCCGCTTCTTCATCCATTTCCCGCGCCATACCAGCTGACTCTGATTGAGCCGCCATCATTGGCATTTGGGTGACTTTGCGCCGCATAAAGTCTGTTGTATAGCTGGGAGTACTTATATACCAAGGTTGCAGTTTGGGAGGAATAGTACCTAAGCCTGGTTTAGCAGTAGAAAGAGTTAGAGCCACACCCAGCCAATCTTCCCCAGTACTTTGGGTAACTTCTGCTAAGTAAGTAAGATGAACAACATTGCTGGTACTGCTAAAGCGTAAATCATAAAGCGGAGTCCAACTAGCGCGATGAACTACGTAAGACAGCTCTAACTCAAAGTCACCCGCACCAGCAACTTCCACTGGCACAATTATGCTCAGGCTTTCTTTGGGGTGTGGCGTTTGGATTTTTTGTAATGAAGCGCGCAGTACTTGCAACTGCTTATCTAATTCTTCCTGTTGAGTTTTGCACTCCCCAGAGGCGATCGCATATTCGCTATACTGGCTGCCAATAAAGTTGAGAAAATCTAGAGTCTCGCTGAGGCTCAGGTTTTTCCGTGACAAACTCTGTGAAAAGGGTTCTTCTGTCTTTTCCCGTAAGCCGGCAATAAAACTAGATTGCAATGCTAAAGCGTCGATTTGGGCTTGCAGGTGCCGTTTTTCCGCCTCCAACTGCTCAATCTGTCTGGTTAATTGCGCCACACGTTCGGTAATCGGTTCTGTAGTATAGATGCGATCGCAACTCACCCCTAACAAGCGCACCCCTACCGTCCCTTTACCACCAACCCTCACAGAATCAGTTTCTAGCGTTACCGGCAGTGAGGTAACGACTAATTCCTGTTCTTCTCCTGTGAGAGAAACCATACCCCGTCTTGTAACTAGGGCTTGATCGCTGTAAACTGTCACAGCTACAATCTGGCTTGCTACTATCTTGCGTAAAGAAGGCATTTCTGGGTTAACCACTGCCAGTTTTCCCCTATTTTGAATGATTCTGCTGCTTAATTGTTAATGCTTCAAGGTTCTACCGTCAAGTCATTAACAAATTTGGTGTTCGGTGTTCGGCGTTTGGTATTTGTCCCCATTACCAATTACCAATTACCCAGTCCCCAGTCCCCAGTCCCCAGTCCCCAACCCCTAATTCTTCACCTCTTCCTCATCCTTGAGTTGCTCAAAGGTACCCCAAGAAAAAGAGGTATTTTGCTCGATAAAATTCTTAGCGGCGTTGATTAGGTAATCATAATAGGTGCGAGCCACAATCGATAGCTGCTTCCCAGAAGGGTAAACTATGTACCAGGTGCGCTTAATCGGAAAGTGCTCTACATCTAAAATACTGAACTCCGAATAATCGGAAGTTAAGGTATGACGAGATAATACAGAAATTCCTAATCCACCTGCGATCGCTTGTTTAATCGCCTCATTGCTACCCAATTCTAATTTCACTTTCACTGTTAATTCATGCTTATCAAAGAGGCTTTGGATAGCACGACGAGTTCCTGAACCAGGTTCTCGCATAATAAAAGCTTCTTGAGCCAATCGTTCGATGGGAATATTTTTCTCTTTTGCTAGTGGATGATTAACTGGAGCAAAAACCACCAAGGGATTATCCAAAAATGGTTGGCAATTCACATCAATATTTTCTGGGACTTGGCTCATAATATACAAGTCATCCAGATTATTAATCATTCGCTCCAAAATCCGTTCGTGGTTTGTTACTTGCAGCGAGATATCTATGCCCGGATAAAGTTGGCAAAAAGGCCCCAATAAACGCGGTACAAAATATTTTGCAGTTGTAATTACTGCTAATTTTAATTGACCCTGTTTTAGCCCTTTTAAGTCTGCTACTTTCATTTCAAATTGGGCTATGGTTTCAAAAATCTGCCGACAAGTAGCAAACAATTCTCGTCCTGCTTCAGTTAAATATAGGCGCTTCCCAACCTGCTCAAATAAAGGCAATCCGACCGATTTTGTTAATTGCTTGATTTGCATGGAAACGGTAGGCTGGGTGAGGAACAATTCCTCAGCTGCACGAGTAAAACTACCGTGTCGTGCTGCCGCCTCGAACACCTTCAACTGGTGTAGCGTCGCTTGGTTCAAGGGTAATTCTCCTCTAATAGCGATACATAGATATTAATCTAGTATCACTGAACACTTGCATTAGCGATAGCATTGGTCATACAAAAATTATGATTCATAAGTATAGATAATACTCTATGAATTCTATTACGAGATAGATCTTTTCCTATTAAAGTGAAACAGTTATTATCAAAACAACAAAGCAAAGCGTAAGATGCCTTCCAGCTCAAGATGAATGCTGAATACTGAATCCTGAATGTGGATAGCCTACAATCCATAATTCCTAATTCATCATTCACCATTCATCATTCTTCTAATTCTTCTAAAACTTTGACGGGTAACTGAGCCAAATCTGGCAACTGCAGGCGTTCAATTTCGGCAACTTGCTCTTTAATATTAATGGGTAAGTTGATTGGTTGACGTTCTTCTATCCAGCAACTGGCTAATGGTAATGTCTGCTCTAATTCATCTAACGGACGAGGAATCACCATAACTGCATTCAATTCCCCGATGCGTTCTGCCTCATACATTCCTGCTTCTACTGCTACTGCAACATTGGCTACGGAACCACGAATAATGGCTGTACACAAACCTGCACCAATTTTTTCATAGGCTGCCAATTGTACATCAGCTGATTTCAGCATGGCATCGCAAGCTCCTACCATCGCTGGAAATCCTCGCGTTTCTACCAAACCTACGGCTTGGTTACTCAAACGGCTGTAATTTCCATCCTCCATAATTTTACTGAGCTTGGAGGTAATGGGTAGCACTATATCTAAATTTGGGTAAGGACGGGGAATAACTAAGCTGGAGACCAATTGACCAAACTGTTCCGCAGTTTGGACACCAGCTTCTACAGCCAATCGGACATCGGCAATCCCACCTCGGACAATTGCCGTACAATGACCGCCACCAATTTTTTCATAGCCAACTAAATGAACCCCTGCTGATTTCAGCATCATATCGGCTGTCCCCACGATCGCGGGAAAACTCAGAGTTGATACCATACCCAAAGCAGTATCCTTGAGGCTATCTCGACGGCGGGTGTTCTTAATAGTGCTAAGAGCTTTTTGATTAGATGTTTCCATGTGAAGTCTCCGGATACTCACAGAAAGGATAAAGGCTAAAGGCTAAAGGATGAAAATATATAAACATTAAACTCCTGAATTAGCAGGAATTTCATCCTTCATACTTCAGATGACATCTTACAATTAACACTTATTCAGACTGCTCGTCAGAGATGGGTTCATTTAGAGATTGTCGGTGGGGAAAGAGTGTAACTAACAGCCTTTGAATACTTCCCGTACCATAAATCTGAGTCCCAAAAGTGTTGGGTGATTCGGTAGCAGGTTGAGTTGATTGTGACTCTTGGCTGCTTTCTGGTGAGGCTTGTGCGGCTGCTTCTAGCTCAGGACTACCCGATGAGGGGTTTTCTTCTAAAGCTGGAGATTCATTTGACAAATTAGTCGCAGGCTGAGTTTCAGAACTAGATTGGTGTTGTAATTCCAGGTAAAATCCGCCGGAGAGAGTAGTAGAGGAGGTAGTTGTTTCCCCATTGCTACCTTGTTCCTTGTTCCTTCGCCTCCCAATCAAAGTTTTTTGTTCTTTCAACCCCTGTGTATTTGTAGAAGCATTACTTGCTGATTGTTCTGGTGTGATATCACCAATCCGCCGACTACTGTCTCCCAAAATTGAACCAGGCGGAATCACTTGTCCTGGTGCAACTGAACAGTTAAACACTGTGGTTGCTGAACCAATACAAGCATTTGTTCCGATTTTACCTTGACCAACCATGAGAAAACCGGCTCCCAAGCTTGCTCCTGCTTCTACTTCTAGGGTTCCTTCATCAATTTGCAGAATCGACCCCATGCCAATACAGACTCCTGGGCCTATGATGATTTTGCCGTTTACAGCCGCTTGGAGTATCACCCCAGGTGCAAGTACTGCACTTGGATGAATAGTCACCTCGCCACTAATGTAAGAGTCAAAGTTGTTGCTGAGGCGCAGTGGCGGCACAGACATGGAAATTCTAACCTCGGAAGCCGGAAAATTAGGAAATAAAGAAGATATGAGTTTAAAGGATGTAGTCTCCTCAAAAGTGGCTAACCACAAGCTACTTCATCCTTTAGACTTCATCCTTCCTAGCTATGGGCGTTGGATAATTGTCTCCAATACCCGGCGCTTGGCTTTGGGGTCAATACCAATGAGGCGCACATATTCTCCGGCGTATTCAGCGAGGGCTGCTTCTATAGCTGCGATCGCATCTCTTTCAGAATTGGCTTGAATGGGGCCTGTGCTTGTCCAGGAACCAGTGCGGAAGCGTCTTTGGTCTACGTGTTCAATACTAATTTTATACCCAGCACCTAGTAATTGCCGTAGTTGATCGATGACTTCCCCACTCAAACGGGTGCTAGTTGCGGTGGCTGTAGCTGTGGCTGTAGGCGCACTGCTGGTAAAAGATTTTGTGCTGCTAGAGGGGTTAACCTGACCGTTGGGACGTTGGATAATGCTTTCTAATACCCGACGTTTAGCTTTGGGGTCAATACCAATTAACCGGACATACTCACCTTGATGGCTGCTGATACAATCTTCTAGAGCCGCAATCACTTCATTGGTGGAGGTAGAGTTAATGGGACTACAGCTTTGCCAAGAACCAGTCCGGAAGCGGCGCTCATCTACATGTTCTGTACCAATTTTGTAACCACCTGCTAACAGCTGACGGATTTGTTCTACTGTTTCTGTGTTTAGTCCGCCACCAGAACCGTTACCGTTACTATTGGCTTTATAGCTACCATTAGAGGAATTATTAGGAGCCTTAAAGGTAGAAGGTGCTGAAACAGCGCCATCTGGACGTTGGATAATGGTTTCGAGAACACGTCTTCTGCCATTATCGATGCCAAATAATCTCACATACTCACCAGCATGATCTGCCAAACAAGCTTCTAATGCTGAGATGGCTTCACCAATGGATCTAGCATTGATGGGCTGACAGCTAGTCCAAGAACCTGTACGGAAACGTCTTTGATCCACGTGTTCCGTACCGATTTTGTATCCTTGCTGTAACAAATAGCGTACTTGCTCTATTGTTTCTGCACTCAAACTACCGCTTGCCACTTCACTACTCCTTTCTAGCTCTAAAACAGTAATGCTATTACCTGTAGAAGATTTTTTTATTTGATCCCGAATGGGTGTAATACATTTACTATCTGCAACGCACAAATATCCAGCTCGCAGTGCCTGATTAATGCCCACTACATGATGGGTAAATTCCTGATCCTGCGATTGGACATCTGGTAACCGGTCAGCTTGTTGCTGAGTAGTAATGATTGCTCCCGAAGGTACATATTTACCAGGGGGAATTTCTACATCTTGAATTAAAGCGTGCATCATCACGATGCAACCTGCACCCACCCTGGCATTAAATACCGTAGAGCGAAAGCCTATAAAAGAATTATCACCAACATAAGCAGGCCCGTGAATCAGGGCCATATGGGTAATAGAAGCATTTTTACCAATCCATACCGAGTATTCTTCTTGGTCATCACCAATTACTCGGCCTTGCTCCAACCCATGAATTACTACACCATCTTGAATATTAGTATTTTCACCAATGAAAAAAGGTGTACCTTCATCCGCTCTAATCGAAGTCCCCGGAGCAACGATTACGTTGGCACCTATTCGCACGTCTCCAATTACCTTGGAAAAAGAATGTACAAATGTGCTTTCATGGATTGTTGGCTCAGCTAAGTTCCTCGACCACGGGGTTGGGGGTGCCACCGTGCTGCTGACTGCCATTGCGAGATTCCTCCTAAAATTGTCAACTGTCAGTTGTCATTTGTCAGTTGTCATTTGTCAGTTGTCATTTGTCCTTTGTCCTTTGTCATATTTTTGGGACTAATGAACTGTAACTAATGACCAATGATTCATGACCAATGACTAATGACTAACGGTATTGGTCTTTTTTGCTGTAAATGAGACGATCTTCAACATGAATAGTATCAATTATCGCCACCACTGCTGCATCTAACGGACGATTTTCGTTTCCAGGAACTTGACGAGCTGCGCTACCACGACTGAAAAGTACCCATTCGTCTACTCCTGCACCAACGATATCTGCTGCTACTTCGTATTTTTGCAGGAGGTTTCCTTCTTCATCGACTAATTGCAACAACAGTAGTTTCACACCTCGAAGACTTGGTTCTTTTTGCGTGCTAACTACTGTGCCACGGACTTTAGCAATTTGCATTACAAATTATGGTCTTCTGCCGAAAGGACGAATGGCGTTGACATTTTCCCGGAACTGCTCTACATCTTCTGTATAACGAATTGGCAGGACATACTCTAAGTTTTCGTGAGGACGAGCAATGATATGGGTAGACAGTACTTGTCCACCGTTAACTCGCTTCACAGATTCTACGCCAGCGGCAACAGAGGCTTGGACTTCGGAAACATCTCCCCGCACGATCACTGTAACGCGACCGCTACCAATTTTTTCGTAGCCTACTAAGGTAACGCGGGCTGCTTTCACCATCGCATCTGCGGCTTCTACTACTGCGGGAAAGCCCAGCGTTTCTACCATTCCTACTGCAATCGACATTAGTTTTAATCCTTAATGACAGTTTTTAACTCTGGACAACAAAAGCACTCAAGAAGGCAACCCCGTTAATCTATTTTCTTAATGGGTTTTTAAGTGCGGAACTGTTCTACGGCTTCGGTATACCGAATCGGTAATACATATTCGAGGTTTTCATGGGGACGGGCAATAATGTGAGTTGATACTACTTCCCCACCATTTACTCTTCTGGCTGCTTCTACCCCAGCTGCAACTGAGGCTTGCACTTCCGATACGTCTCCCCGCACAATTACTGTGACTCGTGCGCTACCAATTTTTTCATATCCTACTAATGTTACACGGGCGGCCTTCACCATCGCATCAGCAGCTTCTACTACTGCGGGGAAGCCCTTGGTCTCAATCATTCCAACTGCAATTGGCATCGCAGAACTCCTACAAAATTAATCCAATCAGTACTGAGCTTTGAAATTTTTGACGGGGAAGCTCATCTTGAGCTAAGAAAACACTTCCAAAATAAGCATAGGAAAGCTTGGCGTTCCTGGCAATATAAATCACTATAATAGTTTATAATAAAATTGTTTAAGAAAACTTAACAAAAATTAATGCTGCCATTTGGTTAATGAAATTTTACGGATTGCTAGAGCGGCCAATTAAGCTTTATAATTTTTTAATTACATTTGTCAAACTTCTATTAATAAAGTTTTTAATTTATTCTCAAGAGAGTTGACAATAACCTATAACCTTTACCAGCACTGCCTTTCCCAGATTTATCTATTGTCTCCAAGCTAGAGGCTAAAAGGCAGATAAGTTTTACTAATAATACATATAAATTGAAAATGTAAAAGTAAGAATTCCCATCCTACAAGTTAACTGTAGTTTAGGAATTAAATATTTTTATTCGGTTATATTCACTTTTACTGGCGATCTAATGTCAAGCTAATTAGAGAAAATATATTTAATAAAACTGGTTTTAAAACAAGGCATTCCATACTGAGTCGTCAAAGGAAATTTAAATGGATCATTTTCTCTACATTACAAGTTGGTTTGTGCCTTTTTATGGTTTAATAGGTGCTATTTTGACCTTACCCTGGGCCATGGGAATTGTGCGGCGAACAGGGCCAAGACCAGCAGCATACTTCAACTTGTTGACGACCATTGCCGCATTCATCCATAGCCTGTTGATATTTCAAAACATCTGGGATAAAGAGCCAGAAACTTTACTGATTAACTGGTTCCAAGTTGCAGATTTAGATTTATCCTTTGCCTTAGACATTTCCCCCGTCAGTGTTGGGGCAACGGTGCTGATTACAGGGTTAAGTTTCTTAGCACAAACTTATGCTCTAGGCTATATGGAAAAAGACTGGGCATTGGCGCGGTTTTTTGGGCTGATCGGATTTTTCGAGGCGGCACTAAGTGGTTTAGCGATTAGTGATTCTCTATTTCTCAGCTATGCCTTGTTAGAAGTGCTGACGCTTTCCACATATTTACTAGTAGGTTTTTGGTATGCACAACCCCTAGTGGTAACAGCAGCGCGGGATGCATTTTGGACAAAAAGGGTCGGAGACTTGTTACTGCTGATGGCGGTAGTGGCGCTTTCTTACCTAGCAGGAAGTTTGAACTTTTCCGATTTATATGAGTGGGTGCAAACAGCTAGCTTAGATCCAGTTACCTCCACTTTGTTAGGATTGGCTTTAATTGCTGGGCCAGCAGGTAAATGCGCTCAATTCCCCCTACATCTGTGGTTAGACGAAGCAATGGAAGGGCCGAACCCAGCCTCGATTTTGCGGAACTCATTGGTAGTAGCTGGTGGTGCTTATGTGTTATTTAAAATGCAGCCTTTGTTGGCACTGTCTCCAGTGGCTTTGAATGCCTTGGTAATTATGGGTACGGTGACAGCAATTGGGGCGACGTTAGTATCCTTAGCACAAATTGATATTAAGCGGGCTCTATCGCATTCAACTAGTGCATACATGGGCTTGGTATTTTTGGCAATGGGTTTACAGCAAGGGGGTGTAGCCTTGATGTTGCTGTTAACTCATGCGATCGCTAAAGCTTTATTATTCATGAGTTCGGGTTCGATTATCTCTACTACCCACACCCAAAACCTTACAGAAATGGGTGGTTTATGGTCAAGGATGCCAGCTACAACCACTGCTTTTGTTGTCGGTTCGGCGGGGATGGTGACACTACTACCACTAGGAAGCTTTTGGGCAATGCTGGCTTGGGCTGATGGCTTTGTGAATATTAGCCCTTGGGTAATTGGTGTATTGGTGATAGTGAATGGCTTAACAGCACTCAATTTAACCAGAGTATTTAGGTATATTTTCTGGGGTACACCACAACAAAAAACCCGCCGTGCGCCGGAAATAGGTTGGCAAATGGCCTTCCCAATGGTCACACTGACCATCTTTACTCTGTTATTACCCGTAATGCTACAGCAATGGTACTTACTTCCTAGTTGGGAAAGTATTAACTGGTATGTAGTAGCGATATTACTTTCCTCAACCTTAGTAGGGGTAGCAATCGGCTCGGTAATGTATCTAGACAAAGCATGGTCAAGGTCAAGAATCCTAGCATGGAGATTTATCCAAGACTTGTTGGGTTACGACTTCTATATCGACCAAGTGTATAAAGTCACTGTAGTCAGTGCCGTAGCCATCCTATCAAAAATTTCCGCATGGAGCGATCGCTATTTGATCGATGGCTTAGTCAACTTGGTGGGATTTGCTGCCATCCTCAGCGGGCAAGGTTTAAAATACAGCATTTCTGGACAATCCCAAGGTTATATGCTGACTATACTCTTCGTGGTCAGTGTCTTGGGCTTTTTCATTAGCTGGTCATTAGGACTACTGGATAAGTTGCCTTTTTAGTCATTTGTCAATAGGCAATAATCATTTATCGCCGCTGCTTGCTCTTCCTCTCTGCCCTCCTTCCTCATATCCTTAAATAGTTCTGTGTATGCTGAGTGCGTTGATTTTAGTGCCATTAATTGGTGCTGTTGTAATTAGCTTATGGCCTCCGGGAACAAATGGTAAAAACTCCCGTGGGATAGCTTTGGTAATTGCCAGTATCGCCTTTGTCTGGTCGATAATTTTAGCAATTCAATTCAATCCTAGAGAAGTTAGTCAACAGTTTGTAGAATTCTTACCTTGGGTAGATGCCTTAGGTTTAAATTATGATCTGGGTGTAGATGGCTTATCTCTGCCTTTGCTAGTTTTGAACGGCTTGTTAACTTGCATTGCCATCTACAGCAGTGATGAATCTCTGCAACGTCCGAGATTATATTACTCTTTAATACTGCTGCTAAGTGCTGGGGTCACTGGCGCTTTTATCGCCCAGGATTTACTGCTATTTTTCCTGTTTTACGAAGTTGAACTCATACCCCTATATCTGTTGATTGCAATTTGGGGTGGTGAAAAACGGGGTTATGCAGCTACCAAATTCCTAATTTATACTGCACTTTCAGGAATTTTGATTTTAGCCAGCTTCTTAGGTCTAGTTTGGCTGAGTGGTGCAGATAACTTTGCTCTTGGTTCTTTGAATGCCACGACTATACCATTAGCAACGCAACTTTTGTTACTAGCCGGAATTTTAGTTGGTTTTGGCATTAAGATTCCTCTAGTTCCCTTCCATACATGGTTGCCAGATGCTCACGTAGAAGCTTCTACACCAATTTCTGTGCTACTGGCTGGGGTATTGTTGAAACTAGGGACTTATGGCTTACTGCGCTTTGGCATGAACTTATTGCCAGAAGCTTGGACATATTTAGCTCCCTGGTTAGCGACTTGGGCTGTAGTTAGTGTACTTTATGGTGCATCTTGCGCGATCGCCCAAAAAGACATGAAAAAAATGGTGGCTTATAGTTCTATTGGACACATGGGCTATATCCTGTTAGGGGCAGCGGCGGCGACACAGTTAAGTATTTTAGGCACTGTGATGCAGATGATCAGCCACGGCTTGATTTCTGCACTGCTGTTTTTGCTGGTAGGGATTGTCTATAAAAAAGCTGGTAGCCGCAACCTCGATGTCATCCGCGGACTACTCAACCCAGAACGGGGTATGCCCGTAATTGGTAGCTTAATGGTTTTAGGAGTCATGGCTAGTGCGGGAATACCAGGAATGATCGGGTTTATTTCCGAATTTGTCATCTTCCGGGGTAGTTTCCCAGCTTATCCCGTGCAGACCTTGTTATGTATGATTGGTACAGGTTTGACTGCCGTGTACTTCTTAATCCTGGTGAATAAAGCCTTTTTTGGACGCTTATCTGAGCAAGTTGTCAATCTACCAAGGGTATATTGGAGCGATCGCCTACCATCGATAGTATTAGCTGTAGTGATTGTAATTTTTGGTATCCAACCCTCTTGGTTAGCGCGCTGGACTGAACCAACAATCACAGCAATGGTGAATACACAAAACACCGTAGTCACTGTGGCTTTGGATCATCAAAGCAAAAATTAAAATACTAGATTGGGTTTGTAGTCTTGCATCATCCTGACTACAAACTCAATCATCTAAGTAGAGCGTTGCATTTAAAGATAACTAGTCAGGGCTATCATTTGTTCTTTGTTTTTTGTAATTAGTAAGTTTTTACAGCCTATTGATGTTGATTTATACCGACTTATTTATTTGATAGGTGATGAATTATTAACAATTGATAAAGGCAAATAAAAATTACTTAATTTCCCCATTTTAATAAAAAATAAAGCTTGACAAAATCATATTTTAAATTACTAGGAGAAACTGCCAATGGTCACCATCAAAAAGAAACCTTATAACAATCCTTTAGGTGAGTTTATCAAACGTTTGCAAACAGGAGAAGCACTACTTACCGATAGCCCCCAAAACGTTTTAGAAGTGGTTGGCATTCTGAAAAGCTATGGCGTAGTTTTAGATGCTTACTCCAATAATCTCATTTACATTGCTGAACATCAATTTTTAGTATTTTTTCCGTTTTTTAAATACTTTAATGGGGAATTTAGTTGGCAAAAATTATTTCGTCATTGGTGGCATGACAGAATTAATTTTGAATATGCCGAATATTGTATGAAGTCCATGATGTGGCACGGTGGCGGTGGACTGGACACATATTTAGATACAAAAGAATTTCAAGCAGCCGCCGAAGCAGTAATTGCTGCTAAATTTAAAAGCAATCCTTTAGTTATGGCAATGCACCAACTGTTTCCCGATTTCTTAATTGAACAGTTGCGTGTTTCTGCATATTACAGCGGTTTGGGGCAATTTTGGCGGGTAATGGCTGATATCTTCCTGACTTTATCAGACCTATATGATCAAGGAAAAATCAAAACCATTCCCCAAGTTGTAGAACATATTAAAGCAGGCTTAGTTGCTGATGCTAGCAAGCCAATTACTTATGCCGTCAAAATTGATAACAAAGTTTATGAACTCCTGCCTAAGAAACTTGGTTTAACCTTCTTAGCAGATACAGCAATACCTTATGTAGAAGCTGTTTTCTTTAGGGGTACACCTTTTTCTGGCACAGTTACATATAATGCCCAAGCATATCAAATTCCCCCCGATCAAGCGCGCTTTCAATATGGTGCATTATATGCAGATCCTTTACCTATTGGTAGCGCTGGTATTCCTCCCACTTTATTAATGCAGGATATGCGGCATTA
Organism: Nostoc carneum NIES-2107; assembly: GCA_002368155.1. Classification (GTDB taxonomy): domain Bacteria; phylum Cyanobacteriota; class Cyanobacteriia; order Cyanobacteriales; family Nostocaceae; genus Aulosira; species Aulosira carnea. The sequence continues at coordinate 4,905,483 of AP018180.1, forward strand.
CTTGCCAGAGTATTTACATGAGGTTTACCGCCGCAGTCGTCGGGGTGAAGATGATTTGTTAGTGCAAATTTGTATCACTTTCCAAAAGTCGATGTTCTGTGTAACTACAGCCACGATTTTGGGATTAATGCCTTATCCATTAGATAGCGAAGATCCATCAGAACAACAAGCTAATCAAGTCTATTTGGAAAAATGGATGGAACGTTTCAAAACTTCTCGCTTGTTGGAAGTGAATAAATAAAAAACTCCACCCACAAGTGGGTAGAGTTTTTGGGCATAGGGCATAGGGCATAGGGCATAGAAAAAAGTTACTATGTCCCGCTACAAATCCCAAGCAATGGGGTGAGTATCCCTGTTCATCAAATACGGTTCGGATAAGACAAATAGATTGACGTTTAAATCTTGTAGAGACGCGATGAATCGCGTCTCTACAACCCCAAAATCACGACGAAAAATTATTAACCGAACCGTATTGCCTGTTCATCGAAAAGGAAATAAGTAGTTAAACATAATTAATTACACAATGTCATTGCGAATGGAGCGAAGCGGAATGACGCAATCGCAAGGGCTGGGATTGCTTCTCTGCGAGACGCTACGCGAACGCTGCGCTCGCAATGACTGTAATTAATTTTGCGTGGTTACTTAAAGTTTCCCCTCGCTTTCAATAATTGAGGGATAGATCCTGTGCGTTAGGCGTAAGCCGTAACGCTACTGGCGTGTCTAGACTAAAATAGTGCATTATTCAAACTCTTGTGGGATGGGCATCTTGCCCGTCCGGGGCGGACAAGATGTCCACCCCACAAGAAAATTATATTGCCACATTTTAGCCTTGCCACGCTACTACATGGTAATAAGATTTCAATTACCCATTACCAATTACCTATTCGCCAAATATTGATACATTAGCCAACGCGCATCTACTTCCGCTTGCGCTTGTTCTAGCAATTGTTTGGCAACTTCCGGCTTACTCTTGGTGAGCATTTTGAAGCGATTTTCTTGATACATTGATTGCTCAACCGATTGCTTCGGTGCTTTCATATCCAATTGCAAGGGATTTTTACCTTGTTTTTGCAACTCAGGATTATAGCGATACAGCAACCACCTTCCAGATTCTATCAAAGATTTTTGGTGATTCATGCCTGTGGTCATGTTGATGCCGTGGGCGATGCAATGGCTGTAAGCAATAATCAGGGATGGGCCGTTAAAGGCTTCGGCTTCTAAAAATGCTCTGAGGGTATGTTCATCTCTTGCACCTAAAGCTACACTCGCTACGTAGACATTTCCGTAGGTCATAGCGATTAAGCCTAAGTCTTTTTTCGGTGCAGGCTTACCACTAGCGGCAAATTTGGCGACGGCAGCTTTTGGGGTAGCTTTTGAGGATTGTCCGCCTGTGTTGGAATATACTTCTGTATCCATTACCAGGATATTTACATTGCGACCACTGGCTAAAACATGGTCGATACCGCCAAAGTCAATGTCATACGCCCAGCCATCACCGCCGACAATCCAAACGCTTTTCCGCACTAGGTAATCTGCGATCGCTTTGAGATTTTGGATTTGGGCATGGGGCATGGGGCATGGGGCATTGGGCATTGAGAGATTCGGCTTTTGCAACAATTCATCTAGCTTTTGTTTGAGGATTTCTACTCGTTCCCGTTGTTCCCAAATCTCAGCTTCGTTGTTTTGTTTGGCATTGAGAATAGAGTCCACTAAATCACTAGGAATTCCCAATTCCCCATGCCCCAATTTTTGCAGCAGTTCCGCCGCAAATTCCGCTTGCTTATCTAAAGAAAGGCGGAAGCCGTAACCAAATTCGGCGTTATCTTCAAATAAGCTATTCGACCAAGCTGGGCCTCTTCCTTCGGCGTTAGTTGTCCAGGGTGTTGTGGGTAAATTTCCGCCGTAGATGGAAGAACAACCGGTTGCATTGGCAATGACGGAGCGATCGCCAAACAGTTGGGTTAATAATTTTAAATAGGGTGTCTCGCCACAACCAGCACAAGCACCAGAAAATTCAAATAATGGTTCTTGCAGTTGTTGTTGGCGAATTTGGTTGAGTTTGAGTTGTCTGCGGTCGGGATTAGGCAAACTTAAGAAGAAATCCCAATTTTTACGTTCTTGTTCCCGCAAAGGTAGCTGCTTTGCCATGTTAATGGCTTTTTTCAATGGCTCAGTTTTATTTTTGGCTGGGCAGACATTCACACAAATAGCGCAGCCTGTACAATCTTCTGGGGCTACCTGAATGGTAAATTTTTGATTGGTAAAGTCTCTATCTTTGGCATCAACTGACTTAAAGCTGGGGGGTGCGTTCAGTAATTCGCTTGGTTGATAAGCTTTCGCACGGATGGCGCTGTGAGGACAAACCATCACACATTTACTACATTGAACGCAGACATCCTCATCCCATACAGGAATTTCTTGGGCGACATTGCGTTTTTCCCACTTGGTTGTACCTGTGGGGAAGGTACCATCAGGGGGTAGGGTGCTGACAGGTAAATCATCACCTTCCCAAACCATGATTTTACCCAGAACTTCCCGTACAAATTCTGGGGCTTGGTCGAGTAAAGGGGAATTTTCGCTTGGGGATTGGGGATGGTGAATTGTTTGGGGGATGTCTACCTTATGCAAGTTAGCCAGGGTATTATCTACGGCTTGCAGATTCATGCGAACCACTTCTGCACCTTTTTTACCGTAGGTTTTCTCAATCGCTTGCTTAATTTTGGTAATAGCTTCTTCTTGAGGTAAAACGTTAGCTAAGGCAAAGAAGCACACCTGCATAATGGTGTTAATTCTCCCACCCATGCCGCTATTACGAGCAACTTGGTTAGCATTAATGACATATAACTTCAGGTGCTTGTCGATAATTTGCTGCTGCACCTTTACAGGTAAATGTTGGCAAACAGTATCCGCATCATAGGGGCTATTTACTAAAATAGTTGCCCCAGGTATCGCTGCTTTGAGAATGTCAATGTTTTCTAAAAATCCCCAATGGTGACAACCAATAAAGTTGGCTTTGTCGATGAGGTAAGTTGACCGAATGGGTTGCGGGCCAAAGCGTAGGTGAGAAACCGTCATCGAACCCGATTTCTTGGAGTCGTAGACAAAGTAGCCTTGGGCGTAGTTGTCGGTTTCTTCCCCAATAATCTTAATTGAGTTTTTGTTTGCCCCCACTGTACCATCGGAACCTAAGCCGTAAAACATCGCCCGGACAACATTATCGGGTTCTGTGGAGAAATTCGGTTCAAAGCTTAGAGATGTATGGCTAACATCATCATTAATCCCAATAGTAAAGTGATTTTTCGGCGTAGGTAAAGCCAGGTTATCGAAAACGCCCTTCACCATCGCCGGGGTAAATTCTTTTGAGGATAAACCGTAGCGACCACCAACAATCGATTTTAGATTTTGGATTTGGGATTTTGGATTGGCTTCATGGATGGCGGTGACTACGTCCAAATATAATGGTTCGCCGGCGCTACCGGGTTCTTTGGTGCGGTCGAGAACTGCGATCGCTTGTACAGTATTAGGTAATGCTGCGATAAATCTTGCGACATCAAAGGGGCGGAATAATCTAACTTTGACGACACCAACTTTTTCCCCTTGGTTGTTGAGGTAATCTACGGTTTCATGGACGGTTTCGCAACCTGAACCCATAATTACAATTACCCTTTCGGCATCAGGTGCGCCATGATATTCATAAATTTGATAATACCTGCCAGTGCGATCGCCAAATTCATCCATCAAGCGCTGCACAATAGCGGGAGTGGCGCTGTAGTATGGGTTAGCACCTTCACGGGCTTGGAAGTATATATCGGGGTTTTGGGCTGTACCCCGCAAAACTGGACGGTCAGGGGTGAGAGCGCGATCGCGGTGAGCTAATATGAGGTTGTCTTTGATGAGCGATCGCAAATCATCATCAGCAAGTAGTTTTACTTTCTGCACTTCATGGGAGGTGCGGAAACCATCAAAGAAGTGCATAAACGGGACTCGCGCCTCTAAAGTTGCAGCATAGGCGATGAGGGCAAAATCCAGATTCTCCTGCACCGAAGCCGAACATAACAGCGCAAAGCCTGTAGCCCGGGCTGCCATCACATCACTATGATCGCCGAAAATAGATAAAGCGTGAGTAGCCAAAGAACGTGCAGCAACATGAATTGTTGTACTTGTTAATTCCCCAGCAATTTTGTAGAGATTGGGAATCATTAACAATAATCCCTGAGAAGCGGTGAAAGTGGTACTCAGGGAACCTGTTTGCAACGCCCCATGTACCGCACCAGCCGCGCCACCTTCACTTTGCATTTGCACCACACTGGGAACTGTACCCCAGAGGTTAGGGCGATTTTCCGCCGCCCAAGCATCCGCCCATTCACCCATTGTTGAGGAGGGGGTGATGGGATAAATGGCAATTACCTCATTTAATTTGTAAGCAATCCGGGAAACAGCCTCATTCCCGTCAATAGTAGCAAAGGTTTTGTTCATCATTTACTCCTGCCTTGTCAGCCAGATGCGAAAATATCCACATTGCTCAGTAGAAGGGCATAAATAAACGTCAAGAGTCCATAATTTGGACTCTTTTTCCAGTCATTGCCAACTAGGTTTTATTTATAACTGCCTGCTACTAAAAATTAGGGAATGTATGAATAGATGAATTAGAGTGAGCCAATCCCAGGCAATAGTATTTCTCAATATTCTTTTTTAAAGAACTGTCTTCTGCTCAAGTTAAAATTACAATTTATGGGCAGATTTTAGCTCTATGTTTATCTCTAATTCCTTATGATTATCTCATAAGGTTTCTATACATATATAAATATATTAATTTTGTACTCAATACAAACTCAACTTCTAGACTATAGATTTCAGGCAAAATATTAATGTTTTGGGGGTAGAGGTTCGGGAATTCGTTCTTCAATAATCTTCAGCAGATTACCTAATTTATGAGATTTGTTTGTACATTTTATAGCAATTATAAATTATGATTTTGTACTCATAAATTCAATCATCAACTTTATGATTAAATCCATAACTACAGAAATCCAGATTATGTAGGATGTGTTACGGCTTATGCCTAATACATCAAAACATTTGGGGAAAGTTTCTGAGGTTCTGTGTCAAATGCATTACGCTGCGCTAATGCATCCTACATACATTGCAAAAATAAAAATTCCTATTGATAAAAATGCGGAATCGCTGGTTCACATTTTGTAGTTGTAATACTCAAGGTGTGGGTTCATGCATTGTCAGCTTGCCATACTGATGAGTTTCCTGCCTTGGCTATATATAGTTCACGTAGGATGCGTTACGCTATCGCTAACGCATCATCTGAGATTTATTCAGAAATCAAATTTCCTATATCTATCAGTAATTTTATAAAAAACGCGAACAAAATCTTATCTTAACTAGTCAAGATAATTGAGTGAATCAATAAACTCATCATTAAAATACATTGCTGTAATTTTAAAGTGAATAATCATGTTTACTTTTTATAATCGTCCTCTGCTTTTGACTTTATTCTTAGGAACGCTACTAAGCCTAACTAGCTGTAATAGTAAGAATTTTACAGCAGCTAAAGCGGAGATTTCTACCCAAAAATTTGCTAATGTTCAGCGCCAAGTCATCGATTTAACTCCCAAAATTCAGCTAGCAGAAGAACCGCAATGGTCACCAGATGGTAAGCAGATTGCTTTTATGAGTTTGGATAATCCTGGTAATGAAGAAATTTATGTAATGAATGCTGATGGTTCAAACTTAAAAAATCTGACCAAGAATAAAATCAAGGATCGTTCTCCTTTATGGTCACCGGATGGTAAGAAAATTGCCTTTTTATCGGGACGCGATCGCAACCCTGAAGTTTATGTGATGAATGATGATGGTTCCAACCAAACTAATTTAACAAAAAATCCAGCAGGTGATTACCCTTATGTCTGGTCACCCGATGGCAAGAAAATTGCTTTTGGTTCGCGTCGCGAAAATAATGATTATGAAATTTACCTGATGAATGCTGATGGTTCTAATATTACGAGAATCACCAAAAATCCAGGATATGATTCTGTACTTTCTTGGTCACCTGATGGTCAAAAGATTGCTTTTATTTCAGAACGCGATGGTAATGAAGAAATTTATGTAATAAATCCTGATGGTTCTCAACAAACTCGATTAACTAAAGACCCAAATAATAACGCAGGTGCAGTTTGGTCACCAGATAGCAAAAGAATTGCTTACCATGCAAGTCCTGAACCTTTTAAGGACAATGGATATATATATGTCATCAATGCTGATGGTTCTGATAATACTCAGCTAATAAATAAAGGCGTATCTCAAAACCCAGCTTGGTCACCTGATGGTAGACGCATTGCTTTTGAATCTAATCGTGATGGTAATTCAGATATTTATGTGATCAACGCTGATGGTTCTGGTGAAACTAAATTAACTAATAATAAAGGTAAAGATTCACGTCCAGTTTGGTCACCGGATGGGAAACAAATCGCTTATGAATGCTTACAAAATGGACAATCACATATTTGTCTTTTGAATATTTAAAAGATGATTGATAAAGCAGGGTGCATTAGCAAGATGTTGCCCTGCTCATAGCCTTGCCAGTAGTAGTGCAGATGGTACGATGATGCTTCGCTTCCAGAAACAGGAGAACTGAGGAAATTACTGAAATCTCAGCAACTTTATGAAGGTATAGATATAACAGATGTGGTTCATCTCACAAAAGTACAAATCAAAACTTTAAAAAGTTGAGGAGCAAAAAAAGATGAATATAAAACTACAAAATGCTTTGATTGGGATTACCACTTATGGGCGCAAAGACGCATCACCATTTTCTTTGCCAAGTACTTACATAGATGCTGTCCGTGCCGCAGGTGGTACTCCCATCTTATTACCACCAGGAGAAACCGATCCTGCCAGGCTTTTAGAACCACTAGATGGATTGATTATTTCTGGTGGTGGAGATATTCACCCCTTACACTACAACGGCTGTGACCACCCAAGCATTTATTCTGTAGATAGCGATCGCGATACTTTTGAACTGCAACTAGCTCAGTTAGCCTTGGAGTATCATTTACCTGTATTGGGTATTTGTCGGGGTTTGCAAATTCTCATTGTCGCTTCTGGTGGTACTCTGATTCCCCATTTACCAGAGGTATACGGTACTTCAGTCTTACATCGCCTAGATCCTCAACCTGGAAGGCGTTTATCAACAGAACACATGGTACAGATTAGCCCAGATAGCCGTTTAGCTGATTGTGTCAAAAATACTCAGATTTCTGTAGTTTCTTGGCACCACCAAGCAGTACATCAAGTACCATCAGGATGGCGTGTTGTTGCTCATGCTTTAGAAGATGAGGTAATTGAAGCTGTAGAACACGAACATCATCCTTGGGCTATTGGCGTACAATGGCATCCAGAACTTTCAGCTAACGATCCCAATCATCAAAGAATTTTTCAAGCTTTTATTCAAGCAACCTATACTAAACAACGGTTATTAATAGCTTGAATTATTATTCAATGTTTATAAAATAATGTAGACGCGGTGTGGCTTGTTGTCGACTACCGCAAATTATACAAAAAGAAACAAGAAAGTATAGACAGAAGGGTAGGGTGTGTTACCGCTATGAAAGGATTTGGCACCCAGAAACAATGAAATTTAGCCGTAACGCACGAAAAGCGTTGTGCGGATGCGTTACGCTATCGCTAACGCATCCTACCTGAACTGCAAAAATCAAATATGAGTCCTATATATTGCGATCGCCTTCCCTGATTCCTTCTACCCAAAGTCCCAAACTAAGCTAAAATTCAAGCATAGTAAGCATTTCCCGGTCATAATGCCCCATGCTTGAGACTTTGCAAATCCAACTTTACAAACTAGAACAATTTGCCAATGCCCTAGTCTCTAATCAGCTAGGACACCTCAGCGTGGTGAGTATTGGCGTTATTTTCGCGGCTGGTTTATTAACTAGCCTCACGCCTTGTATGCTTTCTATGCTGCCAATTACCATTGGCTATATCGGCGGTTATGAAGCTAAAAGTCGTCTGCAAGCTGCCGCCCAATCAACTTGGTTTGCGCTAGGATTAGCCACCACATTAGCTGGAATGGGGATTATAGCGGCTTTCGTGGGCAAAGTTTACGGTCAAGTGGGAATGGGTTTGCCGATTATTGTCAGTATTATCGCCATTCTCATGGGACTAAACTTGCTGGAAGCACTACCTCTACAATTTCCTTCCTTGGGCGAAACAAATTGGATTTCCCAAGATTTACCCCCAGGAGTGCGTTCCTACTCCATTGGTTTAACTTTCGGTTTAGTTGCGTCACCTTGTAGTACCCCAGTTTTAGCTAGCTTGCTGGGTTGGGTGGCGAATACACAAGACTTAATTTTAGGTGCGGTATTGCTCATTGCTTACACAGCAGGTTATGTCGCACCATTAATTTTGGCAGGTACATTTACAGCGGCGATTAAAAGGCTGCTGGAATTACGCCGCTGGTCTGGTTGGATTAACCCTGTTAGCGGTGTGCTGTTAGTTGGGTTTGGTGTATTTTCCTTAATTTCGCGGATTCCGTTGGGAAGTTTTTAAGCAATGACAACAGACAATTCCACGACCACAGAATTAAGTTGGTGGTCAATACCTGGGCGCTTTTTGCGGCGAGAGTTTTTACCTGTACTGACAGATTTACGATTAGCGATCGCACTTTTACTGCTGATCGCCCTATTTAGTATTAGCGGTACTGTCATCGAACAAGGTCAGACACCCGCATTTTATCAAGCTAATTACCCAGAACACCCTGCTTTATTTGGTTTCCTAAGTTGGAAGGTAATCCAAGTAGTGGGATTAGACCATGTATATCGTACTTGGTGGTTTCTCAGCTTACTAGTTTTATTTGGGACTAGTTTGACAGCTTGTACTTTTACGCGCCAACTTCCCGCCTTAAAAGCTGCCCAAAGATGGAAATATTATGATGAACCGCGACAATTTCAAAAATTAGCTTTGAGTGCGGAACTAGATACTGGTTCCTTAAATAGCCTCATCCCCATATTACAAAAACAGCGTTATAAAATTTTTCAAGAAAAAGACGATATTCTTTATGCCCGTAAAGGAATAGTAGGACGCATTGGGCCGATTATTGTGCATATCGGCATCGTCACTATTTTATTAGGGGGAATTTGGGGGGCAATGACTGGGTTTATGGCCCAAGAAATGGTTGCTAGCGGCGATACATTTCAGGTCAAAAATATTGTAGATGCCGGGCCTTTGGCAGCATCTCAAGTTCCCAAAGATTGGTCTGTAAAAGTTAATCGATTTTGGATTGACTACACCCCTACAGGTGGAATTGATCAATTTTATTCAGATATGTCTGTGTTAAATCAGCAAGGGCAAGAAGTTGACCATAAAAAGATTTTTGTCAACGAACCTTTGCGTTATCATGGTGTCACTTTTTATCAAACAGATTGGGGACTGGCGGGGGTTAGGATTCAATTTAATAACAGCCCCATTTTTCAACTACCAATGGCACAATTAGATACTAATGGTGCAGGGCGAATTTGGGGTACTTGGATTCCCACAAAACCAGATTTAAGCGAAGGTGTTTCGTTAATCGCCAAAGACTTACAAGGGATGGTGTTAATTTACGATGCTACTGGTAAATTAATTGATACCGTCCGTGCGGGAATGTCTACCCAAGTGAATGGCGTAACCCTGAAAATTTTAGAAGTTATTGGTAGCACTGGCTTACAAATCAAAGCCGATCCAGGTATTCCTATTGTGTATACTGGCTTTGCTTTACTAATGCTGGGTGTAGTCATGAGTTACTTTTCTCACTCACAAATTTGGGCATTGCAAAAAGGCGATCGCTTGTTTGTTGGCGGTAAAACTAATCGCGCCCAAGTTGCTTTTGAACAGCAAGTTTTGGAAATTTTAGATAGCTTGAGTAATCATGCAAATGATGAGCAAGTAATTACTCAACCCCGCACAAGTTGAGCAAGCGTATTTCAAGTAAATAAGGTACGCAGCTAGGGGCATGGCACTGCCATGCCCTCTAGAATATTATTGATGGGTTGCCAACATGATTTGATTTGGTATAAGTATTATCTATTATCAACAGACTCTTATAATTCTTCATATCTTATTACTCAAAACTCTTCAAAAAACTCCTCCTCCTCCTGGAGTTTCTATTATAAAAACATCTCCAGGGTTCATCTCTACAGTTGCAGTACTATCTAACGTTTCTTGATTACCATCTTGACGTTGTACCCAGTTACGTCCTACTTTTCCTGCTTCTCCACCATTTAATCCAAAAGGAGAGATACGCCGATGATTAGAAAGAATATTTGCTGTCATTGGTTCTAGAAACTTGATGCGGCGAATTACTCCATTACCGCCAGAAAATTTGCCTTTACCGCCGCTATCGGGACGCAAACTAAAGCTTTCTACTTGGACAGGATAGCGAGTTTCTAAAACTTCAGGATCGGTTAAACGGGAGTTAGTCATGTGGGTATGAACCGCATCAGTACCATGAAAGTTAATCCCCGCACCAGAACCACCACAGATAGTTTCATAATATTGATAACGTTCATTCCCAAACGTAAAGTTATTCATGGTTCCCTGGGAAGCAGCCATGACACCTAAAGCACCATATAATGCATCAACAATTGTTTGAGAAGTCTCCACATTACCCGCAACTACGGCTGCTGGATAAGTTGGGTTAAGCATACAGCCTTCAGGTATGATAATTTCTAAAGGTTTTAAACACCCTGCATTTAGGGGAATACTATCTTTGACTAAAGTACGAAAAACATATAATACTGCCGCCTGCGTAACAGCTTTAGGAGCATTAAAGTTACTATCTAATTGTTCAGATGTCCCAGTAAAATCAATAGTAGCGCTGCGATTTTCATGGTTGATTTTTACTTTTACTTTAATTTTTGCTCCTGTATCCATTTCATAGCGAAATGAACCATCTTTAAGAATATCAATTGCTCGTCTAACTGCCTCCTCTGCATTATTTTGCACAAATTTCATATAAGCTTGTACTGTTTGCAAACCATATTGATTAACCATCTTACGCAGTTCTTGCACGCCTCGTTCATTTGCAGCAATTTGTGCTTTAAAGTCTGCAATATTTTGGTCAGAATTACGAGCAGGATAACGATGATTTAAAAGTAAATTTCGTACTGGCTGTTCCCGAAAGTTACCTTCTTCAACTAAGAGAAAATTATCAAGTAAAATTCCCTCTTCCTCTACATTTTTACTATGGGGAGGCATAGAACCTGGTGTAATACCGCCAATATCAGCTTGATGTCCGCGAGAAGCAATGTAGAAAAGAGGACTGTTAACTAAAATATTTTCACTACTATCAAGAAATACAGGAGTAATTGCGGTGACATCAGGAAGATGGGTTCCGCCATTATAAGGATTATTAGATAAATAGACATTTCCGGGTTTTATCGTGTCGCCTTTATCCTTAATTAAACTGCGGACACTTTCACTCATGGAACCTAAATGTACGGGAATATGAGGCGCATTAGCCACTAATAATCCAGCAGTATCAAAAATAGCACAGGAAAAATCTAGACGTTCTTTGATATTCACAGATGCAGCTGTGTTTTGCAGAACAATTCCCATTTGTTCTGCGATAAATTGATAGAGATTTTTAAATATTTCTAGACGAACAGGGTCGGGTTGAGATATTTCGTACATTTTCGCTCCTATTTTTGAGATATAGCAAATTCCGTAGTTTCATATCATGAGAATTAAACGGGTGCTTAAACCATACTTTTGGTTGTAATACCAAATCAAATATTGTGACACATCAATTCTAGAGGGCAATACAATCTGTCACATTCTTTTTTCAAATTGGTATAAGGCGGCAATCATCTAATAGTTGGTTTAATTCTGCAATAACCTTCCACGGATTTCGACCTTTTAAAAAAGCAGCAATTGCAGCTTCATACGGATTCCTGCCAGTTTTTCTCACTGCTGATATCGCTGCTTGATTAGAAAATCCTCGCGCGCTAACTAGCCAAGCGGCTAAGATATGTCCTGTGCGTCCGATTCCGCCAGAACAGTGAACTACTACTTTTTCATCTAACTGATTTGCAAGTAGTAAGAAAGGCAATATTTTTTGATTGAGGGTTTCACTATCAACTAGTTGGAAATCTTCAATTGGTGCCCAACAAACTTGCTCAACTCCAAAGTTGTTTTGATAAATTTGTAGTAAATCTGAGTATCGATTTAGCTGAGTTTCAGCAAGTAAACAGCAAACACGCTGAATATTTTGACTCTGCATAAACTCAATCCACTGATTGATTTTTTGGCTGCTATATCCAGGTCTTGCAGCACCAAATACAATAGTTTCATTTTCAGAAGCTGCAGCAAATTTGTACATAATTTGATATTTTTAATCTTTTTATAATTAAAATTTATTAGTAAAATAATATTGAAAAACTGCGATATATTCAAGAATTTATTGAGATTTTAATTTATATTTTAATATATTTATAATCTTCTTAGCTTCATACTGGAAATTAATTGTTATTCCTGCATACCACAAGATTGAAACAAAGGTTAGCCACATTAGTAGCATAAATATCATAAACATTGATGACTGTGAGCCTTGTAAAGCTTGTTCCCATGAAAAAATAATGCCAGTGATTACAATAGATAACATCAACAACCACATGCTCATCAATATTAATAATTCCCGGTTGGATGGTCGCATTTTTAATGCTACAATCAATTCATTATTAATATTTTCCATAATATGTATCTGGGCTTGAGTTTCAATACAAAGTTTCTTGTATGCGTAAGGCCCATTAATGCGGAAAGAAGTATTATTGATTAGTTTGACAAAATATCGCCTTTCGATGCTACCAAATAAGCCAGGACTTCTATCTACAATTCCTGTATTAGATAAATCTGATAAAATTGCTTGCAAGTTTTCTAAAGAAAGGATTAGGTATAGATTACAATATTTGACAGGGACAACATATGACAATAACTTTCTCACTTTCAAAATAGTTTGTGTCATGGTAGTTTTTATGGCGATATCATAATCTTCCTTAATGATTAAAATTTTAAATAATTAAAGTTCAGTAGGCATTGTAGTATTTACGGTTAATACTCAATTGCATTGATAATTTGTTGAATATTGGGCAAAATTAATCTTTACAATTTAAAACTAAGTGATTACGTTCAGTTAATTTTGCTTCCCAGTTAGGTTCAACTACAATCGTGCTAATCTTTTCTACAATAATTGCAGGGCCAGAAATCACATCTTCGGGTTGCAAATCTTCGCGACGATAAACAGGTGTATTATGCCATTGTTCGCCAGCAAACATCCTCACTAGCTCAACAGCTTGAGGCTTTTCATCTAAAGAACGAGTGCGAGTAATCAAAGGTTCCTCAGGTGTGTCCATTTTTTGAATTAATTCAACTGAAGCAGATTCAACAATTAATTGCTTTTCTAGTTGAATGAAACCATAGCGAGATTTATGTTCAGCTTCAAAACTTGCTCGCATGGCAGAAACTTCAGGCTCAAAATCAATTGTCAATATGGAGTTAGTACCTTCATATTTTAAATTGAGTTTAGCAACTATTTCCTGCTGTTGAAGATTATCATCGTTACTAATTTCACTTGCTGCTTGATTAGCTAAATTAGCAATTAAATTTTGTAATTGGGGAATTAATGCTGATGTTAAAGGTTGTTCTACTCCCTTTTCTCTAATAGCGCGGATATCAGCTAATCCCATACCATAAGCAGATAAAACGCCAGCATAAGGGTGAAGAAATATTGTTTTCATGCCTAAAGTATCGGCAATTAAACAAGCAACTTGTGCGCCAGCACCACCAAAACAACAAAGTACATATTGCGTGACATCATAACCCCGTTGCAGACTGATCTTTTTAATGGCATTTGCCATATTCTCTACTGCGATCGCAATAAATCCGGCGGCTACTTGTTCTGGGGTACGATTGTTACCTGTTGCTGTTTTGATATCTTGTGCTAACTGGCTAAATTTAGCTGTGACAATCTCTTGAGCTAATGGTAAATTGCCCTCAATCCCAAAAACTGCCGGAAAATATTGTGGGTGAATTTTTCCTAACATCACATTAGCATCAGTTACCGCTAAAGGGCCGCCACGTCGATAACAAGCAGGGCCAGGATTTGAACCAGCGGATTCTGGCCCCACACGATAACTAGAACCATCAAAAAACAAAATTGAACCGCCACCAGCTGCAATTGTATTAATTGCTAATACCGGAACTCGCATCCTCGCACCAGCAATTTCAGATTCTAATTGACGTTCATATTCTCCTTTAAAATGGGCAACATCAGTACTAGTTCCGCCCATATCAAAGGTAATTACTAACTCAAAACCTGCCCTTTTACTAGTTTGAACTGCACCAACAATTCCCCCAGCCGGGCCGCTTAAAATACTATCTTTACCTTGAAATTGTTGGGCTACAACTAAACCGCCGTCAGATTTCATAAACATTAATCTGACTCCAGGTAACTGACTTGCTACCTGGTTAACATAGCGCCGCAAAATTGGAGTTAAATAAGCATCGACAACTGTGGTATCGCCACGACTAACCAATTTCATTAATGGGCTAACTTGATGGGATACGGATATTTGTGTAAATCCAATTTCTTGAGCAATTTGGTATACTTGTTGCTCGTGATTAGGATAGCGATCGCTGTGCATAAAAACAATGGCACAACTGCGAATTCCTTTGTTGTAAACTGCTTGTAAGTCTTGTTTCACTTGTGCAAGATTGACAGCAGTTAATTCATTACCTTGTGCATCATAACGTTCATCAACTTCAATTACCTGCTCATAAAGCATTGTTGGTAAAATTATATGAAGGGCAAAAATATCAGGGCGGTTTTGGTAGCCAATTCGCAATGCATCTTTAAAGCCTTTTGTGATGATAAGTATGACGCGATCGCCTTTTCTTTCTAACAGTGCATTGGTAGCTACTGTTGTCCCCATTTTTACTACTTCTATGGCTTCAGTAGGAATCGCCTCATCCTGAGAAATACCAATAATATTCCGAATCCCTTGGATAGCTGCATCTTGATATTGTTCAGGATTTTCTGATAGTAATTTATAAACGATAATCCACTGCTGATTAGGCAGATTCACAATTAAAAACCGTTCAGGATGCTTTAATAATCTATCTATAAGGTTTTGATTATTTGTAACTGCAACAATATCAGTAAATGTTCCGCCTCTGTCAGCAAAGAATTTTAACATTTCCAAATTGATTTAATCGTCTAGAAGTAGGATAACAATGGGATGCATTCTATTTCTATTTTTAGTAACATTCAGGTCTAGATTTGTGATCGCTTTAGAGTAAAGCACCATCAAAAATTTAAGGTGCGTTAGCCTACGGCATCACACACCCTACTTCTTAATTACCTGTACCTACTGAATAATATAGGGGCATCATTGCCCCTACGAATCTTCTAGTTGACCGACGCGACGTATATTGAGAATGTCGCTCATTTTTTTAATTTGGGTAAACACTTGCTCTAGTTGTGGGCGATCGCGTATTTCTATACCTAAGTCCATTAATGCTGGTTGTCCGATCGCAGTTTTTACTTGAGCATAGCGAACGTTAATCCCCTGGTCGCTTAAACGTGACAAAATATCTTTTAAGACTCCGACGCGATCCAGTGCTTCAATTTGCACGTTTACGGGGTAAGTATGAGGACGTGCAGTATGTTCAGCGGTATTGTTCCAGCCTACTGGTACTAGCCGTTCATATTCCACACTTTCGAGATTATTACACCCTTGGCGATGAATAGAAATTCCGCGTCCGCGGGTAACTACGCCAATAATCGGTTCGCCTGGAATGGGGGTACAACATCCAGCTAGGTGATACACCAAACCTTCTACCCCAACAATTGGCGAATCGCTGGCGCGGGAGTGAGTTGCAGGTACATCTCGCAAAGCTTTGGCGTTGCTGGGTGATTCTTTGGGTAAATATGGCGGTGCTACAACAATGGGTTGTTGTGCTTTCACAACTTCTCGCCAACGGTTGAGAACTAAATTTAGGGTGATTTCGCCGTAACCCAAACCTGCAAGTAAATCTTCAACGCTGTGGTAGTTACATTTTTCAGACACGCTGTGCATTGCGTCTGATTTCAAGAGACTCTCAAAACCAGTTTTACCCAGTTCTTTTTCTAATAATTCTCGACCTCGAGCCACGTTTTCTTCCCGGCGCGATCGCTTATACCATTGTTTAATGCGATATTTAGCTGCGGAAGTTCTGACAAAGTTCAACCAATCCAAGCTAGGATGGCTGTTCTTTTGGGTCATCACTTCTACAATATCGCCATTGTGCAACCGCGTTGACAGTGGTACCATGCGCCCATTGACTTTAGCTCCGGCACAGTGGTTACCTACTTCTGTATGAATGCGATAGGCAAAATCAACACTGGTAGAACCTGGACTTAAAGGAATTACATCACCTTTGGGAGTGAAAACATAGACATCATCTTCAAATAAATTATCTTTGACGCTATCAAGATATTCTTGAGCATCCTTTAAATCGCTTTGCCATTCCAGCAGTTGCCGCAACCAAGTAAATTTCTCATCTGTGGCTGTTAAATGGCTATTATTAGAATTGCCTGTTTCTTTATATTTCCAGTGGGCAGCAATCCCATACTCAGCAATATGGTGCATTTCCATTGTGCGGATTTGCACTTCTAAGGGACGACCAGTCAGCCCAATTACGCCAGTATGTAATGACTGATAACGGTTTGGTTTTGGTAGCCCAATATAATCTTTAAATCTACCAGGAATTGGGCGAAAGGCATCATGCACTACCGCTAAGGCACGATAGCATTCTTCATTGGTCTCAACAATAATCCGCAGCGCTGCTAAATCATAAATTTCATGAAACTCTTTTTGCTGTCGCTGCATCTTCTGGTAAATACTATAAAGATGCTTCGGACGACCGCTAATATCGAGACATTTAATCCCAGTTTGTTGGAGGCGATCGCGTAAAGTTGCTGTAGCCTTCGCTAATTTCTCTTCTCGTGATGTCCGTTTCTCAGAAACATGCTGTTGAATTTCGCGGAAAGCTTCTGGTTCTAAATATTTAAAAGATAAATCTTCTAATTCCCATTTAAAGTGCCAGATCCCCAAACGATTCGCTAAGGGTGCAAAAATATCTCTGGTTTCTTGAGCAATGCGACGGCGTTTTTCATCTGGCATAAATTGCAGAGTTCGCATATTATGTAGACGGTCAGCCAACTTCACCACAATAACGCGAATATCTTGCGCCATTGCTAAAAACATCCGCCGAAAATTTTCTGCTTGACTTTCGGTTTTGCTTTTGAAATTTATTTTAGAAAGTTTGGTGACACCTTCTACTAATTGCCGTACTTCTGAACCAAATTGCTCTTCTATTTGTTCAATTGTAATATCTGTATCTTCAACTACATCATGGAGAAATCCAGCTGCTATCATATCAGCACTACCGCCTAAGTCACGCAGTAATCCTGCCACTGCAACGGGATGACAAATATACGGTTCTCCCGATTTTCGGTATTGTCCTTGATGCAGTTGATAAGCGAATTGGAATGCCCGAGCAATTAACACTGTATCATTATGCTTTCGATCGTCTTCCGCTACGCCACCATTTCTGTATGACTCTTTTAAACATTTTTTGAGCCACTCCGGAAGAGGAACATCAATGGAAGAATTGAGAACTATGGTACTCATACAAAGAGAACTAAAGGTGATCTGTGGATAAGGTTTAGAGAGGAGCAAACTAATAGCATCGCTGCAGGAAAATGCTAATGCCAAAGGCTGGTAGAAAAACCTTGAGAAGATGATTACTAATTTTGAATGGTAACCATCAATTGAAAGCTTTAAGTTACATAATTCCTATATATTTCTGGCAAATGAAGCCTCAAAGCATGACTTGAGGCTTCTTGTTCTAAAAAGAGCTGAAGAAAGATTATTGTAGAAAAATTACTTGACATTAATACTATCTTAACTACCACTGGATGTCTCTAAATCAAGAGAAATATCAGGACTTGGCAAATTTGTTAGAGCAATTCCGCTCCGATGCCAATAAGACCACACTAGATGCAAGCGAACTGCGGCAGCGTTTAGCCTCCTTAAATCAATTGTTTGGGCAGCAGATTCTACCTTTACCTGAACTGAATTCGCGAGAACAGTCTTATCGGACAGAGATTGGCAAGCAGCTGCGCCTATTGGAAATTGACATAATGTTTTTCCAAGGAGCAAGGCAGGTATCAACTGCACAAGCCAGGCGGCAAACCATTAGCGATCGCTTGACAACTCTCATCCAATATTGTGATGCTATCCTGCGACCAGAAGATACAGAGGAGAAATCATGATCAATTTCCTTGTGATCTAGTTTATTTATCATCCCACCTCTGACTTCCAGTTGACAGCTATTTTGACAACAAGTTGTAAACTCCGTAAATTTCAGGATTGAGCATTGGTATTGGGGAGTGGGGAGTGGGGATTGGGGATTGGGGATTGGGGACTGGGGACTGGGGACTGGGGTGAGGGAGATGAGGACGCAGGGGGCAGGGAGCAGGGGGAGAATAAATTACCCATTACCCATTACCAATTACCCAATGCCCTATGCCCTATGCCCAATTCCTTGAAGCAACAGAGTTATAGTGCGATGCATATAGGTCTCTACTGGCTCTGCTGTGGGTTTAAATATCAGTGCATAATAGAGTGACCCACTGACGAGGTCGGTGATGAGATCTACATCTGCATCTGGCTGAATTTCGCCTCTAGATTTGGCTCTTTGCAGAATTTTGGCAAAAGCCTCGCGGCGGGGCATTATATATTTTGTCCAGTAGACTTGGGCAAATTGCGGATTGCTTGAGGCTGTACTGATAATTAAAGCGAGTGTCTGACGACCCAGAGGACTCAAGATTTTTTTCGCGGCATTATCAATCAGGATATCCATGTCTCCCCAGAAGGTACCTGTATCTGGGATCGCTACATCTGCTCTTAAGCTTTCGATCGCATCTGCAACTAGTTCTTCTTTAGAAGTATAACGTCGATAGATAGTTGTCTTGCCAACTCCAGCACGAGATGCGATCGCTTCTATGCTCATGCTTTGATACCCTACTTCCGCCAGTAGGTCAAGAGTTGCCTGCAGAATTGCTTGATTAGCTTGAATACTGCGTGGTCGTCCAGATGGGCTATTAATTCGCTTACTCATACCAACATCTTGACTAAAACCGACCATCTTGGCAATTTTCAGTAAATTTCTTTCCTTTCCGCCGTCTTGAATAATCATATACGATACGCTACCGTAGCGTATATGATTGTGTTAGGGGTTTGGTGTTCCCATTACCCATTACCCATTACCCATTACCCAATCCCCAATCCCCCAATATGGCTACCAATATTAAAAGTTCTAATTTTAACCAAGCTGGTTATGTTCAAGGGCCTCTGAAATGGGCGATCGCTTTTTCTGCGTCTCTGGGTGCGATTTTAGAGGTGATTGACACCAGCATTGTTAACGTGGCCCTGACTTCCATGCAAGCCAGTTTAGGGGCTACGGTGAGCGAAATTGGCTGGGTAGTCACCGGATATGCGATCGCCAACGTTGTTTTAATTCCTTTGTCGGCTTGGTTGGGTGATTATTTTGGTAAAAAAAGTTACTTTATATTTTCGCTAATTGGCTTTACTATCGCCTCAGTTATTTGTGGACTATCAGTAAATCTGCCCATGCTAATTGTCTCCCGCATTGCTCAAGGATTATTTGGTGGGGGATTGTTAGCAAAAGCTCAAGCTATTTTATTTGAAACCTTTCCTCCCGCCGAACAAGGTCTAGCGCAAGCAGTGTTTGGAGTGGGAGTGATTTCTGGCCCAGCAATTGGCCCGACTTTGGGAGGCTACCTCACCGATGCTTTGGGTTGGCGCTGGATTTTCTTTATTAATATTCCCTTTGGGATCTTGGCAGTAGTGATGTCTTCAATGTTTTTACCGCAGGATAAAGGTAAAAGTGAAGCAAAAAACCAAGCCGTCGATTGGTTGGGGATCGGGTTATTGGTGGTTGCTATTGGTTGTATGCAAACCTTTTTAGAAGAAGGGGAACAAGAGGATTGGTTTTCCTCCGGTTTTATTACCACCTTAGCGATTGCCAGCATTTTCGGATTGGTGCTGTTTATTTGGCGAGAACTGAAAACGCCTCATCCGGCTGTGGATTTAAGAGTGCTGCGTCACCGTTCCTTAGCTGCTGGGAGTTTTTTATCTGCAATTGTGGGGATGGGATTGTATGGCGCATTATTTGCTGTACCAATTTTTGCCCAGAGTATCCTGCATTTCACCGCTACCCAAACGGGACTATTACTAGCACCTGGGGCGTTAGCATCAGCAATTGTCATGGTGATGTTAGGTAAATTATCTACCAAAATCGATGCCAGAATTTTAATTGCGATCGGCGGTGTGGGTACAGCAATGGTGATGTTTGATTTATCAAAACTCACTTCCCAAACCGGAGCCGATGATTTATTTTGGCCCTTGGTATGGCGCGGAGCCTTTACAGTCTTAATGTTTCTGCCCTTAAGTTTGGCAACTTTAGGCTCACTTCCCAAAAAAGATATTTCCGCCGGATCTGGCTTTTACAACCTCACCCGACAACTTGGTGGTAGCATCGGCATTGCTATACTCACTACCCTGCTAGATAAAAGAGAAGCGTTTCATCGCGCTATGCTTTTATCTCACCTTAGCCCTTACAGTCCAGAAACCAATCAACGCCTTGACTTGCTTACCGCAGCAATGCAGAACCAAGGCATGGATGCAACAACAGCCCATCAACAAGCATTAGCTTTACTGAGTCAAACAGTAGATATTCAAGCAGCGGTTTTGTCTTTTGCAGATATCTTTCGAGTTGTGGGAGTGGCATTTCTCTGCTCATTACCTTTATTACTCTTTTTAGGCAAAGGTGGCGCGGGAGCAAAAGCACCAGTACATTGAGCGCAAGTTGCTTTGAGAAATAGTAGGTAAGCGCGAATTGCTTTGAAAAAGAGTAGGTGAAGACAGCAGAGGAAGCAGGAGGAATAAGTTTCCAATGCCCCATGCCCTATGCCCCATATCAATATAAGTAAATATTATAAGCAATATTACTTATTTATATAATTCATCTATTTCCTTACTCAGGTTGAAAGTATATTTTGGATCTTATATGTCAAGGTTTCATGACATTCGCGCTCAATTAAATTTTTTTAATCAATGAATTTAAATTTATTACTGCTAAGAATGCTGATTTAGAGCAAAAAATTTCTGTTCATCAGATGGGATTTTAGCTGATAACTCTAATTTAAAATTCCACCTCTTGACAGAGTTTAGGTATTTTTTTAGCTAAGTTGCTGACCAAAATTAGCTGAAGCAATAAATACAGGGAATTTTTTTGTTTTCAGACTGTTAGTTGTAGTTGCTGTAGAGATTTATGAAAGGTTATTTACCCAAAGGGCGGCTTTCTTCGACATATTTAAGCATATTTAATTATGAATATGTTCAAGATAAATGGAAAAGTTACTGCTTTAAAATACGTGGAACTAGACGTTCATCTGCTTTAGATAGACCTCACCACAAACACATCTTTTGGAGTTGGTGCGGCAGTTTTATTGGCATAGCAGCAACAGCTTACCTTTCTATAAAAATGAATTCTCCGTTATTGATGGCTCCTTTTGGTGCAACCAGCGTATTAATCTTTGGTATACCTGACAGTCCTTTAGCCCAACCCCGAAATGTAATTGGTGGTAATTTTGTAGCAGCATTAGTTAGCCTGACTATTTTGCATCTTTTCGGTTCAGAACCTTGGGCTATGGGAATGGCTGTAGCTACAGCTATTGGGATGATGCAACTTACTGCAACCTTACATCCTCCTTCGGGTGCTGTGGCATTAGTTGTGATGATGACAAAAGCATCCTGGCAATTTCTCTTAACTCCCGCCTTAGAAGGTTCGATAATTTTGGTTCTTTGTGCCGTGGTATTCAATAATTTGGCACATGAGCGAACATATCCTAAGTATTGGTTCTAAACGTTGGCGTTGCTGTCTCTCCATGAGCGAGATTCAGCAACGCCAAACTTTCTATGTGTAGATTAAAAGAGCGATCGCAATTAAAATTCAGTGTATTCAGCCTGTGATGCCATTACGAAGCATTGCTATCTGTAATTTGCTCTTTAGCTGAATCAACTTCTCCTGCTAACTCTTGGCGAGTTGAAGCTTTCAAGAAATAGCGGGAGACAAACCAGATGACATAGCTAAATCCAATCAACTGAAAAAATGAAGCCAGGAATGGAATATCATCAATGGCATCTGTAATTGCCACTAACATTCTGAGCGCAATTACCGTCGCTACAAGCACAACGAAGCTAATGACAAGAAAATTGTATTCATTGACGAAATTAGCCACATTTTTCGGCAATGTTTCCAAAAATTCTGCAGTTTTTCTACCTATTTCTGTACCTTGTTTCTCAGATTGAGCCTCGCTAGCTACTGTTGACAAAGTTTCTGCTGCTGAACTGTCAATTATTGTTTTATCGGTTGTATAAGGAGGCTCAACATATTTGGGTGGTTGTACTTGAGTTTGCATAGTTTTTTTAGAGAAATTGTTCATTTTCGGATGTGATATTACCATTCCGGCAGTTTTTAGTCTGTTTTTCATCAGCCAATAGGATATATTTGGCCCCTCAAAAGTTATAAAATTATTCTTTAAAATTTATTAGCTAAATCCAAACAGCAGTTTTGCTATTCATAAACTAAAACTAGTATGTGTAGGAATGAATGCACTTGCTTAAGTAAACATTGCTGCCCAGACCCCCGACTTCTTCAAAAAGTCGGGGGTCTAAATCCCGCTAAAATTAGTGAAATTATTGTGTAGTGACTGTTTACTCTAGTGTTGCAAAATCTCTAATTACTAATTATCAACTATTGATTTAAATCTTGATAAAAAAACTCCCACTGTAATAACAGTGGGATAAAACAATCTATTTCGATTCAATTCTGAGCTTAACACGCTGGATTTCAATGCACATCAAGATGAAATTGAGATGAAATTCTGATACTTCTGTCGATAAAAATATTTATTACCTCATTTATATAGGGCGATCGCACCAAACAAATTTCTCTATGTTCTAAATAAAATAAATTTAAAAATTGATTTTATAAATAAATATTTAAATTGTAATCTCTGATAAGTTTGAGCATCTTATTAGCCCTCATAAGCTAACTGAAATGCCTTACCTGAGTCAGTTAGCAGTATAACTGGGTACATCAATTCTTTGAAATATGCTATATGTCATCTACTGATAGATATAAAAATCAGTAGTAACCAATATCTTTATAATTTTCTCGAGAGATTATTTAACTTTATAGTTGCCGACTATGGCTATATGAGATGTCATGCCTTGAAATTAATACTTACGAGTCTACCTTAGGGTGATGCCTTGGTAGGCAAAAATTCCTTAGCCTAAATTCAGAGTTGAATAAAGGTATTAGGGAAAAATTTTTATGACAGCGAATGTTTCTAGTGATATCAACAAGAGTGATAATAAGTCGCTATTAACCGGCATTCTCTTGATTGTTTTAGGAGTGATTGCGATCGCAGTACCTACTGTATCCACAATTTTTGCAGAAACTTGGGTAGCGGTGATTCTGGCTTCTGCAGGATTTGCCAAACTTTTCTATGCATATAACACCCGTCAGTCAGGTGGCTTTCTTTGGAAACTGCTATTAGGCGTACTCTACATTGCAACAGGTATCATGCTGTTGATTTACCCTTCTACGGGTATTTTCACATTGACTCTATTGCTGGGTAGCTTTTTGTTAACCGAAGGTGTTTTCGAGTTAATTCTGGCATTTAAACTGCGTCCCCAACAAAATTGGACATGGGTTTTAGGTGACGGCATTATCACATTAGTATTAGGTGCAATGATTTGGTTCCAATGGCCATTTGATGCACCTTGGGTAATTGGCACACTGCTAGGTGTTAGCATTCTATTCACTGGCGTTTCCCGGCTAATGCTGTCTTGGAATCGTTCTAATTTAAATAACCCTGACCAAGCTGCAGGAGCCGCTTAAGTCTGTGATATTTTCTAGGGTGAGCATTATTGCGCGGAATTTCACACTCACCCAAATTAAGCGATCGCACTATTTGCATGATATTAATTGAAGTGAATGCGATCGCTTTTGATTTTTCAGACTGGTAAATTCGCACTGTTGCCAATTTTATCGCGATTATGTGGTTTCAGTAGATATGCCATATCCGGCCCGGAAGGAATAATCCCACCAGGATTTAGTGGAAAGAGATTACCATAATAATCTTGCTTCACACTTTCCAAATTGCAGGTATCAGCCACACCCGGAAGCTGATATATATCGCTGAGGTAAGCCCCTAAATTGGGATAATCTTGAATTCTGCGGCGGTTACACTTGAATAATCCATAGTAAGCAACATCAAAGCGGAATAAAGTAGTAAACAAGCGCACATCAGCAAGCGTAACTTGGTTTCCGCAGAGGTAACGACTTGTTTGTAATGCTGCTTCAATCTCATCTAAAGTTGTAAATAATTCATCACAGGCTTGATTGTAAGCTGGTTGAGTTTGAGCAAAACCACAGCGATATACACCGTTATTTACACTTTGATAAATCTTTTCATTCCACCAATCAATTTTTTCTTTGAGATTTTCTGGATACAAATCTATAGTTGGATTCTTAGCGAACTCGTTTAATTCGGAGTTCAGCATCACAATAATTTCTGCACTCTCGTTATTAACGATAGTTTTAGTTTGTTTGTCCCATAATACAGGAACTGTAGCGCGCCCACTGTAGCCAGGTTGAGCTGCTGCATAAAATTGAGCCAGGCTAGCGCAACCTTCTTCATCTTCATTAAACACCCAACCGCCTGCGATGGGGGAAGGATAAACAACAGTGACGGAGATAATATCTTCAAGTTCTTTAAGTGCGCGCACAATCAGGGTACGATGCGCCCAAGGACAACTCATTCCCACATAAATATGATAACGTCCGGCTGCTGGTGGGTAGAGGCTATCTTTATCTGTGCTAATAAAATTTCTAAACTGACTATTAGGACGAATATACTCCCCCGATTTACTTCGAGGAGCAATCTTTGACATCATCGTATGCCACATTGTTGACCAAACAAACTTACCCAGCTTGATAATTAGCTTGGGTGGTAATGATTTTCCCTTCTTTTGAGTCCGAGGAAAATCTGTTTGGGAATTTTGTACATCAGTCATAGTTAATGATTAAGGTAACCTAAAGGGATTTTATAAAATACCAAGCTTTGGATTTTCCAGAGTCTACTTGGTTATTTCGGTATTGGTAATTCGTGCATTGCTGAATAACTATATCTATAGCATTGGAGAGATTTCGCTCTTCCTCTAGTCTTGTGTCGGATTGTATATATATTTAAAACTAATTTTATCACTTTAGCCAGAAGGCAATACCATAGTATTTTTTTAATATAAATGTAATTTGTTTTAATGTTTTAAGTAAATAAATTTTGATGCTCATGAATTAATACTGTGAGTTTATTTTAACCTCAATAAAATAGCGGTTTTTACAAATATTTGTTTACTGTGTACTTATCATCAATGTGAGAGTTTTCCTATATGAATATACTAAGTAAAGAGCGTTCGGAACGCGATAGTAAAGCCCAAAATACCCCACGTAGTTTGAAGTTCCAGGATGCAATATTACTATTTTCTTTGGTGCTGATAGCTGGAATGGTGAGATTCGGTAATGTTGATGAGTCAGATACTAATAATGTGAACCGTGTAACCCAAACATCAGAAGTACTTAACGATACAGATAAATTTGTGGGAAAAAATGTCACAATTAAAAGCCAACCAGTACAGCAAGTAGGTTTAAGCTCTTTCACCGTTAATGATCAGCCAAGAATTATTCAAGAACCGCTTTTAATAGTTAATGCTTCAGGGGTTCCTTTTGATTTACCTGCTAATCGCAATAGAAAAATTCAAGTTACAGGTCAAGTTCGCAATTTAGAAATTCCTCAAATTGAGCGAGAGTTTAATTTAAATTTACAAGACGAATCCTATACATCATATATAAATAGACCGGCGATTATCGCTCAGTCTATAAGAGTTGTGCAATAAGGGACTTCTAACTAAAAAATATACTATCGCTTTTTTGGCAGGGAGCAGGGGGGATAATGAAAGTATTCTCGGAGTATATTTGATAATTCATTTTTTGGAAGCCCATAAAAGTCAAGACTTATGATGGCTGAAAAATTCAAAATCAATCACCACATCTATGAATAGGCTATTAAATTAGTTTTGATGTTAAGCAAACCTGCGTATCAGAACTGGGTTTGCTTGGTTCAAGGCTGTTTCTGGATTTGAACTCTATACTTATCAACAGCCGATTGTTCAAAATCATCTACCAATAGATAGATAATAAAAAATCTCTAGTCTAGATATTCAAACTTTACCAGCTTTCTTGCGAATGATGACAGATTCTTCGGAAGAAAGCAATTTCATTGCAACAAACAGTTCCTCTGACGGATAGACTGAAATCTTTCTCAAGCCTTACAATTTTTTTCAATAGCAGAGATAACCTGCCGCAAAGCAGATTTTAGTTACCTCTAATTACTGAAAATTAGAAAAACCTGAGGCTTAATGATGGATACAATTCGTGTAGTTTTAATTGAAGACCATGATCTAACCCGTATGGGTATGCGTACTGCTTTAAAACAACAAGAAGGAATAGAAGTAATTGGTGAGGCTAAAAATGCAAATTCAGGTTTGAAGCTACTGAATTCTCTGCAACCAGATGTAGCAATAGTAGATGTAGGCTTACCAGATATGAGTGGAGTTGAATTAACGCAAATCTTTAAAGATTCTGAAGATGCAGATTCACCTCTGCCAACTAAAATTTTAATTTTAACAATGAATGATAGTGAAGATACTGTTTTAGCTGCCTTTGCAGCTGGTGCAGATTCTTATTATATGAAAGATGCGAGCATTGAAAAATTAGCTGATGCAATTCGAGTTACTCATGAAGGTAATTCCTGGATTGATCCTGCTATTGCTCGGATTGTTTTACAGCAAAGCAATAGTGCTTATGATGAACCAAACGCTGCCTCTAAATCTTCAACTGTGACGATTAACTCTTTATCACCAGAAGAAAGCGAATTTTTACTAGCTTATCCTTTAACTACACGGGAATTAGATGTATTAAGGTTAATTGTTGATGGGTGCAGTAATGCTCAAATTGCCGAGCAGCTTTATATTACAGTAGGTACAGTTAAAACTCATGTTCGTAATATTTTAAACAAGCTTTCAGTGAGTGATAGAACTCAGGTTGCAGTTCGTGCTTTGCGTGCAGGATTAGTCAGCTAACTTTTACTTTGCAATATTTGCTACAAGTTGTTTAACAAAGTAAGTTTCTCAACCTTAGCCAAGAAACCCCTCCTCTATCAGAACACAGTCAGCAAATTGGGTAAAAGGAAAAACTCCTTTACCCTTTTTTCTTTGATGAATTAGTTCTGTAATCTAAAATTTAAGTTGACGCTGATGCGTTACGCTGTCGCTAACGCATCCTACGACGTGAGCTTCAAAAATCAAATATGAGTTCCATAGATGAGTTCTTCTTGATTTTGGAGCGATAAATCTCGTGTTTGCATAGATAAATTAGAAGTAAAAATAAATTATTATTGGTTTCTATCTATTTTAGGTGGTTAGCAGATTTGCAAAACAAAATAAATTTTTGATTTAATGTATTGCTTTTATTTAAGATAATTCAAAAATTAATTAATTATTAAGTATAGGCGATTACAATTAATTGTAAAGGTTAATTTATAATCAAGCTGAGAATAATATAACGCAGCGAAATTACTAATCAATCTACAAAGAATTGGGGGAAACTTATGAGCGCTAGAATTTTTGCTTTATTGGCAATAATGACAGCTTTTGCAAGCATAGTAAACCCGGTTCAAGCACAATCATCAGGAGCATCAACCCAAAATATAGAAAAATATTCAATAACTGGTGATTCTTTAACCGGAATTAATAATCGAAACGCTCAACAAGACTTTAACAGTTTTTTTGAGCAACAAAATCCCGCAACTGTTTCCAATCAAAATCAAGTAAATAATAAACTCTCTGAAGGTTTGCAGCTTCAAGAAGCCTTATCAGCACCTAACAGTTCTGTTTTCTTTGTTCCTGTTCAGTCTTTTAACGGTAATGACGGAACGCAAGTACAGTTTGATTTTGGTAATAGTCAATAAGGAGAGTTAAGGGGTAGGGATCAAGGGATAAAATTCAAAAGTTGCAAAGACGCGATGAATCGCGTCTCTACCCAAAATTTATTTTTCTATTTTCCTTGTACCCAATCCCCAACTCCTAATCCCTACCCTCGCAACGCCTCAACTAATTGGTCGATTTCCGATTCTAAAGTAAAGTAATGGACGCAGACGCGTACACAGTTGGGGTCGGCAATTTTGCGGGTAAATATTGTTTGTGATTCTAAAAATTGCACTACTTGTAAAGTAGTTTGGGGTTGTTGATTAGCTAGTTGAAATGAAATTAAACCGCTTTCAGGTGGAGAAGTCCGCAAACATCTGACATTGGGTAACGCTGATAACTTGCGCCACAGATATTCGCTGTTGCGGCAAATTCGCTGGTAACGGTCTTCTGCGGTTCCCCATTGCTGGTGAATGGCGATCGCTTCCTGTAAGGCAACGTACAATGGATAATCTGATGTTCCTACTTCGTAGCGTTGTCCACCTTTCTCCCAATCTACAGGCTTACTGCGCTCATCAATCACAACGCTACGCCACCCTATAAAGGTGGGTTGCAAATTGGCTTGGACTTCTGGACGAACATACAAGCCACCCACACCAGCCGGGCCACATAACCACTTGTGACCTGTAAAAGCATAAAAATCTACTCCTAATTGAGTTAAATTTAAAGGCATAGCCCCAACAGACTGGGCAGCATCAACTAAAAGTAAGGAATTGTTATTTCTGCATAATTCAGCAATTTTGTCTAGGGGTAAAAGCTGACCCGTGTTCCAGAGGATATGGCTTAAAACTACAAGGCGGGTATTTGGGCGTAAATTTTGGGAAATAACTTCTACAGGGTCGCCTACGTTTAAGGTGTCCATTAAGGGACAAGTGGTAACTTCCACGTTGAATCTACGCCCAATTTCCTGGGCGATCGCAATTATACCCTGATGTTCGCAATCAGAAAGCAATATATGGTCGCCAGTCTGCCACTCAATACCCCACATAGCAATATTGCAACCTACAGTGACATTTTCTGTGAGAGCAATGGTTGATGGTGGTACATTCAACTCAGATGCGATCGCAGCTTTTGTTGCTTGAACAATTTTGCCAATCCACCGCCCAACCTCATTACCAAAGGGGCCTAGCTGTTGGATGTGCATTTGATTTTCAGAAATCGCCTTGATTGCTGCAAGGGGCATTGGCCCTTGACCGCCATAATTGAAATAAGTCTTATTCGTTAAAGCAGGAAATTGTTCTCGATGGTGATGCAAACTTTGTTGTAGGTCAGAAAGACTCATAATCAAGATTTTGGATTAAACTGGCAAAAATAACTGCTTTATACTGGGAAGCAACAGATTAGCCTAAGATTTACATACATGATTAATCGTTGTGCATCATTGCACGCCACCCAAAGGAATTATAGTTATTTGACAGACTTACAGAAAATAGGAATTCTTGTTAGCTTAAAGGAATGTTAATTAATGCCGATCTTTTACTGCAATATCAACGCTGTAAGCGCCGCCCTTTTTTAGATAGTCACGGTGATAAAAGCCAGCGAGATACTCCCAATGAGTTGCTGCTAAAACTCCAACAAGACAAAATCGCTTATCAAAAGAATATTTTGGATAACTTGGCTTACCAGCGGCCAGAATATCCTCAAGGAAATTTGAAGGCGGGGCAAGCAGCAACCTTAGAATTGATGCAGCGTGGCGTTGACTACATTCATCGAGGTATATTGTTAGTCAATTACGACCAGTGGGAAGATACAGAACCCCACAATCAACAATATACCTTGCTCAGTCGCCCAGATTTACTTGTGAAACATCCTGGAGAATCTCGTTTTGGAGATTGGATGTATGTTCCGGCGAGTATGGAAATGGGTAAGCGCCCAAAGCAGGAATATCAAGTGGGAGTTGCATTTCATGCTCAAGTTTTGGCGATGGTGCAGGGAGTTGCACCCCAAATCGGGCTGCTAAAATTACGTACTAAAGAAACTACTTATCCAGTAGATTTACTGAAATGGTCGCCCCAAATGCAGTTGATTTTGGCGGAGTTAATTCAAGCGCTAGAGTCACCAGAAGGGCCAGAAGTATTTATCTCTCGCCAAAAATGCAATCTTTGCCACTGGCATAGTCAATGTTATGCGATCGCGCAATCAGAAAAACACCTCTCACTGTTACCAGGGGTTTCACCGCTACGCTATACTCAGCTGCAATCACTTTCCCTGACTACAGTAGAATCTTTGGCTAGTACTAGCCCCAGTGTCTTAGAAAATTTGCCTGGTTTTGACAATCAAGTTGCACACAAACTGGTAATTCAAGCCCAATCGGTACTGCAAAATCGCCCGTTTATCTTACCTTATACCCTACCAATAGAAAATATTACCTTCACTGCTCCAATTGAAATTTACTTTGATATTGAGGCACAACCAGATTTAAATTTAGATTATTTATTAGGGGTATTGGTAGTTAATCGGCAAACTAACACAGAGCAATTTTATTCTTTGTTAGCTACAAAACCAGAAGATGAAGGCTTAGTTTGGCAGCAGTTTTTAGATTTAGTTGGGCAATATCCCGAAGCCCCAATTTATCATTTTTGTGCCTACGAATTTGATACAGTCAAACGGCTAGCCAAGCTTTACCAAACGCCTTATGCCTCAGTACGTCCGGTATTAAATCGGTTTGTGGATCTGTATGAGCAATTAACCCAAAGTGTCGCTTTACCAATTGAAAGCTATGCTCTAAAAGCAATTGCTCGTTGGTTGGGGTTTGAATGGCGTGATAAAGAAGCTAGCGGGGCTAAGTGTATTTACTGGTATGACCAGTGGCTAGAAACAGGCGATCGCACTTTTTTGGAAATGATCCAACGCTATAACGAAGATGACTGCCGTGCCACCTATAATGTCAAAGACTGGCTCGTGAAATTCTTTTTAGAAGAATACTATTTGCGTCCAGCTTAAATTAAATAATTCGTAATTCGTAATTACAATTTTACTATTTTACCTAGATGATAATATCGCAGTCGTTTAGCTAATACCAATTGGAAAAAAGAAGGCGACAGATTGTAGGGGTAAGGCAATGCCGTATCTTCTAGAATATTTTATTATTAATGACGAATTACTCTAATCCTGCCGCTATTCATGAAATTTATCAAAAAGCTCGTAAATTGGCGAAGAATTATTTATTTTACTATTCCTATACTTATCATCAGTTTCTTAGCCAGCAACTTTACATGGGGGGCTGTCACAGTCAGTAGTATTGAGTTTATTGGAGAAGTCACAATACCAAAAGGATTGCTTGTACAAAATACTCTAGTGGGAGGCTTATCTGGAATTACTTATGATGCCAACAATGATGTTTATTATGCTATCTCTGATGACCGAGGAAATAAAGCTCCCGCACGATTCTACACTTTAAAAATTGACCTCAGCCAAGGTTCACTCAAAAATAATGGTGTTGCTACTATTAGTGTGACAACTCTATTAAATGAAAGTGGTGAAAAGTTTGCTCCAGGTACTAGCGATACAGAAGGTATTGCTTTAACTAACAAAAAAACAGTTTTCATCTCTTCTGAAGGGGGTTCTGGAGAATTACCGAATCCTTTTATTCAAGAATTTTCACTATCTAATGGTAAGGCGATCGCAACACTACCTATACCAGACAAATTCTTACGTAATAAAAACAGTCAGCATGGTATCCGCAACAATTTGGCTTTTGAAAGCCTCACCATTAGACCAGATAAAAATAAACTGTTTACAGCTACCGAAAATGCCCTAATTCAAGATGGGCCAGCGGCTCAACCTAATGTCAGCACTCCCTGCCGGATTTTACAATATAACTTGCTCACCAAACAGCCAGAAAAAGAATTTTTATATCCTACTGAAGCAGTCTCACCCTTTTTAAATATTACTGGCAAGTTTGCTAGCGGCTTACCTGATTTAGTTGCTCTCGATAATCAAGGAACATTCCTGAGCTTAGAACGTTCGTTTACAGGCTTAGGATTTTCGATTCTCTTGTTTCAGATTTCTCTAGCAGGCGCTGATGATATTCATCATCTTGATAGCATTTTGAAGGTTAACCAAAAAATCAAACCAGTGCAGAAAAAACTGCTGTTAGATTTGCGAGGTCTTAATGTGTTGCTAGACAATATTGAAGGCTTAACCCTTGGCCCCATATTACCTGATGGGCAACGTGCTTTAATCTTGGTTAGCGACAACAATTTTAATGCCCTACAACGTACCCAAATATTAGCTTTTAAGCTGAAAATCGAATCACCTCTAATCAGGCTCTTACGGCGGTTTATACCCAATTTCTAGCCTTAAATTGAATAAGCTCCAATACTACTTGGTTAAGCGTTTTGAACCCAAAATTTAGTTTTGGGGAAAAGGTTAAAGGTTAAGGGTTAAAGGTTTTTTCTTTACCTTTTACCATTCTCTTTTTTCCCGTTAACCGATCAGTATTAAAGGTCGTGGCTACGAATTTACTCAGCACTCTTGATTGAGGTTTGCAGAAACATCTAATCCTACGCACAATACAAAAATTCCATTACTTCCTAAAGATTTTTCGTACCTACGTGTAATTACTGAGGAAGCAATACAAAGCAATCATCACTGTTTGAGGATTCAGTGTAATTTACCATACGTTTAGCTTCACAAGTATGTTACACCATGTTTAAGAGTTATTGCACACAGATTTTTCTTAATTTTATTAAAAATTAACCAGATTTTATTGTAAATTTTAGCTGGCATAATCAACTCTATAAAAATATGAATATCTTTTTAGATAAAATAAAGGCTGAAAAGGCGCTTTATTAATAAGTCTCTGGCTTTTTATTAATAAAAAATTTTATGCTAAATCCTATCCCTAATGTCGCTAATGCTAAAACTGAATTAGATGTTTATATTGGTAAACTCCTCAATAATCGCTATCTAATCAGAGATTTGATTGGCAAAGGCGGAATGGGTAGGGTTTACCTAGCAGAAGATGTTGCCAAAGGCGGAATGCCAGTAGCCGTAAAAATTCTATCCCTGAGCTTGGGTAGTCAGCAAATGACTCAACGCTTTGCTAGAGAAATTTTTATCGGCGCTCAATTAGGACGGAAAAGTAAAAATATTGTGAGGATGTTTAGCTATGGTGTAACTGAGGAAAATATTCCTTATTATGTGATGGAATATCTTCAAGGAAAAAATCTGAAACGAATTCTCAAAACTCAAACATTTTCTACCACAAAAGTTTTAGATATCTGCGAGCAAATTTGTTTAGGTTTGCAGTGTGCTCATCAAGGTATCATCCTCAAAGGAGAAAATTATCCGATTGTACATCGTGATATTAAGCCAGAAAATATTTTCATTATTGAAGATGGTAAAAGAGAGCCTCTGGTTAAAATTTTAGATTTTGGCATTGCTAAATTTTTAACAGAGCGCAGTGGCATGACTCTCACTGATTCGTTTATTGGTAGTTTACCTTACTGTTCTCCAGAACACATGGAAGGACGTAAATTACTGGATGTGCGCTCTGATATTTACAGTTTAGGAATCTTGATGTTTGAAATGTTGACAGGAAAACATCCATTTCACACAACAAGTAACTCCTTTGGTATTTGGTATCAAGCTCATCACTTTCAAGCACCACCAGCATTTGCAGAGGTAAATTCGCAAGTCGTCGTACCCGATCAATTACAAAAATTAGTGATGCGTTGTTTAGCGAAAGCAGTTAGCGATCGCCCACAAAATATTAAAGAAATATTAGAAATTTTAGAACAGGTTAAATCGGAAATTGCTATTACTGCTAATACCACTAATGAGAGCGTAGAAAGTAGTCCAATATTACAGATAGTACCGCTCACATCATTCACAGAAAAAGAGTGTTTACAGAAAATATGGCCGAAAAATCGACCAATTGCACCCATAGGGTTTCCCAATTTATTACATACATTGCAAGGAACTGTGCCTACCTTTTGGGCAATGTTACCCCAACAAGAAATTAATAAATTTTTCAATAAATCTCACGGCACTGAATTTATTGCCAAAATCAATGTTTATCCCATGATTTTATGGAGTACTTTACTATACAATACTCAAAACTCTCAAGCTAAATGGCTATCGTGTTTTTTAGATATGAAAGATAATAAAGGTCAAAAAATCCTGCGTAGTTTAGCAGAAACAGGATTTTACCATTTATTATTCTTTCCGTTAGAAGAACCGCACAAATGCACTAAGGTAATGACTTTGACTCTTAATGCTAACCAACGTCAGCAATTACTAGATTGGTTAGCGATTAATCAAAACGCCAATGAATTTATTTCTGCTAAACAAGCAAAAATTATTTTAAAGGCAGATTATGAACGTCTGAAATCTAGCATTCTTCGTAAAATGGTAGCTAATCTACCAAAGAATGATGATAGCCTTAAATCTAAAATCATGAAATTCTTTTATACCTTTTTTCAGTTGATATTGCGCCGTTAAGTCTGTATTAAAAAAGGGTCGAGGCACTATGGTTATAGAAGAAAATTTCTCCCGTGAGGAATAGATTAAAAACAGACGTTATTTTTGACAAGTCAGGTAAAAACCTTGAAGTGTAGACAGGTAAAATTATACATATATTGAAAATTGTTAGTTAAAATGCTCATTATTCATTTTGGTGAGTATTTAAGAGGTTATAAAAGTGAATCAAAGCTCATCATTGTCTCCCGATAGTAAAGGTTTACTTGCCAATCGATATCAACTAATCAAGATAGTTGGCACAGGAGGTATGGGCAAGGTTTTTTTAGCGAATGATGTTTTGTTAGGAGGAACACCTGTCGCTATCAAGTTTCTATCTCAAACTGTTTTAAACCCAAAGTTGCAAAAAGATTTTGCCCGTGAAGCCATGATGAGCGCAGCTTTGAGCCAAAAAAGTATACATATCATCAAGGCTTATGATTATGGCGTAAGCGAACAAGGTTACCCCTTTTACGTCATGGAATATTTATCGGGGAAATCTTTAAAAGAATTCATCCCGATGAATTTGCCAATGTTTATGAATCTGACGCGTCAGATTTGTTTAGGCTTACAATGCGCCCATCAAGGGATGAATATAGAAGGTAAGATTTATCCACTTGTTCATAGAGATATTAAGCCAGCAAATATTTTAGTAATGCCCGACCCTATATTAGGTTATTTAGCAAAAATCTTAGATTTTGGCATTGCTAAATTTGTAAATTCTGTATCAACACTGAGTACAAATAAAGGATTTCATGGCACTTTACCTTATTGTTCACCAGAGCAATTAGAAGGAGAAGAATTAGATAGTCGCTCTGATATTTATAGTCTGGGTGTGATGATGTTTGAAATGCTCTCAGGTAAAAAACCTTGGGAACCAGAAACCGATCACTTTGGTGCTTGGTATAAAGCACATCACTTTGAGCCACCCAGAACGATCGCAGCAGTTAAACCAGAACTGCAATTACCCAAAGAGCTAAATGAGTTAATTATGGCTTGTTTGGCAAAACCACCACGCGATCGCCCTCAAAGTAGTACCCAACTGCTGCAAGTTTTAGAAAATATCAATCGCACTTATTATCTCAATTGGCCTGCAAATAAGAGTTCATTAAATATGGGTAGTAGTATTCCATCTGAATCAGTCAATGGCAACAATCCTCATATTGCTGCCAAATCTGATTTACCTGTGGCTGTAGAACAAATTTGTTGGAAAGCAATTTGGCCGCCAAAAAAACCGATTCAGGAAATTGTGTTTCCGAGACTTTTAGATATCGAAAAAAATCCTGTAGCCTCACTCTGGCTAATGTTACCCAAAGCAGAAATTCAAAAGCGTTCCCATTCTATCCGTTACAACCAGTTTCTCTTCATCAAACTTCCTCACCCTATGCTGCTGTGGCTGACAGTTTTGTACAACAAGCAACTAGGGCCGAAGTGGCTACCCTGCTACCTCGATATGCAAGAACCGCAAAATCAAAAAATGGTGTATTCCTTAGCCAGCAATGAACGCTACCCGTTAATTTTATTTACCCTGGAAGCGCCTAATTCTTGTACTAGCGTTATGAGCAGTTACATTAATGACACTCAGCGAAAAACGTTGAAAACTTGGCTAGAACAGAGTAAAACCTTACCACCTTCATCTCAAGCGCATTTGAGTAAAAACCTCTTAAAGCAACAGTACAAGCAAATGCAATCCCAGATTCAGGAGCATTTAGCTTCAATGCCAGCAGCTGTAGGCTGAGGAACTTCCAAAAAAATAAGCAGAGGAAGCAGAGGAAGCAGAGGGAGCAGAGGAGGAAGAATACAATTCTGGTCTTCTCTTTGAAATTTCCTCCGCCAAATTGCTTGACAACTTAAAAAAAAATCTGCATAATAGCAAAGTCGGTAATCAAGGGACTGTAGTTCAATTGGTTAGAGCACCGCCCTGTCACGGCGGAAGTTGCGGGTTCGAGCCCCGTCAGTCCCGTTCTAACGAAAGATTTATAATTGCTCAACACTTAGTAAATTGAGGTAAAGGTAACTCATTATCGATATTTACCTCCGTAAAGCACTGGTTCCTCAGTGCTTGTTATAGTGATCATGCTTTGCTAAAGAGAGAAAGAACTGTGACTGTTAGAGTCCGTATTGCTCCAAGTCCAACTGGAAATCTACATATCGGTACAGCAAGAACCGCTGTATTTAACTGGCTATTTGCTCGCCACCACGGTGGGAAATTTATCCTGCGAATTGAAGACACAGACCTAGAGCGATCGCGTCCTGAATACACAGAGAATATTCTTGAAGGGTTGCGCTGGTTAGGCCTGAACTGGGATGAAGGCCCATTTTTTCAATCTCAACGCCTGGATCTCTATAAACAAGCAGTAGAAAAACTGCTAGCACAAGGTTTAGCCTATCGCTGCTATACCACCAGTGAAGAACTAGAGGCTTTACGGGAAGCCCAAAAAGCCAAAGGGGAAGCACCACGTTATGACAACCGTCACCGCCATCTCACCCCAGAACAAGAAGCTGCTTTCAAAGCTGAAGGACGTAGCTTTGTCATTCGCTTCAAAATCGAAGATGAGCGAGAAATTGTTTGGGACGATTTAGTCCGGGGAAAAATGTCTTGGCGCGGTAGCGATTTGGGTGGTGATATGGTGATCGCTCGTGCTTCCGAAGATGGTGTTGGTCAACCACTGTATAACTTTGTCGTTGTAGTGGATGACATTGATATGCAAATCACCCATGTGATTCGGGGAGAAGACCACATCGCCAACACCGCCAAGCAAATTCTCCTTTATGAAGCTATGGGGGCAAAAATTCCCCAATTCGCCCACTCACCCCTAATTTTGAATATGGAAGGGCGGAAGCTTTCCAAGCGGGATGGCGTAACTTCAATTTCCGACTTTAAGCAATTAGGTTTCACTTCCGAAGGCTTAGTGAATTACATGACTTTATTGGGTTGGTCACCACCAGACTCTACTCAAGAAATCTTCACTTTAGAAGCAGCAGCCAAAGAATTTAGCTTTGAGCGTGTTAATAAAGCCGGTGCAAAGTTTGACTGGGCGAAATTGGATTGGTTAAACAGCCAGTACATCCATAATATGCCAGTCAGCCAGCTTACAGATTTACTCATCCCTTATTGGGAAATAGCAGGCTTTAACTTTGATGGGGGACGCGATCGCGCTTGGTTAGAACAACTAGTAGCTTTACTTGGGCCAAGTTTAACTCGCCTCAAAGATGCTGTCGCTCAGAGCCAACTGTTTTTTACTGAAACAGTTGAATTTAGCGAAGAAGCCAGTAAACAGTTACAACAAGAAGGTTCTGCGGCTGTTCTGCAAGGAAT
Organism: Nostoc carneum NIES-2107; assembly: GCA_002368155.1. Taxonomy (GTDB): domain Bacteria; phylum Cyanobacteriota; class Cyanobacteriia; order Cyanobacteriales; family Nostocaceae; genus Aulosira; species Aulosira carnea. Next base: position 4,943,565 of record AP018180.1, read on the forward strand.
TCTTGCAGCTTTAGAAACTCAAGAATTGCAAGAAGCTACTGCCCAAGAGATTATTAAGCAAGTGGTAAAAGCCCAAAATGTCAAGAAAGGCTTAGTAATGCGATCGCTCCGCGCTGCTTTAACTGGAGATGTTCATGGCCCAGACTTGATTCAATCCTGGCTATTACTCCACAAAATTGGTTTAGATCGCCCCCGTTTGAGTAAAGCGATCACCGCAAGCAGTTAGCTCACAGTCTTTTGCAATATTTTAGATTTTTAGAGGCGTACCCTGGTGCGCCTCTATTCATAATAGCTACAGGGATTAGGTAAGGGGTAATGAGTAATGGGTAATGGGGACAAACACCAAACACCAAACTAGTTAATTCTTCTATTTTTGGGAACTTTGCGTGTAAAATTCATGTCATCAACTCCACTTAGACAACCATGTGATTAAAATGCCGAAAAGAGTTCTTAACAAAGGAATAAGATTATCATTAATGGTGGTTACACTCTTAGTCACATCGGTCACTCATGCTGGAGCAGATGTGCCACAAACACCACCAATATTTGGAGATATCTCCATCGGTAAGAATTTTTCTCCTGACCCCTTCAGTGTTAGGGGTATGAGTGGCGGTTCAGTTTCAAGTAACCAAGTGGCAAAGCGAACTGAAACTGCAACTGGGCCATGTACTGGATTTGTTGATGAAACACCAGACCATAAATTAGAAATCACTACTAAATTGGATTACTTGAAGCTACTAGTGCAAAGTCCTGAAGATACTACACTCATAGTCAAAGGCCCTGGTGGTACATGGTGCAATGACGAATTTGATGGGAAAAATCCTGGGATGGTTGGTGAATGGCTCCCAGGAACTTACCAGATTTGGGTAGGTTCCTATGTCAAAGGCAAATATTTTCCTTATACTCTCCAAATTAGCGAAGTTAAATAATAGACTTCTATGGTAAAAATTAACCAATTTTAAGGGTACAGGGGGAAAATCATACAACTTGCTCTCTTAAGACTAATGCCTAGAAATTAATTCTTTGGAAGTCCCTGCGTCCTTGATATTTTTCGCTAGTACATTTAACCTAGTAGTTAATTAACTGCGCGTTTAAATATTGGCTACCAATAATTAAAATCACTGAAGAATCAGGCTTAACAACTTGGTTGTGAGTTAGTCCTTAACTCCACAGAGCGAATTTGTATGAAAACGCAACAACAGATTCTTGACTTCTATTCACGTCCAACCGTGATGACATCTGCTGGCAAACATACTGCCCTGTTTGATGAGTTACCGAATGATGTTGCTGAACTGACTTATATTATCCAGGGACTTGGACTATATGAGTATGTGGCATTGGACTTTTACGGCTTCGCCATTCCAGACAAGCGCAAAAGTGAAACCCATCTTCGCCCGATTGAGCGGATATTAGATCAGCTTCTGGCCCTTGATGAGCGGCCCCTTTCTGCTGCTCGGCCTGTTGATAAACGTTTGATAGGAATTTGTCATCACTTCGCGCTGTTGCTCGTTGCTATGTTGCGAGCTAAGGGTATTCCTGCTCGATATCGTTGCGGGTTCGGCAGTTATTTCAATCCACCTTACTTTGAAGAACACGTGGTCTGTGAGTATTGGAATACTTTACAAGCACGTTGGGTAATTGTCGATCCGCAGTTTGATGCAGTTTGGCGAGAGAAACTAGAGATTAAGCATGACATTCTCGATGTGCCGCGCGATCGCTTCATCATGGCAGGTGATGCTTGGGAAAATTGTCGCACGGGAGCTAATGACCCATCAAAGTTTGGCATCTTCAAAGGTGATTTGCGCGGACTCTGGTTTATGGCAGGAGAAATTGTGCGTGATGTTGCCGCGCTCAACAAAATGGAGATGTTACCCTGGGATGTCTGGGGAGCCATTCCGCAACCTCATGAATCGCTGACTGACGATCAGTTGGCATTTTTTGATCAGCTGGCTATGTTCACGCGATCGCCTGATACATCATTCACTGAACTGCTTAAACTCTATGAAAGTGATGATCGCTTACGCGTTCCCGCAACTGTCTTTAATGGGGTGTTGAACCGTCTAGAAACCATATAAATTTCCCTGTGAATGACAAATATGCCATCACTGTGTAGGCAAGGAGCAGGGGAGAGAAATAATTGTGTTCAGTCCAAACATGGGAATAATTTATTTTTTGGCGTTTCCCAAATAAAAAAATAATCATTGCTTTGGCGAGCAGGGGCAGCAGAAATCTGATAATTAATTCAATGCCAGAATTTAGTAATTTATTCCTTAGCAGTTTACGATCACAGCCACTTGCAGCCGACAATACATCAGCTTTAGCCAAAGGATTTCATAATCTAAATTCGAGCATCCACAATAGTATAGAGGGGTAGAGGGACAGCAATAGCTCAGGGAGTAGGGCTTTGATAAAGCTTCTTGATGCTGATGTTCCTTAAATCTCGTTTCGCTGTGGAGCTATTATGTATTAAAATTAAGTTAACTTTAATTAAGATTCGTGTTGTCGCTCTAGATTTACTGTAATGACCTTATAGTTCTAGGACGCTACACACAAAACATCAAATTCATCAAAGTGGATTTATTAAGAGTCCGTTTCACAGCTAGCTAGCAACCAATAAAGGATGGATGATGAAAAAGAAGTTTTGAATTCTAGGATGACGCGCCCTCTAGCTATTGCTGCGAGGTCAGTTAGTTTGAAAATTTTTATACTTTTTACTCCCATATCATCCTGATTAAACAGGGTGATTCATCATTTGGTTGCTAAAGCTGATGAGTTGTATTGGCATTTAGAGGCAGATTAAAATGAAATTTTCTTGGAAAGTCCTATTACTGTGGACATTGCCTGCTTTGGTAATTGGCTTCTTTTTCTGGCAAGGAGCATTTGCTGGCACTCCTGCTGACATGACGAAGAATGCAGCTAATACGCGCATGACCTATGGACGCTTTCTAGAATATTTGGATGCTAATCGCGTCAGTAGTGTAGATCTCTATGAAGGTGGTAGGACAGCGATTATCGAAGCCGTAGATCCAGATATTGAAAATCGTATTCAACGCTGGCGAGTGGATCTGCCTGTTAACGCACCTGAGTTAATTAGCAAGCTGAAAGAAAAAGGAATTAGTTTTGATGCCCACCCCATGCGGAATGATGGGGCTATTTGGGGACTTTTAGGCAATCTTGTTTTTCCCATTATATTGATTGCGGGTCTGTTCTTTTTGTTCCGTCGCTCTAGCAACCTCCCCGGCGGTCCAGGTCAAGCTATGAACTTCGGCAAATCCAGAGCACGTTTTCAAATGGAAGCCAAAACTGGCGTGAAGTTTGACGATGTAGCAGGTATTGAAGAAGCCAAAGAAGAACTACAAGAAGTCGTTACCTTCTTAAAACAGCCAGAAAGATTTACTGCTGTAGGCGCACGTATTCCCAAAGGCGTGTTGTTAGTTGGCCCTCCAGGAACTGGTAAAACTTTACTAGCAAAAGCGATCGCAGGTGAAGCTGGTGTACCTTTCTTCAGTATTTCTGGTTCAGAATTCGTAGAAATGTTTGTGGGTGTAGGTGCGTCTCGTGTACGTGACCTATTTAAAAAAGCCAAAGACAACGCCCCCTGTATCATCTTTATTGATGAAATTGACGCAGTAGGTAGACAACGGGGTGCTGGTATCGGTGGTGGTAACGATGAGAGAGAACAAACCCTCAACCAACTACTCACCGAAATGGATGGTTTTGAAGGTAACACAGGCATCATTATTATTGCTGCTACCAACCGTCCTGACGTATTAGACTCAGCATTATTACGTCCCGGACGCTTTGACCGTCAAGTAACCGTCGATGCGCCGGATATTAAAGGACGTTTGGAAATCTTACAAGTCCACGCTCGCAATAAGAAACTTGACCCTAGCGTATCCTTAGAAGCGATCGCTCGCCGTACACCTGGATTTACAGGCGCAGATTTAGCTAACTTACTTAACGAAGCTGCTATTCTCACCGCCAGAAGACGCAAAGAAGGCATTACCCTCACTGAAATTGATGATGCGGTGGATCGGGTAGTTGCAGGTATGGAAGGTACTCCTTTAGTTGACAGCAAGAGCAAGCGCTTAATTGCTTATCACGAAGTAGGACACGCCTTGGTGGGAACAGTCCTAAAAGACCATGACCCCGTACAGAAAGTCACTCTTATTCCTCGCGGACAAGCACAGGGTTTAACTTGGTTTACTCCCAACGAAGAACAAGGATTAATTTCTCGTTCCCAACTGAAAGCACGGATTACTGGTGCTTTGGGTGGACGCGCTGCGGAAGAAGTGATTTTTGGTGCTGCAGAAGTTACCACTGGTGCAGGTGGCGACTTACAACAGTTGTCTGGAATGGCGAGACAAATGGTAACCAGATTCGGGATGTCAGATTTAGGCCCCTTATCTTTGGAAAGTCAACAGGGAGAAGTATTCTTAGGTCGTGACTGGACAACTAGATCTGAATATTCCGAAGCGATCGCTTCTCGGATCGATGCTCAAGTAAGAGCGATCGTAGAAGAATGTTACGAACAAGCTAAGAAAATCATTCGTGAAAATCGTAGCGTCACCGACCGTTTAGTTGATCTGTTGATCGAAAAAGAAACCATTGATGGTGCTGAATTCCGTCAAATCGTGGCTGAATACACTGATGTTCCTGAAAAGCCTCAGTATGCACCACAACTATAATCATTGATTGAAAATTATTGAAATGGATGGGTATGGTGTTGTTACCATACCCATTTTTATTTGCTGAAATAGTTGCAGCTTTCAAGCAGATTTTTCCATCAAAGGATAGGGTTGAATTAACACCTCCGCCGGAATGCCTAATTGCTGATACAAAAGACGAATCATATCCAAAGTCAGAGGCTGTTGTCGGTTCAAAATCTCTGTAACTTTTACCTGAGTACCAATTACTCTTTCTAAATCATGCTCCGACAATCCACGGGATTCGAGATAATATAAAATCGCCTCAATAGGATCTGGTGCTGCGATTGGGTAATGCCGTTGCTCGTATGCTTCTACAAGTGTAGTTAAAACTTCTAAGCGGTCATACTCTGGTGTATTTAGGTCTGCATCAAACAATCTTTCAATTTCAGCCAGCGCCGCACGATAATCAGCTTCATTTCGGATGGGATGGAGTTCAAGCATAATAATATTATTGCCTCAAATAGTTGTCGCATCTACCTCAATACTGCTCGGTTAAGGATTTTCAACTCGGAATTTGGTTTGGGGAAAAGGTGAAAGGGTAAGGGTTAAAGATTTTTCTTGCTCCTTTTTCCCTTCCCCTTTTGCCCTTAACCGACAAGTATTGGCATCTACGTTATCGTATTCTTTGTGTGTAGTTAGCGATTCTGGCAATCATCCATCCAAAATGTTGTAAGGATGTCATCATAGTTAAGAGGATGTTTGAATAGTCTTTAATGATGTAGCAAATTCTGTTATATCCCCCTAAATCCCCCTTTTTCAGGGGGACTTTGAGAAGTTTTGCCCCCCTTTCCAAGGGGGGTTGGGGGGATCAATAAGTGCTTAAAATCACAGCTAACCACTTTTCAAACAACCTCTAAGGTAAAAACATTCTGGAGATAAAGCCACGGTTTACGCACGTCCTTTAGCACGGTTAATTGAGCAACTGCAACGCCTACCGGGAGTTGGCCCCAAGTCTGCCCAACGCTTGGCTTTGCATATTTTGAAGCGACCAGAAACAGAAGTAGAGGCTTTGGCACAAGCTCTGATTGATGCTAAAAAACAGGTGGGCTTGTGTTCTGTCTGCTTTCATTTATCAGCTGAACCAGTTTGTGAAATCTGCCGCAACCCTAACCGCGAGCAAAATACTATATGTGTGGTTGCAGATTCCCGTGATGTGATTGCACTAGAAAAAACCCGCGAGTACAAAGGTAAATATCACGTTCTAGGTGGGGTGATTTCGCCAATGGATGGGATTGGCCCAGAACAGCTAACTGTCCAGGCTTTGGTGCGGCGAGTCAGTCAACAAAAACCCCAGGAAGTGATTTTAGCAATCAGTCCCAGTGTGGAAGGGGAAACCACAACACTATATATTGGTCAGTTATTGAAACCTTTCACGAAGGTGACGCGGATTGCTTTTGGTTTGCCTGTGGGCGGAGATTTGGAGTACGCTGACGAGGTAACTTTGGCTAGAGCCTTGGAAGGACGCAGAGAGTTAGATTAGCAGCAGTTTTCGCCAACAAAAATCTACTCTTTTGGGGCTACGCTGTGAACTTTGGTGGAAAGTGGATCGCCCCCGTAAAATTCCTGTGTTTGCGTTCAGCATCTCGTACAGAGGAAAAATAGAAAATGTAACGGTGCGATCGCTCTGAATAAAAGCGATCGCACTCACTAATTTTTAGATACAACTTATGAACAACCAAGACAACCCACAAGATTTTACTCCACAAGAACGACCCTGTTGGATCTGTGGGTCGCAAAATTTTGTTTGGGGTCGCACTGTAGGCGAATCACCAAGTACTTGGGTATATTTCCGTGCGTTAGATGCTGTTTGGGGGGAAGGTGAAAAGCTAAAAGCCCGTAAATGCCTTAATTGCTATAATGTGCAGCTTTTTATTGATGATTGAGCCAAGAGAGTGCGTAAAAGCCAATTCTTAGGATGTATCTATGATCAGTTCTCCTCTCTGCCACAAAGCCAATGTACAACAACTACAATCAGTCTTCTTTTCCTAACCCTGGTTCGCTGTCAATCTGGCGGGGAAATTATTTCAACTATGTAGTACCTAATAATTGGCGAGTGGTTGAGGATGGTCAATTTGCCGTTGTTCTGGTTTCTCCAGACAATGCTGCTTTGACGATTATGGTGGGAAATTCGGGACTACCTGTAAACTACAATCCTTGGCAGTTTGTTTATGAGAAACTATTAGCACTCCAGCCTTACGACTTGCGGATTGGTCAACCCCGCCCAGCGCAACCAATTGCTGGATGTTCAGCTGCTTATGAATTTGATTGCACATACTTCTCCAATGGTATTCCCTGCCAAGGTTTAGCCAAGTGCAGCGTCGCATATAGTTACAACATCTGTACAATGGTGATGACTTGTGCTGCATCTCACCAATCACAGTGGGCTAATTATGCTTCATGGTTGCCACAGGTAGCATCTCAGGTTTCAGCAACCAATGGGGCAGCTTTTGGAATGCAAGGAATCATGGCGCAAAATCTAGACATTTCGCAGACAGAAGGGCAAAGATATCGAGAATACCGCGAATGGTCTCAGCGGACGTGGGACGAAGTCAGCCGTCAACGAAATGAATCTATAGACCGTCAAAACTTCCAGTTTCGTGAGAATCTGGGTAATGTTACAACTTGGACAAACTCTTACGGTTATCCAACCGTCGAGTTACCAAACAACTACAACTACTATTGGATCAATCGTCAAGGTCAAATATATGGTACTAATAACAGTACCGAAAATCCCAACTTTGGCTCAACTCAAGATTGGGTAAGGATGAATCGTTATTTACCTTAAAGTTTTAGCCACTACGAATTACGTAAATAAGTCGGCGAAATTAAAGATAACTGGCTGAGGCTGTTATTCGTCCTTGGTCATTTGTCATTTGACTTACTCAGACGCGCAGCGGCTACTCTTTGCTAGGCAATGCTAACGCGTAGCTTGCTGAAGCTTAGGGGTACAGGAACGACTAACAGTTAACCCGCAGGGTCTTACGAATTAGTAACTATTTGCTGGGCAAATGCGATCGCCTCTTCTGGTGTAGAGACTTTTCCCTCGGCTTGAGCGATCGCAATTTCTGTAAGAATTTTCCCAATTAATGGCGAAGGTGAGAGATTTAGTGCTATAATAATCTCCTTCCCACTCACGATTGGAGAGGGATGAGCGACCAGGTCATCAGGGTTTAGGTAGCGGCTGATCAAAGGAGCGTAAACGCTAAGTGGTTTATCCCTAGACATCGCCCCTACCAGATTATCACAAGCTAGGGACAACGCTACAGCAGTACTAAATACATTGCCTGCTTCCTGAAAGAAAAAATATTGTTCTCTCAAAGACATATTTGTGACTTTTAGCCTCGGGAGAAGTCTCAGGGCTGTAATGACAGAGTGAATTTCAGCACGGCTGTAGGTTAGTTGCAATAGCTCAATTTCCGCAGCTTCGGGATTGGGGTGGACAAGACAAGCAAGTTTGGCGATACCTAAGTGTGTAGTTTTAATGGTGTCGCGGATGTACTCTTGTAGTTCCACCCCTAAAGGCTGCCAATTTTTTTCTATGTAAGCGGCGGCTTGATCAACAGCGGCGATTTTTGCAAAGCTGTCATCTGTAGCATTTTTAAAGAAAGGTACTAATACACCATCTTTCCACGCCATAGCGATCGCTTCCGTACCTTGAGGTATTGCCAACAAATAGCCAATTTCTACCCTGACTCGTTCTGCGGCTACTGTATTGATGTGTGCAGCTAAAGAACGAATTGCTTGTTGTGTGGCGGGTTCGATAGTAAAACCAAGTTGGGCGGCTTGGCGGTAGGCGCGCATTAATCTTAAGGGATCGTCTTGTAAATTAGCTGGTGAGATCATGCGTAAAACACGCTTCTGTAAATCAGCCACGCCTTGTAGAGGGTCAATAATTTCTTTGCTATGGGGATCGTAAGCGATCGCATTGACTGTAAAATCTCTTCTGTGCAGATCGGTTTCTAAGCTAGCTCCTTCCTGTTGGGCAATATCAACGGTAGCGTTGGGAAAGACGACACGGGCAATTTGGCGTTGGGGATCGAGTAAGACAAAACCAGCTTGATAATGTTGAGCGATCACCCTTGCTACTTTCACCGCATCAGTAGGGATGACAAAATCTAAATCTAGGTATTCACGACTTCTACCTAAAAGCGCATCCCTGACCGCACCACCTACCATATATGCTGGCTGTGGCAGTAATGATAGGCTAAAAGGCCAAGTTTCGGGAGCTAGGGTAGAAGAAACTGAATTATTCATGTTTAATAAAAATCAACCTAGCAACTAATGAATATAAGTTTGCCTTAAGCTAGATTAACAATAAAGGTTCCTGGAGTTGGTTCTATTATGTGTATTTGCGTCAACTGCCACTATGTAGACCGATGTTTAACATATCATGCCGTCGAAGCGCAGCACCAACAGCCCCATTTGACCGAAACACCCACTTTTGATCCTAATGAGCCTTCAATCAATGTCAACATCCGTACAAAAGAGGATGTGATTGAAATGGAATGGGATGTAGTCGGTTGTCTCAGCTTTAAGCAAGAAACTGGTAAGTGGGCGAAGTTGCGTCCCGGCGAATTAGTACCCACGTAATTGGTGCTATGCTCAAATTCAAAAGTTTTGAATCTATAACTTTTAGAGTTTTCCATAGTAGCTAGAATTTGAGCAGTATTTAAAATTGAATGATCGTAAAAAAGTGTCTTGATATTCTAGCCACTTGCTGTGTATTAAGAATTAAAATTCAAAATTTGTTGACTTTGCAATACTCTTTTTTCTAAAGTTATAAAACATAGAAATTTCTAAAAGAGTCTAGGGTCAAATTTATGGTAGGGGCGTAAGTTATTGCACCCCTACTTTTAAATGTGATGATCATTCACATTTAAAATAATTAGTATACTAATGAATTTTTAACCATTAACTCTTGTACAGACGCGATTCATCGCGTCTCTCTGTCTCTCCGCCTAACCATTAACCCCAATTAACTTAATTTTGACTACTGAACTAGAAAACCTTGCAGTCACAAAATATGGTTTAGCACTGCACACTACAACCCCTGAATTAGGATTAGCAATTAATAATTTTGCTGGTGATAATCGCACTCAAGTATGGAATTTAGGGCGTGATTTGTCCAGCTTTGTCCATCAATACTTAGTAGAATTTATTCAGCCACAAACTTGGTCAGATATAGGCTTTTTGGCAGTGGCTAAAGGCCCTGGTGGTTTTACAGGAACAAGGATTGGTGTAGTTTTAGCACGCACATTAGGACAACAGTTAGAGATTCCTGTATTTGCAGTATCTACTTTAGCCGCAGTTGCTTGGAGTGCAAAAGATAATATTGCTAAAACAGATGCGATCGCTATTCAAATGCCAGCCCAGCGAGGTCAAGTTTTTGGTGCTATTTATCAACCTCATGCTGATAATTCAAATCTCACAACATTATTAGTAGATAGTGTATTTACACCTGAAGCATGGCAAGATACTTTAGCAAATTTCCAGACAACTTATCAATTAATTGAAGCAAAATCTGCGTTAGCAGCAACAGTCACTAATATTTTGGAACTAGCTTATCTAGAGTGGGAACAGGGAAAGCGTCCGCATTGGTCTGAGGCTTTACCTTACTATGGACAGCATCCTGTAGATGTTTAATGAAAAATTAGGGTAATAATTTATCAAAACCCTTAACTCAAGTTTTTAATTGAGGTAGGGGTACAGCAGTGCTGTACCCTCTTAATAATTTATCTGTCGCAAACATTGTTTAAATCGAGATAACCGAAATTTATCGCTAACTATCTCACACCTGATGAGTCAGTATAACTAATAGGAGCTTTTTGCGGTGGCAATGAGTGATATTCCGCTAGTGTAGCTATAGCGAAACATAATGTCAGACTCAAAACAAAAGTTGTGAAAAACTGCATGATAAAAAATCGGTGCAAAAGCCACTTCATATAATTCATCATTGTTAAGCCTCCGGCATTGCACGGGGAAATCATCAAAAAACTTTTGACAAATTATGTATGAATAAGTAGGTTAGCGATCGCACATGACTATTTTTAGAAGAGTCAAGGGAAAAATGTTCTCCTTTCTCCCTATAAAATTTTACATAGTTGGGTTTAATCGAGCCTACTTATTAACAGTTCAGCGCTTAATTGCTAAACTTATATCTTTACCTTTAATTTCATGACAATTAACCCAACAATCATTGATCAGTGAAAGCTAGGAATATGGCACTGAATCTGTATTTGTTAGTAGTTTGCACCCAAAAGGTAATTTTAAAATTGGTAATTTATTAATTCTATTCTCTGATCGAAAAGTACCTAATTGTTATAAATGAACGGAATATCTTAATCTTAGAATTTACTCCATCTGTATCCGTGTCAACAATTGGCTTTGCCCGTATGTAGATAGAATTTGGCTTACGCCTATTCAATTGTACATATACAAGCAGATAAAAGCATCTATCGTTAGATAGAGAGTTTTTATGTAATAAAATTTAGAGTAGTTCTAAATTATTTTAGGTGAGTGAGTATACAAGCCATGATTTAACTAAATTTATATTTAGGGGTAGCAACCAAATTATTTCACATAAATTATACCAGTTCCTCATTGATGTTACTTGCTCAGGACGGAGAAACAAACTATATAATTTACAAATATCGAATCATTAAATGCTTCACAGGTGTGTAAACATAAAGGGGAAGTGCTTTTACCGTAGAGACTGTACAGCTAAATTAATAAATAAGAAATATAAACTTTAACATCGGGTAATTCGTAACCAGAGTCTTGTATAATATATTTTTAATGTAAAATCTAATACTGTTAATTATTTCTTTTGAGAAACTCCAGTTCTCAAACGGGATAAGAGTGATATAAATTTAAATTATTAATAGAACCAAAACTTGCTAGCAGGCCAAGAAAGTTCACAAAGGGTACCTCTTGGAGACAAAGAAACTCTCCGAAATTTGCCCTTAAGTTGTCGAGCTAAATTTCTAAATTGTTGTGTGCCTCTCCCTTCTTTATAAGAACTAATAGCTAATGCATCATCTATAATACTTAAAGTGTGCCAGCCTTCAGATGAAGAACAATTAACTTCAAGACGGGTGACTCCGGTGGCGTGTTTGCCAACATTACATAATGCTTCTTCTAAAAATCGGCAGAGTCCTCTTTTTTGTTCAATATTCAACCCCTTCTCGTCGATAGGTTCAAAGGTGCGGATTTTCACTTTGATGCTTTTAAAGCAGGGAAAGTCTCGCTCTAAAGTATAGCTGTAAACTTGATAAAGAATTTCGTGAATCGGGTCATGTAAATTGATAACTAACCCTTTTCCTAAATATAAACTTTTATCTTGATTTACAGGTTCTCGTTGCAAGAATTCATAAATTCCCCGTAGATCGTAATTTAATTTTTCTAATTCTTTTTCAATTTCTGGTAGTAATATATCTGCAGGTAAGTTCTGTTCTTTAACTAGTTTCAGAACTTTAGCTAAGGTTTGCAGAGGCCCATTATGAATTGTTTCAAATGTGCGTTCAATCATCGTATAATGGGCATTAATTTCTGCTTTTAAAGTTTGTTCATATTGATATAAAGCAGTCAGTCCTAAAGAATTTAAGGTATAAATAATTATTGTTGGTGCTAGAGGAATCCACCAACCCAAAATCAAAAATATATAACCTACAAGAACGAGAATAAAGCTAGCAAAACCAATGGTCACAAGATTGAGCAAAGGTAATTTAGTTAACCTGGCGTGAACGATTCCTAAAAAACCCCAAGCAATAATCCAAATATATTCCCATTCATCTTGCCAAGTCTTTAAGAGGGGTCGAGAATTGAGAACTACACTGATCAGTTGGCTAACAGCATGAGCATGAATTTCTACGCCATAAACTTGGCCTGGAGGTGCAAATTTTGCCGACGGAATAGCAGAAGTTGTGGTAAAGTCTTTGGCGCTAGGGGCCGTCATGCCAATAATGACAATGCGATCGCGTATCCACTCAGACTGGAATCTTCCTGCTTTGATATCGCCAAGGGTCACCGTTCTAAATCGTTCCTGGCCACTACGAAAGTTGAGTAATAACTGAAATCCCCCCGCATCGGTTCGCACATATCCGCCAGAGTTGCTGTAAACGCGAGGTAGTTGAATATTACCAACCCAGATCGGGTTGCGATCGCCAAATCCATATTTTAACTGAATGCCTTCATTAGCTAAATACATCTCTGCTAACTTCAGAGATAAGGCAAATTTGTATCCTTTTGGTGTAATTGTTCCTAGTAGGCTGCGTCTTAATTTACCATCTGCATCTGGAATTTGATCTACAAAACCAATTTGTGCATTAGATAAATACGGTGGTGGATCAATTGTTACAGGTAATGCTTTTTCAATCCCAATTAAATTTTTATGTTGTTGAAATGTACTTACTAGTTCAGCAGAACCAGGCTCAACTGGTATATCCCTAACAACATCAACACCAATGGCTCGAGGAGCGTAAGTCTGCAATTTTTTTAACAAGCTTGCCATTTCTTGATCTGGGATGGGATATCCAAAATCATGGATATCATCTTCATTAATACCAACAATTACAATTCGTTCATCTACAGATTCCACAGGCCGTAGACGGAGGAAACTATCAAATACTAGCCACTCTAAAGATTGCATTGCACCAGTCAGACGAACAATAATCACCAGACAAAGTACTACAATCCCGGGTAGCGTTCCTACACGCCAAATGGAGATTTCCTCTTTGATTCTTCTCCAAATTCCAGGCTGCATAAACCAGTTTCCTAGTCTTTAGTTATCAAATAAAAATCACCGATAATAATTCATCATTATTCAAAATTTAATGATTATTAACAAATAAATATTACATTTTTCTAGCCTCAATTTGCTTGTGGTTACAAATAAGACCTAAGCAATAGTCAACCTTAAATATCGGGATTTACTCAAATCCTGATTTAATTTTATATCTAAGTGTGGGCCCTGATAGCAATGGGTTTGAGCTATAGAAGTAAATAGAAAAAAATATTTACATTGAATGCGATCGCCTTTGGCCTTCCCAAAGAGTACTAAATATTTGCTGAAAGTATTTTTCTTCAACAAAGCTGCTTACTCTGCGGGAACGCCAAAGGCTAATGGAAAAGTTTGGTTTTGTTGTATTCGTAATGACATTGTCTCATAAATTATGTGATGAATTTTGCCTTAATACTCGTATCATTACGAACTAAATATTTCATATTGCACAGAAACAGCACCTACTAAAGCTTGACTATGATCAATCAATTAACCCTTCATGTCGAGCTTTCATTTCAGTTTGAATGCGGATATTTTTACCTTCTTCTGGGTAAACATCTAAAGCATCTTGTAGCTTATTCCAGTAATGACGCACCATGCGTTCAGACATACACATTCTTTCTGCGATCGTCTTATCTTGTAAACCTTCTTCAAATGCTAGAGTTAATACCTTCAGCCACTCTGGTTTTACCTCTAACCCAGAATTGATACCTTTGATATCTTTAGTATGAGTTAATCCTTGTAATGCCCAATCAACTCTAGTCAACATTTCTTGGGTGGAAAGGCTTTTATCTGCAACAGTAAAGCCACCTTTATGACTATCAATCTCCGGTCTAATTCTGACTAAAGTTCTAGCATGGGCACTTTGCACAACAATATCTAAATGCGGATAAGATTTCATCAGATTCCTTAGAAGTTGAATTCCTGTATCAGGACGTGCTGTTGCTCCGGGGTGTTCTGGCATTGATAGATCCATTACTACGAGGTCTGCCTGTGATATCATCATCTGCTCGAGAGCATTCTTAGCATCGATAGCAGTAATAAATTTTGCACTAGCATATTTTTTTTTCAGTACATCGACTGTTCCCCCTAAAACTGATTCATGGTCGTCAATCACCAAAATTGTGAGCAATTTCTTCTCTGCTGCAAGTTGTGTCATAATTAACACCTCGTTATCGAACTAAGTAAATACTAATTTTTCATCTACTGCCTAGAGCAAAACAGATGAAAATTGTGCTTTTTTGTCATTTGTTATTCTTTTCATCCCTATTCACAGCATTTCCCTGCAAATATTTATAAATTGCAGAAAATCGCCTGATAAAAAGAAAATTAGGGACTAGTATTCCTGACTCTGTACTTAGCGATCAGTCGAAGTAAAAGCAGCTATTTGAAGCTAGATTGTTGATGTTTATCAGAAAAAACGCTGAATTTATGATTGTATAATTTGTATTATGTTATTGACAAAGGAAGATGCCCTGAGCAATTATTAAATTGACGATCTAGAGATCTTCAATTAAGACTGCTGATAGTAATATTAACTGATGCTTACCAGTAGAAATACCAAGTTAGCATGAGGCTGGTACTACGATAAAAACATTTACCTGAAGTTAATAGGTAAAAGCTATCACACAAATATTGTAATTCTCGTAGATTAGCGTAAGAAACACGGGTAGATACATCCGGATAAGTAATTTGTACCATTAAATGGCATAAATTTTGGCATTGTTTTAAATTTATATAAATTGATATAGGTGTTAAAACTTGCGGCAAAGCTATTGTGAGCAATTCTTCTAATAGGCTTAAAATTATTAAGCTTTGTTCAGTTGACTGATGTTGCCAGATCACTGGCATATCACGGTGAAAAGATAACTGAGAATTATTCGTCAGCCTAGACTGTAATAAACAATCAATAGCTAACGGCAAGCTATACTGTAGCTGCGATGGAAATAAGCGATCGCTCAATTCCACTAAAGATTGATGGAACCTATCAATTTTTTTAACAGATTCTTGAATTTTGTTAACTGATAAATCTAAATTATCTACTGTTAACATTTCTAGATTGCGCCTGATAATAAAGGATTCCTGCAATAAATCATCCCGAATTTTTTCAGCTTCTAAAAATCTTTTTATCGACTCTTGATAAGACCACCATTTTAATGCTTGTCGAATTCTTAATTCAGAGCTGATAAACCAGAGGAGGGTTATGAAGCTGGCTATTAACAGTATAACTTGCGTCCACAATAGCAGTTTCACAGGAAGTTTTGATGGGTATTTTATGCCGATTAAATAAAGCTTTAAAGCAAAATATATCAGATTTATCTTTTGTGAAATGTTTAAATTGAATAAGATAACTACCCAAAAAATTGATGATAATTAAAAAAATATGCATATTAATTTATAGTTTTCATGAGTAGATGAATATTTGTGTTTTGCAAATAAAAGTCTTGATTGCCTAGTTTTAGACAATCAACTATGTAAATGCTAAATATAGCTCTATTTTTAAATTTTTGTCCAAATATATGTACGCTTTATGTCTTCTTGTTTTCCGGTTACTTGCTAGACAGAGAAGTTTGCTGAAATGAAATATACTGATTTATAAATCAGTAATTAATCTTGCCTTTCGCAACATAAATTGCAGTGCTGTTTCGCGTTTAGAGATAATATCAGCTTTAGCATCCATACCTGATTGGATATGACACTGATGATTTTGATGACCGAATGATAAACTTTCTGGTGCGATAGTAGCTTCAAAATAGCTAGCAGCCAAAATATTAGAACTAGATGTGGGAGAATTTGTACTGTTATTTTGAGATGTAATTACATCTGGAGAAACTGTATTTACAACTCCTTTGAGAGTCCCATAATCAGGATAAGGACAAGAATCAATTCTTAATTGTACTTCTTGACCAACTTCCACACTTTTAATATCTTGAGTGGGAATCATGGCTTTAATTACTAAAGGTGCATTACTAGGTGCAATTTCTGCGATCGCATCACTAGCACCCACCACCTGACCGGGATTGCGTAAATTGAGCTTGAGGATAGTACCTTCAGTAGTGGCGCGAATTACAGTATTTTGTAGTTGATTGAAAACTTGCTCGAGTTCTTTGTGAGATTGAATTAATTGGGATTGAATTTCCACTCGTCGTTGAATTAAAGCTTGTCTTTCTTTATTTAAAGTCGCAATGTTGGCTTTACCTTTAGCAACTTCTTGAGCAATCCGTTCTTTAGCGATTGCGACTGTTGCATCAGTGGGATTAATCGCAGATTTAGCTGATTCCACTTTAGCCTGAGCTATCTCAACAGCTTTTCTCTCACCTTCAACAACAGCTTTTGTCTGTTCAACTAAGAATTTTTTCTGCTCAAATTCTCGCTGACCAATCGCACCTTCTTTTGCTAATTGTTCATAGCGATCGCGGTCTAAATTGGCAAAGTCTAAGTCAGCTTGAGCTTTTTGCAAATCTGTATAGGCTTTTTGCAAATTCGCTTCAGCAACTTGTAAGTCAGTTTGAGTTGTAACTTGACGTTCTTGATACTCTCTTTGGTTACGTAATAAATCAGATTCAGCTGCAGAAACAGTCCTATCAATTACTGTTTTTTCTGCTTGCATTTGGTTATCTAAATTAGTGATTTGAGCGTCAATTTGATTTATCTGTAACCTACCCTGTTGAATATTCCCTTGCAGTTGGCTCTTTTTAATTTGTAATTGTTCATCATCAAGGTAAGCAATAATATCCCCTTGCTTAACAACTTGATTTTCTCTCACCAAAATCCGTTTAATAGTTCCTTCCATTTTCGGTTGTGCTAGCCGAATTTCCCCAGTAGGACGGATACTGGCTGGAACTTTAACCGTGACATTATATTTCACCCATGAAGAGAGGGCGATCGCAGAACCGACACTACCAACAAGAACTATTCCTGCTAATGATGTCCAAGGGCTGACAGGAGGAATAAAATCTTCTTGGACTTCAGGTAGGACTTTCTGATTATGGATGAAGAGCATATCATATCCCCTCTGAAAATGAGTGTGAATTAAGGAATGAGAAAATCTAGATGGTCACCTGGTTGGGATATCAAATCTTTTAAGGAACCTTGCAGTTTTAATCTGCCGTTTTCTAGTAAAACCACCCAATCAGCACGGTTAATTACTTTGGGGCGATGTGTAATCAAAATGGTGGTTTTACCTTGACGATGCTCAAACAGCCGATCCAAAACCTGCGCCTCACTCACTGGATCGAGTCCACCAGTGGATTCATCCAAAATTAAAACTGGTGGATCTGTGACAATAGCCCGTGCGATCGCTAATCTTTGGCGTTGTCCGCCAGAGATGTTGGCACCAAATTCTCCTAAAATAGTTTGATATTTTTCTGGGAATTTATTAATAAACTCGTCGGCTCCAGCAATTTGACAAGCTCTCACAATTTGCTCAAAGCTAATATGAGGAGTTCCTAAACGGAAGTTTTCTACAATAGAACGATTCCAAAAGTGAGCGTCTTGCGGAACTAGTACAATCTGTTGACGCAAACAATCTAAAGACAGGTCTTGGATATTATATATACCAATTTGGATATTACCTGATTGCAGTTGATATAACCCAGCAATTAATTTCGCTAGAGTACTTTTACCACAACCAGATTTACCAATTAATGCGACAACTTGTCCACCAGGAATTGTTAACGAAAAATTGTCTAACAAGTCTAGGCGACCAGCATAATGGAAACTGAGATTAGTACAAGTAATATCAGCATCATTGCCAATATAAGCTAAAGGTTTGCGTCCGTCACCTTCATTTTCTGGAGTAGCATCAATAACTTCTGTTAGGCGTTGTGTGGCAGTTTTAGCCCGCGTAAATTCTTCTACAAAACTAATAACAGTGGCAATTAACCCCAGAAAATTACCATTCATGGAGTTAAACGCCATTAATTGCCCAATACTAAGATTTTCAGCCGGATTAATTACTAAGTTACCACCAAACCATAGCAAAACAACTGCCCCAATCGCAGAAATAAAACCAGAAAAAGTATTATTAATAATTCCTATCTGCATGGTACGAAAGGTGAGATTACCAAGACGACCAAATCGGTGTTGTAGTTCATCCCAAAATTGCGGAGCAGATGCCGTTGTTTTGAGGGTTAGTGCGCCTTTGAATGTTTCTACTAAAAGTCCTTGAGTTTCGGCTTCTGTAACTAATAACTCACGAGTTTTTTGCTGCAATGTGGGCTGGAATACTATTGTTGACAGGGTCATAACTATAGAGATAAATACTGCTACTACAGTTAATTTCCAGCTATAAAAAATCATCAACCCTAAAGAGATGATAGCAATAAAAAACTTGCTAGGTAAGCCAACAACTACTTGCGCTACTAATTGATTGATTTGTTCGATATCTTGTAATCTGCTAACTATTTCTCCACTACGACGAGTTTCATAATAGGTTAAAGGTAATCGCAGAATTTGCCTGCCAAATTCCATTACCATCCCTAATTGCAGGCGTTGAGCAAAGTTAGCAATTAAATTAGATTGGACAAATGAAAGGCTACTAGAAATAAAATTCATTACTACTACAGATATTGCCACAGTAGTTAGTAAGCTAGTATCGCCGCGAACTAGAACATCATCTGTGAGGATTTGTAATAAAAAGGGAGAAGCTAAAGATAGTAAGCCCAATATTAAATTCAGTGGTAAAGCTTGTGCTAGAATTGCGCGATAATTCCAAACACGTTTAAAGAAGCGCCAAAAGCCACCAATATTATCATCCTTTTGAGCAAAAAATCTGACTGGATCTGGTTCCAGTAATAGCATTAACCAATCTGTCCAACCCTCAGCTAAATCTTTTTTAGAGAGATGGCGAATCCCTACAGCCGGATCAGCAATTAAACATTTTTTGCCCTTTTTCCCATATAAAACAACCCAATGATTCCCTTTCCAGTGAATAATTGCAGGTAAGGGTGCTTCATGCATCCTGTTTAACAGTTCTGGTGAAGTTTTAACAGGACGAGTATTAAATCCCAGTGTTTCTGCACCGCGTCTTAACCCTAATAAAGTAGTACCAAATTGTCCAGTACCTACAGCTTCTCGGATGTGGGTGAGAGTAAAGTTATGCCCATAATGTTTAGCAATTGTAGCAATGCAAGCAGCCCCGCAATCTTCTTCACTATGCTGTTTGACAAATTTATATTTCATAAGCAAAGCACTTTACACATCCAGCAATTTAGAAAACCTGTCAATTTATTGGTAAGTGTTTAAAATTAACTTATAAAAAAATATATAGTATGGTTAATTATGGCTATCAATTTAAATCAATTAAAAATTCGTTCAACTCATAATTGACCATAACAATCGTAAGAAGCTATTAAAGCGTCTGTTTCTGCTCTGAATACTCCCACCTGCAAAAAAAGATGGATTAACACCAATGGTAATTTCTGAAGATATATATGCAGCGTTTGATTGTTGGTTTAGAGAAAGACTTTGTCCATCTGTAGAAATACTAGCTTGACTTCCAGCTAAAGAAATGATCCGTCTCATTTGAAAGAAGAAAGCAAATTGTGAACTCGAAATTCCACCAACTATAGTTGCTTGTTCCTCTTCAGGCAAATCTAAAAATAGTTCAGAGTCTGTTAATTTAATATGCTTAGACACAGTGTTGCCTTTTTGAGTCCTCAATTTATTAACCGAACAGATTGATCAGTTATATGGATAATGAAACGACCCCAAAAGAAGTCGTTTCATTTGTGTAACCTACTAGGCATTAAAATAATTAGGACATCATAGTAGTCCAGGAAAAAAATAGTACCTTAGTAGTTTCAAGAAATCCGATCTACTCTATTTGCAAATGCGGATTTCTTGATAATAAGTACAATCTGATTTATGGTACTATCACCTTAAAAGCAGTCAAAGCTGCTGCTAAACTTGTAGCAGATACAGTTCCTGTTGTTGTTGCTCCTCCAGGAAGAGCAGTAGCACCACCACTACCAGTTAATCCCTGAAAAGATAGAGCACCAGTAAGAAAATCGAGACTAGCACCACCAGTTACGATTTCTTGTTCTTCAACGGATACTGCGGTAAATAGTTCGTTAGACATGATTAAAGTCTCCTGGGTTTTTATTAGTTTCGCGAGTTGCTTGCCGCTTGTTGGCTTGCTTCTCTCCTCGCTTGATTAATACGATATAGGCAAGTACCCAGGTGAGTCATTCTCATTTTGTGCAAACTTAATTACCAAAGTTAGAAATTCTCATTTCTTAAATCAGTAAGTGTAATTACTGAAAAATACATAGCTAAGATTACAACAAATTTTACTAAAAATTATTCAAAAATTAAATAAATTTTATAATAGCTTTACCAAAGTGTTTTATGTTTGTGGCATGAAAATCCTGGCTTTTCAAGATTTTATCAAAAATATATAGAAAATTATTGCCCTCTTTAAGAAAAAGACTTTGATATATGATAATAAAATATTTATGTCAAATTTAATACTTTCTTGTTTTAAAGAATAGACATTATCTAGGCATGGCAAGACAAGTATTTTATTTCTGAAGTGATACAAAATACTCTGGGGGTAGAGTAATACTGTTTTGGCGCTACACAAGACTCAAATCGCTCTACTTGTAAAGGTAGGCTTGCGCGAGCCTACCTTATGTAAATAGACCACACTTGATGGGTGAATAGCACTTACTGAAACAAAAGTTGCTGCCCAGACCCCCGATTTTTCCAAAAAGCTGGGGGTCTAAATTAGCTTATATATCGCTTAAAAAACCAAAAATCGAGGAATTAGCCTAAATTACTCCTGAAGTTTTTAGTCCAGAGAAGTGATAAGAAATTGACAGGCAATCTCCAACAGGGTATACATATTTGAACATTTATCCTATGCAAGTCTGGATTTTATGCCTAATGTCGAAAGGGATGAAACTCGCGAGCAGCGCATTGAAACAGAGATCATTGTCGATGCTGGTAATGACAAAGAGGAACGGGCGATGGGTTGGTACTACTACCTAGACGATACTCTTAACGTCCCGTTTTTAGCCAAATGGAAAAAGAAGGTACGCAAAACCGGTGCCATCGAAGAAAAAGAAGTTGAAGTTTTAGGAATGGCACCTGATGAAGATTGTTTAAGAGATATGTTTGTCGATGTAGTCTATCCTGGCGGCAACGATGAAGATGTGTTTTCGGCAAAGCTATCAGAAATAGAAGCAATAGATGCTGATGAAGAAACCCTAGAAGCACTTGCAGACTGGCAATATTGGCTTGCTAGAGGATACAAGTTTTAATAGTTAGTCTTGATAGTGCTGAGTGCTGTAGACGCTTCTGCGGCTTCCCGCAGGGTGGAGCCACTGTGTTGTGGTGAGACCAGCGCTGCGGGAGGGTTTCCCTCCACAGGCGACTGGCGCTCGCGTAGCGTATCCGAAGGATTCACCAGAAGGGGGGTTACCCCGTTGTAGCAAGTGGCGTTGCTAAGTAACAAACTAGCCTCTAGTGCCTAATCCCTAGCCTTTAGCACTTTAGCGCTGACGGAATTCCACTTCTTTTTCCAAAATCTTGATGTCGTAGTTGTCAAAAAAGTCGTGACCTAATAAACCAATAGAAGCTTTGGGTGCGATCGCAACTTCAATATTATTAGCTACAGCTCCACCAACAGCAATATCTTTTATCTGACTCGTCAAAAATTGCACTACAGTTCCATCTGCAATTTGCGCGTTTACCTTACCTGTGGGTTGGAGTTGCAGAGTGGCAGCCATTTTCAGAGTTATCAGGGTACTACTGGCACCTGTATCTAAGATCATCTCAAATGTCTGTCGCTGGTTAAAAGTCACATCAATCACAGGAGTTTTTCCAAGACGGCGTTTGATTGGCACGCGAAAAACTCCGTTGTCTGGGGGTGTGACACCACAAAGCTTTCCTAAACTGATAGTTCTACCAGAGGAAGTAACCATAAAACAACTTCCCAAATCTTCAGCTGTGGCACGATGCCAGAATGCTAAAAATAGCAGTGTCGGCACTCCTACCATCACTGCTAAGTTAATAGCCAATAGCCTGATACTTCTAGCATTCTTCATCGGATTTTGCGCTCCAATTCCTAATTACCCCTTGTTATTAGATTACCCAGAGTTGTTGGCAAATAGGGCAATCACACAACAGCATCATTCATCCACAAAAAGCTTTTAGTTTAATACGCTTGGGTTAAGCTCATTAGTGATTGATTTGTCACTTATTAAAGAAGCCAACTCAATTGGGGGATTCTCCCCCAAACCCCCGATTGGGTGACGGTTGCGTCACCCAAACCCACTCCAAAATTATTGTTCTGTTTTTTGTTGAGTAACTAGTAGTCCATCAAGTTTGTGTTGAGGAATAAAAAAGATGTAATGTGAAGGAGAAAAATGAGAAATATAAAGAATGCCCAAGAAGAAATATATCGTGTCTTTGACAGAGACAGAAAGAGATTTCCTAGAAAAATTGACTAAGAAAGGAAAAACAGCAGCATATAAGATAAATCATGCCAGAATCTTGCTAAAAGCAGATATGAATCATGAAACTGGGGGATGGACAGATAGTCAGATTAGCGAGTCGTTAGATATTAGCCATGCCACGATAGAGAGAGTAAGACAAAGATTTGTCGAAGAAGGGATGGAAGTAGCCTGAACTCGGCGAGAGCAAAAAAAGTGTCGTTCCCAAATAATTCATGGAGAAAAAGAAGCTTATCTAATTGCGATAGCTTGTAGTAAAGCTCCCACAGGAAAGAGTAATTGGACGCTGCAAATGCTGGCAGATAAAATGGTTGAGCTTAACTATGTTGAACAAGAATCTACCGAAACTATCAGAAAAACATTAAAAAAAACGAACTCAAACCGTGGCTGAATGAATCTTGGGTAATTCCACCCGAATCAAATGCAGAATTTGTTTACTGTATGGAAGAGGTTTTAGATGTTTACAAACGTCCTTATGATGAAACAAATCCTTGGGTCTGCTTTGATGAAAGTTGTAAACAGTTAGTTAAAGAAATTCGTGACCCCATTCCAACAGAACCAGGTCAGTTAGAACGTTATGACTATCAATATGAACGGAATGGAGTAGCCAATCTGTTTATGTTTTTCGAGCCATTAACAGGTTGGAGACACGTCGAGGTTACTGACCAAAGAACCGCCGTTGACTATGCTCATCAAATGAAATATTTGGTAGATGAGCGTTATCCCCAAGCGGACAAAATTGGGGTAATTCAAGACCAATTAAATACTCACGCCAAAGCATCTTTATATAAAGCTTTTGAACCAAAAGAAGCCAAACGGATTTTGGACAAATTGGAATTTTATTGCCGACGCTACCACTTGAAGAAACCCAGATCGACACTTCGCAAAGATAAAATTACCTACCTAATCACATTTGGTCAAATAGCTATTACTCAATTTAGGCAGGGTAGAGGATTGCGTTCACCTAGCCAAGCAGATATTCAAACGCTATGGAAAATTATTGAACAGATGAACACACCTACTAGTGAGCAGAAAGGACTTGTTAACTTCTCACTTGAAGATGATAAAAGAATGGAAGTACAGGACGGACAAGACCAAGAGGAATTGTTGAGACTTGGTACTGTGCATATCTTGCTTGAAAAGGCTTATAAGTTGTTAACTGGCGAGGTAGAGGATGTATAGAAATTTGTTACACAAATTTGTGTAACAAATTCTAGAAAACAGTTCTAGAGACATAAAAAGGGAGTATTTCTACTCCCTTTAGTTAATTATGATAGTGAGTAATGCTAGCTTTGCTTATTTTTCTCAGCTAAAACTCTGGAACAAACAAATCTCTTTTATTACCTGCATAGTGTTTATAAATTATCTCAGGAGAATTGCCAACTAATCGAGCAACGTCTTTGGCATCTAATCCATTTTCTAGCGCTACAGTAATAAAAGTGTGTCTAGTTTGATAAGGTTTTCTATATTCAATACCTAACCCATCTAAAACAACTTTCCATGTTCGTTTTCTAAAATTGTCAGTATCAATGTATGTTTTTTCTTGAGGACTAGGGAACAAAATATCATCATTATTTTTACCTTCACATAATTTTTCAAGTATAGGTTTTAGTTTTTGATTAACAAGAAATCTCCTTTTCTCTTGAGTTTTTAATCCTGATTTTTTAGCCAATCCGTTCTCTGTTAACACAACCGCGCAATCAAATGTTACATATCTAAAGTCGCTAGAAACATTTTTTCTCTCAAGTGCAATAGCTTCTGAAGGTCTACAGCCAGTTAAGAACAAAAACTCTACATAGTCAGCATAACAAGAATGCTTAACTCTAGAATATTTAGAACAAAATTGATTACTCCTAAATGCTTCAATTATTAAATCTCTTTCATGCACACTAAAGGGGTTTATCTCGCCATCATCATTTTTTTGAGATTTAGGAATTGTGATTTTACTAGACATCCCATGAAAAGGGTTATTAGTAATAATTTGTGAATCAATTGCCCAATCACAACAAGCGCTCAAACGAACAATAAATCTTCTAGCTGATTCTGGAGGAATATTACTTAAAACCCAATCTCTAATTTCAACTGCTTTCTCTAAATCATGAGTGGGCAATTTACGCACATAGTTACTAAAAGTTCTCCATTGAAACCTCATTGTGCTGGGTGATGAGGTTTTTCTTTTATGTTCTATAAACTTTTCCCAAATATCATGAAGACTAACAGAGTATTCTGGTTGCTCTGTTTCTGCTAATCGAAAGGACTCAGGACGGTATTTATTTAATGTGTAGTCAAAAGTTCCAGGAACAAGAATATTAGCTTGAATGTCCCTCTCTATCTCTTTAGCCTTAGCTTCTGCTATCTGTCGGTTCCCTGGCGTGTCATCTAGTCCAAGTGTTAAGTATTTTTGCTTTCCATTAAATAATTGCCGGGGTAACGACAACCGTAAGCGCTTGCGGAAACTTTCAACTACGACGGAACCTTTAGTATTGCGTTTTCCTGATTGCATAATGAATATCTTAGACGCTCAGTCTAACATACCATATTTGTGATAGTCATTTGATAGTCAATTTGGGTTGTTTGACAAATGCTAGACAGTGCTTATGTACTATATTTCAGCAAATAGGACAAAAAATAAATCCCTAAAACCTTTATCATTCATAGGTTTCAGGGATTTAGGTGGGTACGGGACTGGTGCGTCTCGAACGCACGACCTAGCGCTTAGGAGGCGCTCGCTCTATCCAACTGAGCTACAGCCCCAATGACGAAGCATTTATTATGATAGCAGTAGTTTTAACTAGACTGCCAGCTATCATCCCAAGAACCACCACCAGTTTCTAAACCACACAAAGAACTTTGTGCTTTGAGAATGATTCGAGGTTTGCCGTTAGTGCGATCGCGCAATTGTAAATCTAGTTTTCCTTTCATAGTATCTCGACAACAGTAAATTAAACCCTGTGCTGTCGGCGCTCGTAAAGGCGTACCAGGTAAATCTGTGGTGCCAATTAACTCTACTTCAAAATCTGCGTTGTGTGCTTGCATCTGCCATCTACCCCAAGGCTGAATATTCCACTCAACTTTGGAGTTCCAGGGTACAAACTCATAAAACTTGCCTTGATAATGCACACCAATCATCGCTACAGATTCCATCCACCACAGCACACCCCGTCGTCCGCCACCTGCGGTTAATGCTAAATCGGGTTCGTTGTGGAAGCTATTACAATTGAGCCAAAACCATTTTTGCGGAAAAGCACCACCCCAATTTTTCTCTCCATAGGCTGGGGCGTTGGTGAATTCATAGATTTTGCCATTCCAATCAATCCAACCGCTAGCTAAACCATGAGCCATTAAAATTTGCCATCCTGGTTCAAAAATCTGCAAAAATGACAGCCAGCCAGCAGTTGATTGTTGTAGACTACCATGATTACCCCAGGCATATACAGGCTTGATTTCGTAATGCCAACGACAATAATTCCCCGTAGCTGGGTCGCTAATTATGCCTTGATTTAAAGTAGCGGTAGCTTGATAGCCTTGTTGAACATAGCTTTCAAACTCTTCTGGAAGCAGGTAGAAGCTTTGGGTGGGTAAATCTGTTTTCCCCCAATGACCTAAACCTAAAACATCCTGACTAGCCCAAAATTTTTTCACATCACGAAAAGTCCGGCAAAGATATTCATCTTGTGGCCCCAGAATTTGCGCTGCACCACCACTGTGAGGTTGATTACCGATGGGGTCTTCAATTGAGTACATGAAGGCAAAGGTTTCACCACAGTCTGGTAAGGTAACTCGATAATACCAGCCCTCAAAAAAGCGGCGGTTACTACCATCCCAGTGATAACCAGAATGGGGTGTTTGGGTGGTGTCGAGGAAATTTCTGGGAATATTCAGCATAGTTTCAATATGTTGGCTATTTCCCAGTATGCACAAAAATGTCTATTGACTAGTCTGACTGAGTGATAGCGATTGCTATGGCTGTATCAGGGTTATCACTAGATATTAATGACAAATTTATACCAAGATGATGATGTATTTAGCTAAAACCCAAGAAATTTGTAGAAATAGTTAGCATAGATGTATATGGTTAACTTTTTCTTCGGTTTACCCGATGTCTAACGACAAGCAGCGAGATCATCTACACCTCGATATTAATAATCCTTTTGAAATTTTGGGGCTGAAACCTGGTGCATCACAAGCACAGGTAAAACAAGCTTACCGTCAGTTAGTAAAAACTTGGCATCCCGATCGCTTTGGGGATGAAAAACAGAAACAGGAAGCAGAGGAAAAAATTAAACAAATCAATGCGGCTTATAACCTGATCAAGTCTGAACGGCTAGCTACGACTGTTGAACAGCCAGCTGCGCCAAAAAAATCTCCTCAAGTATCTTCTGTCAATAACTGGAATGCGGAAACCTTCTACAATTTGGGAGTAGAGAATGCCAGTCAAGGGCGATATGAAGAAGCGATCGCAGATTTTACACGCGCAATTCGCCTTAATCCTCGCTATATTCAGGCCTACAAGTATCGTGGATTAGTTTGCTCTCAATTAGGATTTGAGTATAGAGCGACTTCAGATTTAAATAAAGCCGCGCAGCTAGAATTAGATCTGAGGATGCCTAAAACTAATTACAAATCAGAATACTCAAGATGGTCAACACCATATAGGCAAACAGCAAAATCTCAACCACTAGTAAAAAGATGGTGTCAAAAAATTAGAAGCTTATTTAATTTTAATTGGGGTTAGAAATTGATAATTTTTTAACTTTTTATATTTTCTGTTGCTCTGATTTATTACTACTAGATTCCGATTTAAGCCGATTGTCAAATACTTCTTTTGGCTTGGGAGGCATGGCTGTAAAACGAATCAGAAAATAACTGTCATCATCAGGAGCTTTTTTCAACACCTTGGCATAGACATCGCCTTCACCAGGAGCAATTTCTGGTGCGTTTAATAATCTCATTTTCAGATTAGTTAAAGAATCCAGCGAATTAGGCGATCGCAATATCGCACCATGCTCGGATAATTTAACAATTTCGCCCTTAAATATGGTGCCTACTGCGTGTTTCCCTTCCAAAATTGTATATTCTACAGGAATTTCTTCAGACAAATTCAGCATATTGTCATCAGATTTCGGCAAGTAAAGATTGTACTTACCACCAATGCCGCCAATGTCATAAATTGTAATCGGAGCTTTAATTCCTTTAGGTTCTACCCGTAATTGTCCGTCAATTCTAATGTTAATATAGGGGTCGGTATTGGCATCTTTCAAAGTTTCTTCGGAAATCAAAATTTGACCACCAACTGTATAAGACTCAATCCGAGAAGTTAAGTTAACATGGCTGCCAACAACTGAATATTTAGCACGCTTTTGAGAGCCAACATTACCTGCAACAACTTCACCTGTATGAATCCCAATTCCCATTTCGATAATTGGTAAATTCATTTGTTGATTATGTTCATTGACAGGTTTCATTGCTAATTGCATAGCGATCGCACAAGCAATTGCTCTTTGGGAATCATCTTCGCGACTCACAGGCGCACCAAACATGACAAAGATACCATCACCAATAAATTCATTAATCGTACCGTTGTAATGGTTAATGACATCTGCCATTGCTCCCAAATAAACATTGAGAATTGCTACTACTTGTTCGGGTGGTAATCGTTCAGAAACAGCAGAAAATCCTCTTAAGTCAGACATTAAGACGGTGACTTTTTTCCGTTCTCCTCCTAGCTTAAGACCTGAAGGAGTTTCTAATAAATTAGCAACTACTTCATCTGTGACGTAGCGACCAAAGGTACGGCGCATTTCCGCAGCACTGCGCGCAATATACTGAGTGACTGCGATCGCAGATCCAGTTAAAGCAAATAGAGGCGGTACAATAGGAATCCACCAAGCAAAAAGAAAAGCTACATAACTCCCACCAACTAAACAACCAGTTGCTAATACAATACTGCTAGTAGTATTAGTCAGTGAAAATTTCTTGTTTTCATGAATGACATGTCGATGTTGCCAACACAAAGTTGCACCAACTATCGACCAGAATAAAATCCACAACCATTCTATGGGTTCAGCTAATGTCTTCATTTGTGGGCGACTTTCCAAAGCTGAACTCAAAATTTGACTAATTAGATTGGCATGAATTGCAACACCAGCCATTCGTACAGGTGCACCAATCAATTTACTACTATATGGTGTCCAAAATAGATCATTCAAACTCTCAGCTGTAGCACCAACTAAAACAATTTTTCCTCGCATCAAATCTGGTAAAGTCCGGTTCTCTAAAACATCATTGATAGATACCCTTGTGAACCGATCAATTCCCCCTCGGTAGTTTAAAATAATTTGGTAGCTGTTATCATCCGCTCGTAAATAACCACCATCATTACTTTCAAAATTAGGAAAAACACCTTTACCTAACTGCAAATAGTTAGGATTATTTTGTGCTGGTTTTTCAGTAATTCCTTGTGGTTGCAAATATAATAAGGCTAATTTTAAGCCAAAACTTTCCAGATTGTTGCCATCAGGCAAACCTGCATACAGTAAAGCTCGGCGTATCCTACCATCTTTATCTAACGGAAAGTCATTCGCTCCTACTTGATTGAGTTTTTTTAGTTCTGGAGGTGCTTTAACTGCAGAACTATCAGATGTATTAGATAATTTTTCTACTCCTATCAAGTTAGGGGTAGTTTTAAATATATTTACTAAGTTTTGATGCCCAGGATTTAAAGGTAAATCTCGATAAATATCAAGACCGATGGCTAGAGGTTTTTGCTGCTTAATATTATTTATAACTTGAGCAAGTACGTTATCATTTATCGGCCATCCTTTTAATTTCCTGATGTCTGATTCATTAATCTCAACTATGATAATGCGTTCATCAACAGGCTGTTGTGGACGTAACAGAAAAAACTGATCTAGTGCGGTCAACTCTAAGAATTCCAGCAATCCCATAAACCGCAGGATAATCACAATAACTGTCACATTAGGCACTGCTAGCAAAACTCCGCGCCATTGCCATAATAGCTGTTTTAGCTTGGCCCGCATACTCTATAAATCCTAAGTTACGAGTTTAAAATATTATTTGCCAATCAAGACCGAGAAATTATTGACTACTGTCAAAGGTAAATAAAATAATACTGACAAAACTTGAGAACAATATTTTGCATCAAAAAATAGTTCGATTAAGCAAATGTTGCATCTTCTGTTTTGTTTCTTTGCAAAGCTTATTAAACACCGATTCTGTTTTCAACTGTTTAAACCATATTAATGTTAAGTCACAGCAGTGCTGTGCCTGTAGAGCTTGGTCTATGTATTTGAAAATACACGTATATTATTTTACTATAACGCAAAGTATCTTCCATGAGTGAGTACAGCATTAGTGAGCAAGATGCTTGCTCGATAAGAGTTAGATGATTAATCTTTTAGCTCTTGTACTTAACAATTTGTTGTAATTATATAAACATGTGGATAAGGGTTGAGCAATGCTAAACCCCTACGAAAAATCTATAATTTATCAGGATTTGCGTGAATTGGAAGTTCAAATAATACTTAGACAGCCAACAATATTTTTAAGCGAGATTAAATTCTGCCACTGCTTTAGGAAAGTTTTTATTTTCATGTCCAGAACGGCTGAGTTTAATGAGAGCAAAACGCTCTAAAGGTGTTAAGGATTCCCACTGTGTTTTTGTTAGTGTGATACCGATTTCCTGAGCTTGTTCTTGAACACTAGCAGGTAAATTAGTAGAATCCATCCAAGCTGGATGAGATTCAATTGGTAGTTTTGCAGGTGGCGTACCTGTACGGGTTAAAATCAACTGTTCAAGATATTGGCTATAAGATTGGATTTCCGCTTCAGTATTACAAGGTAATTCAACTAAAGCTTCACGTTCAGTTTGAGACATCTGATTCCAATCAGATAATTTCAGCTTAATACCACAAGTATCTAGGTTGTAGCGCACTTGCATAGGTATACAACGCAGGGATGTCACAAAATCTGCTTCAAATTCAAAAAAAATTTTGTTATTTGTCATTTGTTATTTGTCATTTGTCATTTGGTGTTTGGTGTTTGGTAAGATTTAAAAGCAAAAATTCAAGGCTATTTCTGCCTTGATGCCTTTTGCCAATACCCAATTACAAATCATCAATTATGATGGATTTTTAATTAGGCCCCCGTGAATTACTAAAGCGAATTATTAAATAACTAATTGATAGTGCTAAAACTGCAACTCCTAAACCAATGATATCAATTCCTGTTACTTTTTCTAGGTCAAGGATGATAATTTTTCTGGCGACAGCTATTAACGAGGTAACAATAACTAATTCTACTTGAACAACATGCTTCCTGAGATAGGCAGTAATATTTTCTAAAATTTCTAAAGCTATTAAAACATTTAAAAATAATCCAAATATTTTAAATAAAGTTGTGTTAAATTTCCCATAGGGTGCCGAAAATAACTCTTTCAGCAGAAACACTGCTAAATCCCAGATAGCAGCCAAAATAACCACTACCATAAATAAAGATAGTACTTTAGAAACTAGCACTTCAATGTTTTCAATGAAGTGCATAAACTTCTCATCCTGCATCTTCTCTGGTTTGGGATTGCGGATTTTTGATTTGCGATTCTGAAAAATTGATTGATAATCATATTTAGCAATCCATTTCTCGTAATCCTTTTTCAAGTTTGTAGTATCTAATACTTGTTTGAGAATTTTTTTCATCTACTACACCCTATTTGTCAATTTACTTTTGAAGCTGCTTAATATTAGGTAGTTGATGTTATAAAACAACTACAAGTTTTGATAAAATATTCAGCATTTATTGGCATATATTGGCAGTTAATGACTTTTATCCCCAGCGTATTAGTCCCAAGTTAAAAGTCAAAATATAAAATAAAAATCCTATAGATAAATCTACAGGATTAGAAAAAATAATCATAACTATTGACTATTAACTATGGGTTAAATTATCAACTTACCGTTTAGTTATCTATTTAGCAGCTTACCATTGTGAGGACTGGAGTTGATAATTTTTGAGTGTAATTTCTACAGAAATGGGTGTTAGATCCACAGCACAAGCTTTTAGTTCTGGTTGTAGCGAATCGGGACAAGATTCTGGATGAGTGAGGGCATTAGCTTCAGCTTCATCGGCCCATAGCGCCCCCCAGTGCATAGGGACAAACACTGTACCAGGGGCGATCGCTTTGGTAATTTTGGCGGGAAACTTTGCTTTACCCCGACGCGATCGCACTTCTAACCATTGGTGATCGCTAATTCCCAAACCAGCCGCGTCACGGGGATGAATCTCAATAAACGGTTCTGGGTGCATAGCGCGAGTTTTTTCTATGCGACCAGTACGAGTTTGGGTGTGCCAATGTCCGTACAACCGCCCAGTAGTCAGCACAAAGGGATAATTAGGATCTGGCGGTTCCGCCAAACCCCGTGAATGATATGCACCAAACCGCGCCCTACCATCGGGAGTATGAAAGCGTAAATCAGTGTAAAGCCTTTTGGAATCAGGAACATGACGGGGATGACGCTGAATTTTTGCCCTCTCATCTTCCTCATCTCCCTCATCTCCTCTACTGCGTATTTCTGGACAGGGCCATTGGGTGGGGCCTTGTGTTTGCAATAGCTCGTGACTCATACCTGTCATGTCACAGGGGCGATCGCGTGTGAGTTGCACAAATTCGGCGTAGACTTCGGCGGAGTTAGCAAAAGCGAATTCTTTGGTAAAGCCTAATCTGCGTCCGACTTCCGCAAAAATTTCCCAATCTGCTTTCGCTTCCCACCAAGGAAAGCGGAATGCTGAACATAAAGTTACTCGGCGTTCAGAATTGGTCATTACGCCAGTTTTTTCGCCCCACTGGGCAGCAGGTAACAGCACATGAGCGTAGGCAGAGGTTTCTGTGGGATAGTATGCATCTTGGTAAATTGTGAAAGGCGATCGCAATAATGCTTTCTTCGTCCGTTCCAAATCTGGCATACTGACGGCGGGATTAGTCGCTGCAATCCACAGTAACCCGACTGTGCCATTTTCTAAGCCAGTAATCATATCCCAAGCCGTCATTCCCGGTTCAGGAGAAATCTGTCCTGGCTTCAGTCCCCAAAAATTTTCTACTTCTGCACGATGCTGGGGATTTTTCACCAAGCGATAACCGGGTAACAAATGCGATAAACCGCCAGCTTCCCTTCCTCCCATTGCATTTGGCTGACCAGTTAAAGAAAAAGGCCCGGAACCAGGTTTACCAATTTGTCCCGTCATTAGGTGCAGATTAATAATAGTTCTGACCTTAGCTGTACCTTCGCTTGATTGATTTATTCCCATCGACCACAGAGACAGCACTCTTTGAGATTGTCCCCAGTAGCGTGCTGCGGTTTCTAAATCTGCAACGCTAATTCCGCAGCGATGGGTCACCACATCTGGAGAATAGTGACGAATCACTTCTGCATAGGCGGGAAAGTTGCTGGTACAGTCGTCAATAAATCCCACATCTATCTGATTCCAGCGCATCAACAAGTGGGCGATACCATTTAATAAGTCGATATCTGTACCTGGGCGAATTGCTAAATGTAAATCAGCATTTTCTGCGGTGGGTGTGCGCCGGGGATCGACCACAATCAATTTAACTTTGCGATTTTTTTTGCGATATTTCTCCAGACGGTTAAAAATTATGGGATGACATTCGGCGGTGTTAGTCCCAATTAAAAATGCACAGTCAGTTAACTCCAAATCTTCATAGCAGCAGGGAGGGCCATCTGCGCCAAAGCTTTGAATGTAGCCAGCCACAGCGCTAGACATACATAAACGCGAATTTGCATCAAAATTATTACTGCCCAGACAACCTTTCATGAGTTTCTGAGCAATGTAATAATCTTCAGTTTGAAACTGTCCCGAACCATACATACATATAGCTTCTGGCCCCTGAGTGAAGCGTACTGTTTGAATCCGCTTCGCAATTAAATCAAAAGCTTCCTCCCAACTGGCGCGACGAAATTCTTGATCCAATGAATCTCTCACCATTGGATATTGCAGGCGATTTTTATCTAGAGACTCAGCAATTGTCGCGCCTTTCACACAAACCATACCTTGACTTGATGGGTGCGCTTTATCGCCCCGCACCCGCCAAATTGGAGTTCCTTGACTATCCCGATTAGTCGCTTTACCGTGTTGTGCTGGGGGCGAAACTTCCAGCCCGCAGCCAACACCGCAGTATGGACATAGGGTTTTGGTAAATTCACTCATGGTAGTTGTGGGAGGTTAGGATTTAAACGCAAAGGAAGGTGGAGGTTAATGTGATAGAGATACAAAGTAGCTTAGGGAACTCCAAAAAATAAATTATTCCGTTTAAGTCGTTGACTGTTGACGGTTCACAGTTAACAGTCAACGGTCAACCGTGAACAATAGCAATGGAATGTTTTTTGACTTGGAAGTCCCTTATTCCTCGGCCAAAATTGGTGCGGGTGGTGCTACTGTTTCGGTTGATTCACTTTCATAAGCACCAGCAAAGGAACCTTGAGGTTCTTTGAGGAAGAAGCCACACATAAAAGCGCAAATTAAGGCGGCGATACCCATTGTGGTAAACAGTGTTGATGCGTCCGTTAAGCTGAAAATTGTTAGATAGACTACGCCACCAAAATTGCCGTAAGCACCAACATTCCCAGCGATTTGTCCGGTAGCTTCTTTTTTAATCATGGGGACAATCCCGTAAGTTGCACCACAGCCAGCTTGAGCAAAGTAAGCAGCAAACATGGTGACTGCGATCGCTAAGGGAATTGGCCAGCTGCTATTAATAAAATGCGCCATTAAATAGCCAACACCAATACCAGCGCTAATAATTGTCATCGTCCATTTGCGGGAACCAAATTTATCGGAAATTAAACCACCGCTAGGACGGGAAATTAAGTTTAAGAAGGGATAGGTAGCAGCAATCATTCCAGCTACTACGTGTTCTAAAGCAAAGGTTTTTTCAAAAAATGCCGGTAGCATGGAAACAACTGCTAACTCACTACCAAAGTTAGTAATGTAGGTAAATTCCAGTAATGCAACTT
Organism: Nostoc carneum NIES-2107; assembly: GCA_002368155.1. Lineage (GTDB taxonomy): Bacteria > Cyanobacteriota > Cyanobacteriia > Cyanobacteriales > Nostocaceae > Aulosira > Aulosira carnea. The sequence goes on from AP018180.1 coordinate 4,978,555, forward strand.
GACTAAATTGATAGCGTTGAGCCGCAGGGTAAGTTTTTTTGCCAATCAGTAAGTCTTTGTTAACTTGGTAAGCTTTGTAGGTTTGGTAAGCAAATAACCCTGCTAACGCTAACCAAGTTAAATACATTTGGGTTTGATTGAGGAAGTGAATATTCTTTTGTTCCAATCGCCAAGCTAGTAAACCCAAAGCGAAAATTAAACCAAAATTTGACGCAATCATCGCCCAGAAGCTTTTCACGCTGGTGACTTCCAAAGCACCATTCTTCTTGGGTTTCTTGTAAACTTTGCCAGTAGGTGTATCTTGAACAGTGTTGTAATAAATTACGCCATAGATAGCGGCAATTATCCCAGTGAGTGCGATCGCTAATCGCCAGTTGGAACCACCACCAGCTAAAAAGCCAGTCGCCACAGCAATCATTGGTAGGGCGAACTCTGCACCAAAAGCCCCAAAGTTACCCCAACCGCCATAGATACCTTGAGCACGTCCCATCTCTTTAGGCGGGAACCATTCCGCTACCATGCGGATACCGACGACAAACCCAGAACCAACAATTCCCATCAGTAAGCGACTGACAACTAATTGGTGAAAGTCCTGTGATAGCGCTGTTGCTAAACAAGGAACAGCCGCAAACATCAACAGTATTGAGTAGGTAATTCTCGGGCCAAAACGATCCAGCAACATCCCAATAATTAACCGTGCTGGAATTGTTAAAGCCAGATTACAAATGCCCAAAGTCTTAATTTGCTCAGGTGCTAAATGTAATTCCTTACCAATCGTGGTTGCAAAGGGAGCAAAGTTGAACCAACAGACAAAGGTAAGAAAAAACGCAAACCACGTCTGATGTAAGATGCGATAACGATCCCTGAATGAAAATAATCCTTTAAGCATTGCAATCTTCCTTAGTGAAGCGGATAAATGAGTTCGTTGTCAGGACATTTGTCTAGGATTTTGAAGCACCAGGGGATATTTTTAGAGTAAATAAATACTTGTAATGACCGAGTTTTTACTCATCATCATGAGCAAAGCGGCGATAGAGGAAGTCTAGAGCGTAGTTTCTGAGGTTGTAATATTCGGGGTCTTCCATAATGCGGCGACGATTGCGGGGGCGGGCAAAGGGAACCTCTAAGATTTCGCCAATCTGAGCAGCAGGCCCGTTAGTCATCATTACTACTCTGTCTGCGAGAAACAGCGCTTCATCAATATCATGGGTAATCATTAATACCGTAACTTGATGTTCTCGCCAAATTTGCAGCAATTCCTCTTGCAATTCCTCTTTGGTAATTGCGTCTAATGCACCGAAGGGTTCATCGAGAATCAAAACTTGGGGACGAATTGAAAGGGCGCGGGCGATCGCAACTCGCTGTTTCATACCGCCAGAAATTTGGCTAGGTTTCTTGTCAGCCGCTTCTGTTAGTCCCACCATTGCTAAATGTTCTCTAGCGATCGCTCTTTTTTCGGCTTGGGACTTTTTGGGAAATACTGAATCAATCGCCAAGTAAACGTTATCAAATACACTCAACCAAGGTAGGAGACAGTAGTTTTGGAAAACCATCATCCTGTCTGGGCCTGGTTCAGTGATTGGTTGGTCTTGCAACAGAACAATACCTTCGCTGGGAGTGTTAAATCCAGCCACCATATTGAGCAGCGTAGATTTACCACAACCAGAGTGACCAATAATACAAACAAATTCCCCTTCCCGAACTTTCAGGTCAACGCCATCTAATACGGTGTAGGGGCCTTCGGGAGTAGGATAAATTTTGCTGACCCCTTCAATTACCAGAAAATCATCTGCTTTCTGCTTTGGTAATTTATTAACCTGAATTTTATTGTGAGTATTTTTGGCGAGTTGCATAAGAATTTGGTAATGGGTAATTGGTAATTGGTAATGGGTAAAAGAGGCTAATTTATAATTTTTGAGTACAGACGCGATTAATCGCGTCTCTGCAACTCTTGACTAAATAAACACTTCTTCCACGCGAATTGGTCGCTTGATTTCTAAACCTTTGAGATATTCGATTGGTTCGGAAGAGTTGAAAACTTTCCCATCAAATAAATGAATTGGGTCATCTTCACCGATATCGAGTAAGCCTAAATCTCGTGCAGCTGTACCAAAAATATCTGTACGACAGACTCTTTCAATGACTTCGACCCAGTTTTTCGGGAAGGGTATTAAGCCCCAGCGCGCCATTTGAGTTACCATCCACAACAGTTCGGTGCGGTTGGGATAGTTGGTTTGATGCAGGTAAAACTGGTTGTAGCCTGTCAGTTCTTGAGGTGCTTTCCCATCGCCGCGATCGTAGGGATCGATAAATCCAGGGCGGATGTATGCAGGGTCAATATTTAAATATTCAGAACGGCTGAGTAATTCCAGAATTTCTTGGCGGTTGCGAATGTCGTCGCAGTATTGACAAGCTTCTAATAAAGCTTTGATCAAGGCGAGATAGGTTTGGGGGTGTTTTTGCGCCCACTCTTCCCGCACTCCCAGGACTTTTTTCGGCTGTCCTGACCAAATTTCTAAGGCTGTAGCTGCAACAAAGCCTAAGTCTTGTTCAACTGCAAGGTAATTCCAAGGTTCTCCCGCACAATAACCGTCAATATTGCCAGCTTTGAGTTGTGAAACCATTTCTGTTGGTGGAATTACAGCCAAACTGACATCTTTATCGGGATCTATACCACCCGCAGCCAACCAATAACGCAGCACGAGGTTCTGCATAGAGGTGGGATGAACCACACCCAAGGTCATAATTTGGTCAGGATTTTGGTTAATTGCCGCTTTTAAGCTAGCTAGGTTGCGAACACCTTGGTTATATAATCTTTTGCTTAAAGTAATGGCGTTAGCATTACGCGAAAGATTTAAGGCATTAATTACGGGGATGGGTTTTTGATTCCCAGCGCCCAAAGTTAGGGCTAAAGGCATTCCCGCTACCATTTGGGCTGCATCTAATTTACCCGTCACTACACCTTTAGCGATTTCTTGCCAGCTACTTGCACGACGGAGGGTGATATTTTCTAAGCCGTATTTAGCAAAGAAGCCTTTTTCTTGAGCAACAATTAACGGTGCAGCATCAGTCAGAGGCATAAAGCCGATTTCCAGATTGGCTTTTTCTAAAACTTTCTCGGATGTACTTACGGCTACTGGAGATTGCTGCATCCGGCGTTTTTTCGCCTGTTTTTGCTGGTTAAGGAAGTAGATCATCTCATTCCGCAGATTGTAGTAACTGGGATGTTTGACTACTTCCAAACGCTGACGTGGACGGGGAATTGGGACTTCGAGAATCTGCCCAATATGCGCTTCTGGCCCATTGGTAAGCATAACAACGCGATCGCTTAACAATAGTGCTTCGTCTACATCGTGCGTCACCATCACGCAGGTAACGTTGTGTTCGTTGCAGATTTTCATCAGTTGTTCTTGCAAACTGCCTCTGGTTAAGGCATCCAAAGCCCCAAAGGGTTCGTCAAGCAGTAACAACTTCGGGCGAGTAGCCAAGGCGCGCGCGATCGCTACCCGTTGTTTCATCCCCCCCGATAATTCACTAGGACGTTTATTTGCAGCTAGGCGCAGTCCTACCATATCAATATGTTCTTCTACAATCCCGCGACGTTCGCCCTTGGGGTGATTCTTATAGACTTCATCCACAGCCAAGGCGATGTTTTCGCGGACTGTTAACCAAGGAAGCAGGGAGTAATTTTGAAATACCACCATGCGATCGGGGCTTGGTTCTCTGACTTCTCGCCCTTCTAAAGTCACGCCTCCAATACTGGCTCTATCTAAACCTGCAATGATATTGAGTAAGGTAGATTTACCGCAACCAGAATGTCCAATTAGAGAAACAAATTCTCCTTGTTTAATTTTTAATTCAATATTTTTCAGAGCAATATATTTATCGCCGTTTGGTAAATCAAAGATGCGGTCAACGTGATCAACTTCCACAAAAGTAGTCATTTGTCTTTAGTCCTTAGTCATTTGTCATTTGTTATTTGTTAAGAGCCAATAATCTACTTTTGAGTTTTGAATTTGAACTATTGACTACTTTTGTTCTGCAACCACTTTGCTAGCGATAAATGCTACCAATCTATCCAGCATTAAGCCAACCAAACCGACGTAGATGAGGGCGATAATAATCTCGCTCATATTGGTTTCTGTAGTAGTGTTGTAGGCATCCCAAATAAACGAACCAATACCCACACCACCCACTAACATTTCAGCCGCAACAATTGCTAACCAAGATAAACCAATCCCAATTCTTAACCCTGTAAATATATAAGGTACTGTGGCAGGAAAGACGATTTTAAAGAAATACTTTGGCCCTTTTAATTTTAAAACCTTAGCTACATTAATGTAGTCTTGGGGAATTTGCTGTACGCCAACTGTAGTGTTGATAATAATCGGCCAAATTGATGTAATGAAAATTACGAAAATTGCTGAGGGATTAGCTTGTTGAAATGCTGCCAGTGAAATAGGAAGCCATGCTAGAGGCGGTACAGTTCGCAATACTTGGAATATAGGATCTACGGCATTATAGACTAATTGATTTGCACCAATTAATATTCCCAATGTAATGCCGACAATTGTTGCCAGCGAAAATCCTAAACCAACTCTGCCCAAACTACTGAGAATCTGCCAACCTAAACCTTTATCACTTTCGCCATTATCAAAAAATGGATTAATGATAAAAGGGTTCCAAGTTTCCGAAACTGTTTCAATTGGCCCCGGTAACTTAAAGTTAGGATTTAAACAAAGTAGTTGCCAAATCACCAAAAAAATCGCTAATGCTACCAGTGGCGGTACAATTTTTTTCCAGAATAATTTATTAAGCGCCTTTTGAGACTTTTTTCTGTGAATCCGACTACCAGCAATAGCTGTCATTTTTTTCTTACTCCTGGGCAGATTTAGTTAATTTCAAAAACAATTTTGTGAAATTTCGTAATTCAAAATTACGAACTACGAATTACGAATTACGAATTACGAACTACGAATTACGAACTACGAATTACTATCAAACTTTTTTGATTTTCAAACTGCTGAGATATGCTTCTGGTTTTTCTGGATCAAATTTCACGCCATCAAAGAAAGTCTCAACTCCTCTAGAAGTACTAGTAGGAATCTCCGCATCAGCTACACCAAGTGCTTTAGCTGCTTTTTTCCACAGGTCTTCTTTATTTACCTGATCGACAATTTCCTTGACTTTGGTATCTTTTGGCAGATAGCCCCAGCGAATTTCTTCAGTTAAGAACCAAGTATCATGGCTCTTGTAAGGATAAGAGGCATTATCTGCCCAATACTTCATGCGATCGCCAAAATTTTGCTGTGTGCGACCATCACCGTAGTCAATATTGCCCTTAGCCCGTTCTAAAATATCTGCAGCTGCAACGTTAAAGTATTTGCGATCGGCGCAGATTTTGCACATTTCCTCTTTGTTTTCTGCCTTATCGCACCACTGTTGCGCTTCTAGAACTGCCATTAACAATGCTTGCGCTGCATTAGGATTTTTATCAACCCACTCTTTCCGCATTGCAAAGGCTTTCTCTGGGTGGTCTTTCCACAACTCACCTGTAACGAGGGCTGTATAACCTAATTTTTGGCTCACCAATTGAGCATTCCAAGGTTCTCCCACACAAAAGGCATCAATTGTACCAACTTTCATATTGGCTACCATTTGTGGTGGTGGTACAGGTTCCAATACCACATCTTGATCGGGATTAATCCCGCCAGCCGCTAGCCAATAGCGCATCCATAAATCATGAGTTCCACCAGGGAAAGTCATAGCTACTTTTATGGACTGTTTATCAGCTTTAGCTTTATCCGCAGCAGCTTTCAGCCCTTTACTTTCTAAACCTACTTTCAGGTCTTTAAGTTTATTAGCCACCGATATAGCCTGACCGTTAGTATTTAAACGCGCCAACAGATACATTGGCACTTTATCGTTAATAGTCATCAGATAAGGCATAGGGCTGAGGATATGTGCGCCATCAATACCACCACCAGCCGAGCCGATTTTGAGGTTATCGCGGGTAACAGGCCATGATTTTTGCTTGATGACTTCAACATCAGTCATACCGTACTTAGCAAAGAAACCCTTTTCTTTAGCAATGATCAGAGGTGCAGCATCAGTTAGAGGGATAAATCCTAACTTGGCTTTGGTGGTTTCTACTTTTGGTGCATTAGCTACTGTAGAGACGTTAGCCGCAGGTGCAGCCGAAGGTGCGTTATCCCCTGTAGTCGCTGAATTGGAACCATTAGAAGCGCAACCATGAGCCAGAATAGAAGCCGCCGCCGCCGCAGTGGAAGTAAAGATAAATTTTCTTCGTGAAAAATTAGTCATTGTTTGTTGTTAAGCAGATTTGGTATTTGGCAAAAGTCAAGGGTCAAAGGTCAAAGGTTTATTACCCAGTCCCCAATCCCTAATCCCCAGTCCCCAATCCCCAGTCCCCAATCCCCATCAATGAGTCACCAATACTTCCTGGCTGAGTTTTGCCCCAAAGTGTTGGATGAGTAAATCTCGCAGTACTGATTGCAAGTCTTCGCAGGGAACGGCTTTAGTAACGCAAGTTCCTAATTGCGCTTCTTTGCCAACTTTGCCGCCCATATAGATATCTACAGCTTCCACGGTTTTACCGTTTTTGCGGGTTTTAGTACCCATTAAGCCGATGTCTGCAACCTGAGGTTGTCCGCAGGAGTTAGGACAACCAGTCCAGTGAATCCGCACTGGATGATTTAGAGTTAACTCAGCTTCTAGTGCTTTGATTGTTGCTAAAGCGCGATTTTTGGTTTCAATCAAGGCAAAGTTGCAGAATTGTGCGCCTGTGCAAGAAACTAGCGATCGCGTCAATAATCCTGGATTGATTGCAAACCTTTCTAGTAATGGCTCCGTTAAAAATATTGCCAGTCGAGAATCGGGAATATTGGGGATAATGATGTTTTGTTCGACGGTTAAGCGAACTTCTCCACTGCCGTAAACACCTGCTAAACGGGATATTTCAAACATATCCCCTGCATATAAGCGACCAACAGGAATGTGTAAACCTACGTAATTTAATCCTGGTTGCTTTTGTTTATATACACCAATATGGTCGCGTTTTTCCCAGTCGATTTCATCTTTTGGTGCTGCAGGTGATAGTGGCTTACCTAAACGTTGTTCGACCTCTGCACGGAATTTCTCTAAACCCCATTCGTCAATCAACCACATCAAACGTGATTTCTGACGATTAGCGCGGAAGCCATTGTCACGAAAAACCTCTACAATCGCTCTACTTACAGCAACCACATCTTCGGGAGCAACCCAAGCATTCAAGGGAATCGCCGCTTCACAACGTTTCGCAGAAAAGAAGCCACCCACCAACACGTTAAACCCGAATTTAGGAGATAGGCTGACTTCTTCCCCTGTCCCATCTTTAAATGCTGGTACAAATGCTAAATCGTTGATTTCTGCATGAACAGAATTGTCTCTTCCGCCGGTAATCGCAATGTTAAATTTGCGTGGGAGGTTGGTAAATTCAGGATTACCTTCACCTTTGTTGGTGATCATATCCTGAATTTGTTGCACCAAATCTCGCGTGTCAAACAACTCATCCGCATCTAATCCAGCCACGGGATCGCCTGTAATATTGCGGATGTTGTCCATACCTGATTGGATGGTGGTTAAACCAACTGCATGAAATCTGTTGAAGATATCAGGTAAGTCTTCAATCCTGATCCCGCGCAATTGAATATTCTGCCTCGTGGTAATATCGGCACTGCCATCATCACCATAACGCTGCACTACTTCCGCTAACACACGCATCTGATTGCTGGTGAGAATACCGTTCGGTACTCGCATCCGCATCATAAACTTACCTGGCGTGACTGGGCGAAAAAATACACCCACCCACTTCAGTCGATGGTCGCGGTCTGTTTCATCCATTGCTTCCCAGCCTAGAGAGGCAAATTTTTCGATTTCTTGCTTGATAGCAAGTCCATCTTTTTCTGCCTTGAATTTCTCAAATTTATTGAGACTGGTTGTAGTGGTAGTTGCTGTGTCTGTCATGAACTGACTCTCATTGCAAAGTTTTAATCCCGTGAACCTAAGTGAGTTATTTGCCCAACATCAATTAACCCGTAGTGCGATCGCTTCCGCTTCTACTAGGGCAAATGCATTCATAAACTAATATTTGTGTATTGAGATGATTGCTTCAGAAAGGATATTTCTGTGTATCCATTGTTAGAAATTTATTAAAGCTGTTTGGTAACAAAACTGTAACGATTTACATATTCTTAAGGTTAAAGGCGGTTTTCTGCTAAAATAGTATAAGTTGCTACAAAAAATCAGTAATAGTGCAAAAAATGTATCGCTACTATGCATTTTTTGCATTTAAATTAATTCAGCACTTTTGAATTAGGTAATCTGCCCCTAATACTGAGTTAATGCGATCGCACAATAATTAAGCCGTGGCACTACATCCACAAGCGAAAATAGCTTTTTAATTCATTCACAGCAGCAGTTTTAAATCCCTGATTCCGTACCTAAAACTGTCACAAAAGAAATGACAGGGAATATGTCCGCTAGTTTTTGATAAAAAACCAAAGTCATGAGGGATGCCCGGTATCCACCGTCATAAATCTTTTGCGTCCCTTAATTTTTTGGGCGTTGCATAAATGCGGGATGAATTAGCTAAATACGGGTATTTCTCCATACTTCAGGTAATGTAGTAACAATTTAATTGATAGCTTAAGCATATCTACAGATTTGGAGTAACATAATGTTTTGCGATGTAGACGTGCCAGATAATGGCGTAAACGTGTATTTTCTCCTTCTACTCGTGTCATATATGTTTTGCTAATAATATGGTCTCCTGGGTTAATGAAACTAGCGTAAACAGGCCATCCATCTGTGACGTAAAAATAGCATCCCCAGAGGCTAACAATATTCCATAAAGGTTTAAAGGTTTCTGCACTATGGTCTCCTACAACCCAAGCCAAAATTCCCCTATTAAAGTGGTCTAACGCCGTCCATATCCAAATTTTGTTTTTTTTGACCGCACAAAAGTTTCTAGTTCATCTAATTCCCCAACGGATGGTATTTTATCTGTTGGCGGTGCCTCCGGCAACTTTTCGCCGATTTGTTTTACCCAGTTAATTATCGTCGTGTGATGAATCCCTGTTTGACGTTCAATTGCTCTAAAGCCTGCACCATTAACGTATGCTTTTAAGCATTCTACTTTCTTCTCATCTGAGTATCCTTTTGGTGGGCTGTAGATATCAATGAATTGGCGATCGCAATTAGTACAGATGTGATTCTGTTTACCTCGTCGCCAGCCATTTTTCGTAATCTCAGTAGAGCCGCAGTATGGACAATTCACAGTAGCGCACCTAAATTCATCCCTCTATTATGCAACGCCATTTTTTGCCTGCATCATATCCTACTTCTTGACTCACCATTGCAGCACTTTTGACGCTTTGACTGTCGATAATCGCCTCCAACGCACACCGATGACCTTGGCTTTCAATCCGAGACCATCAAGGCAGACTGTCATGCATACGCAACCATGTTCCATATGCAGCGCCAGTTGCGGAAATATGTGTACACAGTCTGCCACAGAGGAAAATCACCCAGCATTGCTCGCCATCTGACTTCTATTATCTATTCACAGGTTATACTGAGAGAGCTTTTTTACACCCTTTCTGACTTTTCAAACATCCTCTAATTCATTCCTTTTCAATATCCTATTTTGTATGCGTTGAATAACTGTTGATTCTTCAGGCGATAAACCATCAAATAACATTTCATATATTAATGGCAAACCTAACTCTAATTCTTCTAAAAGTTGACGTTGCATAAATACATCCTGAGGTTTACCTTCTAAAACTAGCCGCCCTTTATCCATCACAAAAACCCAATCTGCCCAGCGGTAAACTAAATCTAAATCGTGGGTTGCCATTAATAAAGTAGTTCCGGCTTGATGAATTTTTTTCAACGTTGCCATTAAGTTGCGAGTATGTTTAACATCTAAATATGCAGTTGGCTCATCTAATACTAATAGTTCTGGTTGCAGCACCATAACATCTGCTAGAGAAACTCGCCTTTTTTGTCCTAAACTGAGATGATGCACTGGTTTTTCTGCTAAAGATGTTAAGCCAAATTCAACTAAGGCTTGCTCAACTCTTGATTGAATTTCTGATGTCGGCAAACCTAAATTACATAAACCATAGGAAATATCTTCTTCCACAGTAGCCGCTACTAATTGTTGCTCTGGATCTTGAAATATTAAGCCAACTTTTTGCCTTAAATTACTGAGATAATGACTGTTATAATTAAAGGCTTCACCACGCCAGCGTACATTTCCAGAGTTAGGTTTATATAAACCATTAGCTAATAAAAATAGCGTAGTCTTACCACAACCGTTTTGACCAATTAATGCACATTTTTTGTGTTTAGGTACTCTGAGAGTTAAACCATTGAGAGCCGATTGCTGTGAGCCTAAATATTTATAATATACTTGCTCAAATTCGAGTAAATATTCCTGCATCTTGAGACAATTGTAATGCGATTAATAATGCACAGCCAAAAATTGCTTCTATGATATATCGCGGTTGTGGACGATAGCGATGAGGATGCCATACTCGGAATTCATCTTTAAATCCACGTGCTGCTAATCCTAAAGAGAATTGATTATATTGTTGTAGAGTTCGTTGTAATAATTGCCCAATCAGTAATGCTAAACTTTTCATACTAATGCGCCAAGTCCGGTAGCCATCACGAGATTGTTGAGCAGTCCACAACTCATTAGCTGTTCTTAACAGAATAAAAATAAACCGATACATCAGTAGCAAAAGTTCTGTCAAAAGCACAGGACATCCAATGCGGCGCAAAGTTTGTAATATTTCTGTAAAAGGAACAGTTAACATTAAGAAATATAGGCAAGAAATAGAAGCTAATGCTCTGGTGAAAATTGCTAATGCTTGTTGGCTACCACTGCGGCTAATGTAGATATAATATTGTCCCAATGTTAATCCTAACCATGAATCTGGTAATACACTAGCTAAATCTGCAATAGAGGTGCTATTGAGTATCAGTGCTGGTAAGCTGGTTAACCAAAAAAAACTGGCGACTATTAATAATTTTAAGTAAATACCACCAGGGATTTTAGCGTAAATAACTATCCAAATACCCATCCACAAAGCAATGAGAATTTGTCCTAATGGATGGGTAAAAAGGGAGATAACAAGAGTAGCGATCGCAAAAATTATTTTATGTTCTGGTGGTATATGTCTGAGTCGGTTGGTGTAGGCTAAACTGTCTAGTTGCAGCGTCATTCTTGATCTCTTTGCTGTTGCGAACGTCCTCTATATAAGCCAATAGCGTAACCAATAACTCCCGCACCTAAAGCTGCTTGGGATGCAAATAATAAACTTTCTATTTCTTTACTAGGGGGTTGAAATAAGGGTTGAAACCAAGGTTCATATCCTGGTTTTACTTGACTAATGGCCTTTTGAGCTTCGCCATCAGCACCACCGAATTCGGCATCGCGTGCTAGTATTAACGGCGCAATTGCTAAACCAATCACTGCAAGCACCAATAACCAGTTATGCCATCCCTTATGAGACTGTTTCATTAGTTTGGGGTTCCTGTTTAATTAATTTCAATAATTCTAATTCTTGAGGATTGTATGATTGTAGCCAGTTCCACACTAGGACTGTCAGCAAACCCTCACTAATTGCCAAGGGTACTTGAGTAATCGCAAAAATTCCCGCGAACTTGATAAATGAAGCAATAAAGCCACCCACAGGTGCAGGAAAAGCTAGAGCTAGTTGGAAAGAAGTAATAATGTAAGTGAGTAAGTCTGCTAAAGCGGCTGCTAAAAATATGGCGATTCTTTGTTTACCAGTTAGCCGCATTGTCAGTTGATATACCCAGTAAGCTGCAAATGGCCCTGCGATCGCCATTGAAAAAGCATTTGCTCCCAATGTTGTCAAACCGCCATGTGCAAGTAACAAAGCTTGAAATAGCAGCACCAAGCTACCTAAAACTGACATCGCCAAAGGGCCAAATAAGACTGCGCCTAACCCTGTGCCTGTAGGATGGGAACAGCTACCTGTAACAGAAGGCAGTTTTAAAGCTGATAACACAAATGTAAAAGCCCCTGCTAACCCTAAGAGTAATTTCAGCTGCGGGTTAGCTTGTGTAATCCGAGTTAGCGATCGCAATCCTAAAACAAAAAATGGTAAGGCGACTACCCACCAAAAAATTGCCCACTGCACTGGTAAAAAGCCTTCCATAATGTGCATCGCATAGGCAGGTTTGGGTAAGCCTACTATAAAGTACAAGCTGCCTAATGCTAATAAAACTAAATGTAGCTTAACGCGATTTTTTCTCATTTTGATGTTTCAGCAGAGTTCAAATAGTATCCAAATTCTTACTAATTAGCTAGAGCAACTAGATTTATGCCACATAAATCTAGTTGGTAGCAGTACAACTTTACATTAGTCAAAATTGCCACATAGTTATACTTGCTACACAGCTATAGGCTTCTTGATACTTTTGGTATTTAGCTACTGATAAAAGCTGGCTCAATTTTTTTAATAAATCCATAGTTGTTAAGTAATACAGTGTAGGCAATCAAAATTCGTTGAGCGATCGCTACTCTGGTATTTAACAAACAATATCCGCCGCTTTGTTGGCAGATCTGGATAAATTATTTGCAACAATACTAAATAAGACCGCATCTGTACCTCGCAGATGTGTTTCCACAATAACTAATAGGCGGGCATTCTGACTTACTCAATAAGAGATTACAGCTGCGGGACAGCGCCGGATTTACACCGAACTTTCCCCCTTACGTCTGATGGGTGCTATTCATCAGAACCCATTAAATTAAGACAAAGTATATCATTAGGGAATCATTAATAATTCGTAATTCGTAATTCGTAATTAAAAATTAGAAATCTTATATATATTCAGGCATATTCTTTAGATTCATTCTCAGCTAATTCTCTAGGTTCATAGTGACGACATCCTTGACATGGGCCATTAGGATTCACAGCACAGCGAATATGACCGGATCGAGCATTAAATTTGCAGCTAATATCGCCAACCAGATAACCTACGCCTTCTAAATAGTAGCGATCGCCTTCAATCTGCCTAATTTGTCTTGCTCTCAGCCTTGAGCCATTAATAGCGGCTTGTCTCATCCTTAACCTCGTCCGTACATGGGTTTTACGGATGATCCATAAGGAGAACAGGGAGGGTAAGAAACCAATGGCGATTACCAAAAGAGTTTTTAACACTTTTTCCTTACCTCGTTTTCGTGAGTGCAAATCTTAGGGCAGTTTCAGCTTTGCGCTTTGCCAGTAGGATAGTTTTTCCTGACTAACAATAGCAAGTGGCACTACGACCTCTAAATTAGAGGTATCGAGTACCACTTTAATCAGCATAGCTTTTACAGTTTATTGGTTGGGCTGTAGTTGCACCTTCATAACTTTAAGATTTGTTGATTAGGGTGATTACCCAGTACGCTTGGGTGAAGCTCATTAGGGATTGATTTTTCACTTATTAAAAAAGTCAGATCAATTGGGGGATTCTCCCCCAAACCCCCGATTGGGTGACGGTTGCGTCCCCCAAACCCCCTCCAAAATTATTGTTCTGTTTTTTTGTTGAGTAATTGGTTTTTTGGTTTTGTGATCAATTAATTTTCTTAACTGAACTGTATTTGGTTATCATCCTTATATTAGGGAAATCCCAAAAATCAATCATTTTTCTGGATATAACACTAATCTTAGTCCCCTCTGCCCCCTGCTCCCTGCCCCCTGCCTTGATTCCTTACTGCGATCGCAATTCTTTGCTACGGCTTTGCTGGCGCAGTTGTTGTGCTAGCTGTTGCGCCTCTCTTTCGGCTTGAAATAAATCAATTTTGCGGGTTGTGAGGATAAATGACTCATCTGACTGTTGTCTTACCCAAGGGATAGCCAATGGTAAATACTGACAAGTGCTTTTATGCGACTTGCTTTTCTCTTGTAATTTGCTGGCGATCGCTTTGAATTCTAAAATCATCGCTTCTAATTGTGCAGCCATTTGATTGATGCATTGCATTTGTGATAATAAACGCTCCCACTCATCACTAATATCGTCTTTTGGCAATTGCAATGGTGCGATCGCGGTCTTTGCTGCTTTTGTGGGAAATGGCACAATTGCCAGGTTAGGTGTTGTTTTGTATTCTTCCATACTTTTTAACAAGACTAACTAGCTGTTAAGGCATTTTAACAGGTTATTAGTACAAAAATACTACTTTAGTTGTGGTGAAGTTGTAAACAAAAATTACTGTGTGGAGTGAGCCTGATAATGTAGTTTCAATACTACAAAGGTGAGAATTTTAAACAAGACTTACGCAACTGGTACACACATCTTCTAATTTAAGAGTCAAGGGTCAAAGGTCAAAAATTCAGGTCTTTTGGACTTTTGACTATTGACTTTTGACAGCCTAAACGAAAAAAATGTGACACTCGCGTAAGTCCTATTAAACTCAAATTTTGGTGTGGTGAACAAGTTAAAGAATCAGGTTTAAAGATTTGCTTTTTAAATGGCAAATATTAAATGTAGTGCTGGCTTATATGGCTGTATTCTAAATTTATCTGGTTAATAAAAAGATTTTCAATAAATGAAACTGATAATTTCCCCAGTCAAATAAATTAATGATTTTCAAATTGATTGTATTTTCTATAATTTACTCGCCATTCTTCCAGATTGTCTATAGTTATAGATTTAGTTATGACATTGGCATCGTTACCACGCCAATCTATTTCTGGATCGGTTGTAAAAACGCCACATTCTAATTGGTCATTTCTAATATTCCAGTATTCGCTAAATCGGCTTTTTAAGGTAATAACTTGGTCAAAAACCTTGTTTCTATGCTTATTCCTTCTTTTTCTTTCGGTTGCACCTGTAGCTTCTGTGTCAATAAATTTAGTTTCTATCAAAAATAGATTACCGCGATTGGTGAGGTAGACAAAATCACATTTTCCTAAATCAGTGTAATCTGCAATTGGCGATTTTTCAAATAATAATAATTCCGCGCAGGAAGGAAATAATTTACTCAGGTTCAGGAATAAATAAGCTTGTAATAGCAGTTCTTTATCATAAGGAAAAAAAAGCACCCCCTCAAAAAATTTTTTGATATCTTCTTGAGTTTGAGGCTGTATTTTTCTACAATATGATACAAATTTATGTAGCTCAGTTACCATCATCAAATCTGATCTCCTTCCCCTGATTATTGCCTATATGGCATGGCATCAAAAGATACCATGTAAAAGAGGAAGTTATCATCCGCAGAAGTAACCAAAAAATTTAAATCGATTGCCGTTTGTCTAAGGCTATCTACTGTTGACGCTGTAGTAAATCATATGTCAAGCTAGTCCAGCAATTATCAGTATAATAACTGGAAGTAAATCATGAATCAAACTTGATGAACTGATGGTGTTGTATCTTTAACTACCAGTCAAAGGTTTAATTTGCGCTGGGAATCTCGCGTTTTGGAGAGCAATTAGAGCACTGAGAGAATCTTGTACCCAAAATTGCCTACCAAAGCGGACTAATTGACGAGAATTTCCTGATTGCACAACTCCAATTACAGGGATTTTGGCTTTTTCTTTTTCGCCTGCTTGTTCTTTTAAAACATTTCTCAAGCGATCGCGTTCTTCAATATTGACTGCTTGCATGGGGGTGAGTTCGACCATAATTAGTTTTACTGTTTCAACTTGTTCGGCATCTTCCACAATAAATTGCGTTTGGTCATCTCTGCGGTCTACTTTTCCCCAAATAATCAATCTTGCATCGACTTGCAGTAAAGAACTAATCCGTTCATAGTTTTTAGGAAAAACAACGGCTTCTGACTGGGAAGTTAAATCTTCGATTTGTAAAATTGCCATTGGATCACCTTTTTTAGTGATGACTTTTTTCACCCCATTGAGCATGACAACTGCACAAATCATCATGTCATCTCGTTGTTCGCCAAGTTGGGAAAGATTAATTGGCGCTAGTACTAAAGACGATTGCTTAATTGATTTGAGAGGATGGTCTGATACATAAAAACCCAAGAGTTCTTTTTCCATCCGCAATTTTTCTTGTGGAGGAAAATCAGAAACAGGTTGAGATTTGGGGGCAATTTCAAAAGCATTATTGCCGTTTTTATTATTTGTAGAAGCAAAGCCGCCTAATAAATCAAAAATACTGCCTTGTCCACTAGCTCTATCTTTCGCACGCGATTGTGCCCAATCATATACTAGGGGCAAATCTTGGGTTAACTGGTGACGGTTGGGTTGGATTTTATCAAAAGCACCACAAGAGATCAGTGACTCCAAAGTGCGACGGTTGACAGCACGTAAATCTATGCGATCGCAAAAATCACCCAGGGATTTAAACTCACCGCTTTCTTCCCTAGCTTCCAGAATACAGGCGATCGCATTTTGCCCCACATTTCTGACTGCGGAAAATCCAAATAAAATTTTGTCTGCTGCTGGCGTAAAATCTACCCCAGAGCGATTAATATCTGGCGGTTCAATTTGAATACCCATACTCATACAAGTGGCAATATATTTTTGCACCTTGTCGGTATCACCACTGTTAGCCGTCAACAGTGCAGCCATATATTCCAAAGGATAATTAGCTTTTAAATATGCTGTTTGATAAGTGACATATCCATAAGCTGTGGAGTGAGATTTATTAAAACAATTGGAAGCGATCAAACCATTTTTTATCGCAAAATTATGGTCTTGTTCCACCCCAATGTCATAGACATTTGCTGCGCCTATAGCTCTCCGTGTAACTATTTTGACCATTTATCTATACTCCCGTCAGCAATCTATATAAATGCGTTAATTTATCAATTAATCAGGATTGTAAGCCAAACAATGCCCATACTACACAATCTATTTCACGGCGAACACTGCTATACTTTTACACGAAAATAGGGATTGGGGACTGGGAATTAGGGACTGGGGACTAGGGACTAGGGACTGGGAATTAGGGACTGGGGACTAGGGACTGGCGACTGGGGACAAGGAGAAATAACCAATTACCAATTACCGATTACCAATTACCAATTACCGATTACCAATTACCCAATCCCCAATCACCAGTCCCCAATCCCTCCAAATCTGTACTAAAATCAAGGACTTGAGTCACATAAGGAAGCAATCATGGCATCCATCCGGGAGTTGCACGAACAACTAATTAAAAAAGAACGTTCTGCTGTCGAAATTACCCAAGAAGCTTTAGACCGCATTCAAGCTTTAGAACCAAAATTGCACAGTTTCTTGTGTGTGACGGCGCAACAGGCGTTAGAGCAGGCTCGTGCTGTGGATGCTAAAATCGCTGCTGGTGAAGAAATTGGGCTTTTGGCAGGGATTCCGATTGGTATCAAAGACAATATGTGTACCAAAGGCATTACCACCACTTGTGCCTCTAAAATTTTAGAAAATTTTGTGCCGCCTTATGAATCAACGGTAACGCAAAAACTGGCGGATGCTGGGGCGGTGATGGTAGGTAAAACTAACTTAGATGAGTTTGCTATGGGTAGTTCCACAGAAAACTCAGCTTACCAAGTTACGGCTAATCCTTGGGACTTAGCGCGGATTCCTGGTGGTTCTTCGGGAGGTTCAGCCGCAGCAGTGGCGGCGGAAGAATGTGTCGTGTCTCTCGGTTCTGATACCGGTGGCTCAATTCGCCAACCTGCTTCTTTCTGCGGTGTGGTAGGGTTAAAACCGACTTACGGGTTAGTTTCTCGTTACGGTTTGGTGGCTTACGCTTCATCTTTGGATCAAATTGGGCCTTTTGGACGCACAGTCGAAGATGCGGCAATATTATTGAGTGCGATCGCAGGCTACGATCCTAAAGACTCCACTTCCTTAAAAGTAGAAATCCCTGATTACGCTGCTACTTTAAAACCAGACCTAAAAGCTAGAAAGAAAATTAGAATCGGTGTCATCAAAGAAACTTTTGGTGAAGGCTTAGACTCTGTTGTCGAAAAAGCAGTTACCAAAGCCATTGAACAACTGCAACATTTAGGCGCAGAAATTCATGTAGTTTCTTGTCCTAACTTCCGCTATGGTTTACCCAGCTACTACATCATCGCACCCTCAGAAGCATCAGCTAACCTAGCTCGTTATGATGGCGTGAAGTATGGCTTACGGGTTCCTGATGCAGATAATCTGCTGTCAATGTACACTCGTACCCGCGCCAGTGGCTTTGGTACAGAAGTGAAACGGCGGATTATGATTGGCACTTACGCCCTTTCTGCTGGCTATTATGATGCTTACTATCTCAAAGCGCAAAAAGTCCGCACTCTGATTAAGCAAGACTTTGAAAAGGCTTTTGAACAAGTTGATGTCTTAGTTTCTCCGACTGCACCAAGTACAGCATTCAAGGCGGGAGAAAAAACCACCGATCCCTTGAGTATGTATTTAACTGACTTGATGACTATTCCTGTCAATCTTGCCGGTTTACCAGGTTTAAGTGTTCCTTGCGGCTTCGATGAAAATGGACTACCCATTGGCTTGCAGCTAATTGGCAAAGTTCTGCGAGAAGACCAACTATTTCAAGTAGCTTACGCCTATGAGCAATCTAGTAATTGGCATTTACGTCAACCAGAATTGATTGGTGGGTAGGGAATAGGGACTGGGGACTGGGGATTGGGGATTGGGGATTGGGGATTAGGTAGGCTTATTCGCCTAATCCCTAATATTTTTATTGCATAAAAATATTAAAAAATTAATAGAATTATAAACTTATATAAATTTAATGTATATAATATTACTGAGATTACCTCTCATTAAAATAATTCGTAATTAAATAATTTAAGTATAAATACTTAAAATAACCAGAAATCACCAATCCTCGGATTTGGTGAAGTTTTTCATGCTGTCTTAATTACGAATTACGAATTATTCAAGATACTGAGAAACTAACAAATCAGGGTAAATGAGCATAAACAGGTTGCAACTGCCATTTGATTTATTATTCAAGCTGGTAATTGGATTCGTTATTATTGGTGCGATCGCCTATTTTTGTGTATGTATATTTTTGTTTATTCAGCAAACTCGGCTGATATTTTTTCCCTCTCCTGTAATTGAAAAAACACCGGAGTTGTTTAAGCTTCCTTATGAGGAAGTTTGGTTACCAGTACCGGGGCGAACTGCTAAAGGGGAACGCATCCACGGTTGGTGGATTAAAGCTAAACAAACTGATACAAAATCCCATGACAAAGTTTTGTTGTTTCTCCACGGTAACGGTATCAACATTGGTGCAAATATTGCCTCTGCATCTCGGTTTTATCAACTAGGATTTTCTGTATTGCTGATTGATTATCGGGGTTATGGTCGCAGCCAAGGGGCCTTTCCCAATGAAAGCAGAGTATATCAGGATGCAGCTACAGCTTGGAATCATCTAGTACAGCAACGAAAGATTTCACCCAAGCATATTTTTATTTATGGTCATTCTTTAGGCGGTGCAATAGCAATTGATTTGGCTATCAAACATCCAGAGGCTGCGGGATTAATTGTGGAGAGTTCTTTTACCTCTATTCGAGATGTGGTAGCTTACAGGAACTTGTTTCGGATGTTTCCCGTCAATTTAATCCTGACACAACGGTTTGAATCGATAAAAAAAATATCAATGGTGAAAATGCCAGTGTTATTTATTCATGGCATGGAAGATTCAAGTGTGCCGTTTTTTATGAGCCAAAAACTGTATGCTATTGCGCCCGAACCAAAACAGCTAATTTTAGTTCCCAACGCTGGACATAACAATTTAGCAGATTTAGCTGGTGTGCAATATCTGCAATGGATTGATGATTTTGTCAAACAAGTTTATGTTCGCAGGTAAATCAATCAGGAAAATATATACTTTGCTGATTGCTGCAAGGCTGGTGTATTTTGCGTCAGCGAATTAATTTTGGTGGGAATATCACTATTTGCACTGCAGAAGAACCTAAGTTTTTATTCAGCTAACAACTGCGTATTACATTTATTGCGGCATAGTAACTAGCTGTAGTTTATGGTCAAACCTACAGTTATATTTAATGCTCAGTAAACCACTCACTTTGTTTATAAAAATACCTTTTCAGGGGTAGAAAATTCCCAGAGAACCATCCGGATCAGTCAGCAAAAACAAGAAGCAATTATACAGGTGGAACTACTCTTGGCTCCAGTATTGGAAGAGACTTAAACTATGACTACTACATCTGTATATTTGCTAACAATCCCCGGAAATCCTCCTATTGAAATTCCTCGCGATCAATTGCGATCGCTGCTTGCTGATATTGAAGCTGAATTACACCGTAGTAAGGTTTATAGGAATGCTTTAGGTACTTTACAAGAGTTGCTAGGGTCTTCATCTGAGCAAGCCAAGGTTTTATTTAAAGCAGTCAGTAGAGAAGCAATTGCTTTAGCATTTCAGCAATTTGCAACACATCATCAACAAGTTACAAATATCGTTCCGCAGACAGATGTTGCTACTATTTCTTCCAATATAGAAGCAGAAGACTCTAGTAATTTATCACAAGCAATAACAAGTATTAAATCAGACATATCCGAGGCAGTAGCCAATACAAATATAGATAATTTGCCATCACAGTTAGCCACAACAGATGATGTAGTCAATAAACCCGAATCTAAATTAACCAAAAAAGTATGGAAGAAGTGGCTTAATTACAATCAAAAACCATCTACTACCCAACAACAACAGCAAACTCTCAATGAAGAGTATGCAATTACCCTGCGTCAAATAGGGCAACAATTTCAGGAAGCACGAGAATCGCGAGGATGGTCTTTAATGCAACTAAAAGAACATACTCATGTGCCAATTCATCATATGGATGCTTTAGAGAAAGGGAATATAAATCTATTACCAGAAGATGTGTTTGTTCGTGGCTTTATTCGCGTTATTGGCAATACTTTGGGACTAAATGGTACAGCTTTAGCAGCTTCCTTACCTAAACATGAAACAGCAGCATCACAAGCAGCTTTACCTTCTTGGTGTCAGGCGCAAAAAGCGACTGGTGGATTAGGACTGGAACTCCGCCCAATGCATTTATATGTAGGCTATACAGCCCTTGTTGCTGGCGCATTAGGAGGATTATCCTTTGTATCATCACAAGCAAACTCTGATAAAACGCTTCGTGTTGATGTGGACAGCCAACCCGCTTCATCCTTACCCAAATCAAGCCAGAAACAGGAAGCTAATGCTAAACCAGGACTCAAGTCTGGTAGTACTCGCGTGATGGTTGGGCCTGATATTTCCCCACCAGAAGCACTGTAGCGCTAATACAAGCGATCGCATTCTTAAACGAGTGCAAGAATGCGATCGCGTTTTATATGATCTCCGTTAAATTATCATCCATAGCTTATTGCATCTTCCACTCGCAATGACTGTTATTGCATTAGAAATGAGATTATTACTGATTTAATTTTTAATTTTAATTAAAACTAAGAAGTTTTATCTGCTATACATTAGCAAAAACACTTAAATCACAGCCAATTATTTAACTATTTAAAAGTATATATAGTTACTAGTTTGAAAATAAGTGATTTCTATTTTTTATGGTGGCTTTATCATCTATAAGCTATTAATTTAGAAATTTCACTATAAGATTTTCAGTAAAAAAGCTATTCTTCTCTAGTATCAAATTGTGGAAAGACTTGCTATGCAAGGAACATCAGATATTAAATAACTGCAGGTTTACTGTAGCAGATACAAATATATCTACTCTGCTGACTTAAACTTTCAATAAAATGAAACTATATAAGATATTTTATTTTACATATTAAATTATATTTTAAATAGATCTCTACACTTACAACTTTAGATACATATGAGTAAGCACACTGCCTTTATCTCAGCGCTTGTAGTAACAACAGGTGTTGCTTTAACTGCGACTGCAATGCCAGCTTCTGCCGTAACTTTTGGGTTTAATAACATTACTAATGGTGATACTGTTGGTGATGCTTATAATACAAAGTTTTCCTTTGACCTTATCGATCAAGGGAACAATACTGTGCTATTCAAATTTGCCAACAATACTCTTTCTGTGGCAAATGAAGACCCTACTATTAAACAGGTTGCGTTCAGCGGTACTAGCAGCAATCTCCTATCTGGTATAACATTTAATTCCTCATTTAATACCTCTCTTAACGGAGTTAGCTTTAGCAGTGATACTAGTAATTTGGCACAAAGCAATAACATAACGGGATGGAATGGTACAAAATTTGGTGCTGGAGTTGTAGGTGGTAATCCCAATGGAGTACAAAAAGGTGAAGTTTTAGGAATTCAGTTTACTGGAAACTACAACTCTATTCTTGAGGCTATTACTAAAGGTAACCTGCAAGTAGGTATTCATGCTGGTAGTCTTGTAAATGGTCAAAGCGATGCTTATGTAAACACTACCTCTTATGTCAGCAGTGCCCCTACCCAATCTGTGCCTGAACCAGCTACCATTTTTGGTCTGATGGCTGTTGGTATGAGTGGATTGTTGACAAAGAAGAATGGCAAAAATGCTAAAAAAGAAGCTCTAGCTGTCAAAGTTACAGTTTAATTTCTGGTAAATTACAAATCATGGATTATGTGATTTGTCAACTTTTTTATTATATTCATAGATAATTTGAAGCTGATAATAAAAAAGTCCAACTTTGAGAAACTCAAAATTTAGCCTTTGGCTATATTGCAACACAAATATTCCCGACTTCTTCATGAAGCCGGGAATTTTAATATTCACTAATGTTGTCAGTATCTTAAGGCAATTAACCCTTTTGGTCTCTATCTTGCCTAATATTTTTCAGCTAATTTCAGGAATCCTCTCATTTGGCTGTGTAGTCAGAAATCTCGATTTTCTAAGCTTACAACTTATGAATCGCTTTGCGTCTTTGATTATCGCTGCCTCAATTGCATCTATCGCCACTTTAGCGATCGCTCAAAATACTGATGCTCGAACATGCACTCTCTACCGTACCTGCTACTATCAAACATCTAATACATCTAAATCTGTAGTGGAGCATGATGCAGATAAAAATCTTTACAAAAGTGGGATGTTGAGCATATTTATCGTTCTTGCGGTCACTAAAATAGCAAATAACGCTTTAGAGTCGTGGCTGAATAAAGCTTAAAAGCGCTTGATTGATTTTTATATAGTTAGCAAAGGCGATCGCTATAATTATATTCATCGTGAAAACTATACCGTAATACAGCAAACACCCTGGGCTGTTTGTAGCGTCTAGCTAGAGCATGGGTAAAGTTTTGGGATTGTTACAATTAATTATCTATTACCCATTACCTTTTACATTACCAGTCGCGGCACAGTAAATGAGACTTACTACGCTACGCAAAAAGCTGTGCGGGCAATGGGCAGTAATAATATTGATAATGCTGCCCGAATTTGTCATTCTCCTAGCACCGCAGGTTTGAAGTCTACACTAGGTGCGGGGCTACTACTTGTTCTTATAAAGACTGGATTGGTACAGGTTTGTTAAGTAATGAATTACCTTTCAATAATCATATTGTGATGGTAAGCGGACGTTCTAGCTTTGAAATTTTGCAAAAGTCCGTCGCCGCTGGTGTACCTATTGTTTGTTCTGTCTCTGCACCTAGTAATTTGGCTGTATCTGTCGCTGAAGAATTTGGCATTACCTTGATTGGATTTCTACGAGGGCAAAAATTTTATGTGTACGCTGGTTGGGAAAGAATAGACGCAGCATAAAGCATGAATTTTTTACCGATAAGTTTAAGACAATAAAACAAAATCTCATAAACGGGTGATTGATATGACAGATTTTCAAATACAAGGCATCAACCATATCGCATTGGTATGTAAAGATATGGCGATAACTATGGATTTTTACACCAATATTCTTGGTTTGAAATTAATCAAAACTATTGCCCTTCCAAATGGTGGACAGCACTTCTTTTTTGATATTGGTAACGGTGATGCTTTAGCTTTTTTCTGGTTTCCCCAAGCACCAGCAGCTGCACCTGGGATTGCATCTGCTCCTCTTGATACCTTTAAAACTGGTAATGCTGTGACTGCACATGGTTCAATGAATCATTTGGCTTTTAACGTGCCCTTAGAAAAAATTGCGGAATATAGAGACAAACTTGTAGCTAAAGGTATCGAAGTGACTCCTGTTTTACATCATGCAGATGTACCTTCTGGTTTTGTACTTGAAATTGATGAAAAGACATTTATTTCCTCAATTTATTTCTACGATCCTGATGGGATTTTGCTCGAGTTTGCAGCAAATACCCGCGCCTTAGGCGACCCAACAAGAGATTTACAATATCAGCCAGCTAAATAGATTAACTCTCAATAAGTCTTTAATCATGGGGCTGATCAACATAGCCAAAAATTAAATACTAAATTGACTGCTACTTGTGAGATAATCTGTGCGGGTAACAGTCAATTTATCTTACACAATCGGTAATAAGCTGTCACACATTTAAGTTGCATAATTAAATGTATTTTAGTTTAAAATATGGTTTTTCAATATACCGATGCACTCGTTACCATAGCAACAATTAATTTTGATGGTTTAGTGAGTTTTTATACCAATTTTTTAGCACAAAAACCAACAGCATTACTCCCTAATGTTTATGCAGAGTTTCAACTTTCGGGTTTGCGCTTAGGTATTTTTCAACCAAAAAACACACATCAAACCGAATTTGAAACTACAGCCAAAAGTAAGATAAGTTTGTGTTTAGAAGTAAGTAACTTAGAAATTGCGATCGCCCACCTCACCAATTTGGGCTATCCCCCACCCGGAGACATTTCCGTCGCTTCCCACGGCAGAGAAATTTACGCTTACGATCCTGATGGTAATCGCTTGATTTTACATGAGGGGATTAGGGACTGGGGACTGGTGACTGGGGACTAGGGGATGAGGAAGATAAGGGGGATGAGGGAGAGAAATTCCAATTACCTATTACCAATGCCCAATGCCCCATGCCCAATGCCCAAATGACAAATGACAAAGGACAAATAACCAATGGCTTTAACTCAAAACTATAAATTAAATGTGATCCAATGGTATCCAGGTCACATTGCTAAGGCGGAAAAGAATTTAAAAGAACAGCTAAAGCGGGTAGATGTGGTGCTGGAAGTACGAGATGCACGTATTCCCTTAGCGACGCATCACCCGCAAATAGAAGAGTGGGTGGGAAGTAAAACGCGGCTATTAGTGATGAACCGCTTGGATATGATTTCTCCCCAAGTGCGATCGCTTTGGGCAGACTGGTTTAAACGCCAAGGGGAGGTAGCTTTTTTTACTAATGCTCAACAAGGTCAAGGCGTAACAGCCGTGTTAAAAGCGGCACAAGCTGCTGGGGTAGAATTGAATAACAGAAGACGCGATCGCGGGATGTTACCTCGTCCTGTGCGCGCTGTAGTAATTGGTTTTCCCAACGTTGGTAAATCAGCTTTAATTAATCGGCTTTTAGGAAAACGAGTAGTAGAAAGTGCAGCGCGTCCGGGCGTAACTCGTCAACTGCGCTGGGTGCGGATTTCTGACCAATTAGAATTATTAGATGCTCCTGGTGTGATTCCCCTGAAATTAGAAGACCAAGAAGCAGCATTAAAATTAGCTATTTGTGATGATATTGGCGAAGCTTCTTATGATAATCAATTAGTAGCAGCAGAATTAGTAAATGTACTGAATTATCTTCAAGATGTAGCTACTAATTTACTACCAAAAAAACCCTTACAAGCGCGCTATGAACTTGATTCTTCACCCCATACAGGTGAAGCCTATTTACACGCTTTAGCAGAACATCGTTATAGCGGTGATGTCGAAAGAACCGCTAGGCATCTTTTAACAGATTATCGCAAAGGCTTCATGGGTGAAATTCCTTTAGAATTGCCACCCAATTAGTGCAATTGTGGGTTGGGTAATGGGTAATGGGTAATAATAATTTCCCCTTTCCCCTTTTCCCCCTTCCCCTTTTCCCCAATCCCCAGTCTCTAACTACGGAGTAGTACCTGGTGTTGGGGTACTGGTTGCACCTCCAGGATTAGCAAGAGATTGAGCTTGTTGCAAGTGGTCTTGGAGGATGGGCAATGTTTGCGTGGCAAATGCTTTCACCTCAGCGTCTTGTCCTTCTTGAGCTTCCTGCTGAAACAAGGCTACAGTTTTTTCATGATCTTGAACCATATGGCTCATGTATTGGCGATCAAAGTTACGCCCGGAAAGCTTTGTTAACTGCTGTTGAACTTGCTGATGTTCTTTGTTGAGAGATTTTGGTAGCGTCACACCTTTTTGCTGTGCTAGCTGCTGAAGCTGGCTATTGGCCTGGGTATGATCTTGAACCATACGCTGTCCATATTGTTTGACTTCATTGCTAGCCCCACGTTGTGATGCAAGTTGTCCTAGTTGAACTTCTGCTAAACCACCTTGCGCTGCTTGAGTCATAAATGTTCTATCGGCAGAACTGAGGTTATTTTGCCCTGTGGTAGAGGGTGATGATGTGGTTGGTGAAGTGGTTGGTGATGTAGTTTCAGTTGTTTGTACAGGCTGAGTCGTACCCGATGGCGCTTGCGATGTATTTTGGTCTTGCTGGGCGGTAGGCGCACAAGCAGTCGCCAGAGACAAAGAGATTGCTACTAAACCCGTAGAGAGTATTTTGTTGAGCATTATTAATGTTTTCCTTTAATCAAGCTGTAGTTTGTCGTTTTGAAAAATTGCGCCAATCTAAATCACAATCCACAACTAACGTGAACCAGATCCAGCAGGTGTGAACTGTGCAAATAGATTCAACATTTCTTGATTGAAAGCGGGGATGTCTTCTGGTTGGCGGCTTGTTACCCAGTTTCTATCTACGACAACTTCCCGATCCAGCCATTTACCACCTGCGTTACGGATGTCATCTTGAATTGTGTAATAACTAGTTAAGGTTCGTCCTTGCACCAAGTTGGCAGAAATTAATTCCCAAGGTGCATGGCAAATAGCAGCGAATGGCTTTCCTGCTTGTTGCATTTGTTGTAGAAAAGATTGCACCTTCGGCCCCATTCTTAGCGTATCGGCATTAAGTGCCCCACCAGGCAACAAAACTGCATCATATTCGCTAGCTTGGGCTTCATTGAGCAAGCGATCGACATTCACAGTTACACCTTGTTCAAGATGGCGAAACGCTTGAATCTGACCCATTTTACTGGAGAGAATTTCTACCCTTGCACCTGCTTCTTTCAGTGCCCGTACAGGTTCTATGAGTTCTGCTTCTTCAAAGCCATCGGTTGCTAAAACTGCAACTCTGAAATTTGGTAATTCAGCCATCATAATTTCTACCTTTTGAGCGATGATTTAGCCAATGTGAAAGGAAATTTTGTGTTAGCAAAGATGATGATTTGCTAAAGTTGTTTCTAAACTAGGCGTGCAATAAATAAGTCTCATGCTGTTAAATTATTGATTGCCCATTGTTGCAACTTAAATAAATTCAGGAGCTTTTATACAAGACGCGCGAGGAAAATATCTTTTGAACTTTTGTGAATGGAAACCCTATTAGCTTAGATTTAGCGTTCCTGTTTCAGCCTTTGTCTTAGGATAGATTTTGTTGTGTCAAGCACAATTTATGGCAATGCTGAGTAACCTTAAATTGCAGGGTGCGTTATAGCAACGCTTAATGAGCCAAGAAAGATAGTGCCCTGCGGCTAATTCTCACTCTCTTAAATTCCAAAATTTTTGCACAGATGTAACACACCCTTGTATATTGACTGTTAAAGGTTGACTTTTAACAGTCAATAGTCAACAATCCAAATAGATATTTTTCAGCACTAAAATTAGGATTGCTAAATTTAGAATTATGATTCTACGGTGACTCCCGCTTCTAATTCCAGGGCTTTGATTAAAGCGGAGGCATTTTCTTCTCCCCATCCTTGATTGACTGCTGCTTTCATAGTTTCTCTAACTTGCGCTGCCGCAGGTGTTGGGGAATTCAAATCTTGGGCAAATCTAGCAATTAAATTCGCATCTTTAAGCATATGTTTTAATGCGAAATTGGGAGTAAAATCACGTTCAATCAGCATTTTACCCATACCATCAAAAATCGGTGAGCGAAAATCTACCACATGAAGAACATCAAGTACATCTTGAGGATTGAGTCCGGCTTTAGTAGCTAGAACCATCGCTTCTCCTAAAGCCTCAATTTGGGTTGCTACTATCGAGTTACCAATAAGTTTCATTGCCGCCCCTTTGCCAGTTTCACCTAAGTAATGTATTGTTTCGCTGAGTGGCTCTAAAATCGGTTTAACTCGCTCAAATATCTCTTGTTTGCCACCTACAACAATCCACAATCCTCCGGCTGCAGCTTCGTTTCTACTACCAAAAACTGGAGCATCGAGAAATTCAACCTGCTTTTGGGCATAAGCTGCGGCTTCTCTTCGGGATGTGTCAGGATGAACCGTACTCATATCAATGGCGATTTGTGGCGATCGCACTTTTGATAAAATCCCATCTTTACCAAAGACAACTTCTTCAACTGCGTTGTCATTTGCCAACGAGTACATAATTACTTCCGCATTTTCCACGGCTTGTGCTGGTGTTTGTGCCTGTGTTGCGCCTTGTTCTACCAAAGGTTTGCAGGCTTCTGGGCTGCGATTCCAAACCGTGACTTGATACCCTGCTTTGAGCAAGTTGTTTGCCATACCACTGCCCATAATGCCGAGTCCCAAATAAGCAATGCGTTCCATGATATTTCCTAAATGGTGTTTTAGTGGCAGGATACTTTTGGCACGCCTGTTAGTATCCTCTCCTTACATCATCAAAACTAAGAAGATAAATTCATCTCCCAACCGATAGACTCAAGCAACAAGGAAACTTCACAGGGTAAAGGTAAGCACCAGTGACATTGCAAGCGATTTTAGTCACAGAAGTTAACCCACCACCAGAAATTGAGCCGATTACCTGGTTACTGCTGATTACCTTAGAGATTAGCTGTATGTGCGATGGTATAGTTATTCCTGGTTGATTGAACGTTATCACTATGTGTTAAAAAGTGGCTGTGGCATTGAGAAATTACAACTCAAAACTGCCCACAGAATCTTTCCGGGCTTTGGTTACCTACAGCTTTTTACTGTATCTACAAAATCAATTTCTATGCTAGAACAACAACCCGAACAATTACGCCTTCGCGTTCAACAATTAGCGACAGAAGCTTTAGAAAAATCCTCACCATCGGCATGGTTTGAAGTTTTATATGCCGAAGCTAAAGGTGATGCAACACAAGTACCTTGGGCAAAGTTAGCACCTCATCCTTATTTGCAAGATTGGCTAACAAATCATCCGTTTTCTGCTCAAGGAAAAAAAGCATTAGTAATAGGCTGTGGCTTAGGAGATGATGCTGAAGCCTTAGCCCAACTGGGATTTGAGGTAACAGCCTTTGATATTTCACCAACTGCGATCGCCTGGTGTCAGCAGCGATTTCCTGATTCGACTGTGAAATATTTAACCGCAGATTTATTGGCAATTCCCTCAGAATGGCATCTTAGCTTTGATTTTGTCTTTGAATGTCGCAATATCCAAGCTTTGCCCTTAAATTTGCGTTCTTCTATTATTAATTCTATCGCTGATGTTGTTGCTCCTAGCGGTACACTCTTAGTAATTACTCGTGTGCGAGATACAGAGATGGAACCCTTTGGCCCGCCTTGGCCATTATCTAGTTCTGAAATAGCAGAGTTAGAAAATTTAGGCTTACAAAAAGTAGAGCAGATTGAATTTTTAGAGTCTCAAGAGACTGATGTTAGACAAGTAAGAATTCAATATCATAAGCCCGTACAACTTCATTAACAAGGCTTTCATAAGTTTATGATTGTTCACAACCAAGCTGTTCAGCATTAAATATCAAATTTCAAAAATATCTTGAACCTTGGCTCTTCTCCTATCTACCGTATCTGTTATTTCTATCGTATCTATCGTATCTGTCGTATCTATCATATCTATCGGATCTTCGATTTCTGTTGTTTCTGCGATTACCAATTGCGAACTCAGCACGACAACCATTCCTTACCCAAATCCGATTTCTGCTATAGCCCCAATTATTTCTACAACTGTTGTTAGATAATTGTCTAACAAGTCTGACTCTACCTGTTGCAGGTATTGAACAGCTGTGAGTGCGATTGTTCTGGCTTTCACAAGTAATAACCTGTTGAGCTGAAGCTGGAGAAGCCATACTCAAAAACGCACCCAGGCTAAGGCTAGTTGCCATGAAGGTCGCAGCAATTAGTGGAAAGCGCATAATCATATTAAAGCTCAGATGTATTCTACAATTTCCAGATACATCTTATGGTAGCCCCTAGTTTTTACCAAAAACTCTATCTTAGGATGATATTTTTGGTGCCTATAACTGCATACAATAGGAATAAAATATGAGCTATTTTTGTTAATATCTTCACTCCCAAATATCTTAACTCCAACCCTAATCATAGGATTCATATTTGATTTTTGAAGTTCTTGTAGGATGCGTTAGCGATAGCGTAACGCATCAGCGCCAAAGCTGAGATTTTTTCAATCAAATCAGATTCTTATATACGATCATAGCCATCTGTAAAAAGTAATTTTGCATTACCTAACATCATTCATAAGGGCGAAACCAATTTTCGCCCTTACATAATTTCTGAAAATGTCTGATATAGGCAGTGCCTACTTTAACTTTATTAAGAACAACCTCAGCAACAACTTAAATACGGTGATTCTTCTACAGATTGAATGGTGGGATTGCCGATATAAATACCAAGCGATCGCGCTGTTTGCACCAGATAATTATTTGGGTCTACAAGTGCAGGACTTTGACTCAAAACTGTTTCTAAAGGAAACGCCACAACTTCATTGTTTTGCCAAGCCACCATTTTCCCCGATTGTCCATTAGCGACTAAATCTACTGCTGCTTTACCAAAGGCTGTGGCAATTAATCTGTCTAAAGCTGAGGGAATACCGCCTCTTTGGATATGTCCTAAAACAGAAACACGAATATCGATGTGCTGATTGCTGTAGCTGCGAATTTCTTCCGCAATCTGTTGACCGATACCACAAGTAGGTTGTCCACAGGATGCATAAGAAAAGTCTATTGCTGTTTTTGCACCTTCTGCCACCACAATAATTGCAAATCTGCGTCCCCAGCGATTGCGTAATAGCCTGAGATGGTCGCAGACATCTTTAATTGTGTAGGGAATCTCTGGAATGAGGATGACATCTGCACCACCTGCAATCCCAGAATGTAGCGCTAAATGACCAGCTGTACGTCCCATTACTTCCACAATCATCACGCGATCGTGACTAGCTGCAGTATAGGTAAGACGGTTTAGCGCATCCACAACTGTATTAACCGCCGTATCAAATCCTACTACTCGTTCTGTTAAAGCAACATCATTATCTATAGTTTTGGGAATACCAATAAATTGCCAATTTCCCTTCTTACTCAGCTCGTTGAGAATTGCTAAACTACCATCACCGCCAATCCCAATTAAAGCATCCAATTCTAATGCTTGGTAGCCAGCTAAAATATCATCAACCTGAGTCATAGTATCGCCTTGGTTGATACTACCGAGAATCGTACCACCCATGCTCAGTAAGGGATCTATACCCCGCAAATCTAAACAGTGCAGAGACAGAGGAATCGCTTTCGTTTCTAGCAAACCCTTTGTTGCATAAGGAATTCCCAACACCTGCCAGTCATAGGTGAGGGTTGCATTGCTGACAACTGCACGAATTACTGTATTCAGTCCCGGACAGTCGCCACCACTAGTAAGAATACCTAAACGTTTTTGTGTTTTCATACAATTTAAATTTAACCACTCCTCTTTAAGGAATTAAATCTAACCAATCAAAAATAAGGTCTAACTGGCTTCATCTCACCAGTCATACAGCAGCAGAATTATGGCTCATCAACTGGGAGGGAATTTGCTTTAGATGTCAAAATGCCAGGTGCTAACAATCTGCCATAATTGCCAAGTCTTTCAGTAAAAGCTGAGTAATTGTGCCTTTGTCCTGGTTACGAGAATTTAACCCCTATTTTTAGTTCTATACAAAGGTTATGTAACAAATTTGAGGAACTTGTGAGGATGGAGTAATTCTGTATACAGGCGATCGCACTTTACGGCAATTTTGAATTTTCTACCAATGCAAAAAATATCTCCGCTACCTCAATTATTTCTCAGAGTAGAAAGCTTAGGACTTCTACCCCATGTATTTTTAGCATTCTTTTTTACAAATGCGATGAAATTTCAGATTTGAGTTTTTTAGCTTTTCAGTTAGAAGTTTGGTTTGAAGTAACTTGCAAACAATAAAATATCCAATTGTCTGACGATGATATGTTTCTGCCTTGACTGCTGCTTTAGTTTCACAGCATAAAAATATCAATTATGTAACTAATCTTGATTCTCGCCTCAATTTACCATCACTTGCTCACACACACTTTGATTTTTGCATTTACACAATCTCTGAAAAAGTCACCAGGCTGATTTTCAGGTTTAATTTTGCTATTTCATAAACTTGTAAAAAATATTTAATAGTTATTTACAGATTGTCACATTTGACTTAGTTATGTAACGGCTGTTGTATCCATAAACTACTCATAGCGTATACCTTTGCATATCAGCCACAGCAAAAGATATGTGAATTATTTCACAATTTTAAGCCTTAAAATCTAATGATTTGAGCTAAAATACTGACCAATTAATCTTGATTTGTTGACAAGAATATTGTTCGCTATATCCTGGCTTAATAAAGTATTGTTTGTCGGTTTTAATAGGTATTTCTACAAGCGAATATTGCCAAAAATACCAAGCTGACTTTGAAATTATTACGCTATTATCAACAAGCAATTACAAAAAATCTTGTTCAGAGCCAAATTTTAATTTGACCCTAGCAATGTTAATGTCAGAGGATAATAAAATGATTCAAAGCATAGGCGGTAACATTAACTATACAAACTGCACAATATGACAAAGCTTTCCGGCGAGGGGAAAGTTGTTTTGCGTGCGCGTTTAGATTGGCAGAGATTTCTCGCTAATCGTTTAATGTATGGGCAAATTTTTGATTGGCATACCTTAGAAGGGCCTTGTGTTCGCAAACATGAAGGTCGATACTACTGCTTTTATAGTGGCGGACGCTGGGAAACTGAAAATTACGGTGTCGATTATGGAATTGCCAACAGTGTCATGGAGCCTTATTCTGATACCGAAAATGAAATAGGGCCAAGAGTTTTAAAGTCTGTACCTGGCTATGTTATTGGCCCTGGACACAAGTCAATAGTTCTGGCTCCTGATGGTAAAACTGAATACATCGTCTACCATGCTTGGACAAAGAACATGACAGCACGACATATGTGTTTAGATAAACTCATCTGGACACTAGAAGGGCCGCGTTGTCCAGGCCCTACTTGGACACCACAGACTATTCCTAGTAAATCTAGCCAATAAAGTAATACCAAGTAAAAAAAAGAATGCGACAGACTGTAGGGGCATGGCACTGCCATGCCCTCTAGAATACATTGATGTGTTGCAAACATGATTGGATTTGGTATTACTTTCTGTCCAAACGAGCTTTCACATCATTAGCAAAGTCCTCATATTTGCGGAGAGGAGTTACGTGAACTTGTATCGAGTGACCAAGTTTCTGCATGATTGGTAAATCCAAGAGAATTTGATCTACCAAATCAGGAGTGGGAACATCAACAATTGCAATCACACGGCGCACACCAACACACTTCCATAAATCAACAACTACCCCTGCTTGTTTAGCTTTTAAAGCTGCATCTGCTTCCTCAGCCCAAATTTTAAAAAG
This sequence comes from Nostoc carneum NIES-2107, assembly GCA_002368155.1. Lineage (GTDB taxonomy): Bacteria > Cyanobacteriota > Cyanobacteriia > Cyanobacteriales > Nostocaceae > Aulosira > Aulosira carnea. Next base: position 5,012,331 of record AP018180.1, read on the forward strand.
TTCAGACTGAGACATTTCATCAGGGTACTCTACATGAAAATCTAAATGATATAGCATAAGTATTTTTCCTCAATTAGCACTAAATATACTAATACCTCAGCAAGGACATGGGGTTTTATGCATTGATAAATACAATTTTGTTTTTCAAAAACCCTTGCTTCGTATAGCATCATGTGCCATAATTCTTAAACCAATGTAAATACTGTATCTCTATCGACTTAATGGCGTTAGTCTAAATTACTAATGTAATCAAGATGGTTAATTTCCAGCTACAACAACTGATACTACTTGAGAATAGCTAGCTTCAAACAACTTCTGAGTGTTGAGTAAAACAGTTTAGTACATTATTCCTATTACTCTGGCAACCCAACTTTAAAGGGTAAAGAAACGAACCACGAAGACGCGAAGCACTCAAAGAAAGAGGAAAAGAAAGAACTAGAAAATTTGATGCACATAGCAAAGTTAACTTGTCAGACTACTAGTCTCTAACATCTATTCTCTAGTTACTCCCTGCTTGATTCGTTTTGGTGTAACCAGTTGACATAATCAGATTATGAACATTATGTAATCAAGTTTATACCTCCGTTTATACCTAGCAGATGGATAAGGATATCCATCTGCTACCTTTCTTAAAATTTAGGAATAATCATTATCAAGTTATTAATTATTAACTCAAATAATGAAACTTTAGCTTCAATGAAACTATGCTGAGAAAAAAATGGCTCATCCTATCATAAAATTGGAAGCTTTCTCCTAACCTCTGCCAGTAGTAGATGGGTAATTTTTACCTACCTACTACTTTTCTTCTATACCTGAAAAAATTGCAATAGCCAATTAATAAGCAAGGTAAACTTATATGCAACAAGAATCTGATTTCCTCTCCGAACTATGCGATTTTTTATATCCGCGTAATTCTTATTACGGTCAGTTTCAACCAGAATATCTAGCTTTTAATGCTACTCTACAAGAATTTTCTCAACGGGTGAGTTATATTTGTGACCTACAAACAGGTGGTAAACTCTCGCCAGAAGAAGCTTATCATCAAATTCATCTGTTGTGGAAACAATTAAAACGTACTAGGAAAGAACTAAAAATTAAATAATTTGCTTGGTTACAGTAAATCAAAAATATTAGTATTGCAAAAAAGCATTCCGCTACACTGTTATATAGTTTTAATGAAACGCAACAAGTACAAATACGATGTAATTGTTTTGTATCAGGAGTATTTATGGCAATTTTAAGATTAGAAAACGGTACAGAATATCAGAATATTGCAGATATTACACGCGAATTGGCATCACTAAATATTCAGCTAAATTACTGGAATGTAGGAGAAAACTCGGAATTAAAGCGATTATTAGCACAAGATAGCCTTAACGAAGATGAGAAAGAACAAGTACTTCAAGCTTTAGATGGCTATTTTGAGGAGTTGCAACAAACAGCAGGTTATCAATCTCGGGATTTGGTTGTCTTACATCCTGGAATTCCTAACCTTGATGATTCAATGGCAAAGTTTGCCAGTATCCATACCCATGCAGATGATGAAGTTCGCTACATCATTGATGGCGAAGCGGTTTTTGGCTTTGTACGTCCTGATGGTAGCCAAGTAGAACTGACAGTGCAACCAGAAGAATACATCAACGTACCAGCCAGAACCGAACACTGGTTTTATTTGACTCCCACAAGGCGAGTTAAAGCAGTACGCTATTTTATTAGTACTGAAGGTTGGGTTCCTGAGTACACAGCTAGAGCAATTCGTATTTTTCAGGCTACAGCCTGAGGAATGCTGAGAAATCTGGACTTAAAAGGAGAGGATGTGAGGCGAATTGTCTTTTGCGACTTTGATGGCACAATTACAGTCGAAGAAACCTTTGTTGCAGTTCTCAAAAAGTTTGCACCTCAACTATCTGCGAAATTACTTCCCGAAATGTATGCAAGACGGGTGACGCTGCGGGAAGGAGTCAGAACCATCCTGGAATCAATTCCGTCTTCACGCTACAGCGAAATTTTAGAATTTACTCAACCCCAGCCAATCCGCGCGGGATTTGTAGAACTTTTAGATTTCCTAGAGTTTCAAGGAGTTCCCTTAGTTGTAGTTTCGGGGGGATTGCGGGGAATGGTGGAAACTGTATTAGATAACCTAGTGCAGCGAGTTCATGCAATCTATGCGGTGGATGTAGAAACTAGCGGTGATTTTTTAAAAGTCAATTCTCAATATGAAAGAGGTACAGAACTGATTGCCAAAGTAGAAGTCATGGCAAAATATCCAGCCTATCAGAAGATTGCGATCGGTGACTCTCTGACTGATTTAAATATGGCGCTGGAAGCTAATCTAGTTTTTGCGCGCGATCGCCTGGCAGAATATCTAGATGAACATCAAAAATCCTACATTCCTTGGAATGATTTCTCGCAAATTAGCGACTATCTAGCGAAATTATGGAAGTAAATCCATTCTATGACTAGCCGAATCATAGACGATGCCCGTATTCAACTCATCGATACTGCCCGCAACTTTTACCAACAAGGTTGGATGGTGGGCACAGCGGGTAATCTTTCGATTCGCCTCCCCGATGGTAGCTTTTGGATTACTGCTAGCGGTAAGTCTAAAGGAGAATTATTAGCCAGCGATTTTGTGCGTGTTTATCCAGATGGTAGTTTAGAAAAAGCCTCAGCAGATTTACAGCCTTCAGCGGAAACTGCTATTCACCAAATAATTTATACCCTCTTTCCAGAAGCACAAGCCTGTTATCACGTCCATTCTGTTGAGTCTAATTTAGTTTCTCGCTTTGTCTTAGAAGATCATCTCCCCTTACCACCATTAGAAATGCTTAAAGGGTTGGGAGTTTACCAAGAAAACCCCTGTTGTTTCTTACCCATATTTGCCAATCATTTACAAATTGCACGCATTGCTTCAGAAATTGAACAGCGCTTCACAGCTAATTCTGTGCAAATACCAGCCCTCCTAATTCGAGATCATGGTGTCACAACTTGGGCATCTTCTCCCACAGTAGCCCGTAATTATATTGAGATATTAGAATACATCTTTCGCTACATGGTTACTGAGCGTATTATAAATGGCGGAGGAAGAGGAAAGACATAAAAAATCGCCAACCCCAAACACCCAACACCCAACACCCAACACCAAATGACTACTCAAACTATTCGCGTTGTTGCCCATGTAACTGCTTTACCTGACAAAGTAGAAGAAATTCAAGCAGTTCTGCTGGGATTGATTGAACCAACCCGACAAGAAGCAGGTGCTATCAAGTATGAACTCTTGCAAAACCAGAATGATCCTACAGATTTTACTTTTGTAGAGGAATGGGCTTCTAACGATGCTTTAGACACTCATTTAAATTCAGCCCATTTGCAAGCAGCAGCAGCAAAACTGCAAAGTTTGGTAGCTACACCACCAGATATTCGTCGTTATTATTTGGTGGCATAATACCCAATTTCCTATGCCAAAAAACTTCACCCCTTTATGGGTGGAGTTTTTATTGTTTAATACGATAGCGGATTAATTTCTTGACTTCTGCTAAAGATAAGTCTAATTCTTGGGCAATCATTGCCTCTACCTGGTCAATATCTATAGAAGTAAACTCTAAGTTAAACCTGGTAAGAATAGAATTAGTAGTACTCACTTCAACCTCAGTTAAATTGTTCGCTCGATCAATTTCAGCTTTCATAACTCGCAAAATAACTGGTAGTTCTATTAAAATTTGCTTCTTACCGTTAAACTTTTTAGCTGATGAATTAGCTAAACCTAGTTCTTGTGCAATTAAGGCTTCTTCTAGCGTTAATGATTGATGTGATAATTCAAATTCTAATTTTTTATAGTTGGAGGACTCTGTTGTAACTTCAACCTGAGTAAAATTTGGCTCTTTGTCAATTTCTGTGGCAACTACTGTTAAATTTAACTTTAAATGCACTTGTGGCCTGGTATCAGCTTCTAGTTGATCTACTGTTCCGTAACTGCGTCGTAATAACTGCTTGGTTGTTACACCACTAAACAACCAAAAAGCAACACCAATAATTACCAGAGGTAGTATAACTAGTAAATATTTGACCTGAAATCTAGGCATTTTTACATTTAAAAATTAAAATTAATTAACAACAAATCTAGTTTCTATTAGTTCAAATTGGATGCGTTACGCTATCGCTAACGCATCCTACAAAAGCAAAAGTTTATACTTAATCTCAAATATCGACATTAAGAATGAATATACTTTATCACCATCGGAAGATGTAAAAAACTTGAGGCTTTTTTATGATTTTCTGAGATGAAATTGACCTAAATATATTTCACCCGACGGATATATGCGAATCTTACTTGTAGAAGATGACCTTGAACAGTTGGAGCCATTACAAGGGATTTTAACCGAAGCTGGATATACCGTTGATGGTGTTGAAGATGGCGAAACAGCTCAGTGGTTATTGGCGCACAAAGATTATGACTTATTAATTTTAGATTGGATGTTACCAAATGTTAACGGTTTGAGTCTTTGCCAACAGTATCGACGTGCTGGAAAGAATGCACCTGTACTAATGCTGACAGCTAAGGATACTACAGTTGATAAGGTAATGGGTTTAGATGCAGGAGCCGATGATTATTTGGTTAAACCAGCAGATTTAATTGAGTTATTGGCGCGAGTACGTGCATTGGGAAGAAGAATTCCTTCTTGGCAAGGAAATTCGCTATCTGTGTCAGATTTACAATTACATTTAAATAGCTTAATTCTTGAGCGCGGTTCTAAGACTGTGGAATTATCTCACCGCGAAGCTCAATTACTAGAATATTTAATGCGTCATCCCAATCAAATTTTAACTCGTGACCAACTTGAACAAGCATTATGGGAATGGGGTGCAGAACCAGAAAGTAATGCATTAACTGTGCTAGTACGTAAATTGCGGCATAGGTTACAAATCATTGGTGCAGGAGATTGGATTAAAACTATTTATGGTATGGGATACAGTTTAAAATCACCAGAAACAGTAACGGGTTAATAAAAAATAACTAGGTCGGCGTAATTAAAGATAACTGGCTAAGGCTGTCATTGGTCATTTGTCATTGGGAAGGATTTCAAACCTATTTGGATTTCTTAACATAGTTTGGTTTATTTCCACCAAATTATTTATGATTTAAAGCGTATTTTTGATTATTTGCATTTTCGCCAATGCCCAATTCTCAATGCCCCATGCCCAATTTCAATTATGTTTAATCGTAGCCGTCGCAATATTGCAACTTGGTTTACTCTTGCTATGGGGAGTATTTTAATAGTATTTGCGGCGATAGTTTATTCTATGGAGGTTAAAGATGAACTGGAGGAACTTGATAGATTAATTTATAAAAAAACCACAGTAATGGCAGCTAATGTTAAATATAAATTTAATAATAATCAACGGAAAGTAGATTTAGAAAATGTTCCCTTATTAGGGAGTCGGGCGCAACTACCACCAGATAGCCAATTTGTTTATGTGCGTTGGTATGATGAGCAAAAGCAATTAGTACAATTTTTTGGCGAACTTCCCAAACAGCAAATAATTATAACAAATGGTTTCCATACATTAGAAACTGGAAATTCTCATATTTGGTTGCGTCAAGTAACTTTGCCTGTTTACCAAGATGGATTGTTAATTGGGTATTTACAAGCTGCAATACCAATGACAGCTATGGAAGATAATCTCGCTCAGTTACGGTTAGTTTTATCTATTGCAGTACCAACAACTTTAGGAGTCATTGCACTAACAGGTTGGTGGTTAGGAGGATTAGCTATGCAACCAATTCTCTACAGTTACTCGCAACTGATGCGATTTACAGCAGATGCTTCCCATGAATTGCGTTCTCCTTTAGCAGCAGTCATTAGTAATGCTCAGTATGGTTCATTGTCTACTACTCATAATTTAGAAGCACAACGGCAACGCTTTCAAAAAATAGTTGATATTGCCAAGTCAATGAGTAATTTGGTAGATAATTTACTATTTTTAGCCCGTCATGAAGGTAGATTATCTGAGGAAAAATTACAAAAATTTGATTTAAAAAATTTAGTGCAGCAGTTAATCGATGATTATGCCAAACATGAGATTGCACAGCATCTAAATTTCAAAGGCGAACTAACTAGAGAGCGTATAAATATTTATGGAAATGCTGAATTACTGCGTCAAGCTGTAACTAATTTAGTCAATAATGCTTGTAAATATACTCCTGCTGGTGGTGAAGTTAAGTTACGGTTATTTACACAACATCATTTAGCTGTGATTGCAATTACAGATAATGGGATCGGGATTTCACAAAGTGATTTAGCACATATCTTTGAGCGATTTTACCGCGTCAGTAAGGAGCGATCGCGTAAAACTGGTGGGTTTGGATTAGGATTAGCGATCGCACAACAAATAGTAATAGCTCATGGCGGACAAATTAACGTTTCTAGTGTCGTGGGACAGGGGTCAAATTTCCAAATTCTTCTACCTTTGGTATGAAACTAGAACATTATTGTCAATACTGCATAGGATAGAGTTTTTCAAGATAAAAAGGTGAAAGGGAAAAGGGAAAAGGTGAAAACCTTTAACCATTACCCTTTTCCTATTTCCCTCACAATTATTGAAATTGTTGTCACTTTTAAATCACATTTGCTTGTCAAACTGAAATCAACGCAGAGTTCAAAAGTAATTATCAATGAAGAAACTTAACTCTTCGGCTTGATTGCAGCAATGGCGCTCTTTGAATCGTACTGCTAAGTGTTGCATAAGCTCAAATTACTATTCGTGGGAACTGATGTGAACAGACAACAAAACTACAGCAATTTACAAGAACGTACCGCTATAGCCGCAGTTGCAGCACCAAAGCAATCATTGGCTTTATTAGATGCTGTGGCTCTAATTGTAGGAATTGTTATTGGTGCAGGAATTTTTCAAACTCCGGCATTTGTCGCCGCGAATGCAGGTAGCGATATCAATGTTTTACTGCTGTGGTTACTTGGTGGTGCGGTTTCTTTGGTTGGGGCATTGTGCTACGCAGAACTAGCAACTACTTACCCTGATGTTGGGGGAACTTACTATTATTTGAAACGTGCTTTTGGACGTTCTGTTGCTTTTCTGTTTGCTTGGGCAAGAATGACAGTAATTCAAACTGGTTCAATTGTCTTGTTGGCATTTGTTTTTGGAGATTATTTCTCTGGTTTATGGCTGTTAGGGCCTTATTCTTCTTCCATTTATGCCGCGATCGCAATTATCCTGCTGACAGGTTTGAACATCCTGGGTTTATACCCTGGTAAATGGACGCAAAACTGGCTGACTGCGGCGAAAATACTTGGTTTACTCCTGGTTGTGATGATTGGAGTTGCTGCTAATAACCCTACAACTCTGCCAACTCCCACCACTTCCGCAACTTCAACAAACTGGGGATTGGCAATGGTATTTGTCTTGCTGTCCTTTGGTGGCTGGAATGAAGCAGCTTATATCTCCGCCGAAATTAAAGATAGAAGGCGCAATATGGTGCGATCGCTAGTTTGGAGTATCGGCATCATCACTGCTATTTATCTACTCATTAATTTGGCATATTTACGAGGCCTAGGATTAACAGGAATGGCTAAGTCTGAAGCTGTCGCCTCCTCTTTAATGGATCGGACTGTGGGGACATCTGGCGCTTTATTTCTGAGTATTTTAGTAGCAATTTGCACTCTAGGGGCAATTAACGCCACCATTTTGACAGGCGCACGCAGTAATTACGCCCTAGGGCAGGATTTCTCGATGTTTTCCTTTATGGGAGGTTGGCAACAACAAAAGGAAACACCCACTCAAGCCTTATTAATGCAAGGTGCGATCGCTCTTTCATTGGTGTTTTTAGGCACCATCACCCGTAATGGTTTTGAAACAATGGTGGAATACACCGCACCAGTATTTTGGTTTTTTTTCCTACTGTCTGCGATTTCATTATTTGTTTTACGCCAACGAGATGCTCAAATCAATCGACCTTTCCAAGTGCCATTTTATCCTTGGATTCCCTTGCTGTTTTGCATTATTTGTGGTTACTTACTTTACTCCAGCTTGGCTTATACAGGCATAGGGGCAATAGTCGGGGTTTTAGTTGTCGGTGCTGGTATTCCCTTGTTGCTGTGGAATAACTATCGACAACGTTCGTTAAGAAATCTGCGATGAATAAGCAGGGAAAATTACAAAATTCATCTGCATACATTGGTGAATTTTTTTGTTGGGATTTCCCTTAAAACGCAAATTTACTGCTCAATCAATCTGCCATGTTTTGGCTCTAACCCTGAATAAAATTTTCATTTTCTATCTATTCTTTGGCTGGAAAAACTCACAATTGACAAAGGAGAAAATTATGAAATTACAACGAATTGTACTTTTGCTAATTACAAGCGTTAGTGTTGCTAGTTTAGGTGTGGCTGGATGCACCACCGTTAGGGATTTTGAAACAGAAGCCCAAACATCTACTCCTACTACTACCCCAGTACAACAAGTCGAAACTGATGTTCCTTATGTCCCAACTCCACAGCCTGTAGTAGATGCAATGTTAAGACTAGCAAAAGTGAATAGTAATGATGTCATTTACGACTTAGGTAGCGGCGATGGTAGAATCCCCATCACAGCAGCACAGAAATATGGGGCGCGTGGTGTTGGGATAGATATCGATCCGCAACGCGTCCAAGAAGCGAAACAAAATCTCCAAAGTTCTCAAGTAGGCGATCGCGTTGAGTTCCGCCAACAAGATTTATTTCAAACAGATTTAAGCCCAGCTTCGGTAGTTACCCTTTATTTACTACCAGATATCAATTTAAAACTCAGACCCAAGTTATTACAAGAACTTAAACCAGGGACTCGCATTGTTTCCCACGCTTTTGATATGGGCGATTGGAAACCCCAACAAGTGCAACAAGTAGATGGTAAAACGATTTACCTGTGGGTAGTTCCTGACAATGTCCCTGCTAACCTGCGCTAAGTAGTCAAAATTATTTATACCAATTCAAATAATGTTTGCGACACATCAATATATTCTAGAGGGCAAGGCATTGCCTTGCCTCTACTATCTGTCGCATTCTTTTTTCAAATTGGTATTAGTTTGTCCGCAGTTTTTGTAGGGTGGATACGAAATTTAAGTAGTGTCCATCCTATGATGACGGCGTTTTTTTAGTTAATAGGAATCTCTGTGAAAGGAAGAATTACTATGAAAGGATTAAAAGGTAAAAATGTTTTAATTACCGGAGCGAGTTCGGGTATTGGTCAGGCGATCGCGATTCGCCTAGCTCAAGAAGGATGTAACATTGCCATTAATTACCGCAAAAGCTTGGAAGAAGCGGAAGATACTGAAGAAATGGCGATGCAAAAAGCTTGTGGAGATATTAACAATTGCAGTGTTCAATCATTACCAATTCAAGGCGATGTTTCTCAAGAAGCAGACATTATTTATATGGTAGATACTGTTATCGAAAAATTTGGTAGTTTGGATATTCTGATAAATAATGCGGGAATTCAAAAAGAATGCCCTTCCCATGAGTTAAAAACAGCAGATTTTGACCAAGTATTAGCAGTAAACTTGCGAGGTGCTTATCTCTGCGCTCGTGAGGCGATTAAATATTATCTTTCACAAAACCGTCCTGGGGTAATCATCAATATTTCTAGCGTTCATGAAATTATTCCCAGACCAACGTATGTTAGTTATTCTATTAGCAAAGGTGGGATGGAAAATCTCACTAAAACTTTAGCTTTAGAATATGCGAACCGAGGTATTCGAGTTAATGCTATTGCACCAGGAGCGACAATTACACCTATTAATGAAGCTTGGACTGATGACCCAGAAAAGAAAGCAGTTGTAGAAAGTCATATTCCGATGAATCGTGCGGGAACTGCTGAAGAAATGGCGGCTGCGGTAGCTTTTTTAGCTTCTGATGAAGCAGCATACATTACAGGTCAAACGCTGTTTATTGATGGGGGATTAACTTTGTATGCCGATTTTCGGGAAGCTTGGTCTGCTTAGGAACGCTCAACGCTGATATGGGCAAGCATTTGGTGATCAAGGCTGATAAAAAGGGGGCAAGATTTTAAGCAGCAATGGGAAAACATCAATAAGTATTAGTTAATGGTGCGTTGTTACAAAGCACAACGCACCATAAAATTCGCATTAATTACGAATTACGAATTCTACAAGGATTAATCCCGCCAAACTTCTTTGACAACTGTACCATCTACGCCTACTAATTCAATATGCAATGGCATTTGTCCCACTGCATGAGTTGAACAGCTTAAACAAGGGTCAAAAGCACGAATACCTGCTTCCACACGGTTTAACATTCCTTCGGGAATTTCTGGGCCATGAATAAAATGTTTAGCAATTTGGGCGACGGTGCGATTCATTGCTAAATTATTTTGACCCGTGGCAATAATTAAGTTGGCTTTTTGAATTAAGCCATCTTCATCTATTTGATAAAAATGGAATAATGTGCCACGTGGTGCTTCACTAACACCGACGGTTTCTAATTGGTTAATTCCTGCATCAGCACGGAGTCTAGTTGATAAAATATCTGGGTCATCGAGTAAAATTTCAATGCGCTCAATTGATGCCAAAATTTCAATCAATCGAGCGTAATGATAGAAGAATGATGAGGTAACTGTGCCTTTACCTTTATCTCGAAATTCTTTTAACTCTGCATCAGCTAAAGGCGTACCGATATGGCTACAAACATTTAACCTTGCTAACGGCCCGACTCGATACATACCACTTTCGGACTGATTACCATTGCCGTTAGGAAAACCTAAAGGGCGATAGTAAGGAGATTTTAAATAAGAATCAGGCTGGACGATTTCGCCAATAAATTCGTAATAGCGGCTTGGGTCGAGTTTATCAGCAATAATATTGCCGTCACTGTCTACAAACCGCAGATTGCCGTCGTAATTTTCCCATAAACCTTCAGGTGTCACTAATCCCATAAATAAACTAGGGAAATTACCAAAGGTTTGGGCTTCTTTTTCATAGGGTTCAAGTAACTTCTTGAACATTCCCAATGCATTGAGTACTGTTTCTCGCGCTTCGGGAATACGGCCTTGAATATGGGCGCGTCCTTCTGCGGATAAGGGTTCGCGCACACCACCGGGAATCGCCCAGGATGGGTGAATCTTCCGCCCACCTAAGATTTCAATAATTTCTTGTCCAAATTGACGCAAGCGGATACCGCCACGGGCAATTTCTGGTTCAGCAGCAATTAAACCAAAGACGTTGCGTTTTTGGGGATCGCTATCCATGCCTAAGAGTAAATCCGGGCCGCTGAGGTGGAAGAAACTCAAAGCATGAGATTGGACAATTTGCCCCAAATTCATTAAGCGACGCAGTTTTTCTGCGGTTTTCGGAATAGTCACAGAGAGGAGGCGATCGCCTGCTTTCGCTGAAGCCAATAAGTGACTTACCGGACAAATACCACAAATGCGCGCCGTAATTCCTGGCATTTCCCAGAAAGGACGACCTTCACAAAATTTTTCAAATCCGCGAAACTCGGTTACATGAAACCGCGCATCACTAACTTGTCCCGTATCATCCAAATAAATCGATATTTTGGCGTGTCCTTCAATACGGGTGACTGGATCGATGATGATTTTTTGAGACATAGATGTTGTTGGGAGTGGGGAGTGGGGATTGGGGAGTGGGGATTGGGGATTGGGGATTGGGGACTAGGGATTGGGAATAAGGGAAAGTAACAAACACCAAACACCCAATTACCCATTACCAATTACCAATTACCCATTACCAAATGCAAAATTAACCAAACTTCAATAAGTCGCGTCCTTCTAAATGTGGTTTTTCGCCCTTCAATAAAGGTTCTAGTACGGCGCGAATTCTATCGGCGGAAGGGGGACAACCAGGTAAGTAAATATCTACTGGGACGAGGGTATGTACTGGCTGTACTTTATCTAATAATGGCGGGACAATGCCTGGTGCATCTGGTATCGGGCCGTGAAGATCCGCTGCTTCCACATAACAACTCTGCAGGACGGATTCGGTGCTTAAAGGATTGCGTAAAGCGGTAACATTACCAGTAACAGCACAGTCACCAAAGGAAATGAGAATTTGCGATCGCTCTCTGACTATGTGCAGAATTTCTAAATGTTCTTCATTGGCGATCGCGCCTTCTACTAAGACTACATCCACCCATTCGGGGTATTGTTTGATATCAACGAAGGGGCTATAAACTACATCTACTTGTTCTGCTAGGTCAATTAACCATTCATCTAAATCGAGAAATGACATATGACAGCCAGAACAACCACCTAGCCAAACCGTTGCAAATTTCACACGAACCATTGTTTTTTCTCCCGTGCTGTGACAAGGAACTCTAGTTTTGCGCGATCGTGTTGCATTTCACCGACGCTGGAACCTTGGTAAAAAATTGCACCTGTGGGGCAAGCATTCACACATTTACCGCAGGAAGTACAAGTGCTTGAGGTTCCCCAAGGTTGATTTAAATCAGTAATTACATGGGAATTAGAACCTCTACCTGCCAAGTCCCAAGTATGCGCGCCTTCGACTTCATCACAAACACGGACGCAGCGTGTACAAAGAACACAACGGTTATGGTCAACACCAAAGCGATCGTGAGAAACATCAACTTTGCGATCGGGGAAATGGTAATTGAGACGTACATGATCCATACCTGTCTCAATCGCCAAGTCTTGCAATTCACAATTGCCATTGGCTACGCACACAGAACAAACGTGATTGCCTTCCGCAAACAGCATTTCAATAATTGTGCGGCGGTATTTTTGCAACCGTTCCGAATCGGTTTTCACCTCCATACCTTCTCCCACCTTGGTAACGCAAGCTGGTAAAAGGCGATTGCTCCCGGCAATTTCTACCAAGCACAGCCGACAAGCACCTATATCTGAGACTCCTTCCAAGTGACACAGAGTGGGAATATGAATTCCCGCCTCTCGCGCCGCGTTGAGGATAGTTTCCTCCTCACGGGCGCTAATTAATTGGTTATTGATTGTTAAAGTTTTTACTGACATTGCTTCTAGTCTCTATCAGAATTAGCCTTTAGCCTTAAGCATCTTAAATACCCTGCGCCTTGAGTTATAGGCAAAGAGTTTGAGGAACTTGTGAAGATAACAAATGATGAAGTTGTATCATTTACAGCGAAAACTCAAGTAATTGGTTGACTGTTCACGCTTGAATGTTGACTGTCTAGAAAGAAAAATATGCAGCGTTAGAGTCAAGGCAGCTTCATGCTAACAGGACTTACGCAACTGGTACACCCATTTTCTGGTTTAAGAGTCAAGAGTCAAGGGTCAAGGGTCAAAAATTCAGTTTTTTTGGACTTTTGACGGTTGACCTTGGACAGCCTAAACGAAAAATAATGTGACACTTGCGTAAGTCCTAGCTAATTCAAAAAATAAATTCAGGACAACAATGTTCAATTTACTTAGTTAAGTATTTTTAACTGTAAATTTTGTTGAGTAAAAAGCTTATAGGACAAGGTTTATAGCTTCTGACTTTGTTCCTTTCCCCTTTCCCCCTTTTTGCCTTCCCCCATATTCCTACTGATATCTTTACCAAACTTTGCAGATTCTCTTGACTTAGATCAAGGTTTTACTTGCAAATTGTCAATACTCTAAAGGCATAAAGATTGGAGTGAAAGACTTATGTTCTGTAATCAGTGTGAACAAACAACCCGTGGTGATGTATGTTATCAGTGGGGAGCCTGCGGTAAAAGTCCAGAGGTAGATGCATTACAAGATTTACTGGTGCATTGTCTGCGGGGATTGTCGCAAGTAGCGCTGCAAGCTAAATCTTTTGGTATTACTACTCGCGATCAAGATGAGTTCACCTGTGAGATGCTGTTTTCGACGCTGACGAATGTGAATTTCTCAGCTGATGATTTTGTCGCGTTTGTGAATCGCGCGATCGCTTTACGTGAGAGTCTGAAGTTACAAATACAAGCATTAGGTAACGCTGCGGTAAATTCTGCGATCGCTAATTTCCAACCTGCTGGGGATCAACAACAGCTAATTAAACAAGGAAAAGACTTAGAATTTGAATTTATCGGTCAATCTGCTAAAAATGTAGATATTTTCTCGCTGAAGCTCACGATATTATATGGTCTGAAGGGCGTAGCTGCTTATGCTTTCCATGCTTTAGAACTTGGGGAGCATGACGAAGATTTATATGTATTTTTCCATGAAGTTCTAGCTAATCTCGATGCTCAAGACAAGAGTTTGCAAGAATGGCTAGACATCACATTGCAAGTAGGTAAGATGAACCTAAAAGCAATGGAATTGCTGGATGCTGGTAATACCAATACCTTTGGGCATCCTACCCCCACTCCTGTGACTTTAGGTGTAACAGTTGGTAAAGCCATCCTTGTATCAGGGCATGATTTACTCCACTTGCGAGCTATTCTAGAGCAAACAGCCGGAACCGGGATTAAAGTTTATACACATGGTGAATTGCTACCTGCACATGGCTATCCTAAACTAAAACAGACTTATCCTCACTTATATGGGCATTATGGCACCGCATGGCAAAATCAAACCCATGAGTTTGAGCATTTCCCTGGTGCAATTGTGATGACAACTAACTGCCTCATGCCTCCTCATGAAACTTACAAAGATAAAGTATTTACCTTGGGGCCTGTAGGTTATCCTGGTTTACAGCACGTCAGCATTCGCGACATTACACCGATTATCCAAAAAGCTTTGGCATTACCTGGCTTTGAAGAAGAGAGCGATCGCGGTACAGTAACTACAGGTTTTGCGCGGAATGCCGTTTTAGGTGTAGCTGATACTGTGGTTAATGCGGTAAAAGCAGGTAATATTCGCCACTTCTTCTTAGTTGGTGGTTGTGATGGTGCTAAACCAGGACGCAATTACTACACAGATTTAGTTGAAACGATTCCTAGTGATTGCATAGTCATGACTCTCGGCTGTGGAAAGTTCCGCTTCTTTGACAAGCAACTCGGTGATATTGGCGGTATTCCCAGATTGCTAGATTTGGGACAATGTAACGATGCTTACTCAGCTATTCAAATTGCTGTTGCTTTAGCGCAAGCATTCCAAGTTAATGTCAATCAACTACCACTGTCATTGGTACTATCTTGGTACGAACAAAAAGCGATCGCAGTGCTGTTAACCCTACTTTATCTGGGTATTCAAAATATTCGCATCGGCCCCACGCTTCCAGCTTTCCTCACACCCAATGTTGCGAAGTTACTTTCCGAGACATACAATCTTAAACTCATTACTACCCCAGAACAAGATTTAGCTGCTTGTCTTGGCTAAAGATACTATCTGGAAAGTATACCTAAGAGAAAGAGAGAGGCGAAATAGATTCGTCTCTCTTGTTTTATCAATAGCTATTAGAGGAATCAGGTTTTATGCTGGCAATAAAATTGTCTTGTATCCAGTAAATCTTAAGTAGGATGTGTTACGGCTATGAAAGGATTTGGGACAAACAGACAATAACATTTAGCCGTAACGCATCGCCTTATGTATATAGGATTCATATTTGATTATTGAACAAATACGTAGGGTGTGTTGTCGCGCAGCGCAACGCACCAAAGCTCAGAATACGGTGCGTTATCACGAAGTGTAACGCACCCTACATATACTTAGATTTTTTCAGAAATCAAATCTGAGTCCTATAGTGCGTTAGGTGCTAGAATAGTTAATTCGTAAAAAATCATTTTGGAAATCAGCACCTAACTACATAAGCAACTTCAAGACTCAAATTGAATTAAAAATTCTGAGGTGGTAAAGGTTTGCCTTTACTATTAGGAACATTGATGACTTTTAAAGCTTTAGCAATTGCGATCGCATCATTATCTAAACGCCTAGCTTTAGCATTACCAGGACAGCTAATATCTGTGGATTGCTGACCACCTAAACTGACAGTAGTAGTCGTGCCAAAAGAAGTTGACTTGACGCACTTTGGGTTCACTGGTAAATCTGATAATGGTTCAGCAGCTTTTAAATCACGGAAAAATCGGTTCGTCAATTTCTCAGGAAGTTTACCTTTACCAGAACCATTTCCATCTACATAATTGGCTTCTCCATTGGGAGAAATGTAAATCCGGTAACCAATGGTATTTGTCGAACCACTGTTGAGAATTACTCCCACATTATTCGGTACAAGTGCCATTAGAGGTTGAGATAAGCAAATCAAAAATGTTGCACCTGCCATTCCCAGCAAGCTTTGAGAAACCAGCTGTTTCATATTACTAACCTCTTGAAAAACACTTAATAAATCTATCGAGCTAGACTTATTATTCAGAAGAATAACTGAGGCGTATGTCAAAGATATGGAGTAAATATGTCTGCTTGACAAATAAGTTGGTGGTGTCGTGATACTTGTAAAATGCGATCGCCTGTGTAAGTTAACTAGACATCTCGCGTAGGGAATTATATACTTGCTACCCTTAGGGATGCTTGCTTAACAATTACGACTAGAAAATACAAAATGTCATATACAGGCTACTTACGCTCAATTAAAAATGAACTTCAGCGAACTGGTAGAACTCAAAAAAGCCTACGCGTTAAAACCATTATGGAACAGTTGGGCTACCAGCGTCGCAGTCAAGCTTTTGTAGATAATTTTAATCATGCGCTAGCTGAATTGGGACTTTCCACAGATCCCCTATTTGATTTGTATATTCCCTTAGATACTAAACTGGCTATTTCTCTTAAAGATGTCACTCCTGATGTGCAAATTGCTGATATGCAACCAATTTTTAGTAAATTGAGTGCAGCATTTCCAGTTAAGCATGACTTTTTCTATTACTTATTTGATTTCGGTTCTGAGCAAGAATATGAAAGGTTTCAAGCCTGTTTAGACTCAAATCAACCAGTGGGAATTTTTCTTATTCCCCAAGTAGAAGATTTCTTCTCTGATATTGTGACTAAAATATTAAATTATGAATTGATTAGGAAATATCAATATAGAGGTAATAATAGTATCCCGACATCATCGAATCAAAAATTTAACACAAATATTACTACTGATGACGATGATGACGATGATGATTATTCGCTATCTGGTGCTAATATTTATCACTTTTATTTTTCTACCATGACTAGTGTCATTCTCGGCACTACTGGCTTAGATTTACTAGATTGCGAAAAATTTGATGAGCAATTTGAACAGATATCAGTCTACGCCAATAAATATAATTCTGAACAATTATTTATAGTATTTCATTGCCCACCTGTATCAGAAATTCAAGCACAGCAACAAGAAGATGCTTTAGGCTATTTAGTGGATAGGGTAGCTAGTAAAATTCCTTTTACCTTTACTCTGCGATGCAAATATCCCAACGAAGCTGCTATTCAGCATAAAGAAGAAATTTATGCTCATTTCCGTCTTTTGTTAGAACTTCCGCGTTATGAGATGGAAGAAGATGAAGTTTCTTTATTAAATTACTTTCTAGAATTACAAAAAGCGCAAATCTTAGCTGATTCTCAGCTATTAATCGGTATGAAAGCCGAACATTTTTATAGTTTGAAGTGGCGAGAGGAAAGTACAGAATATATTTATCTCAAATATTTTGCGATTAAAACCTTAGAAGCTTTAGGCTATGATTTGTCTAAAATTCGCTGTGAAGTAGAACTAAGTTCTAAAGACCAGGAAAACAGCGATGATGAAGATAGCTATGAGTATGAAGAATATCATAGTGAAATCATCCCTGTATATGTAGATAATCAGGTAATTGTGGAAATCGAAACTCTGAAGTATCAAGAATTTCAGGATAATAATCTCTTCTTAGATTCACTCAGAAGAATTTTGCAAAAATCCAAAGTCTGGCCGAATAAACTACATACTGTGTGGTTAGTATTTCCTGGTTTTGAAATTGCGCGTAACTCTTACCAAATTAAAAAGATTAAAGAAGTTCTCGAATATAAACTAGCTGGTTATTATGATGATACTTTTAAAATTGTGGTTATGGCACCAGATTATGAAAATCATCAATTAGTTCCAGTATCTTTTGATGTGCTTGCATATCCAGCTTTGGAATATGCAGCTAAAAAACCCAGTTTAATCCAGACTTATCCTTTAACTCAACGCCTCCCAGAAACCAAGCTTGATTTTAGCCAAGTTAAAGGTTTGAAGGAAGAAAAGGAAAAATTAACCAAACTTTTGAGGCTACAATCTAAAGGATATAAAGATGCGATTAGCGGGATTCTCTTCTATGGATTACCTGGTTGTGGTAAAACTCTTTTAGCCAATGCATTCGCTAATGAATCTGGCAGATATTTCTTTAAATTTTCCCCTGCTGATATTATCAGTGTATGGATAGGTCAAAGTCAGAAAAATATCCGCGATATCTTTGCTCAAGCTAAAAAGAAATCTCCTTCGGTTTTATTTATTGATGAGTTAGATAGTATTGGCTTTAACCGTAATGAAGATAACGCCCATACAGACCAAAAAGCTACAATTAATCAATTATTGATAGAATTAAATAACCTGCGAAATAGCAATGTAATTGTGATCGGCGCAACCAATTATTTAAGTGGTATAGATAGCGCCTTAAAGCGTTCTGGTAGATTAGATTGGAAAATTCCTATTTTTCCCCCTGATCAAAGGGAAAGGATAGAGTTATTTCAACATTATCTAGCAAAAATTGATTTTAATCAGATAATTAATTTTGAAATGCTAGCCGAAAAGAGCACCAGATTTACCTCATCTGATATCGAATTGGTGTGTAGAGAAGTGAGAAACGCAGTTTTACTAGAAGAAATCAGCGCATCTCTAACAACTGCTGATATCATCACTTACATTCATAATTTACAAGAAGGTGGTTTAACTCTCAATGAAGAACAGGTAAAAGAATTTTTGGATGAATGTAAAAGATTGAGCGTCAAAAATCCCAAACTAGAAACGCTAAAGTTGGAATGGGGATTAACTGAATAAAAGTAGGGTGTGTTGTCGCGCAGCGCAACGCACCATTCAATTATCAACAGTATTGCAATATTGGGTATTTAATTTTTATAATTACCAATTACCAACCTATGCCAAAGTATATTATATGAAAATACAGTTCATATAAGATTATTAGTGATTGATTTGTCACTTGTGGAAAAAGCTAGCTCAATTGGGGGATTCTCCCCCAAACCCCCGATTGGGTGACGGTTGCGTCCCCCAAACCCCCTCCAAAAGGATTGTTGAGTTTTTTGTTGAGTAACTAGTTTTTTAGCTTCGTTGTCAATTAATTTTCTTAACTGAACTGTATTGGATTATAAGATTACTTGATTGCTAATTCCTATCAATAGGAATCTGAATAATAAACTCTGCACCTTTACCAGGGGAAGAAACGCATTCAAAAGTACCATTGTGGACTTTGGTAACTATTTGATGACTAATAGATAACCCTAAACCAGTACCTTTACCTTCTGGCTTAGTGCTAAAAAAGGCTTGAAATATTTTTTCCTTGACTGACTCTGGAATTCCCATCCCATTATCAGCAATCGAAATTTTTACTTGTTGATCGCTGACTGTGGTAGAAATTGTAATGACATTGGGATGCTGTTCTATAAAAGCATAATTCTTGCCTTCATTAGACTCTTCTAAAGCATCAATAGCATTAGCTAGCAAATTCATAAATACCTGATTTAATTGCCCAGGATAACAAGCAATCAGGGGTAAATCAGCATAATTCTTAACTACTTGAATTGCAGGACGATAGGGATAAGCCTTTAAACGATGGGATAAAATCATCAGCGTGGTTTCAATACCCTCATGAATATTTACCGCCTTTTTATCTAAACCATCTTTGCGTGAGAAATTGCGTAGAGATTGCATAATATCTCTAATTCGATGGGTTCCCTCTTTCATGGAGGAAATCATATTCGGCAAGTCTTCTAATAGGAAATCCAAATCTATTGCTTCTATTTCATCTATTATTTCTGCTGGAGGATGAGGTAGATGCTGTTGATAAAGATGTAGTAAATTAATTAAGTCTTCGATATAGCGTTTGGCATGAGTTAGGTTAGTAAAAATAAAACTAACCGGATTATTTACCTCATGGGCGACTCCCGCTACTAACTGCCCTAAAGATGAAATTTTTTCTGTATGTACAAGTTGAGTTTGAGTTTGTTGGAGTTGTAATAATGCTGCTGCTAAGTCTTGAGATTTTTCTTGTTCTTTGGCATATAGACGGGCATTTTTCAGCGCGATCGCAGCTTGAGAAGACAGTATTTTCAACAGTTCTAGCCGTTCGGGTGTAAATGCACCAGTAATTAAATTATTCTCTAGGTAAAATATACCGATAAACTTGGATTGATAAAAAATAGGTACACATAATATGGATTTACATTCATGATTTTGAATATAAATATCTTTATTAGAAACTGGATCGAGTTTAGCATCTCTAATTACCAAAGGTTGCTGAGTTCTCGCTACATAATTGATCAGCTTTTTGGGTACAAGTTCGCTTTCTTCTACAGGAGTTGATAGCAAAGTAACTTGCGAATCAATCATACTGCTATCAATCGCTTCAATAATTAATTGCTCATCTTTAACTAAAATTAAGCAACCTTTTTGAGCCCCAGCATTTTCTAAAATGATATGTAGTAGCGTGCGCGGTAAACTTTCTAAGGAGATTTCATTATTAATCGCCTCACTCGCTTTGACTACTGTGACGATATCCAAGCTGATACCACTACTGGTTGTTGAGTGCGAACTGAGAGATGCATCTAATTTGAATGTTCTAGAAATGCTACCAGTAGAAGCAATCGCATGATTGCTGCGAAGAATTAAATCGGGGTATCGTTTCTCTAGATGTTTGACTTTGCCAGTACTACCCCAACGGTGGTAACCATAATAAGCTTCTGTGATGTAAACTTGGGCAATTTTTTTCTTACCCATTGATATATACATTTCAGCAGCGAGTTCATTTGCTAGTGCTTCTTCGTGAATGTAACCATGTTCAGCAGCACCAGCAATGGCGCGATCATAATATTCCATCGCTTCTAAATATTCACCCAATGCGCGATGGTACTCGGCTTTAACTAAGCAATACTTGTGCTTGTGGTTCATGGGTGCATGATTTGCCCATGTTTTCAGCTTTTCTTGGTTAGCAACTACCCGCAACCACAAGGGTTCTTTTTCTGGGCTGGGGGTATGGGCTAACATGGCAAGCTGGGTGAGAGAATCATGAAAGTGGAAAACTGGCACCATAAACGAACCAGTTACCCCATCTAAATATTCCTTTGCTAAATCTGCGGCTACTGCGGCTTGTTGATATTCACCAAATAGATAACAGAGAATTAATTTGTTGACGTATAAAGTACCAATGGCATAGCGATCGTTAGCTTGCAAATGTAGAGGTAGCATAATTTCTTCGTCATATGCTACACCTACCAACTTCCCAGAGAAGGGAACATCACTGATCAGATGTAATAGAGATTGGCGAAATACTTTGAGATAATTATGGGCTACTTCCTGCTTGATTTGCTCTAAAACTTGACTGTAAATTGCCATCTCTGGTTCTAAGGTTTGCAGTTCCTTGCCTAGGAAGTAGGAAAGGCTGCAATAATTGTAGGCACAGTAAGCGGAGTATTCTAAATCCCCTGTTTCTAAACCATTATGATGTGCATCTAGTAATGGTAGTAGCGACTCGCGAATATGATGCTTCCACGGCTTCACAAACGGGTAAATCATATTGAAAGTACTAGTTTGCAGTGCTTTACCCTGGATATTTGATAGCAAACCCAATGCTAATTTCCCAGCGCGATCGCCTGCATCAATATCCCCAATGACTCCACAGAGAATTACGCCATACCAAGCGTAGGCGAGAGTGGAGACTGGCGCGTTGCCATATTGTACCGATAGTCTTACCTGCTTAAAGACAATTAAGGGTAGCAGCATCGGTACTGCTTGATATACAGCCGCCGTTACTGTGGCGATAATCCGCATCACTGCTAAGATTTGCGGATCTGTCATTGCTGGTAGATCGATTAAATCCTCAAAACTTCTGCCTGTTAATATCAGTTGCGTGGCTTGCAAACTTTCGCTGATATCTGCTTCGCTAGGCGCATCAGGGAATCTCACACCCAAAAGTTCTAAGACAGTTAAAGCCGTTTTGATCGCTTCCGGTTGTCTATTTTGGGCAACATAACCCTGAATCTTTACCTCATAAATTTTCACTTTATCAAGTAGCGTGCGGGCATTTTGCAATACTTGACTAGCTAAATTCTCCATCAACTGATAATCACCACCGAGATATGCTGCTTCTGCGGCTTCCACCATCAAGGCTAAAGTCAAGTCATATTCACTGAACCAGCTATCAGCTGCTAAAAGTTTGATACCAGTATTTAAATAGGCGATCGCCACTAAGTAAGCGGTTGCGGCTTTGGCTTTTTTCCCCGCCAACAAATTTAATTCTGCCAAATGTTGCTTTTGGGATGGCTTACTGATTAAGCTAGCACCCACATTTAGTTGATTAATAATATCAAAAATGTTTTCCTCTAATTGCTCAGCAGGTGTATTTTGCAACAACTGCTGCCCAATTTTTAAATGCGTAACTTTTCTTTGATGGTTGGGAATGAGAGAATAGGCAGCTTGTTGGACGCGATCGTGCAAAAATTTATAGCTAATATGAGAGTCATCAAAATCTAAAACTGCTAACTCTTCGGTAGCAAAGAGTAAAGGTATGCGATATTCATTGTTCAAAGGTAAAATCAGACCTAATTGCAAAGCAGGTTGCAAAGCTTCTGCTAGTCTTTGCAAATTATTGGCGCTAATAGTTGCTAATGCATCTAAACTGAAACGGTTGCCAATACAAGCTGCTAACTGTAGGGCTGTTTGTGTAGCTTCTGGTAGCTTTTGAATGTTTCTCGCAACTAACTCGACAACATCTTTATCTACCAGATTCTTTGTTTGAATTTGCTGTATATCCCAACACCAAATTCCTTGATTAAAATCGAAATACAGGATATTTTCTTGATATAGCGCTTTGATTAATTGGGTTAAAAAGAAAGGATTACCCTGGGTTTTATTAAATAAAATTTTCGCTAATTCTAAGATTCTTTCAGAATCCCCTAAAGTATCCATCAGCAATTGATAGACATAAGGCAATTCTAATGGGCGTAACACAATACTATTAATAACCGTATCAGCTTGGGCAATTTCCTCTAAAGTTTTGATTAATGGATGGCTGGGGCCGACTTCGTTATCTCGATATGCCCCAATTAACAGCAAATAATGACTATCTGGATTAGTCATTAACACTTGAATTAATTTTAAAGAAGCAGAATCAGCCCATTGTAAATCATCCAGAAATAATACTAAAGGGTGGGATTGTTGAGCAAAAACTTGAATAAAAGACTGAAATAGACGATGAAAGCGATTTAAACTTTCGGCTGCACCTAATTGTGGAACTTCCGGTTGTTTACCAATAATTAATTCTACTTCCGGAATTACATCAATAATTACTTGCCCATTGCTACCCAGTGCTTGCAGGAGTTTCTCTTTCCAAGCTGTTAACCTGTCACTATTTTCGGTTAATAATTGCTGGATTAAAGATTGAAAAGCCTGGATCACAGAAACGTAGGGGATATTGCGTTTAAATTGATCAAATTTCCCATCAATAAAATAACCCCTCTGTCTGACAATCGGTTTATGTACCTCATTCACCAGCGATGATTTCCCAATCCCAGAGTAGCCAGAAACCAACATGATTTCGCTTTTACCTTGGCTAATACGCTCAAATGCTTGCAGCAAGGCGATCGCTTCCGATTCTCTGCCATATAATTGTTGCGGGATGAGTAATTGAGAAGTGCGATCGCGTTGTCCGGGAGTAAAATTAGGAATATTCCCTGTAGTTTCTAATTGCTCAAGGCATAATTCTAAATCAGCTAATAGACCCAATGCACTTTGATAGCGGTCTTCAGCATTTTTCGCGATCAGTTTCATCACAATCGCGGCTATAGTTCTCGAAATTTCTGGTTTTAACTGTGTAATTGGTGTAACTGGCTTGGCAATATGAGAGTGAAACATCTCCAGTAAATCGTCAGTTACAAAAGGCAATTGACCAGTTAACATTTCATAAAATGTAATCCCCAAAGAATAAAAATCACTGCGATAATCGACCGCGCGATTCATTCTCCCAGTTTGTTCGGGAGACATATAAGCAACTGTCCCTTCTAATTGATGAGAATTTGTCAGTTGCGGTGTTTCTTTATCTAAATGTGACGCAATACTAAAGTCTGTAATTTTAACAATCCCGGTCTGCGGATTAACAATAATATTTGCAGGTTTAATATCTTTATGAATAATGCGATTCTGATGTAGCGATAACAATGCTTTAGCTAATTGCACAGCAATCTTTAAAAAATTAGCTTCACTAAGCTGCTGCAAAGAGAGAAACTGTTTGAGACTGATACCACCAAAGTCTTCTGCTACTAACACCAGGCGATTTTGATAGCTTTCTAGGCTATAAACTTTAACAATACCCTCGCAGTTAAGATTTTCTGTAGTTTTATATTCGTGCTTGAAGCGAGTAATTTGCTCAAAAGAGGGATATTCAGCCTTGAGAACTTTCAGAACTACACGCTGCTGGTTTTTTTGCGACCTAGCTCGGTAAACAGTTGTGTTAATTCCTTCAGATATAATTTCTAGTATGTCATAACCTGGTATTATCGAGGCTAACACTATCGTTTCTCCTTTCCCTAGAGTTGGGCGCTCACTTCCTATAATTCCCAACTGGAAAGGCAGAATATAATAATTTACATACATTTACGCAAGCAATAATTGACCTTTTTCATCGGGTATTATTACTCAGCGTTTTTAAGCGTTTACTAGCAGCAAACTATTCATCTATCAGACTTTTCATATTTCTGGCTGTACGGTTAATTAACTTAAATTTACAACCTCTGGCGGTAAATTAAATAAACCATCTTCTCCAGATTCAAAATCAATCACCTGAAACACTGCATCGATATTTAACTTTCCATAGATATGAGGAAATAACTCACCTATTTCTGCTTCCTCATAACGTACTTCAGCTTTCACTTTATCAGCATCAATAAACAGTATTACCAATCCCTGTTGATGCTTGAAAAATCTATTTGCAACTTTGACTATTTGGTTAGCTTCTGAACAGTGAATAAAACCCTCAGTATCCAGAGAATCAGCGCGATAACTTCCGAGTATTTTCGCCTCTTCCCATTGTCCAATTTGCGTAATATGGAGAATAGTTTTCATGTTGCTTGCATCATCTTGCGAATATCATCTAAAGGGGATTCTGCTTCAAGAGCTTCATTAGGATAAAATTCTAAAAATATATTAATCTTGAAGTTTCCACTTTCTCTATGTTTGTTTGGAGATATAATCTGTGACGATACCTTTATCCTAAGTTTCCCTGCTTGCCAGCCTGTAGATCCAACTCTCAAAACTTGACAGTTTACACCTTCTATGGAAGATTGCCATACAATATCTTCTGCTAGAAAATTTACTTCATTTATAGCCAAATTATTAAGAACACCTGAAACAGAAAAATCATTATGATGTTCACTTAGTCTAGTACGGAACTTCTGGTTAAAACTTTCATGTATTAATTCTTTAAATCTACTCACTATATAAGTATCTTTATTAAACAACAAAACATCAGCATCAAAGTCCAATATTTGGCATATATTGTTCATTTTCATTTTATTAGTGCAATCAAAATCAGGATTTATATGATGAAATTCCAGCTAACACACTATTTTAATACACTATTTTTTACAATGTTTAGGTAACAATACTGATATTAAAGCGATAAAATATCAATAATGAAAAAATTACTTATAATTTCAAGCATAGACATAACTTCATTCTTTGCACCTTTGCGTGAGAAATCATCCTAAAAATTAGATGGAACACAAACATCTGGCGCACACAAACCCTGAAACTTTATTGTTGTCACCTCAAAAGAACTCAAATCAACACAACGAATAGCATGATTATTCGTATCAGCAATATATAACTTTGAACCCATAACACTCAATCCCGAAGGCTCAAAAAATCTACTATTTTTACCTTGTCCATCCTGCAAACCCATTGCACCATCGCCCAAAATTGTTTGACAATTACCAGTGCTAGGACTAACTAATTTAATTTTGTGATTGTAAGTATCTGCTACCCAAAAAAAATTATCTGCATATTCCACTCCTAAGCAATGCTGTAAGCGGACATTTTCACCCTGTCCATCAACATCACCAAAACCAAATAAATCTCCGCTACCGCACACAGTTCTAACTAAACGCGGTTCTACAATTCCCACACCGCGAATTGAACTTATTTCGCTATCAGCAATATATAATTCTTCGCCATTGCTAGTTATACCACTGGGTTGAGCAAAAGCAGATTCAGTTAGTAAGCCATCAACACAACCTTCTGCACCAGTACCAGCGTAAGTTTTAATTACGCCAGTTTCTAAATTCATTTCCCAAATTTGATGCGGCCCAGCCATAGCAATAAATAGAGTATTTCCTACCTTCACCAAATCCCAAGGAGAATTTAATTTAGTTTCTAAAGCAGCACCACTATCAGGGCGAATATTACGACTTTGTTCACCAGTTCCTGCTATGGTTTCTACAACTTGGTGCTGTAAATCAACTCGCCTCAAAGCATGGTTTTCTGTATCAGCAACATAGAGAATTTGATGATCTGCATCAAACGCCATCCCTTGAGGTGAAGAAAACTCAGCTTCACTGAAATTACCATCAGTTAAACCAGATTTACCAGTGCCAATAATGTGTATAATTTCGCCTTCTAAGCTACTCATTACCAAGCGATAATGACCAGAATCAGCAATAAATAAACCCGCTGATGTCGCTAATACTTTACCGGGAAAAGCTAAAGGTGTAATTAATGGTTGACGCTGCTTTTCTAAATTTAAGCTGAGTTCTTGAAAATTTATCGTACCTTTTTCTTTGTGTTCGGAAATCAGTTTTTCTAGTAGTTCATCTAAAGCATCACGATGTCCTTCACCAGAAACATAGCCAATTACATAACCTTGCGGATCGATAATCATTAAAGTCGGCCAAGCACGCACAGTATATTCTTGCCAAACCCGAAAACCACTATCTACTACAACAGGGTGTTCAATGTCATAACGCAAGATTGCTTGACGAATATTTTCAGTTTCTTTTTCGTTATCAAACTTCGCAGAATGAACGCCAATAACTGTCAGACTATCTTTATATTTTTGTTCTAAATATTTTAATTCGGGCAAAATATGCAGGCAATTTATACAACAGTATGTCCAAAAATCTAAAATTACGACTCTGCCCTTGAGTTGTTTAATAGATAATGGTGTATCGGTATTAAACCAAATACTATTTTGTGGTAATTCTGGCGCTCTGACACGGGGCATCATAAATAATCTAAAATTCCCAATGAAACGGCATAATTATGAATAAGCGTATTGCCTATCAAGCAATGCAAATTGAATAGGTGATCGCTTCGGCTATTCTTATTTTTAGGGTTGCCTTTTTACTTTATCGAGAAATCTTGCAAAGGCTGTATCTATTTTGAAAGGACTGACAGCAATCACCACTACAGAGTTATCTGCTTGGGTACAGCAAGCCAAATCCCAAGCCGATCGCGGAAGAGTCGCTGATCGCACTCCCCGATTAAATATGGCTAACCCTGATTGGTTTGCGGTTCACATCTGTTGTGGAACGGGACAAACTTACAGCTTAGGTGATACCCGTTGTGTGTTTCCCCTGATGAGTGTAATCAAAGCCTTTTCTCTACTCTATCTCTTAGAACATTTCGGTGCAGAGAAGGTTTTGCGATGGGTGGGAGTGGAACCTTCAGATGCGCCATTCAATTCCCTAGATCAATTAATGAGCGATCGCGGATACCCCCGTAATCCCATGATTAATAGTGGCGCAATTACCCTAGCCGATAAATTACCTGGAGAAAATGCAAGCGATCGCACTCAACGATTTTGTCTCTGGCTGAACCAATTAGCAGACTGTCAACTGAAGTTAGATGAACTTATGCTAGCTTCAGTCCGATTAACTCGTTCCCCAGCTAATCAAGCGATCGCTAATCATCTCGTGCAAACCGGATACCTAAAAAACCTTGATATTGCTCTTGACACATACGAGCAAATTTGCTGTCTTTCAGGGACTGTAGAAGATTTAGCCAAACTGGGACAACTTTTAGCTTGTGAAAATTCCCTCTTAGCAACAAAAAACCGCAGGATTGTTAACGCTGTCATGTTAACCTGCGGCTTATACGAAGCCTCTGCGGAGTTTGCTGTCAAAATCGGTCTACCAATGAAATCTGGTATTGGTGGGGGGTTGGTAGCAATAGTACCAGGTGAGGGTGCGATCGCTTGTTATAGCCCCGCCTTAGATAAAGTAGGTAATCCCGTAGCAGGGCTAGCATTTATAGAAGTTTTAGCCCAAAACCTCAATTTAAGTATCTTTGGGTAAATCCTAACCGCTATTCCTGAGCGCTTTCGCCTTCAGCAGCAGGTGTTGGCGTAGCTTCTGGTGATGGTACTGTTTGCGGTGCAGGAGATTCAATAATTTCCGGTAGTGTTGGCGCTAAAGTGGGCGATGTTTCAGGGGTAGGGCGTGGACGACGCTGGAAATATTTACTCAAATCCGTTCTTGTTCGCTGTTTTACCTGAGGCTTGGGTGATTCTGTTGCCGTAGGTGTTGGTGTTACTTGGGGTTGCGGTTGTTCCGTCGCCGTAGGCGTTGGCGTTACCTGTGGTTGTGGCGATTCCGTCGCCGCAGGTGTTGGTGTTAGCTGGGCTTGTGGCGATTCTGTTACCGTAGGCGTTGGCGTTACCTGGGGTTGTGGCGATTCTGTTACCGTAGGCGTTGGCGTTACTTGAGGTTGTGGCGTTTCTGTTACCGCAGGTGTTGGCGTTACCTGTGGTTGTGGCGTTTCTGTTACCGCAGGTGTTGGTGTTGTCTCTGGTAGTGTTGGCGACACGCTAGGAGATGGTGTAGCCGTAGGGCGAGAACGGCGTTTGAAATATCCGCCTTTTGGTTTTTCTGGTTGTGGAGTGACTTTTTCAGGTAACTCAGTCGCAGCAGGTGATGGTACAGCCGGCTGCGGTTCTGGGCTAGCTTCTGGTGATGGTAGAACTGATGGTTCTGTTATCGGTGTTTCTGGAATCTCAATTGCTGGGGTTGGCTTAGTTTCAGGCGTGGGTTCAGAGCTAGGTGCAGGTTCAGTAGGCGGTGTCTTCGGAATATAGTTTGGATCGACAATGCCACGCACATCATCAGCTTTGAGTTCGCCATTCACAATTCGTGAGAGAGTATCTTTACCTTTAGGTTCGTAATTAATCAACCCAACTGTAGTATTAAAGACATTTTTGACAGGATTACCCTGGTTATCAAGAAATTCTAGCTTCACCCAGTTTTTACCAGGTTTGAAACCTTTGAGGTAAACTGCTTGCCAGCGATCGAGAACAAAGCTTTCACCATTAATTGTGCAACGAATCCGCCAATCACTGATTCCGCTATTGGAGTTGTCTTGCGAAACAAGGTGTAGGGGAGCGTTAGTTAAATAAAAGTCTAATAATATTGGTTCTGCCCCATAATCACCTTGAGGGCTGCTGTAGGTTAGTACAGGTAGTGCTGGCTCTGGATTATTATCATCAGTTTTGGCTAAAATGTGAAACTTTATCTGGGCGTAAGCACCTTCATTTTTAAAACTTTCATCCCAAGGGCGAGATGCGAAGACACGTAAGCTGTGAGTTCCTGGGGATAAGTCCGAGAAAACTAATGGCTTATTTAAGTCATAAACAGCTATATGTGGTTGGTTATCCAAAATTACATGGAGATGAGGCCCCAATTCCCATTTTGGATCTTTAAATATAGGCAGATCCTTAACTTGAAAGCGGACTGTCACCTGATTATCAGACAAGACTTCATCAGCTTGAGGTGTAATAATCGCAACCTGTGGCTGGTAGATTTCCAATGCGGAGCGCAGTTCTTGGATTGTTGCTGGTGGAGAAACTTCCGCAAATTCCTGAAAACTTTTTTGTGGGTTTGCTCGACTACCCACTACTACATCTTGGCTGACAGCTTTATCACCACAGCTTGCCAAACTCAAGACTAGTAAAAATGTCATTAACCATTTCACCACAGCGAACCTCCTAGAGAGGAGATTCTCTAACACTGCTTTGTGCCACGAGTTCATGCCTGATTCCACCCAGCGTATATTTTCCAACAACTGACAGATTGTTTTGGCTCACACTGCCCATAGGGAAATATAGCCCAAAAGTAAGCTAGATGAGGGGGATGAGGGAGAGATGGGGGGACAACGAGAAATAACCATTACCCATTACCCATTACCCATTACCCATTCCCCATTCCCCATTACCCATTACCCATTACCCATTACCCATTCCCCATTACCCGTTACCTTAAAAATTTCTGACTTTATGAATAAAAAATACTAATACTTAGTTCCTCACACCTAGTCCCTTGTTCCTAAGTTGTGAATTTATGCAGTTTGTCACAGCTAAATTATCTTTATTTTGTGTTTTTTTCAGAACTGCTTCAATATGTCATCTTCATGACAGTTTTTTTTCACAACAGCAAATTTGGAGACTACAACAGCAAGCACAACTGCTGAAACCCTTGCTGTGGAAAGGTAAACCATAAGTTTTACGAATTGTTATCGTTTGTAAATAAAATGAATAATCTATTGACTTTTTGTCAATTAGTTTGAACTTCAAAGGCAGATTAGACAATTATTCCAGTGATTTTGAATTATTGTTAAATTCTCTCCAACAATGTACAACTCAAGACTTTATAATTCAACAGAAACAAACTTCCACATCGGGTCTTAATCGCCCCCCAGAAAATCTGGCGGATGCGAGAATGGTTAACTTTGTGGTTTCCTGATTCCTCATTCCTTATCTTGAGAGGAGGTCGAATGACGATTAGTCCTCCGGAGCGAGAGGAAAAAAAGGCAAAAGTAATAGTCGATAACGATCCTGTACCTACCTCTTTTGAGAGATGGGCACAACCTGGACACTTCGACAGAACTCTAGCCAGAGGTCCCAAAACCACCACATGGATTTGGAACCTACATGCCCTCGCCCACGATTTTGATACACATACAAGCGATCTACAAGATATCTCCCGCAAGATATTCGCAGCCCACTTCGGTCACTTAGCTGTAGTGACTATTTGGCTGAGCGGGATGATATTCCACGGTGCTAAGTTCTCTAACTACGAAGCTTGGCTCAGTGACCCACTCAACGTTAAGCCTAGTGCTCAAGTCGTTTGGCCTATTGTCGGGCAAGACATCTTAAATGCCGATCTCGGCGGCGGCTTCTATGGTATCCAAACCACCTCTGGCTGGTTCCATATATGGCGTGGCTGGGGTATTACCAACTCATTCCAGCTATACTGCACTGCCATTGGCGGTTTAGTACTAGCAGGCTTGTTCCTGTTTGCTGGTTGGTTCCATTACCACAAGCGTGCTCCTAAACTGGAATGGTTCCAGAATGTGGAATCCATGCTGAATCACCACCTGCAAGTATTGCTAGGCTGTGGTTCCTTGGGATGGGCTGGACACTTAATTCACGTGTCCGCACCAACAAACAAGCTATTGGATGCAGGGGTAGCTGTTAAAGATATCCCCTTGCCCCACGAGTTCATCCTGAACAAGAGCTTGTTAATAGACCTATTCCCTGGTTTTGCAAATGGTATAGCACCTTTCTTCACCTTGAACTGGGGTGCTTATGCTGACTTCCTAACCTTTAAAGGTGGTCTCAACCCAGTAACAGGCGGCTTGTGGATGACTGATATATCTCATCACCACTTAGCGATCGCTGTACTGTTCATCATTGCTGGTCACCAATACCGCACTAACTGGGGTATAGGTCACAGCATTAAAGAGATCCTCGAAAACCATAAAGGGCCATTTACAGGTGAAGGTCACAAAGGTCTTTACGAAAACCTGACCACATCTTGGCACGCTCAGTTGGCAACCAACCTTGCCTTCTACGGTTCTTTGACTATCATCGTCGCGCACCACATGTACGCGATGCCACCCTATCCATATTTGGCAACTGACTACGCTACTCAGTTGTGTATCTTTACTCACCATATGTGGATCGGTGGTTTCCTGATTGTTGGTGGTGCTGCTCACGCTGCGATTTTCATGGTGCGTGATTACGATCCAGTTGTGAACCAAAACAACGTACTGGATCGGGTACTTCGTCACCGAGATGCGATTATCTCCCACTTAAACTGGGTTTGTATCTTCCTTGGCTTCCACAGCTTTGGACTGTACATCCACAACGACACAATGCGTGCCTTGGGCCGTCCCCAAGACATGTTCTCCGATACAGCAATTCAATTGCAGCCAGTATTTGCTCAGTGGATACAAAATATCCACGCCTTAGCTCCAGGTGGAACAGCACCCAACGCTTTAGAACCTGTTAGCTATGTATTCGGTGGCGGTATTTTGGCTGTAGGCGGTAAAGTAGCAGCTGCTCCCATTGCTTTGGGTACAGCAGACTTCTTAATTCACCACATTCATGCCTTTACCATTCACGTAACCGTTCTCATCCTGTTAAAGGGTGTGCTGTATGCTCGTAGTTCTCGTCTGATTCCAGACAAGGCAAACTTGGGCTTCCGCTTCCCTTGCGATGGGCCAGGTCGTGGTGGTACATGTCAAGTATCCGGCTGGGATCATGTATTCCTCGGACTATTCTGGATGTACAACTCCCTGTCAATTGTACTTTTCCACTTCAGCTGGAAGATGCAATCTGATGTTTGGGGAACTGTAGACGCAGCAGGTAATGTAACTCACATTACTGGTGGTAACTTTGCCCAAAGTGCCATCACAATCAACGGCTGGTTGCGTGACTTCTTGTGGGCGCAAGCTTCACAGGTAATCAACTCCTACGGAAGTGCGCTGTCTGCTTATGGTCTAATCTTCTTGGGCGCTCACTTTGTATGGGCATTCAGCTTGATGTTCCTGTTCAGTGGTCGTGGTTACTGGCAAGAACTCATTGAATCCATTGTTTGGGCTCATAATAAACTGAAGGTAGCACCAGCAATTCAACCTCGCGCTTTGAGCATTACTCAAGGTCGGGCAGTAGGTGTAGCTCACTACCTCTTAGGAGGAATTGCTACTACCTGGGCATTCTTCCACGCACATATTCTTTCAGTAGGGTAGCAATCAGCTATAAGGAGTACTGAGTGCTGAGTACTGAGTGCTGAGAATTCAGAAATCATTACTCAAAACTCAGAACTCCCAAAGCTGAAACATGATGGCTAAAGGTCAGAGGAATTATCAAACCTATGGCAACAAAATTTCCAAAATTTAGCCAGGATCTCGCACAGGACCCGACTACTCGTCGGATATGGTATGCGATCGCTACAGGCAACGACTTTGAAAGCCATGATGGCATGACTGAAGAAAATCTTTACCAAAAGATTTTCGCCACTCACTTCGGTCACTTGGCAATCATCTTCCTGTGGGCTTCCAGCCTCCTGTTCCACGTGGCCTGGCAAGGTAACTTTGAACAGTGGATCACAGATCCCCTTCACATTCGCCCCATCGCCCATGCGATTTGGGATCCCCACTTTGGTAAACCAGCTATTGAAGCTTTTACCCAAGCTGGTGCTAGCAACCCTGTAAACATTTCTTACTCTGGTGTTTACCACTGGTGGTATACCCAAGGTATGAGAACCAATGCTGACCTCTACGCAGGTTCTATCTTCCTGCTATTGTTCGCATCAGTTCTATTGTTTGCTGGCTGGTTGCACTTGCAACCCAAGTTCCGTCCAAGCCTGGCTTGGTTTAAGAATGCTGAATCTCGCCTTAACCACCACTTAGCAGGTTTGTTTGGCGTTAGCTCTTTAGCTTGGGCTGGTCACTTGATTCACGTTGCTATCCCCGAAGCTCGCGGACAGCACGTAGGTTGGGATAACTTCCTCACTACTCCTCCTCACCCAGCAGGGTTACAACCCTTCTTTACTGGTAACTGGGGTGTTTACGCTCAAAACCCTGACACAGCTGGTCATGTATTTGGTACATCCCAAGGTGCAGGTACTGCAATTCTCACCTTCTTAGGTGGTTTCCACCCTCAAACAGAAGCTCTGTGGCTGACTGACAATGCTCATCACCACTTGGCGATCGCTGTTCTCTTCATTGTTGCTGGTCACATGTACCGTACCAACTTTGGTATTGGTCACAGCATCAAAGAAATGATGAATGCCAAAACTTTCTTTGGCAAACCTGTTGAAGGGCCATTCAACATGCCTCACCAAGGCATTTATGACACCTACAACAACTCCCTGCACTTCCAATTAGGTTGGCACCTAGCTTGTTTGGGTGTTCTCACCTCTTGGGTAGCGCAACATATGTACTCGATGCCCTCCTATGCGTTTATCGCTAAGGACTACACAACACAGGCAGCGTTGTACACCCACCACCAATACATCGCCATCTTCTTGATGGTTGGTGCTTTTGCTCACGGCGCTATCTTCTGGGTTCGTGACTACGACCCCGAACAAAACAAAGGTAACGTACTAGAGCGTGTGCTACAGCACAAAGAAGCGATTATCTCCCACCTCAGCTGGGTATCTCTCTTCTTAGGTTTCCACACCTTAGGCTTGTACGTTCACAACGACGTAGTAGTTGCTTTCGGTACACCTGAAAAACAAATCCTGATTGAGCCAGTATTTGCTCAGTTCGTCCAAGCAGCTAATGGTAAAGTACTGTACGGATTGGATGTACTGTTGTCCAACCCCGACAGTGTTGCTTACACAGCTTATCCTAACTACGCTAACGTCTGGTTACCTGGTTGGTTAGATGCTATCAATGCTGGTACCAACTCTCTGTTCTTAACAATTGGCCCTGGCGACTTCTTGGTACACCATGCGATCGCCTTAGGTCTGCACACCACCACCTTGATTCTCGTTAAGGGTGCTTTGGATGCTCGTGGTTCCAAGCTGATGCCCGATAAAAAGGACTTCGGTTATGCATTCCCTTGCGACGGCCCTGGTCGTGGCGGTACTTGCGACATCTCTGCTTGGGACGCTTTCTATCTAGCTCTGTTCTGGGCATTGAACACAGTAGGTTGGTTAACCTTCTACTGGCACTGGAAACACCTGGGTATTTGGCAAGGTAACGTTGCTCAGTTCAACGAAAACTCCACATACCTCATGGGCTGGTTCCGTGATTACCTCTGGGCTAACTCTGCTCAGTTGATCAACGGTTACAACCCATACGGCGTGAATAACCTGTCTGTTTGGGCTTGGATGTTCCTATTCGGACACCTAGTATGGGCAACAGGCTTCATGTTCCTCATCTCCTGGAGAGGTTACTGGCAAGAGTTGATTGAAACTATTGTTTGGGCACACGAGCGTACTCCTCTAGCTAACCTAGTTCGCTGGAAAGACAAGCCCGTTGCACTCTCCATCGTTCAAGCTCGTTTGGTTGGTCTAACTCACTTCGCTGTGGGCTATGTTCTCACCTACGCAGCATTCCTAATTGCTTCTACTGCTGGTAAGTTCGGTTGATCTGGCTGCTAGTTTTGTAGGTAATTAATAAAAAATCCCCTGCCGTAAGGTGGGGGGTTTTTTGTTGGGATAGTAAAAATATTAAATTTTCTTTTTATTAATGGGAAAGATGAAGAAAGGGCGGGCAAGATGCCCACCCCACAAGAAAAATAACCTACTATACTAAATGCAAGAGCCAAGGTTAAAAATTTTTCAGAGAAGATTGCCTCATTGGGAGTTAGAGGGGGCAGTTTATTTTATTACCTTTAACACTTGGGAGAAGTTAGAACTTAGCCCAGAAGCTAGAGAAATAGTTTTTAATTCTTGCTTGTTCTTTGATCGAAACAGATATAAGTTATTTGTCTTTGTAGTTATGACAAATCATGTGCATTTACTCATTCAGCCGTTACTCAAATCTGAAAATGAGTTTTGGTCACTGAGTAGTATTATGAACAGTATTAAAAGTTATAGTGCTAAACAAATTCCCAAAGTGATGAAACATACAGGCACAGTTTGGCAAGATGAAAGATATGACCGTATTGTGAGGAATGACCAAGAGTTTCAACAAAATTGGCAATACATTAGAGAAAATCCTGTGAAAGAAGGGCTGTCATCAAGCCCAGAAGATTACCCTTTCTTTTGGCAACTTCCCCAATAATCTCAATCATGAAATTTTCTCTTCTACTGTCAAAGTTTATCTTGTGGGGTGGGCATCTTGCCCGCCCTTTGTAGTCTTAAGTGGCAGGCAGTTTAAAATTAACTATTGCATCGATTTAATTCTCTCTATTACCTCTGAATATTTTTTTGTATCCCCTTGTTGTAAATAAAGGTTGCTGCCAATCTTTAATGGTAAAATTTGACTCTAGCAAATTTAATTTACTGACACAACTAACAAATGTCTCTTCCCGAAATTACGCAAACACTATTAAAAGCTAAGAAAGAGAAAGGTTTGAGCTTTGCTGATTTAGAAAAAATTCTGGGACGTGATGAAGTCTGGATTGCTGCTGTATTTTATCGTCAAGCTAGTGCTTCTGAGGAAGAGGCTAAGTTGCTGCTAGAGGCATTAGAATTAGGGCCTATATATATTAAAGAGTTAACTGAATGCCCTGTAAAAGGATTAGGCCCAGTCGTACCCACCGATCCGCTGATTTATCGCTTCTACGAAATTATGCAGGTGTATGGTTTTCCTATTAAAGATGTGATTCAGGAAAAATTTGGCGACGGAATTATGAGCGCAATTGATTTTACTTTGGATATTGAAAAAGAAGAAGATCCTAAAGGCGATCGCGTAAAAATTATTATGTCTGGAAAATTTCTACCCTATAAAAAATGGTAGGGTAGGATTTTATCTCTAGATAGGATAGGTTCTTTCCTATCCTTTTGTAAGTAAATATTATTTTTAACTGTTAATTGTAAACATTAACTACTCTTGACAAAAAAAGCTCAAAAATCACAGAAATCGAGTAATTTTCAACCTTATTATACTCAAAATAATGGTGCATTATATTTAGGTGACAGTCTAGAACTGATCAAATACATTGATGACAACACTATTAATTTAATCCTCACTTCACCACCATTTGCGCTGACACGCAAAAAAGAATACGGTAATGAAAGTGCAGAAAAGTATATCGAATGGTTCCTACCTTTCGCAGCAGAATTTAAAAGAGTACTAGCTGACGATGGCTCATTTGTTTTAGATTTAGGTGGTGCTTATCTTCCTGGAAATCCCGTGCGGAGTATCTATCAATATGAGCTTTTGGTGAGATTATGTAAAGAAATTGGCTTTTTTCTCGCCCAAGAATTTTATCACTATAATCCCGCCAGATTACCAACACCAGCTGAGTGGGTAACAATTAGGAGAATCCGCGTTAAAGATTCAGTCAATGTGGTTTGGTGGTTATCCAAAACTCCCAACCCTAAAGCAGATAATCGAAAAGTTTTAAAACCATATAGCCAGAGTATGCAGCAATTACTAAAGCATGGCTATAAAGCAAAAATACGTCCTAGCGGACATGATATTTCTGATAAATTCCAAAAGGATAATCAAGGCGCAATTCCGCCTAATTTGCTAGAAATTGCCAATACAGAATCTAATAGCGCTTATTTACGTCGGTGTAAAGAGGCTGGTATAAAACCTCATCCAGCTAGGTTTCCCCAAGCCTTTGCAGAGTTTTTTATTAAATTCTTGACTGAAGAAGGCGATTTAGTATTAGATCCATTTGCTGGATCTAATACTACGGGATTCGTTGCTGAAAATTTGCAACGGCAATGGATTGCTTTTGAAATTAATGAAGATTATGTTACTGGAAGTCGTTATCGTTTTAGCTAACAATCAGTAAAAAGCGAACAGTGAGCAGTTTTTCTCGGGAATACTGAATTATTCACTGTAATAACTACTAAGCTTTTGTGAACACTAAATCGCCAATTCTAACATTGAACCACTAACTTTTTTAATAGTTATTTAACTAATATTTTTACCTAAGATTGTAAACTTTTGACTCCTACCAGCAATTTTAGATTTCACCATTAACCTGCATTTTATGCACTTCATCTGCTAGCTCTTGACGACTTTGTTCGTCCATTTTGTCAATTGCTATCATGCCCATGAGAATAACCTCTTTTAAAGTTAACCGTGTTGAATGTGCTTGTTTTTGCACAATCTCCTTAATGATGGGACTAACTCCTATCGCTGTACTCGCTCTTGCCACAAAATAATACTTAAATATGAACGACTGCGCCTAAATCTTAGCATTTTCTTTCGCGTTATTCTACATAAGTTGAGTAATAAATTAAATTACTCAAATGCATAATATGCATAGCAGCATGAATAACACACACACTTAGGTATAGCAGATTAAAGGAAATTTTTCCTACTCCTATAGCTATAAAATTGGCAAAATTTTGATAATTCTATCGGATAGCTAGTAGTTTTTATTAAGCGCAATTAAGCGCATTTTGATGATTTTTCTCAGTTATGAGGTGATAGCTGCGTTGAGCCTAATACTCTACCATCCTAATATCGTACTTTGAACATCTAGAGTTGAATTTATGAAAACGTTGTTATACATGGGTTAGAGGAAATCAAAAGATTTTCTGGCGTTGCATAAATGCGGGATGAACTAGCTAAACATGGGTATTTGTCCATACTTTAAGTAATGAAGTAACAAACGAATTGAGTGTTTAAGCATATCTACTGATTTGGAATAGCACAATGTTTTTCGATGTAAACGTGCCAGATAATGACGTAAGCGTGTGTTTTCTCCTTCAACCCTTGTCATGTAAGTTTTGCTGACGATGTGGTCTCCTGGTTCGATAAAACTCGCGTAAACCTTCCATCCGTCAGTTACATAAAAGTAGCATTGCCAAAGTCGAACAATGTCCCACAAAGGCTGAAATGTTTCTGCACTGTGGTCTCCCAATGCCCAAGCGAGAATGTCTTTACGAAAATGATTTACTGCTGTCCACAGCCAAATTTTGTTTTTTTTGAGCCGACAAAAGTTTCTAATTCATCCAACTCACCTACTGATGGGATTTCTTCGGTGGGTGGAGCATCTGGAAGTTTTGAGCCAACTTGTTTTACCCAGTTAATTACAGTTGTATGATGAACTCCTTTGTCGCGCTCGATCGCTCTAAATCCCATGCCATTTACGTAAGAACGCAAACAGCTTTGCTTGACTTCATCTGGGTAGCCTTTTGGCGGGCTATAAACTTCTATAAATTGGCGATCGCAATCAACACAAATGTGATTTTGTTTACCTCGACGCTTACCATTTTTTCTAATCCTAGTAGACTTGCAGTATGGACAATGCACAGTAAAACACCTCAATTCATCCCTTTATTATGCAACGCCGATTTTCTCATTCATCAGCAGAATGTGGGTTAATAAAAATAATTGCACATTAGATAGATGTCAATTCCATATAGTGGCACTAGTTCTCCTACTGATTAGCAGTGATTTTGGCTACTCCCAATGAGATTTCCACTCAAGAAACTTTTTCGCAAGCAAGGGGCGCATAGGCGATCGCGTGTTCACATTAAAATCAGGGATGGACAATTCCAGATTGTGGGGATGGGTGCTTGGTATTCTTACTGGCGTGACCCCTACCATCTGCTGTTAACGATTCCCTGGACTGGGTTTTTCTTACTGATTGCTGTAGTATATTTAGCTACTAACGCTGTATTTGCTTTAGCTTACCTGGCTGGTGGAGATTGTGTAGAAAATGCTAAGCCAGGCTCTTTCTTGGATGTCTTCTTTTTTAGCGTGCAAACCTTGGCTTCCATTGGCTATGGTGCGATGTATCCTAAAACACCTTATGCCAATACCATTGTGACTATTGAAGCAATGGTAGGTTTGATGGGAATTGCTGTCATGACAGGGTTAGCGTTTGCGCGGTTTTCGCGTCCTACTGCTCGTGTGGTTTTTAGCCGGGTTGCTGTGATTACACCGCATGAAGGACAGCCAACCCTGATGTTTCGCACCGCTAATAAGCGCCGCAACTTGATTTTGGAAGCACAGATGCGGGTGTACCTGATGCGAGACGAAGTTACCGCAGAAGGACATTATATCCGTCGCATTCACGAACTCAAACTACTAAGGAATCTATCACCTAGCTTTACATTAACCTGGTTAGCAATGCATATTATTGATGAGTCTAGCCAACTCTATGGAATGACTACAGAATCTTTACTCAAAACAAATAGCTCTATTGTGGTTTCACTAAGTGGTATTGATGAAACCGTAGCCCAAGTGCTTCATGCCCGTCATACTTATAGCGCCACTGATTTACTGTGGAATTATCAGTTTGTCAATATTATGCATGAGACAAGTGATGGACATCGCTACATTGATTACCAGTATTTTCACGATGCCGTCAGTTTAGATGAAATCAGCCATGACGAGTCCTGAGTTCTGAGTAAAACCAGAGGTTTGTTAATTTATGGCGTTAAAAGCTAATCAATCTCTTTGAGAAGTGGTGTTTGTAGTGGTTTAACTACTACTCGCCCATTTTCAACCACCGTGCAATTTTTAACAGGGACATTGCTGTAGTTAACCTGTTCATCCTGACAATGCTTTTGGTGAGAGATAT
Organism: Nostoc carneum NIES-2107; assembly: GCA_002368155.1. Taxonomy (GTDB): domain Bacteria; phylum Cyanobacteriota; class Cyanobacteriia; order Cyanobacteriales; family Nostocaceae; genus Aulosira; species Aulosira carnea. Next base: position 5,052,902 of record AP018180.1, read on the forward strand.
TTTCTTCTTGTTGTTGAGTTAGCACAACCACACAACAAGGGGATGGTGTTGATGACATATAAAAACTTTGATCTCTAACTTAATTATCGCGCTAATTAGAGGTTTAAGCGGAAAAATTAGGCTTAATACAGCTTATAGGGATGCAGAGAAGCAGTAAAGAAGTATTAACGCCTAACCTCTAGGATATATGTGCATTAACGAGGTATTTGGTATATCTAAATGTAAATCAATAAGAAAGCGGTATTTATCCCGCCCCGCTTTCTTCGCCGCCCAAATTTGTGTTTATTGGGTAAAAAGCGGGTTTTGCTCATGAAAAAATTTCTAAAATATCTCAGTTTAGGTTTACTATCTACATTTTTAACTGCATCGCCAGGATTAGGAGCCGAGCGCATCAGTTTTTTTTATCCACCATTTGGGGAATTTTCTTTATCGGCTAAATCTTTAGAGAAATTTGCGAAAGAAGGCAAAATCGACAGCGAATTATCATTTTATGCCAGTCGTGCTACTCCAGAGCAACTTGCTCAATTAAGGCAGCTTTTACAACAGAAATTTGAGATTACACCTGTTTTGGTTTCTCAGTTTACCTATTCGCCTCTCGGGGAAGCAGTACTGAGACGTTTAGGGGAATTGTTACTTACTGACTCGCGCCAAAATGGTTTTTATGCGATCCGTGCAGCTTTGATTTTATCTGCTGCCGATCCTCAAGGGTTAACGGTTGTGAACTTATTGCGTAAGTACCCAAGTGAAAGTTTGCGGTTAAATTTTTCTGAGGGGTTACAGATAGTCAATAGCTTGTCAAATTTGGTAAAAGCCCAGGATCAAATTGTCGCTTTGATTAAACAACAGACAACCACACAAGCCCAGACTAATAATGCTACGGTTAATTATGCTCAGTTGCCAGATTTGCGATCGCCTGGAAAATTACCTTGGCAGAAAACCAGCTTCCAATTCAACGATACTGCGCGCAATCGCAATCTCCCTGTAGATTTGTATTTACCGCAAGTTTCAGCACCAGCGCCTTTAATTGTCATTTCTCATGGTGTGGCTTCTGATCGCTTCGCTTTTGTCTACCTAGCTGAACATTTAGCATCCTATGGCTTTGCGGTAGCTGTCTTAGAACATCCTGGTAGTAATGCCGAACGCTTTCAGCTATACTTTTCTGGCTTGGCTGGCCCTCCAGAAGCACAAGAATTTATTAACCGTCCTTTAGATGTCAAATTTGTTCTCGATCAACTCCAGCAGCGAGACAAAAGCGATCGCAACCTCCAAGGTAAAATCAATTTTCAACAAATTGGAGCAATAGGACATTCTTTTGGCGGTTACACTGTTTTAGCTTTAGGGGGAGGAAAGCTGAACTTTGAACAACTACGCCGCGATTGTGCACCTAATCGTACCTTGAATGTATCAGTCTTTTTACAGTGTCGCGCCTACGAGTTACCTGCTCAAAATTATCCGTTGCAAGACGAACGCATTAAAGCTGTACTGGCGGTTAATCCTATTGATAGTTCTGTTTTGGGCGAAACTGGCATAAATCAAATTAAATTACCGACAATGTTAGTCGCAGGTACCCAAGATATTTTTGCACCCCCTGTCTCGGAACAGATTTACCCCTTTACTTGGCTACCAAACCCCGACAAATATCTTGTAGTTATTGAAAACGCTACTCATTTTAGTGCGATCGCAGAACCCACGGCGGAAAATAATGTTTTACCTGTACCAGAAGCCTTATTAGGGCCAAACCGTGCGCCTGCCTATTCCTACATAAAAGCTTTAAGCGTCGCTTTCTTTGACACCCATCTTTTAAACCGCCAAGAATATCGTCCGTACTTGCAGCCTGGCTATGCTCAATATATTAGTCAGGCTCCACTAAATCTTAGTATTGTCGAATCTTTAACTACGGAACAGTTAAAACAAGCATTAAGTGGCGTAGATCCGCAACCAAAAGTCCCCGCACCACAAGCAACTCCGGCTGCGCCATGAGGGGATGGGGACTGGGGAATGAGTAATGAGTAATGAGTAATGAGTAATGAGTAATGGGGAATGAGTAATGAGTAATGAGTAATGGGGAATGAGGAATTGGTAATTGAACAAACACCAAACACCCAACCCCAAACACTCAACCCCAAACACCCAACCCCAAAATCAATTTATGGTAAGCTATTCTGCTTTTAAGTTGCACATCTATTGTGAGGGCTTTTTACTGTCAACGGTTAACGGTTAACGGTCAACAGTTAACAGCCCTTATTAGTAGTTATGCAATTTAGACGCGTATTAGCTTATTGCGTCTTTGAGATAAAACCTCAAATATGCATACCAATAAAAGAGATTGGTTGCTATTAGTAGCCCTTTGGTGAAGGGCGATCGCATTGTGGGAAACAAATAAATACTAGCTACTAATACTAAGGAAATCTCTATCAAAGCGATGATCCCGCCGTAATGGTTACGATCCCAATAGGAAATCGGACTAATAAAACGGTAATTACTAAAGGGGAAAAAGTGCCTATGGGCATCATGATTGTGAACTGGTAAATCTAAAAGCGAGTGCAGCACCATACTGCTAAACCCAATTTCTATAAGTTTCCAATTTAAAAAATGGGCAATTATTAGCCCAATTAATGCTAGAGGAATGGAGTGAAAAGTACTGATTATGACCTGCCAAAATGGCTGGTAGTAAGCTTCTGACCAAATTTCGCGTGATGGTAAACGATAAACAAATTTCATCAAAAAGTAAAACAAGAATATCGGCACGTCGGGCAAAATTGCACCAATAAAGATTGCATGACTCGCCTGATTTCTCAGTTGTTGGTTAAAAATAACCAGATTGAGAATCGCATGGCTAGGAGTATTCATAATGTAAATGTAATCAGTATATTGACGTATATTTATCCGCTCAAGTTTCCTCAACTATATGTATTTTCAGTGTCTAAGCGATGACAAATTTTGTCATAATTCAGCCATATTGAGGATTTTATTAAATTTATTTTGGTAATTTAGTCTGATTGTCAAGAAATTTCTATATTAGACCAGCAGTATTTATAAAAACTTATTTCCCAAAAAATCACTCATATATATACTTGTTGTAAACAACTATTAAGAAATTCTTATTAAAAATTGTTGCTAGAACTTGATTTAGTTGTTAACGTGTGTATGGAAACGCTCCGGTGAACAATTGAGGAAATATCAAAACCTATGAGCTATATCCACACAGACGATAGTAGGAAGTGCTGATGATTTGATGCAAAGCGAGAAATTTCTGTTGTTGAAGGACTGACGATTAAGGGTTGTAGATTAACTCAGAAATATCTCCTACTTACAGGCTTAGTTTTGATTTAAATAACAATTGCTAATTTGTCTGCACTGCGGATGCAACAGGTAACGCAGTAGGACTGACATTTTGGAGGTAAAAATTTATGAAGATTCAAGGTAAGGTTGCCTTAATTACTGGGGCTTCCCGTGGTATTGGACGTGCGATCGCTCTAGAATTAGCACAGCAAGGCATCAAGCGAGTTATACTCATAGCGCGCGATCGCCAAAAGTTAGCGGAGGTTGCAGAGGAAATCTCTGCACTAGGTACAGAAGTCTCAACTTTAGCAATCGATTTGACGCAAACAGTAGAGGTAAATATTGCTGTTGCTCAACTTTGGCGGAATTATGGCCCCATACATCTACTAGTGAATTGTGCCGGAGTTGCTTATCAAAATTCCTTTTTGCAATCTAAACTTCCCCAAGTTCAAGAGGAAATCTCCGTCAATTTAATGGGAATGTACAACCTCACTAGCCTAGTGGCGCGGCGCATGGCTAGCCATAGACAAGGAACAATTGTGAATGTATCCAGCTTGATGGGCAAAATTGCTGCACCCACAATGGCGACATATTCAGCCACAAAATTCGCCATTTTAGGATTTACCCAAGCTTTGCGTCACGAGCTAGCGCCATACAATATTCAGGTAAAAGCATTACTTCCTTCCCTCACAGACACAGACATGGTGCGGAACTTTCAATTATTTCGTTGGGTAATTCCCACCACTGCCCAAAAAGTAGCGCAAACGCTTGTCTCAGGATTGCAAAGAGACTCACCAGAAATTTTAGTGGGATGGCAAAGTCATCTAGCAGTATGGTGTCAACGTCTTGCACCTTGGCTATTAGAGATAATTTTAAATGTGACTACGCCCTCAGCGCCGACAATCAAGCAGCCATACAAACAACTTAGAAAACTTATTCCCAGTACATTGGAACAATAGAAATTTTTTGGTACAATAAAAATCTCTACCCCCTGTTCCCCTCGTTACCAGGCCCCACCTGGTAACGCCCTACAGGACGCTCTGCCTCAACCCCATGAGGCAGAGCTTCAAAATATTTATAGTTATACCAAGCATAGAAATTATCACGAGTCAGGTTATACAGCCTTGCGACGCTCTAAATAAGCAAGCTAATACTTCAGCGAAGAAATTGCTGAGTAAATTTATCTATTCACTACCTCACTAGACTCAAGCACCTTGAATTCTTGGCGGTGCGTTGCGCTTCGCGACAACACACCCTACTGTTAAATCTGTATGCTGAGAGAGTTTCACCATTACAAATTGGTTTAACACTTGAGTGGAAACATTACTGAGTGTTGAGTAAGTTTGACTTTTGACTCATAACTCTTGACTCGCGATCGCCTCACCAGTAATTATGCAAGTTTAGCGTCACAACCTATTACCCTATTTTCGGAGCAACCAGAAATGCAGACTTTGCCTGAGACTCTCCCCACTTTGCCCGAAATTATAGATGGTTTACCGAATATTTCTGGTTGGGAAACAGAAGTTCTCTCAGTAGTGAATCATAATGAGCCTGTTTTCTTACCAAAAACGAATCTCCGCTTAGAAAATATTAACGCCGGATTTGCGATCGCCTTACATATGCACCAGCCAACTATCCCTGCTGGCTATGATGGAGGACTGATCAGTAATCTGCAATATATGTTTGAGCATCCCGGCGAAGGAGATAATCATAATGCCGGGCCATTTGCCTATTGTTACAGCCGCATGGGAGATTTTATTCCCGAACTCGTCAACCAAGGTTGCAATCCCCGTGTGATGTTGGATTACTCAGGGAATCTTTTCTGGGGATTGAGGCAAATGGGACGCAGCGATATTATTGATAACCTCAAGCGTATTACTTGCGATCGCACTTATCAACCTTATGTAGAGTGGTTGGGTACGATGTGGAGTCATGCTGTGATTCCTTCCACGCCCATAGCAGATATTAAATTGCAGATGTTGGCATGGCAACAGCATTTTGCTGCTATTTTTGGTTGGGAAGCACTAGGACGAGTTAAAGGATTTTCACCACCAGAAATGCATCTACCAAATCATCCTGATACTTTTTTTGCTTTTGTCAAAGCACTTAAAGAATGTGGCTATCGTTGGTTACTTGTTCAAGAACATAGTGTAGAAACAATTAGCGGTCAATCTCTGATCCATAAACATTTACCACACCGTCTAATTGCCCGCAATTCCCAAGGCGAAACAATTAGTATCACCGCTTTAATTAAAACCCAAGGTTCGGATACAAAATTAGTCGGTCAAATGCAACCTTACTATGAAGCTAAAACTTTATCTAAACAGCAATTAGGAAATGTTTTAATACCACCCATTGTCAGCCAAATTGGTGATGGTGAAAATGGCGGTGTGATGATGAATGAATTTCCCAGCGCCTTCAATCAAGCTTGGTGGGATATGGTAAATCATGGTGGAGGTAAAACTGGCGTAGTGGGAATGTGTGGTACGGAATATTTAGAATTAATCACAGCTGCTGGTTGTCAACCTGAAGGCTATCCCACTTGTCAGCCCGTGGGACAACATTATATTTGGGAAAGAGTTTCACCAGATAATGTGCAACCCGAAGCTGTAGAGAATGCCATTTTAGAATTAAAGCAAACGCATCCCCATTTGCATATGGATGGAGCCTCATGGACGAATCATATCAGTTGGGTGCAAGGATATGAAAATGTCTTGTCTCCTATGTATCAATTAAGTAGTGCATTTCATGAAAAGGTGAATGAATTATTAGCAACCCAATCACCACCATCTCTGACTAAACAATCAAATTATCGCCACCTTCTCTTACATAACTTACTGCTGCAAACTAGCTGTTTTCGTTATTGGGGACAAGGTACTTGGACAGACTATGCCCGTGAAATTTTTCAACGTGGTGAAAAGTTGCTGCAAGCAAACAATTGGTAATTGCTAATTCACGTAATTGGTAATTGCTAATTCATGTAAATGTTAGGATGCGTTACACCAATTCTTTATGAGAATACATAGAATTTGATCCCCCCTAGCTCCCTTGAAAAAGGGGTAAACTAGAATCAAAGTCCCCCTTTTTAAGGGTGATTTAGGGGGATCTAGATATATACAACTTCATATTAAATTGGTATTAGCCTTTGGCGTAACGCATCCTACAGGCTTATATAGCCATATTTCAGAAATCAAATATTAATTGTATCGCTGATACCAATTCACATAATCTTTGCAATGCATGAATAATTTATAGAGATGCAAAGCTTTGCACCTCTACTTCATCTATTTATCAAATCTTTTTTAAAAGTGGTATCAGATAGAATTACACTGATATAATGAATAGTCAATTTTTTTGAATTTGACCTCACTCTTAAGAGAGAAGTAACAAAATGTTACGTCGAAAATGGCTACTCTTATTAACAACCACAGCACTGCTGTTACCGCTAGCATCAATTTTAATAGTCAAAAAAAGCTGGAAAATTCCCGAGTTCGCTTCTGATGAATGGATAGCTAACACTGAAGAGAAAATCATTAATGTTGCTAATAACTTGCCAGTTGCCAGCGATAATTCAGTGATGGATGACAAGCTGAAAAACGTCATGGGAGAGTTAATTGCCCAAAATCGTTTGGCAATGCAAAAAGAATACCGCACAGCACTGGTAATTGGTAATTCTAAATACAAGCTAGCAACGGAATTAGCTAACCCCACCAATGATGCTACAGATATTGCTAATTCCTTACGTAAATTAGGATTTGAGGTGACACTCCTTAAAGATGCAGATTTGCGGCAAATGGAACAAGCGATTGATAATTTTAATCGCAACTTACGTCAAGGTGGCACAGGATTGTTTTACTATGCCGGACATGGAACTCAAGTAGATGGCGAGAATTATTTAATACCCATAGATGCACGTCTAGAACGAGAACAAGATGTGCGATATGAATCTCTACCTGTGGGTAAATTACTAAATGTTATGGAAGATGCATCTAACGATGTCAATATCATTATTTTAGATGCTTGCCGCAATAATCCTTTTGGGCGCAAATGGCGTTCTTTTCAGCGCGGTTTAGCACCACCTACACAGACAGTTAAAGGTACATTAATTGCTTATGCTACTTCACCTGGGAAAACTGCTTTAGATGGTGAAGGTCGCAACAGCCCTTATACTACAGCTTTATTGCAACACCTGAAAACTCCCAATTTAGATGTGGAGCAAATGTTTAAGCAAGTCAGAGGAGATGTCCTCAAACAAACTGGTGGTAAACAAACTCCTTGGGAATCTTCTTCTCTAGTTGGTTCATTTGTCTTTAATGCTGTTGGTAGTAATAATGTGGCAACTTCAGTAGGTAAATCTTCACCACTACCGACAAGTACAATACCAACAACAACTCCTTCAGCTTCGCCAATTACATCACTTGTTATCACTCCATCGCCAACTTTATCGCCTACTACTGGAACCAGAACAGCGTATTTTACCCAACCACCAAGCTTGCTGAAAGCCTCGACTACATACAATCGAGTTAGTGAACCAAATGCAGTTTATTACTTTACGATTAACCTGCCAGAAAATGCTGGTGAACCATTACAAAAAATTACCATTCAACAGCGCGAGGGTTTAGAATACATTCGCTTTCAGCTAGATAAAAGTGTCGCTTTTGAAGGCACAGAATCTCAAGAGGGACAAAAACTAGAGTTAAAAGATATTAGCAGCGATCAAAAAACTCAAACAGTATCAATTGCTTTTAACCCACCAGTATCTCCGGGTAAAAAGATTACGATTGGTTTAAAAGCTAGGCAAAACCCACAATTTGATGGCGTGTATCTCTTTGGGGTGACTGCATTTCCTCAAGGTGAAAAATCTCATAGCCAATTTTTGGGTTTTGGCAGGTTACATTTTTACCGCCGTAACTAAATTATGAATGATGAATTTCAAAAGAAAAGGTGTGTTATGCAGGAGAATAACACACCATGAATTGCTAATTTGTAGATATCATCAAGATTATTTTGATTAAAGTAAGGGTAGCAATACTTGAAATTCTGTACCCTGTCCAAGATGGGAATGGAAATTTAATTTACCTCCATGTTTAGCAGTAATAATGCGATAACTCACAGCTAAACTAGTAGCTTTATCAGCGCGTTTTTCTACTGAAAAAGAATCAATAATTTGTTGTTGCAATGTAGGCGACATTCCCGGGCCATTGTCAGCAATAGAAATTGAAACCCAGCGAGAATCTGGAGAGCCTGGTTTAGTGGCTTCTTGTGTAATAATTTTGGTAGTAATTTCAATCTGGGGTTTGTCATTACTTTTTGTTGTTTCTGGATGAAACTCCTGCCTTACTGTTTCATTGAGCAAGGTATCTATAGATTCGGTAAAAATATTCATAAATACTTGGCTTAATTGCCCCATAAAACAATATACTGGCGGCAAATGTCCATAGTTTTTGACTATTTGAATTTCGCCATGAATTCGGCTATTAATTAATAAAACAATACTATCTAAACAGGCGTGCAAATCTCCCGGCTTCGGATAAACTTCATCAATATGGCAAAAGTTTTGTAAACTAGTAACTAGTTTTTTTAATCTTTCAGCCCCGGTGCGAATACTCGCCAGTGATTTAGATAAATCTTCTTCTAAAAAATCAAATTCAATTTCTTCCTTCAGATGATTAATATAATTGGGAGTAGGTGATAATTCTTGGTCGTAAGCGGCTATGAGTTTGAGCAAATCTTGACTATAGCTAGAAACATAAGTTAAGTTACCCCAAATAAAACTGACAGGGTCTAAAATTTCGTGGGCTACGCCATCAACTAAACGCCCCAAACTTGCCATTTTATCAATTTGAATCATTTGAGTTTGGCTGCGTTCATAACGTACTTGAGTTTCGATTCCGCGAATTTGCCAAGCCGCCAGATTTAATTCATGTACATCCAATAATTTATAAGTATCGGGTGCCGTTTGTACCACCAATGGTTCTGCCAAAAGTTCAGACGATCGCCTTAAGGTAAGTTGCATCGCTGTCAAAATTGGTGTGGTATCGGGCAATTGTAAAATCGTGGTACGGGCATAGCTATAGAGAATACTTAAGGGTTGTTGCAAAAACAATTCTTGTGCTTGGGGATGAATCCAAAATTCTAGGAGTCGCCGCCGCGAAATCATCCCGATGAACTTTCCATCATCTAGTAAGATAGCTCCTGGTAGCAAAGGATATTTTTCAAAAAACTGGGCAACTTCCACAGACATACAGCTAATATCCACTTGGAAGTCGTACATTGACAGATCCTTGAGGGTAGAATCCAAATCGAGATCGCGATCGCTACCTTGAGATAGAAATGGTGCTGATATTTGGGTACTGAAATTTTGTGGCACTTGACACTCTGATTGGTATAAAAACTGGCAATGAATAAACTAATATTTTAGCCTCTACCCATCTTTACTCAATACCCTGGCTTTAGCTATGATTTACAACTTCATCACTCAGTAATCTTCGCTGAGTACTATGCAACTTCAGATATTCCCGGTTACCTGACAGTCAAAAGTGTTGCCTGAACTTAACAAACCCCTAAAGCAATTGCTATTAATAGCGATCCCCAATTGTTTAAATACTGTAAACTCTTGATAAAAATCTGCACAAGACAACACACCAACTTGCTAAATTGCAGTAACTATAAACATAGCCAATTAAATGTAGTACATTAAGTGATTACTCGAGAATATTGGAACCATCGATCGGGTTTGATATTCTTACATAGTAGTCAGATCCGTAAATACACTCAAGTAAACATAAGTATCTTCAAAGTAACAGTTGCTTTCTAACGCTGAAGCGTTAATATAAATCCCATATCAACTTTTGACTGAAATGAGTTTAAATTGTCCCGATCTGCTTTTGATCCCCATTCCGATAGAATGACTAGGCATAACCTAAAAACTCCAAACCGCTTTTGACTGCGAGGCCCATGAATCAACTGAACAATGGTTTCACTATTTTTCTGAGTCTGCTAGTCGAGGCGATTCCTTTTTTGCTTCTGGGAGTTTTATTCTCCAGCTTGTTGCTATTTTTTGTAGATGAGCGCAAACTGGTCGAAAAAATGCCCAAAAATCCCATATTGGGAGCTTTATTTGGTAGTACAATCGGCTTTCTGTTTCCGGTATGTGAGTGCGGTAATGTGCCAGTGGCGCGGCGCTTACTTATGCAGGGAGTTCCTACACCAGTGGCAATCGGGTTTCTCCTAGCAGCACCGACAATTAACCCGATAGTTATTTGGTCAACTTGGACAGCATTTCGCGACCAGCCAGAAATCGTGGTGTTACGAGTCGTATTTTCTTTATTGATCGCGACAATTATCGGTATTGTATTCAGCTTTCAAAAAGACTTGAGTCCGATTGTACAACCTGCGATCGCGCGTTACCTCAAGTTTAATCCTCCCGCACAGCCGGAAGTGAAAAAGCGTGGCAGACGTTCTCCACCACAACAGAACAACACAGGTTCTAGTTTGTTAAAATCTGGAACCTATTTATTAGGTGGAAAAGCGGGTATGACTACCCGCATTGATAGTAATTTAATGCCAGAAACTACAGCATTATCTAATAGCAATAAACCTCTACCAGATAAACTGCGGTTGTTATTAGATAACGTTATCCAAGAATTGCGCGAGTTAGGCGCAGTGATGGTGTTAGGGAGTGCGATCGCAGCAGCTATTCAAGTACTAGCACCAAGAGAAATTATCCTTGGTCTGGGTGCTGGCCCGATTACTTCAATTGTGGCAATGTTGGTATTAGCAGCAGCTGTGTCAATTTGCTCCACAGTAGATTCTTTCTTTGCCCTATCTTTCGCCTCTACCTTTACTAGTGGTTCCCTGCTAGCTTTTCTTGTGTTTGGCCCCATGATTGACATCAAAGGTGTGGGGTTGATGTTATCAATCTTCAAAGCGAAAGCTTTATTTTATTTATTTGCTCTAGCAGGACTATTAACATTTTTGTTCACCTTGTTTTTGAATTTACACGTCATGTAAATAAATAAGTCAAGAGTCCAATGTCAAAAGTCCAATGTCAAAAATTTCATCACTTAGACTCTTGACTATTGCCCCTTGAACCTTGACCATTTCTCATGAACTCCAACCCAAATTCTACAGTTAAACTCCGAAATTTATTAATGCCTTGGCTGGATGTTTTAGCAATTACAGCTTGGGGAATTTTAATTCTCAAATACTGGGCTACAGGCAAACTTAACTTATTGATTCACCCCGATTACTTCTGGTTAGCAATTGCGGGTGGTATCGCTTTACAAATTGTCGGGTTCTTAAAAGCTGGGCAACTGTTGCGGCGACGACGACGAGATAATGTTGCCAATCCCATGCACTTAAATATATTTCCTCCTGGATGGGGAAGTGCTTTGCTGTTGACAGCAGCCATTTTGGGTTTCATCATTACACCACAAGTCTTTGCTAGTGACAAAGCCCTACAGCGAGGTATCACCGTTGATTCCTTGGGAACTACCCGTGTCAAACCCCAAGCATTTCGTGCTACTGTTCGCCCAGAAGAGCGATCGCTTGTAGACTGGGTTCGCACACTCAATGTTTATCCAGAACCAGATGCATATACTGGTCAAAAAGCCAAGGTGCAAGGATTTGTCATTCACCCACCAGATTTAGGGAAAGAATATATTTTCTTAGCCAGATTTATCCTGACCTGCTGCGCTGCTGATGCCTACCCAGCAGGTTTACCAGTGAAATTGACAGACCCTAACAATCAGTACCCAGCTGATACCTGGTTAGAAGTAGAAGGGCAAATGATCACAGAAACCCTCTCTGGTAAACGCCAACTAACCATCGCTGCTAGTTCTGTGAAAACGATTCCGCAACCCAAAAATCCTTATGTTTATTGACATTTGACCCTTGACTTTAAACATGACTACATCCAAAGCATTCATTCAACCACTGGATCGCGTTGCGATCGCACTGATGCTGCTAATCAGTTTGCTAATTGGGTTAATCATCTGGCAAGGTGATGCCGTCAAGCCGAAAGTGCGAACTTTTACCTGGCAGAATCAGCAAATTGGGTCTGAAGATGTTTCCTTCACCCTCACCTTTAGCCGCCCAATGGATACCAAAAGTGTAGAGGATAACTTAAAAATTGAGCCGCCGCTGGCTGGGAAAATAAGTTGGGCAGGGCGGCGGATGGTTTATACACTTTTGACACCAGCACCCTATGGCACGAATTATAAAGTCCAATTACAAGGAGCAAAAGATAAATTTGCTTCCCAAGAAAGTAGTAACAGGCTAGTGCAGCCGTTTACAGGTGCATTTCGTACCCGCGATCGCGCCATTATTTATATAGGAGTTAATCCTGAAGAAAAGGGGCGGTTAATTCTCTACAACTTAACCCAAGAGCAAAAAAAGGTACTCACCCCCAAAGATTTAGTCGTCATGGATTTTGAGCCATTTCCCAATGGGGAGAAAATTCTATTTTCGGCTCGTACTACCAATGACCAAGATTTACTTTCGGCTCAACTTTACACAGTTACGACAGGAATTGCTAGCCAAGCTAATCAAGAAGCACAACCAGCAGCTAGAGTTGACTTAGTTTTGGATAATAAAACCTATCAAAACCTCAAATTTGACTTATCACCAGATGGAGAAACGATTGTTATCCAGCGCGGAAACAAATCTAATCCTGGTGACTTTGGGCTGTGGGTAATGCCCACAAGTACTGAATCTTCTGAGAAGCCCACTGCTAAACCCTTAAAAAGCCAGCCTGGGGGAGATTTTATGATTACCCCTGATAGTAAGGCTGTAGCAGTTGCCCAAGGAGCAGGAGCAGCAATTTTACCTATAGAAGGGGATGCGACTAAACCTTTAGATTTTCTGCCGCAGTTTGGGTTAGTTCAGGCTTTCTCGAAAGATGGCTCGCAAGCAGCGATGGTCAAATTCAATACAGATTACACCAGAGATTTATTTTTGGTAACTAACCAAGGTACTCAAAAACCTTTGTTAAAAACCACTGGTTCAATCCTCAATTGCCAATTTGATCCATCTTCCCCAACCCTTTACTGCTTGCTCACACAGTTAGTTTCCAAAGAACAATACATAGAACAACCTTATGTAGTGGCAATTGATCTAAAAACTGCACAACAAAAACCCTTATTAGTTTTGCCCATCGCCCAGCGAAATGTGCACATGAATTTATCGCCTGATGGTTTAGGCTTATTATTTGACCAAGTAGTAGCCCAGGAAGTTAATGCACCATTATCAGGCAATAATTTAAAAACCGATGATGGCGAAGCGATCGCAACTAGCGATTTGTGGTTAATGCCGTTATTACCAATCGCTGACACTACTACTGCTGATATCAAGCCCGAAAAGCTTCCCCTTAATGGATTCGATCCCTATTGGCTACCTTAAATGCTCTAGAGGTTAGGCTTTGTGTAAACTACAGGAAACTCTACACATTAATATGTGTGGTTATGTAACCAAGTAAGAAAGTATGTGGTTATCACATCTTAGTTCCTAGCGAGGTTGTGTTACATTAGCATTACTTGCACTTGCAAAGTATTGAAAAACAGAGAGGAAACCATTATCGCAGTCCAAAAGCAACTAATTAACTCACAAATCAAGGCACCTCAAGTCTTCTTGATTGACCATGAAAATAACAATCGCGGTCTAGTAGATACATCTGAAGCTCTACAACTAGCGCAGAGTGTAGAGCTTGACCTAGTTTTAGTTTCCGAGGGCAAAGACGCTCCAGTTGCCAAGATACTTAACTATGGCAAGCTTCAGTATCAAAAGAAAAAGCGTCAAGGACAGAGTGCTAGACCAACAGTCAAGGAAGTTAGACTTCGCCCCAATGTTGGTGTCGCTGATTACAACTTACGCATTCAGCAAGCACTAGCATGGTTGAGTAAAGGCGATTCAGTGAAGTTTGCCATTCGTTTACGAGGCCGAGAAAATCAATATCGTGACAAAGCTGGAGAACTATTAGAACGCATTGTCAGCGATTTAAGTGAAGTAGGTAAAGTTCAATCACTCGATAAACGTTCGTTGATTGCTCAAGTTATTCCTGCGTAGACTACGCGCAGCGTTTGTCCAATTCTTTGATTAACTGATAAATAATTTCTCGCTTGCCGTTCTTGCCAGTCAGGGACGGTTTTAAATTGTTTTTTACCAATCTACCTGGCAGTTTTACAATCAAAGCTGCTTAGTAAAAATGTACTAATGCACTCAAAATATTTTTAGAGTGATACTATAGACACTCACAAGCTGAATCTGAACATGAAATTAGTTTGCGCCCAAAGCGACCTTAGTACAAATCTTTCACTTGTCAGCCGTGCTGTACCCTCACGTCCGACACATCCCATACTTGCTAACGTTCTGCTACAAGCAGATGCACAAACTAACCAAGTAAGCCTTACCGCCTTCGATCTCAGCTTGGGTATCCGCACTAGCTTTAATGCTGAGGTATGGGAAGGAGGAGCGATCGCACTTCCTGCCAAAATACTTGTAGACATCACCTCCCGTCTCCCAGAGGGAGAAATTACTCTAGATGATGAGTCTGTAACCTCTGGCGGAGAAGGTATAATTATGACGCTCACACCCAAGAGTGGACATTACCAAGTACGGGCAATGGGGGCGGAAGAGTTTCCTGAATTACCGATTATTGAAGATACTGAACCACTGCAATTAACTGCTGCGGCATTAATTGAGGGCTTAAAAGGTTCATTATTTGCTACTAGTGGTGATGAAACTAAGCAGGTACTCACTGGAGTTCATCTGACAGTTAAACAAGATACCTTAGAATTTGCTGCTACTGATGGACATCGGTTAGCTGTAGTAGAAACTACTAATGAACGTCCAATTGAAGGTAGTAGCCAGCTAGAAGTCACAGTACCAGCTAGAGCCTTACGCGAACTTCAGCGGATGTTACCTCATAGTTCCTCTGATGATGAGCCTGTAGCTTTATATTTGGATCAAGGTCAGGTGGTGTTTGCTTGGAAAAATCAACGCCTAACTAGCCGCACATTAGAAGGTCAATACCCAGCTTATAGGCAACTGATACCGCGTCAATTTGAGCGACAGGTAACTATTGATCGTAGGCAATTCTTAAGTACATTAGAACGAATTGCCGTACTAGCCGATCAAAAGAATAATATTGTGAAAGTTAGCATTGATAGCTCTCAGCAAGAAATTACTTTATCTTGTGAAGCTCAAGATGTAGGTAGCGGTAGAGAATCAATGCCAGCACAGATATCCGGCGAAAATATAGATATTGCTTTTAATATCAAATACCTCATGGAAGGATTGAAAGAATTGCCTGCTTCCGAAGTGCAAATGCATCTCAATCAGAGCTTGACCCCAGTGATTTTTACACCGCTAGGTGGTTTGAAAATGACCTATTTAGCTATGCCTGTGCAGTTGAGAAATTAACAGGTATTTTCAAAAAATTCAAGTTCAAATCTAGTAAATTAAATGTAGGGTGTGTTGTCACGCAGTGCAACGCACCAAAGCATTATTAATAATAAAAGGTGCGTTAGCCTACGGCGTAACACACCCTACAAAAATACTAAAAAAATGCATTTAATTAATTATCAGTAATCAATATTTTAGACTGATGTCTATTTTGATAAACAGGAATTTCCATCCAGAATTCTGTGCCTAAACCTGGCTGAGATTCACAATTAAATATGCCACCATGTTTATCTACAACAATCTTATAGCTAATTGATAATCCTAAACCAGTACCTTTTCCTACTGGCTTAGTAGTGAAAAATGGGTCACAAATTCTAGATCTCAAAGATTCTGGGATTCCAGGGCCATTGTCAACAATGCGAATTACCACACTTTTAATATTGCCCTTCATTTCTCCAATAGAAGTATAGATAGTAATTAGTCCCTTATCAGGTTTGGATATTGGCTCACGTTCATCCTCTAGAGCATCGATCGCATTGCTCAAGACATTCATAAAGACCTGATTCAATTGTCCGGCGTAGCACTCTACTAAGGGCAAATCGCTGTACTTCTTAACTATCTCAATTGCAGATTTGTCTGGTTTTGCTTTCAGGCGATGTTGCAAAATTAGTAGAGTATTATCAATGCCCTCATGAATATTAACCGCTTTCATTTCCGCCTCATCAAGACGAGAAAAATTCCTTAAACCTAAGACAATTTGGCGGATGCGATCAATGCCTACTTTCATGGAAGAGAGAGTTTTGGGCAAATCTGCTGTGATGAATTCTAAATCAATCTCTTCAGCCCTCTCCTGCATATCAGGGCTAAGATTTGAGACTTCCTGTTGATAGATTTGCAACATACTGAGTAAATCTTCAGCATATTGGCTGACGTGGAGCAGGTTACCAGAAATAAAGTTGACAGGGTTATTAATTTCATGGGCGATACCTGCAACTAGTTGTCCTAATGAGGACATTTTCTCAGTTTGAATGAGTTGGGTTTGGGTTTCTTGTAACTCGTGCAGGGCTTGAGTTAGCTGTTCTGTTTGCTGCTGGGTTTGCCATAGTAAATCAACTTGTTGCAGTGCTACCCCCAGCTGATTGGCAATTTGAGCTAAAAATTGAATTTCTGAGAGTTCCCAGTGGCGGGGTGCAGAGTTTTGATAAGCCGCTAGCAAACCCCAAAGTTTTTGCCCAATAAAAATAGGTGCGATCGCATAGGCTTTAACTTGATATCGCTCTAAACACTCAATATGACATTCACTATGCCCTACCTGATAGATGTCATTAACTGCAAAGGTTTCATTGTGGCGATATCGTCCGCCTTCGGTTTCTTGCAAATAAGTATCTTGCCAAAATGAGTTGATCGTTCCACCTACCAGTTTTTCCCAACCTGCAACAACAAACTCAGCAATAAACTCACCACTCCAATCTGGGAGAAATTGGTAAACAGCTACCCTATCTGTTTGCAGCGATTGGCAAATTTCTTTAGTCGCAGTTTGAAAAATAGCATTGAGGTCGAGGGATTCGCGGATTTTTGTGACAACTTCAAACAAGACTCGTTGTTGTTCGGCTGCTTGTCGCAAAACTATTGCTTGTTGCTGTGTTTGTGTCAGTAACTCAGCCTGCTGGAGTGCTACCCCTAGTTGCGCTGCTATCTGACTGAGAAAGTTAACTTCCGATTCTAGCCATTGACGAGAGCCAGAATGTTGATAAGTCGCTAGTAAACCCCAAAGTTTTTGTCCTAAAAAGATAGGTGCAAGTACAAAAGCGTGAATTTGATATTCTTCTAAATTGTCAACATGACACTGAGTAAAACCTTGATGGTAAATGTTATCTACCGCAAATGTTTCATTAAAGCGGTAGCGTCCTCCTTGTGTATCTTGTAAAAAGGTGTCATTCCAAATTGTATTTACTCCCAGTCTGGAAGCACTTGACCAGTGGGGGCTAGCAACTTCAAAATCTCCCACAAATTCACCACCCCAATCAGCATCAAAGCGGTAAATAGAAACGCGATCGGCTTTGATTAATTGACAAACTTCTTTAGTCGTAATTTGAAAAATCGTTTTAGTATCAAGAGACTCGCGAATTTTGGCAATCACACCAAACACGGTCTGTTGTTGTTCCGATGCTTTTTTCAGTTCAACTGTGCGCTTTCTAACTTGTTTTTCTAAACTACTATTGAAAGCTTCTACCTGCTGGTATAGTTCATACTGCTGAATTGCTGAAGCAAAATGTTTACCAATCTCTCTGGCCATTTCTATCTCTTCAATAGTCCATTTTTGCACTTGTGCTGTTTTAGTTTCGCACCAGGCATCAAAAGATAAACGAGGATAAATTTGCCTTTGATCGGGATCGAATCTTCCCGCCCATAAGGTTTCTGTATCTATTTCATCGCGAAAAATACTGAGATAACCCACTAATTCTTGACGATATTCCAGTGGAATCATCAAAATACTGCGAACTTTTGTAGGTTGAAAAGCAATTTGTACAGTTAATAGATGAGGTGCTTGATATATGTCTGAAATTGCCCAGACATCATATTTCCCAGATGCATAGTGTTCTTGCCAGACATTATATTGCTCTATGAGTGGATACACATTTGGTTCCGGCATCACAGGCTGCTGTCCGCAAATATAAAGCCTGACACAATCACTTCCGGGGATTAAACATTCTGCAAAAGGCTGAAAACTACTATTTTGAAAATTAAAAGCATTATGTCTGATACAAAGCCTACCACCAGAACCTCCGAAGGCAGCAACAGCCTCTTCTAAAGCTGGCTGTAATACAATTGTGGGCAATGAATGCAGTAAAGTTGCAATGCGGTTAATACTAGCTTCTCGTTCGGCTTTGTTATGGGCTAGGGTAAGGAGATTACTTTGAGCGATCGCTACTGATAATTGATCTACTACCATCTGTACAGCTTCTAGTTCCTGTTCGCCAACCACAAAGCGTTCGGAGTGATGCGATACTAGCAAACCCCAAAGTTGATCTTGATGCAAAATTGGTGCTACTAGAGAAGACTGGACTCCCATTGCTGTTAAGTATTTGATATGGCAAGGGTCTACAGTGCGATAATAAATTTCCTCTGGGATGGTTTCACCTGTTGCTAGTTGATTTAAAAAGCTGTGACCAATCTGCTGCTTCTCGACATCAACAATAGAACGCACTCGTGACTTGACAAACAGTTCTCTAGCATAAAGTGGTATATCATCCGCCGGGAAATTTAGCCCCAAAAGTGAGGGTAGCTTATCTTGATAAATTGATTCAGCAATGACCTGACCGCTACCATCGTCATGGAATTTATAAATCATAACTCTATCACTACCCAGTAGCGATCGCACTTCCGTTGTCGTCGTTTTGAGGATCTCTTCCAAATTTAAGGTGCGACGAATACGGTCTGTGATGCGGCGTAATAAACCTTCTTGCTCAAGGTTTACCCGTGAGTCTGGTTTGGCGATCGGAGTCATTGCTTTTACTTAAATAATTTTTCGGTAAGGAAAAAACTAAAAATTAAAAAATAACTATATCTGAAAATATTATTAAATTTATTATTTCATGTGTCTTCAGTAAAACTACTGGCTAATAATTGTTGAGAAATTAGATTTAAGTTTAATAAAGCATCATATTTTTTTATAGTAAAAATATGATTTTGACTGCACTCTTAATCAGATTTATTGCTAGTATTTTTGATTTATTAAAATGTGGTATACTTCAAAGCCTTATAAAATGTAGAGAAAAAGATTATTAGTAATATTTGGCTATTAAGCCTTTATCAAAAACTCTACTTGTATTTAGTGTAAGAAGATACATTTTAAATACTTAATAAATATAACTTAATAACTTATGCTTAAAAGCGCTTTATAAAGTTTAATTCCGCTAAGTTTTTCAGCGGAATTAAACTTTTACATATTAGGCAAAGCGGATTTTCAGATAATCTTCATCCATTTTTGCACCTGAGGGTTGGAGCGCTGCCAGTGCTTGCGGCAGAACTAAATTACGGCGGTGGTTACCAATCGTAATATTTAATTCATCTCCACTTTTACTCAGTTGAACTTGATTTTTAGGAATCCCCGGTAAATACAGTTCTAAACTGTATTGGTTATTTTCTTGGACAACTCTAATAGTTGTTTCTTTGTGATAAACCTGTGTGGGATCTTCATCCTGATAAAGGGTATCCTTCAATCTTTCTAAGGCTGCTATTCCACACATCTCTTCTGAGAATAGGGGTATTTCCTTGATAGGTAAAGGATGAAAGTCGTCATAAATTTGCTGACGATATTGCTGCTGATTTTCTTTCCAACGTTGGAAAAATGGGTCTTTTACTTCCGGGGGAATGATGCGATTAGCTACTACTAAATCGGTGGCAACATTATATAAACTCAGATAAGCATGAGCACGCAAGGACTCTTTAATTACCATCTTTTCTGGGTTAGTAACTAAGCGTACTGAAGTTTGAGTGTTGTCCGTTAATACTTTCTCCAAAGCTTCAATTTGTTCATAAAACTCATAAGGAGCATCCATTACCTCTTTATCTGGTAGAGAAAAACCAGCAATTGGTCGAAATAGAGGTTCAACCAAAGGGCGAAGTGCAACAGAGATATTTTGGAAGGGTTTGTAAAAACGGCGCATATACCAACCACCGACTTCTGGTAAACTCAGCAGTCGCAATGCTGTACCCGTAGGAGCAGAATCGATAATCAAGACCTCAAAATCGCCTTCATCATAATGGCGTTTCATTCTTACCAAGCCAAAAATCTCATCCATGCCTGGTAAAATGGCTAATTCTTCTGCTTGTACCCCTTCTAAACCCCTAGCTTGTAAAACTTGGGTAATGTAACGCTTCACAGAACCCCAGTTTCCTTCTAGTTCTTGTAATGCATCTAGTTCCGCACCCCACAAATTTGGGCGAATTGCTTTTGGTGCGTGTCCCAATTCCAGATCAAAGCTATCCGCTAGGGAGTGGGCGGGATCTGTACTCAACACAAGTGTGCGATAGCCTAATTCTGCACAACGGAGTCCAGTGGCCGCTGCTACAGAGGTTTTGCCAACGCCACCCTTGCCTGTCATTAAAATTACCCGCATGAATGATTTTTTCCTGCCTGAGAATTGTTTACATTTATTTACCTATCTCTATTATCGACTGTTTGCAGGGAATAAATGCTGTTGCTGCACATCCAGGGGCCTAAAGTTGCCAAACATGGCTTGAGAAGACAATTCAGCAGGGTGGGAATAATGGCTGCGATCGCTTATCTGTAGATTTTGACATTGCTCACAACATTTTAATGAGCGGCTTACTGAGCGGTTTTTAAAGCAAATAAATGTTGCTTGATCACATCCAAACGCGAACAGTTCCAATAATCAATGTGAGAAACAATCAAACCTTCAGAGTTAAGACGTAATTCACTCCAGCCGGAAATAGATATTCTTGGTTTCCAAGGTAAGGGGCTATTCCAGCTAAGTGTCCACTCTGTTTTAATGGTGTCTCCCAAAGATTGGATATCATGCAAATCCATTTTGGGGTTTAAAAACGCAACCTTAATGAAATTAATCATCAGCTTATAGCGTTCTACACCACGAAATTTAAACACAGCATCTTGAAAATAAACATCTGGAGCATAAATGCTGTAAGTTTGATTAACTGGGAATCTTTGATAGTCTTCTTTGAGAATTGAAATTATGTCCATAGATTTAAAAGGCTGAAGTATGAAAATGAAAAAACAAAACTAGATTCAAAAGTCAAGTTTCTAACCAGTTATTCATTTTGAATTTTTTTATGCTTCTATTTGATTCCACCAGCGTTCTAATTGATATTGCCATACAGATAGTACTTGTTCCCTGGCTTCTGGGGTTTGCTCAATTTCTCCTAACAATCCTTCGGTATAAAAACGTTCGAGATTTTGCATTGTAGAATGCAGGGATTGTCCTTGCTGTTTTGCAGCTAAAATAATTTGTCGAATGCGGCTTTCAATTAGTCGATTGAAGACATCATTTAATCCAGTTTCATAAAGAGATGTGAGTTTAGCGATCGCACTAGACAAATCTTCTGTTACCAAAGTGCTGCTATTATGCTGAAACACTCCCCATACTACCCCTTCATACACAGCGTAGCGAACCTCTTGGGTATCATCAAAATTGGCTTCTAGGAACTGTTCTAAAAATTGTTGGGCTGCTTCCATTGGTACAATCGGCAATAAAACCCGCAACCAGGTATGATCTTCAGCGAGTAGCACCAACAGCCGAAAATTCGCAGTTTCTACTTGCCACGATCCAGGTGCGATCGCACTCACTGCTGCTGTACCAAATAATTCTGCCAGCGTCCCCGCTATTTCTTCAGGTTTCATAGGTAATTTTTTCGTATATACCTAGGGTAACGCTTTCAGGTATCAAGACGAGCGGGCATCTTGCCTACCTTATAAGAGTTATAGGATCATTTTTTTACCTTATGTATCTGCAATCTACTGTAAAAATATTTATCATCCAAAAAAAGATTATTTTTATTGAGCTTGGATGACTCTGATTGTTCCCACATAATCAAAATTCTTTTTCAAAATTTCGGTAATTTTATTTTTGAGGCTGGAACTGATTACATTATTATTTGCCAATCTAATATAGATATTTAAGTCGCAATTAAACTGTGTTACTTTTAAATCTTGAATTTGCTGGAATTCTAAATCTTGGCTATTTACGACTTTGTAATCTTGCAAAATTTGACGTGCATCCCAAGCTAGGGCACTATTATCGTTTGTACCTGTTTCCTTACGGATTTTACATTTGGGATTTGATGTACTCGTTGTTGCAGGTGAAGGCTGATTTCCTGGCGTAGGAGGACGGTTTGGTGATTTGATCGCCATATATCCCAGCAAAGCAACTGATAAAATCACTATCATCCCAACAGCTTTTTTAAAGCTTAACCACTGTTTAATATGCTTTTGGCGTTCTAAATCTTGTTTTATTTCTTCTAGAGTCCGCAAAATCTCTGCTGTATTTTGTGGGCGTTTTTGATAATCCAATTCCATGAGTCTATCAATTAAATCTGCAAGGTTTTTTGATATATATTTGGCACTATTTCTCCAATGTAATATTCCTGCATCATCTCTAGAGAATTTGTGAGGATGTGTGCCAGTTAGTAGATGCACAAATGTCCGACCTAAGGCGTAGAAATCTGATTGTGGTACAGCGTTTCCTTCTTCTTGCTCTGGTGCTTGGTAACCACTATTGCCAATAATAGTTAAATCTGTTGCTGTAGATGCTTGGGTAATTGTTGTGACACTATCTAAATCAATTAAAATCAGTTCTTCTGGTTGATTTCTCAGCATAATATGTGATGGCTTGATATTTTGATGATAAAACTGTTGTTGATGGAGTCTGCTTAAAATGGTTACAAGTTGTTCTAACCATTGAATGGCTTTCTGCTGCGTTAGAGGTAAATTAGTTTTATTACTCAACCATTCTTGTAAATTTTTACCATCAATCTTTTCCATCACCAAGCCGTATGCTGGCGTTAAATTTTTCGGAAAATCAATATGGAAATATCCACCTTTTTGAACTTTTGGTAGCCCGCGAAATCCATGATTGATTAAAAAATCAGCCCCTCTATTAAAGCGACTGAGTGCTTCTGGATTATGAGTATACAGAACTTTGATAACTTTTAACTGATTTTTATTGTTGATATCTACAGCATTATATATTTGACATTGTTTATTTGTGCTTTCCTTCAATACATTAATTATTCGATACTTGTCATTTAACAATAAAGATGCGCCACAAGATTGGCAACGATTTTCATCTTGACTTCTTTGAGGATGTTGGCAGTTTGGGTTAATGCATAAGCAATATTCTTTGTTATTAAAATTCTGCTGTTCTGGGTCGCCAAATGAGTTTAAGCTTGCCATTTTGCGGGGAATAAATTAGTAAAAAAAATATAAATAGATATTTGATATTGAGTGTTGACTATATAAAAGCTTGATAATTGTAGTTGAATATATCTCGGATAAAAAATAGTTTTTACTTAATTTAACAATTAAAATTTGTTCAACTTATTTTATCAATAAAAATTTTATTTGAGTTCAATTACCGCAGACTGTAGTTATTGGCAGACAAAGTAGGTAGTAACTTTGTGAAGTTTTATCGATACTTGAAAATCGGATTATTAAATGTAACTTTTAATACAAATATTTGATGATTTTATACAGGGCAAGACTTGACTAATTGGTATTTTAAATTATATATTATCACTCTAATTCAGCAAAATATTGGCGAAAATTTTACATTAAAAGTAATTTTCAAAGCGGTATAAATAATTAACAACTTAAATAATCAAATTGAGCTATCAAATTCTTGTTATTCTCTATGCCTAAACCTGAAAGCCCGAAAGCAAGGCGAAAAAAAAGTTTGCTTTTAAAATATGCGTGTTTACTTTTAGTCTCCGCGATCGCACTGTTGTGGATATCTAGTGCTACTGCGGCTACTCCTTTTGCAGATAGTCCAGCAGTTGCGGAAAATACTCAGTGGGTGCTATTAACAGGGTGTTTAGTGTTCTTTATGAACGCTGGCTTTGCGATGGTTGAATCTGGTTTTTGTCGCAGCGCTAACGCCATCACTGTGCTAGCTAAAAACCTGATTGTGTTTGCTATTGCCACCGTAGCTTATTGGGTTTTAGGTTTTGGGTTCATGTTTGGTGATGGGAATGATTTCATCGGTACCAATGGTTTTTTATTACCACCAGACTTAAGTCCCCTGACAGGAAAAGATTACCAAGGAGTTTTCAACGCCTTAAAATGGGCAGCTATTCCACTGGCTGCTAAATTTTTCTTTCAATTAACCTTTGCTGGTACTGCTGCAACTATTGTTTCTGGTGCTGTTGCAGAAAGGATTAAATTTTCAGCATTTATCACTTTCAGCTTTTTATTAGTGTTGACTTATTCCATCACTGGTCACTGGATTTGGGGAGGAGGTTTTCTCTACAAGTTGGGTTTTAGAGATTTTGCTGGTTCCACCGTAGTTCACTCGGTTGGTGGTTGGGCTGCTTTGATGGGAATTTTGTTATTACAGCCACGTTTGGGAAAATATAGAAGATTTAACCCAGATGACAAACGCACTTGGCGAGACACAACCTTTTACGGCAAAAAAATCATTTCCATGCCGGCACATAACCTCAGCAGTGCTACTCTGGGTTGCTTTATTCTTTGGCTGGGGTGGTTTGGTTTTAATACTGGATCAACACTAACAGCTAATTCCCAAGCGATCGCTCATGTGCTGTTGGTAACTCTCATCGGTGGTGCTATGGGTGCTATTGGTGCTACTTTTTGGTCTTGGCAGTTTTATGAGAAACCTAGCCTCTCATTCATGGTAAATGGCATCTTAGCAGGTTGTGTGAGTATCACAGCTCCCTGCGCGTTTGTAAACATTCCCAGCGCGGCTTTTATTGGCTTTTGTGGTGGCGTACTGGTTGTATACGCAGCAATTTTCTTAAATAAATGCCAGATTGACGATCCAGTAGGTGCTGTTCCTGTTCACCTTGTATGTGGAGTCTGGGGAACCTTAGCAGTTGGGTTATTTAGTCAAGATCCTAGCAGTTACAGTTGGTCTAAACAGTTTTTTGGTCTTGATAAAGGTGGTTTATTCTTTGGTGGCGGGACAAATCTCTTATTGACTCAAATATTTGGGATTGTACTAGTTGGTGTGTTTACCTTTTTATTCAGTGCGATCGCCTGGATTGGCATTAGCTATTTGATATATACCGTATCTGATACCTCTGGTGCTGATTTTAATGTTTCCAGATCTCTCAGAGTGTGCCCTCAAGAAGAAGTTGTAGGTCTCGATAGTTTATTTGCTGAAGGTAATAATATCAAACGCTTAAAACGAGAATATATCCAGGCACAGAGGCAGAGACGCTCATGGGAGCGAAAATATAATATCCGTGATTAAAAGTAAATAGACATTTACCAAGGGATTGCATATACAAAATCAGGTTCCTAGTAAATAGGTAACCTGATACAACGAAAAATTAAATTTTATTAAAATTCTTTGCGTTCAAATGGGGCTACGAAACAGAGAAGGCGACAAAAATTAAGCCACCGACCAATAAAACAGCAGCGATACCTAAAAAAAGGTAGGTTCGCTTTTGCCCTGCATTGGGAGGTTCTGCTGCATAAACCTTTGGTTCACGAGCAAAATTATTCAGAAGACCGCCTTCTTCAGTTGTATAGGGCATGAACTAATTCCTTGTTCTTAGCGTTTGTTTAATTGTTACATAAACTTTATATTATGCGATTTGGTCATTAGTTATTGGGCATTGGGCATTGGGTAATGGGTAATGGGTAATTGGTAATTGGTAATTGGTAATTGGTGTTTGTTATTTTTCCCCCTGCTCCCTGCCCCCCTGCTTTTTCTCAGTCCCCAGTCCCCTCATCCCCGATGATTCATCCCTGGGAACTCCTGCCCATCAGCAACAATAGATTTGATGCCTTCTAAGGTAGCGGGAATGGTGCGTGGGTCGATAAACATGACTTTGCTGCTATCACTTTTACCAATTGTCGCGCCCATATCTAGATAACCCAAGGCAAAGAGAACTTCCAGGGATTTTTGAGCTTCAGGATTGTTTTTGATTTTTTGGGCAATAATTTCTGCGGATTCAGCGATCGCTTGGGCTTTGAGGACTTGCTGCTGACGTTCCGCTTGCGCCTTGAGAACGATCGCTTTTTGTTCGGCTTCTGCTTGTAAAATTACAGCTTTTTGACGGGCTTCTGCGTCTAGAATTTGGGCATCGGCTTTACCTCTAGCGCTATTCACAGCAGATTCGCGATCGCCTTCTGAAGTTAAAATTGATGCACGTTTGCGCCGTTCAGCTGACATCTGTAATTCCATCGATTCTTGCACCGCTTTAGAGGGGATAATATCTCGCAGTTCTACCCGCGTGACTTTCACACCCCAAGGGTCTGTAGCAATATCTAAATCCCGCAAGAGAAGTTCATTAATTTGAGAACGGGCTGTAAAGGTTTCATCTAACTCCAGTTGTCCCATTTCCGAACGGATTTGAGTTAGCACCAAATTCACCATCGCCGACTGGAGATTTTCTACTTTGTAATAAGCCCTTTCCATATCCATGATGCGCCAATAAACTACAGCATCAACCGTTATGGAAACGTTGTCACGGGTAATACACTGTTGTGGCGGAATATCTAAGACTTTTTCGCGGATAGTTTGTTTGTAGACAATCTTATCGAGGAAAGGAGTAACAAAGTTTAGCCCAGGGCCTAGTTTTTT
The DNA here is from genome assembly GCA_002368155.1 of Nostoc carneum NIES-2107. GTDB lineage: Bacteria > Cyanobacteriota > Cyanobacteriia > Cyanobacteriales > Nostocaceae > Aulosira > Aulosira carnea. The sequence goes on from AP018180.1 coordinate 5,079,892, forward strand.
GTTGTAGCTACCCAATTTTTCCACTAAGGCTTCATCACCTTGATTAATAACTTTGACGGAACCTGCTAAAGCAGAACCACCAAGTGCCAAAAATATGAGTAAAAAGAACTGTTCCATAATAAGTCTCCTAATTTTTCTGTAGGGATTGGGGATTGGGGACTGGGGATTGGGGACTGGGGATTGGGGATTGGGGACTGGGGAACTCGGGGCCCCCACGACCGGAGGGAGTGGGGATTAGGGGTAATGGGGACTGGGGACTGGGGACTGGGGACTGGGGACAAGGGGAGAAATTCTAATTACCAATTACCTATGCCCCATGCCCACCTACGAGTGCAACAAATGTTCTGGCATCACAATCAAGGTGGTACCTTCTCTGCGGACAATATAAACTCTCTGATGAGGCGCAACGCTGAGTTTGTCATCGTCACATCTTGCTTGCCAAGAATTTCCTTCATATAGTACCCGGCCTATTTTTCCTGCCGGAATTTCTGTTAGAGTTTCAGCTGTAATTGCATCTTGGATGTTTGATTTACGTCGTCGCGGTTGTAAAAACTTGCGGGAACCCACAACTAGCAATGTGGAAATCAACAGCCAAGCTACAACTTGCAGCCATACAGTCGGCAGAATGAATTGAGACAGTAGCGCCACGACAAAAGCGCTAATTCCCATCATGAAAGCGACAAAAGCAGACGGCAAGAACAGTTCCATTAAACATAAAACCGCTCCTGCCAAGAGCCAGATTACGGTATAACTTGGCATAGCGCCATCCTAAGAAGTTAAATTTGCGTAAATGTATTTCTCCTATTTAGATCCACCTAGAGGCTGGCTGTTTACAGAACACAAAATATGGTATTTTAACCATCAATTTTGATTAATTTCCGTAACAACATGTAGCCAGAGGTACAGGAATCCAGTCTATTCTAGCCCTCAAGTATTTGACAGCAATATGTAATCGAAATTCATGAGTTAATTTTTTCCTAAATTTATACCATTATGATTTCTACTCAACGGGTCATTTATTGCATCAATCCAGACTGTACTAATCCTATTAATTCTTTAGATAGTCGTGTTTGCGCTAATTGTCAGACTCCCTTAGTTCATCGCTATCTCTGGGCGACTGGCCCAAAAGCAGCCACAATACCACCAGGAACAATGGTGGCAAATAGGTATGAGGTTATTAAGCAGCAAGTTTGGTTAGATACGCAACCGGGACTACTACCAGATATCCCAGAAGAATTGCCAAATGAAGTGCTGGCTTATCTGCGGTTATATTATGAGCGATTGCATATCCCTCAAGCCTATGGATATATTTCCGAATTTGAGGGCAATGAAGATCATATTCTGTTACTGGAAAATGTACCGATCACAGAAAATGCCACTGTCTATCCTGCGATCGCAGATGCATGGGAACAAGCAACAGCAGTCAGACAGGTTTATTGGCTGTGGCAAATTCTTCAACTGTGGAAACCGTTATCAGAATTAGAAGTTGCTAACAGTTTACTGATGTTAAACAACCTGCGGGTGCAAGGTTGGTGTGTCCGCTTGTTAGAACTGCACCAAACACAAGAAAATTTAGTGAGTTTGCAAGATTTAGGTCGATTTTGGCAACCTTGGGTAGCATCTGCCAAACCAGCCATAGCCGGAAAGTTGCAGAACATCGTCAAGCAGATGTGTGTACAGGAAGCTGATTTAGCAGAAATTACTAATCAACTCAATGCCTTATTACTTTCAGCCGCAGCAGACTTACCATTTAACGTGGAAGTTTTGGGTGCAACCGATGCTGGGATGCAAATGATCACAAATGAAGATGCTTGCTACCCTGCTAATGTTAACGATTTAGAAGAATTCCTCGTACCACAGTTATCAATTGTTTGTGATGGTATTGGCGGTCATCAAGGTGGTGAGGTAGCTAGCCAACTAGCAGTACAATCCTTAAAATTGCAAATCCGTGCCTTATTAGCAGATGTTTCACAAGAAGGTCAAATTGTCAAGCCGGACTTGTTTGCAGAACAACTAGAAGCCTGCTTAAGGATAGTAAATAACGTTATTTGTGCCCGTAACGATGAGCAAAACCGCCAAGGTAGAGAACGTATGGCTACAACCCTCGTGATGGCATTGCAAGTGCCGCAGCGAGTACAGACTACCTCTGGCAAGGAATCTAAAAATGCCCATGAACTTTACCTAGCTAGTGTGGGAGATAGCCGTGCTTATTGGATTACCCGTAATTATTGCCAACTGCTAACAGTAGACGATGATGTCGCAGCAAGGGAAGTCCGCTTTGCGCGTAATTTTTATCGTCAAGCATTAATGAGGCCAGATGCAACAGCTCTTACTCAAGCGTTGGGAGCCAGAGATGCGGAATTCCTGAGAGTTGAAATCAGGCGCTTTATTTTAGAAGAAGATGGCATCTTGCTGTTGTGTTCCGATGGTTTAAGTGACAATAACTGGGTAGAACAATCTTGGCAGCTATACGCAGTTCCAGTATTAACAGGAAAAATGGCTTTGGAAGATGCGCTGCAACGCTGGATTAACTTAGCCAATCAGAAAAATGGTCATGACAATGCATCTGTAGTGATGACCTTGTACGGCATTTCCCGAGAATACTTAATTTCTTTAACTTACAAACAACCACAAGTAGAAATCATCGAAGCAGAACCATCCGAAGCAGCGATCCCGGAAAGTTCACCAGTCCTAGTAGATTTGGACATCACCGCCGAAGAAGCCACCCCAACCCGAGCAGAAAAACCCAGCCGCAGCAAACCTGCGCTATTAGTTGGCGGATTATTATTGTTGCTTCTGGGTGGAACAACCATCGGCTTATTCCTCTTATCCCAATTCCAGCCACAAACATTCCAACAAATGTGTCGCCAACTTCCCCCAAGCGTACAGCAAGTATGTCCTAAATAGGGGTTTGTCATTGGTCATTGGTCATTGGTCATTTGTCATTTGTCATTTGTCATTGGTCATTGGTGTTTGTTATTTCTCCCTCATCTTCCTCATCTCCCTCATCTCCCCAATACCCAATACCCAGTCCCCAGTCCCCAATCCCCACTCCCCAATGCCCCAATCCCCAATTACAACGCCAACTTGTTGTAGAATAAGACTTGGCGTTAAAGCGCAAGATAACAGCTAAAACGGGTTTTGCTTACCCGTGATGCAGATCATCCTCAACAAAACGCGTCTGAGACACCCCTAGAAGTGAACAAGTTCACTGAGCAGGCAATCATGGTGTAGACTTTTGTCATAGTCAGATAGTCTCTTGGGTAAATCTCGTTTTTGGCAAGCTCTTTGGCAGAGTTTGTTTAACAATTGGTTAGGATGAAAAGCTAACTCAAAATCAAAGGATCAGACCTGTTGCTAAAGCATTAGGTGAGTCTAATGTTGCTAATTGATCGACAACAAAGCCTGCATGGGCAGGCTTTGTTCGTATAGCAGTTACGGAGGCGTTCAACAGCCAGTCTGTACAGATGTGATCAAAAGTGTGACTGTTGCCAGCAGTCTATTTTTCAAAAAAGCTAATTCAGTAAGGGATGGCTGTGGAGATACTTGTGGAACAGGAAAAGCTAGGTGTAAATGTTGCTATGAAAGTTGGCGATCGCGTTCGTGTTAAAGAATCGGTAGTAGTTTACCACCATCCTGAACATCGCGGTCAGGGTTTTGACCTTAAAGGCTCAGACGGTGAAATTGTATCTATTGTCACCCAGTGGCAAGGTAGACCTGTAAGTGCTAATCTGCCAATCTTAGTCCAGTTTAGTAAAAGATTTAAAGCTCACTTACGCGAGGGTGAATTAGAAATCATCTAAATCCCTCAGGAGCGGCGAAACCATCGGAAAATATTCAATTCGCCGCGCATTCTTTCTAGTTCTTGACGGTGTTGCATTGCTGTCGTATAATACCACTCACAATGCCGCCGAAACTCTGAGCGCTCCCTAATTTCATGGTAAAACTGGTGAGTTGTTTGATAAGCAGCAAAGGTTTCATCAACTTCGCTGGGAGTCGCAGGAATAATATAAGGTAAATTTTTAGACATAATATCAGGGAGTGCTGATTCCTGAGAAATTTGATAAAAGTCAAGAGTTAAGGGTCAAAGGTCAAAAGTGAGAATCTTCACCTAGGAAATATGTATAACCTTTGAATAAGATCTAAAAATCAAAGCTTTGTGACTATTGAAATTATAGCGATTGAAAATTCAACTGCTGGCACTCAGCACTGTCTAGAGCCAACCCCGCAAACTATATATAAACAAACCAACGTATTCTTTTAAAGCGCTGGTAAATTCGTTTAAGTTACTACTATCAGGTAGTAAATTCAAAATAGCGGATTTAGGGCTATTACCCAGTTCTTGCATTTCGCCTGCACTGACTAGAAAATCAGTAGGTGCTGGAATTGCATCAATTCCTTGACGCTGAAAAATTTTCAGCGATCGCGGCATATGCATTGCCGAAGTGACTAATAATACTTGCTTGATGTTACGCGATTGCAAAATTTTCTTGACATTAACAGCATTTTGGTAAGTATTTAGCGATTCTGGTTCTTGCACAATGGCATTGGCAGGTATCCCAACAGACGTGAGAATATTTGCCATATCTGCCGATTCAGAAGCACCACTACCACGCCAATCAATTCTACCGCCGCTGAGGATAATGATCGGGGCTTTTTGTTGACGATATAGTTGAGCCGCATAAATCACGCGATCGCCCTGTTCGTTTAAATCAGCACCAGGACGAGGCCAAAAAGCTGATTTAGTAGCACCACCCAAAACCACAATAGCTTCAGCATTTGGTATTTGGGTAGTTGCAGTATTTTGCCATTCGAGCGATCGCACTAGTAAATGAGATATCCAAGCATTGCTGCAAAATAGCAATAAAAATAGAGATAAAGTAATTGCGATCGCGGCCGTGCGCGGTCGTTTCCATAGTGTTATCAATGCTACTACCAAGCTAATAGAAGCTAATCCCAGAGGGTAGAAAAATAGCGGTAGCAACTTGGAGAGATATAAGAACATATTGGAGATTGGTAATTGGTAATTGGTAATGGGAAAAAATGACCTTTGAACGTGCCAATTTTAGATTTTAAATTTGGGATTTTAGATTGTTTTTGGTACAAACACAGCCGTGGGCGGAACAAATCTCAAATCTTCAATATAAAATCCCAAGCTGTATCTCCTGATGGGAGAGTGTGAGTCTAAAATCCAAAATCCGTCTTGGAAAGTTTGCTCAAGTCGGGGAACCCGCCCACGCAACGCCAGTTGCTTCAAGCCGGGGAACCCGTCCAACGCACTGGCTCAACTTTCCGCAAAATCCAAAATTGTTTGACCCTTGACCAATTACCAAATTCTACCGTTCCCAAAACTTTAAATTGATACCTCCGGGTGTACGGCGGAAACGTCGAGCTATTTTTCTAGTGCGCCTAACATTGCTTCTAGGACTGGGTTGCTCGTCCTCAATTTCTTCTGTAGGTTCAAGGGGTAACTGAGTTCTAGTTTCTTCTTTACTTCCCCACCAAGCAATCATCCAGCCACCACCTAAAGCACCTAAAGCCCCTAATAAGATACTCATCGGTGCTGGATATCCTAACCAGCTAAAGCCAGCTAAGAACAATAACCAATATTTCAGCGCTGCATCAATCCCCTCGGAAGAGTCTACAGACTGGGGTTGAGCATTGTTCTTGCCGGCTGCGGTGATCCAACCTAAGGTGAAACCGCCAATGATTCCTAAAAAGATACTGAGGGATAGCGAAGACCCTGTCATCTTTAATATCAGGGCTAAAATTAAGCCAAATATCAGTTGCGATAGGAAGTTTGGCGACATATTCATGAAGTCTTTTTTCTGTGCCATGAGATAAACCAGGCTATTAGTGAATAATTTCTTTTAATTGTGCCTGTTGTGGCTGAGTTGTATCCAAAATCTTAAGGTAGGGTTTTTCTGTCTCAGTAAATTCTTCAAATTGTTTAATTTGGGATGCTAGTAAATCAGCGGTAGCATCAGCAATATCTCCAGTCCGCTTCAGCAAACGTTCTTGCACAACTTCTAGAGGTGCTGTGCATTGAATAATTTGGAGAGGGATTTGGTGTTTTTCGGCTTGGGTAATTGCTTCGTGGCGTAACTGTTGTTGGTCATATTTGGCATCCAGAATTACGGAAAAACCTTGATTAGCAAGTATAATCCCTAATTCCAACAGCCGTGCATAAGTTTTCTGAGTCATTTCAGGTGTATAGATTTCATCCCCACCTCGTTCCATCAGGGGAATTCCCGCCAAGTGTTTTCTGACTGCATCTGAACGCAGGTGAATTGCTCCAATTTCACGAGCTAAAGACCGAGCTGTGGTACTCTTACCAGAACCAGACAAACCCGACATCAGGAACAGTTGCCCTTGTTTGGGCTGAGTATATTCCCAAGCTAGCTGATAATATGTGGCTGCGGTTTTTGTCGCCTGTTCTTTTACCGCAGCTAGTACAGCCGGATCGTCTAACAAAAATGAAGTGACTTTTGCTCTCACATAAGACTGACGAATTAAATATATGGGTAAAATCTGTAAGCCTTCCCAATCGCCAGTCTGTTCTACATAAGTATTTAAATAAGCATTACTCAGGTCTTTTCGCTGCTGAGCTTCTAAATCCATAACCGCATAAGCAATATCGAACATGACATCTACAAAGCGGAAAGGTTCATTAAATTCAATGCAGTCAAACAGAAGGATTTTGTCTTGCCATAGAGCGATATTTCTTAGGTGTAAATCGCCATGACATTCGCGAATATAGTTATTTTTAATTCTGCTGGCAAATAATTCTCCGCGTTCTGCAAAAAAACGCTCAGTGTATGCTTTAGTTTCGTCAAACTGTACCTGAGTTTGAGGGCCACCGATATATTTTTCGGTTTGCTCGTAGTTTTCATCAAACGCCTCGCGAACTTGGGGGACTTCACCGAAACTGCGAATATAATCATTTGTCTCAGTTTTGGCGTGGTATTGCGCTACTATCCGCCCTAATTCTTCTAGGTGTACCTCATTTAATTTCCCTTGCTCAAATAAGCTGCTAAATAGTGCCTCTTGGGGAAACTGGCGCATCTTCAGCGTATATTCTACAGCCTCACCTGTTCCTCCCAGATGGTATTGCTCGCCTTGTAGCGTCAGAGGTAATACTTCTAAATATAATTCACCTGCACCACGCTGATTTAACCGCAATTCTTCTTGGCAAAAATGGTGTCGCTTTTCTAAGGTGGAGTAGTTTAAAAAGCCAAAATTCACAGGCTTTTTCAATTTATAAACATAATCACCAGTTAGTAGCACATAGGAAACATGGGTTTGAATCAGTTGAATAGGTTCTGAAACTGCATGAGGATAAAATCCTGGCTGCAACATTTGCTGAATTAAGGCGGGAAGAGTTGCTTTTGTCATGTTTTTTGGGGAATGGGGACTGGGGACTGGGGAATGGGTAATGGGGACAAGATGAATTTTTGACCGTTGACTTTTGACTTTTGACTCTTGACAAATGACAAATGTCAAATGAATAAAAACCAGCCCTTTTTATGTGTGGTTTTTCATACTTCATCCTTCTACTGCCGCTGATAGCTTAACAAAAAACCAGGGTGTTACCCCTGGCATTATCAGCAATTATCACAAAATTTAGGTAGCAAAAAAGATGAAATATCTTCCGCAATTAGCTTTGAGGAGTAGCAAAAAAGCTGACGTGGTAGGTTGTGCCTTTTGCGGGATGGCTTTGAACTTCCCGAACTATAGTTTTACCACTCCACTCAAGCTCAGGAATCGTGAGTTCAACTTCTGTTTTGTTGACAACAGCGTGTTTGAGCAAGCGCTCAACGGTTTTTGCTTCAACTACTAAAGAAATTGATTCGGCACCTTTGTGACCGTATAAATTAGCAGGGATTAATCCAGAACGACGCAAAGCTTTAGGCTTGCTGCCTTCTGGTCTGGTTTTAGATTCGACTGTGAGGCTCATACAAGTTGTTAGTGGTAATTTGTCAAAGGTCAAGGGTCAAGGGTCAACGGTCAACGGTCAAGGGTCAAAAAACTCTGGACTGTTGACTGTTGACTTTGGACTCAAAGCTATGCGCTGAGTAAAGAGACGGGTGTGCCGTCAGGTTGCAACAAAGCGCGCTTGGGCCCGTGGATGGGGTCTTCTACAATTATGGTTTGATCGCGGCTGGCTCCTAAGGATACGATCGCGATCGGGACTTCCATTAATTCTGCTAAGAATTTTAGGTAGTCTAGGGCTTGCTTGGGCAAATCTTCCAGGGTACGGCAGTTACTTGTCGAAACTTTCCAACCTGGTAAGGTTTTGTAGATGGGACGACAGCGAGCAAATTGACGCGCACTGGTGGGGAAGTGTTCGCAGCGTTCGCCATCAATTTCGTAGGCGACACAAACGTTGATTTCCTCTAGTTCGTCGAGAACATCTAATTTGGTGATTGCTATACAGTCCATACCGTTAATCCGCACGGCATATCGACCGATTACAGCATCAAACCAGCCGCAGCGACGCTTCCTACCAGTAGTTGTACCAAATTCAGCACCGCGATCGCACAACAATTCTCCCAATTCACCTTGTAGTTCGGTTGGGAAAGGCCCTTCACCAACGCGTGTTGTGTAAGCTTTCGACACCCCAATTACCCGGTCAATCATTGTCGGGCCTAAGCCTGTACCAACGCAAGCCCCCCCAGCTACAGGGTTAGATGATGTGACGTAGGGATAAGTGCCATGATCTAAGTCTAGTAGCGTCCCTTGTGCGCCTTCAAATAATATATTCCGCCGCTTGAGAATCGCATCATATATTTTCAGCGAACTATCTACGACGTATTGACGCAAGCGTTCTGCATAACCCAAATACTCTTTGATTACCTCTTCTGGGTCAAGGGGAGGTAGGTTGTAAAGCTTTTCTAAAATTGCGTTTTTATAATTAATCGTCCACTCTAACTGATCGCGCAATCCTTCAGTATCCATCAAGTCTAAAACTCGAATACCTGTGCGCTCGGATTTATCAGCATAGGTGGGGCCAATACCCCGTCCTGTAGTGCCGATTTTGTGGCTTCCCCGACGTTCTTCTGATGCCTGATCGATTAATCGATGGTAAGGCATAGTTACGTGGGCGGTCTCGGAAATTAGCAGATTATTAGTAGAAATATTTAAACTTTCTAATTGATCAAGTTCTGCTATTAAAACTTTGGGATCGATAACTGTACCACACCCGATAATGCATTCGGTATCTGGATACAAAATACCAGAGGGAATCAAATGTAACTTAAAGGTTTGACCTTTAACTACAATTGTGTGTCCAGCATTGACACCCCCTTGGTAACGGACAACTACATCTGCGGAGCGGCTGAGTAAGTCAGTTATTTTACCTTTTCCTTCATCGCCCCACTGGGCACCTATGACAATAACGTTAGCCAAGCTTTTATTTTATAGAGCTAAAGTTTCCACAAACAATAATTATTTACATATTCTGTAACTTATGTCAAGAATATTGCAAAATTCTAAATAAAACAAATTCCTCATCTAGCAAACAGTAACCTAATCACCTAACAAGACCTTATGAGTACATACTTACTCATGAGGTTATTTAACTGGTGAAGCATAAAAAGTTGTGAGTATCTAAAACAATAAATTATGGAATTGATGTTTAATTTTTGAAGTTAATCAAATCTATAACAATCCTAAATTATTGGTGAAATATTACATAGAGATTTGTTGAATGTTAACAGTTAACATTCAACAGGCAAAAGCAAAACCGAGATTTTTCACAATTTTCTGGAATTGACTTTTCCAAATTATCAGTAATATGAATTACATCTGCGGAATAGAAGTTATCCAATTTTATAATTATTAAATCCGCGTTAATATTTGCGGAATGTGGCTTAAAAATCTTTCAGACTGGGATTCTGGGATTAATGATAAGTTTCAATAATTATTAAAGTTAGGAGCGGGTTGAAAGCCAGTCCCTCCACCGCTAGTTTTAGTTGCTTTGTATAATAATTACAGAGTGCATTATCAGCGACATGAATTTGTCAAAACGACAGCTAATCTTGATCAACGGTAACAATTTGTCACCGATGACAATTAATTAGTCACTGTACAGTTAAATTCACAACAAAGGTGATTTAAACTTTAAATTTTTTATGGGGGTGGTGGGACTTGAACCCACACGACCTTTTACGATCAACGGATTTTCATTCTCCCGCAGCTTTCGCTACTGCCTAAGAGTTTTTACAACTCTTGGTTTTGAGAATTGGACTCTCCCTTTACCCTCGACTTTACGTTAGGGTAGCTCCCGTCGAGTCTCTGCACCTTCCCGCAATTTGAGATTTTAAAGTTTTGATTCAAGCATAATCAAAACTTAAATGTCTCGATTTTTCGGGCTTGGCTCAGGATTGCCATGTCTTTTACAAGATGTAGGTTTCCCTGAGTTTGAGAGCTGACACTTGAAAGGTTTCTCTATCAAGGCTCAGTTAGCTAAGTCCGTAGCGTCTACCATTCCGCCACACCCCCCTATTTTTATTAGGGGCTATTTGTATTTCAGAGGATTAAAAAACCTCCTCATACATTCCACCATTAATTGCGTTTTTGTGCAACTAAAATTTTAAAAAATTTCGTTCACAATCAGCAATTTCACTAGCTTGCTGCTTTCGCATAACATTTTATTGCACGAAAATCAATAAAATTAGGCGATCGCTTTTTGGTTTTAGAACTACTTTTGTTACCCTTGCTTTAACTAGGCAGCGCCTATTATTTTAAGGTTATGAAGTATTCTTTTGCCACAAGCCTTTCCTAGTTTAACACTACCTTATAGAAAATTGCAACTTAAAATTTAAATTAGTTTAGTTGTCGGGGGTTTGGTGTTTGTTATTTCCCCCTTCGGGTTTCCCAGTCGCCTACGGAAGACCAACTGCGTTGGGCGGGTTCCCGACTCAAAGCAAGTGGCGTTGGAAACCCTCCTGCAGCGCTGGTCTCACCTTGTCTCCTTATCCTCTTAGAGCAATACTGGATGTGACATCTTGTTTTAGTCTGTTATTGTCTTGGATTTTGAGATTGTGGACAGAAGGAGAAAAACGTCTAAATATTGGCAGCAGATGCATCAATGGGCTTAAATACCACTACAAGCCAGCATTGGAGGGATATTTTGTGGTGTATCAAAGCAATTTTTCTTGATAACCGCCAGCGTAGGTAATCACGCACATCTGTCTGTATGTAGCGTGAATCCCAAACGCTACCCCTGTAACTTTAAAAGCCGATTTAAACATATTTTGGCGATGACCGCGATCGCGTACCCCATCGTCAATAATTAACTGCATGATGATGTCTTGTGGTACATGAGAACCGTAGCTAATATTTTCCGCTGCGGTGATTTGCCAATTACCATAGCGACTCATGCGAGTAAAGGGATCGCTACCATCGCTACCATAGTGACCTGTTATACCCTTTGCTCCTTGGTCTTGCACGTGATCTCTTGCAGCCAAAGACATCCCTTCAGATATACTCAAGGCTCCCACAGGACGAGCTGATTTGAGAAATGCGATCGCCTCATCGACAGCTTTTACCCCTTCTTGAGTCTGCAAATAAACCCGTTCCGATATGAGGACTTGCTTACCATCAAAACATCGTCGCCAATTCTCTAAAACTTGAAGATATGCAGTGGGATTTGTCCGCACTCTATTCATTTCTACTATGACTTCTTGTTCTAAAGGAGATAGAGAAATACTATTGGAAATGTTAGATTTCATGAGTTAATAGTCAAGAGTTAGAGAGACGCGATTCATCGCGTCTGTACAAGAGTCAATTAGCTCATCCTTCAACCTTTTTCTATATAGCCCCCTGCGTAATTAATTACGCAGATTGTTCTATATTTTTTGTGAGAACCATAAGCCACACCAGCGACCTTGAAGCTACCGTTAAATATGTTGGTGCGATGACCGCGATCGCTCACTCCATCATCAATAATTAACTGCATGACAATATCTTGGGCAGTATTGGGGCCATAGCTAATATTTTCGCCTGCAGTAGATTGCCATTTACCATAGCGATTAATGCGAGTCACAGGGTTGCTACCATCACTCCCATTGTGCCCTGTGATTCCTTTGGGGCCTTGGTCTTTGACATGATCCTTTGCACCTAAAGACATACCCTTAGATGGACTTAATGCTCCCACAGGACGGGCTGATTTGAGAAATGCGATCGCCTCATCGACAGCTTTTACCCCTTCTTGTGTGATCAAATAGGTATTATTAGAGATTTTGACTTTGTTTCCTTGGAAGCGCTTTCTATAGTTTTGTAATATGGGAAGATAAGATTTAGGATTTGTTCGCACCTTGTTAGTTTCATCAATTACCTGTCTTTCCAAAGGTGAAAGATAAGTTGCTTTCGCTAACAAAGTTGAATTTGCTGGTTGAACTACAGCCTGAGGAGATTTAGCCACAGACTGGTTAGTGGGTAGCAGTTGTTGATAACAGCTAGCTATCAAAGTCAGGGGCAAAAATAGCCAAAATCCTGGGCGACCCATGAATTGCCTCTCTAGAATAATTTTATTTTTAAGGGGTTCTATACTTGTATTTAGATACACTACAGGTCAATAAAGTTTCCTAAATTTCAACTAAGTTATTTATCTAGAAAATTTTTCACAATTGACACTATAAAACCTACAATGGTAATAAATACTCGCAAAGAAAAGCGCAGAGTTACGCACAAATAGTACAGACAACTCTCTTATACTTGGCGTGAACCTCTGCGTTGTACAATTCTCACTCAACAGTATGTTGTAACCTTTATAACAATAAACGTAAAGGGTAAGTACACCATCTGCTAGGGCAAAACTTTGTTTTGCCCTTATCTAGAAATTTTGATGTCAAAACAAGACACCGTAAAGCTACGGCATCGATTGAGATGGATATAGCACCAACCGCCTCTAGGCTCTAAGGGCGGTTTTCAAACCTTCTTTGCCGTAAATTTTGGGTGGCGCTACGCTTAACCCAACCTAATGTTGCTCTACTACCTCTTACTGAGCATTAGCCAGTAAGCTTTCGATGTTGGCTAACTGCACCACACCCGAGAATTTGTTACTATTCATGATGAAAAAGGGTGTGCCGCCAAGTCCTAATTTTTCCGCTAGTTGAATATCTTTTCTGATGGCTTGCTCAGCAATAGGGTTATTAGCAAAGGCATCTGTTTTAAATTTTTCTAGATCTAAATTCAAAGATTTGGCTGTTGAAAGGTATAAATCTTCGCCTAGTTGCTGTTGATGAGTAAATAGAGCATCATGATATTCCCAAAATTTACCCTGTTGATATGCTGCCCAAGCTGCTTTAGCTGCTGGTAAAGCTTGGTCGTGAATTGGAATCAGGGGAAAATGTTTGTAAACCAATGTAAATTTGTTGGGATACTTGGCTAGCAACTGCTTGAGGGTTTTGTGTGCCTCAGCGCAGTAGGGGCATTGAAAATCAGAAAATTCTACCAATACTATTTTGGACTGTGATGAGCCGATGGTAGGCGAATCGCCAATCACAGATGGGGTATTGGTTTTTAAATCTTGTAAAAATGCTTGTCGTGTTTGCTGTAATTTCTGTTGCTGCTGCTGCTCAAATTTTTGGACAGATTCGATAATGACTTCTGGATGTTCGCGGAGTATTTGTAATACCTGCTGTTCTAGTTTGGGATTGGCGGAACTAGCTGCGACTGCAGGAAATGACCAGCCTAAAATCAAAAATAGTAGGCAAGTTAATAACCATGTACGCATATACTTAAGTAATTGGTGCATATTACCACGCTAGAATCAATTCGTGACATTTGGGGAATCTTATCATCGTAATTTGTAATTCATAATACTTGCCGCAGGCAAGTAAGAAGATACTGAATCCGTAATTAAGAAATAACAACTTATATTACGAAAGTTGTTGAGACTTAACTATTACTCCACATTTTGTTAAAGGGCTTGCAGAAAATAAATTATCCAATTTTCAAAGCGCAGTGACGATCGCAGTCTTTCTCTGCTCACAAAGCGATCGCATATTTTTGATTTGCAATTCCCTCATGTTAGAAAGCTTTGCCCAGATTAGCTAAAAATCTTTGCTCAGGAATTTCTAACTATGCAAATATAATAAAAATTAAACGAGATTAAGCAAATCATCACTTGTGCAAATTAGTTATTTTGTGCATTAGCAAGTATATTTATTCAGTTCCCACTAAATGTTCATTTAGATAAATAGCGTGGATACTGTTGTGGAGAATTCTCTAAAAAGCGTCGCACAATCAACCTCAATAAGCTAACATCTATACCTTGCCCTGGCGATATCCGATCAATGTGCCAACCTATATAAGAATTGATCTATGGTTGCTGAATTTGATTACAAAATTTTGATTGTGGACGATTCTCAAGATGATCGGGTAATTTATCATCGCTATTTAAATAGAGAAACTCGCTACACTTATCAGGTTATAGAAGCAGAATCAGTTAGTGAAGCACTGGAATTGTACGATCGCAATCTACCCGATCTCGTAGTGCTAGATTATCAGCTACCAGATGATGACGGCATGGTATTTCTGCGTAAATGGCAACAACTGTATAAAAATACTCTAGTGCCAGTGGTGATGTTGACAGGGAACGAGAATGCAACAGCCGCAGTGGAAGCCATGAAATTGGGTGTCCAAGACTATTGGATCAAAAGCCATTTAACGTCCGATTTTTTCTGCCAGGGAGTTCGCACAGCCTTGGAACAGATACAGTTAAAACGGCAACTCTTTTTTCAACAAGAACAACAACGATTAGTTAATAGTATTGCACTCCGCATTCGTCAATCTCTCCAGCTTCAGGATGTGTTGCAAACTACAGTTGAGGAAGTGCGTCAATTGCTCCAGGTAGATCGCACTTTGATTTACAAGTTTGGCCCGGGGATGACAGGTATAGTTACAAATGAATCAGTTCTGCCTCAGTGGACAGCCTGCTTAAATTCTGAGATTCAAGAGACTTGTTTTCAACAAAATAGCGCCAACAAATATGATCAAGGTTGGTTGTGGGCTGTCTCCGATATTGCTCAAGCTGGCTTAACACAATGTCATCAACAACTATTAGAAAATTTTCAGGTAAAAGCCAACCTGGTAGTACCCATTTTGTTAGCCGTAGGCAATGGGCAGAGCAACGCGAGCCAAAATAAGCTATGGGGATTGCTCATTGCTCATCAATGCGATCGCCCGCGTTATTGGCAAAATGCCGAAATCGCTTTGCTCAGTCAGCTGAGCATACAACTAGCGATCGCGATCCAGCAATCGGAAATGTATGAACGGGTGCAAGTTCAATTGTACGCACAAGTACAAGCTGAATTACAGGAAAGGCAACGAGTAGCCGCAGAATTTCGCGCCTTGGTAGAGTCTGCTTCCGATATCATTTTTCGCATCGATCGCGATTTGCGCTATCTCTATATCAACCCCGCAATTGAGCAGATTGTCCCCCAAGCTAGCAGTAATTGGCTGGGAAAAACTCTAGTAGATTTGGGAATTGATTCTGAGACGATTGCCCTCTGGCGTGAACTTCTCAATCGCATCATTTTTACACGCACAGAAGCTACCATCGAACATCCCTTTCCGACATCAAACTCGGAAACTTGGTGCCAAACTCGCATTGTTCCAGAACTAAATCCCGCAGGCAAAGTGCAATCATTTTTATGTATTGCCCGCGATATTAGCGATCGCAAACGTAGCGAAGCGGCTTTGCAGATGCAAGCGCAAATCCTTGAGCAGATACATGATGCGGTAATTAGCACAGATTTAAACGGCACGATTCAAAGCTGGAATCATGGTGCAGAAGAACTGTTTGGCTATACAGCTAAAGAAGTAATAGGGCAAAATGTCTCCATCCTCTACCAAGATGTAATCGAACTGCAAACGAAAATACTAGAGCCGTTGTTGGTCAAAGATTATCATGACCTTGAATTGCAGTGTCGTGCAAAATCTGGAACCTGGATGGATTTGAGTTTGCGTCTTTCAGTGATTCGGAATCAGCAGGGTGAAATTATTCGACTCATTGGTTGCTCCAACGATATTAGCGATCGCAAAAATATGGAGCAAGAATTGCAGTTGTTGAACCAAGAGTTAGAATCTAGAGTCCGAAAACGCACAGCACAGTTACAAGAAAGTCAGCAGTTCATTCAAAGCATCACTGACAATATTCCCAATGTACTTTACATCTACGACCTGGAACAAAGACGTAGTATTTATAGCAATCGAGAAGTCGTCACAACTCTAGGCTACTCGTCCGAAGAGATATCCAAAATGGGATCATCTTTCCTGACTCGGCTGATGCACCCCGATGATTTGGCCAATGCGGCTGCTTATTTTCACAGCTTACGCAGTGTTGGCGATGGCGAACGGCGAGTGTTCGAGTATCGTCTACGAGATATTCATGGCAGATGGCGCTGGTTTCTCAGCCATGACACACCTTTTCAGCGTGGAGAAGATGGGCAAGTGCAGCAAATTATTGGTATTGCCCAAGACATGACTGAGCGCAAGCAGATAGAGGAGCAATTGCGGTACAGCGAAACCCAACTAAGAATGGTTCAGCGCATAGCAAGGCTTGGTAGTTGGGAATTTGATCTCCAAACTAGAGAAATTACTTGGTCAGAAGAGGTTTTTCGGAATTTTGGACGTAATCCTGAGCATGGCACTCCCACTTACGAAGAATTGCAGCAGCTTATACATCCAGACGATCGCGATCGCCACAATTTGCTGGTGCAAAGGGCAATTGAGCAGGCACAACCCTATAGTATTGAGTTTTGCCTTTACTGCCCTGATGGTAGCCTGCGTTACTTACAAGCACGTGGAGAAGCCGTCTGCAATGAAAACGGTGAGGTAGTAAAGTTAATAGGCACTTCGCTAGATATTACTGAGCGCAAACAAGCCGAAGAAAAACTCCGAAATCTTTCTGAACGGCTGACTATGGCTGTTCAATCAGGGGGTTTTGGCATCTGGGAATATAATCTTCCCCAGGATAAATTAATTTGGGATGACCGGATGTTTGAAATCTACGGTGTCAACCCTAGCAATTTTTCCGCTAACTTCAATGCTTGGGTCAGCTGTCTGCATCCAGATGATCGCGTGCAAAAGCTGAAAATCATGCAAGAAGTTTTAGAAAAGGGTTATGAATATAACACTGAGTTTCGCATCGTGCAGCCAGGGGGGAAAATTCGGTTTATCAAAGCTTATGGAATGATCCAAGTCAATGAGCAACAGGAAATAGTCAGAGTTATTGGTATTAATGATGACATTACAGACCTGAAGCAAGCAGAAATAGCCTTAAAAGATAGCGAACGCCGTTATTCCACCCTAGCCGCCGCCGTTCCAGTCGCAATTTTGCGGTTCGATGTGGCTGGTAACTGTTTTTATGTTAATGATCGCTGGAGCGATCTCACAGGTAGACCCAGGGAAGCAGCCTTAGGCATGGAATGGACAGAAATCCTGTACCAACAAAACAGGGAGCACTTACTAACCGAATGGTCGCAATGGGCTGTGACTGCAGAAGGACTCTACCATAATGAAGGTAAAATGGTGCGTCCAGATGGGGGCGAGGCCTGGTTTTATGTGCAAGCAGTAGCCGAAACTAATTCTGATGGTGCTGTAATTGGCTATATTGGCACATTAACTGATATCACAGCGCGCAAACAAGCCGAAGAAAAATTGCAACAAGTGAACGAGCGCTTAACACTGACTAATGCTGAACTTTATCGGGCTACTCGGCTCAAAGATGAGTTTTTGGCAAACATGAGTCATGAATTGCGAACGCCTCTGAATGCGATTTTAGGGATGTCCCAAGGTTTACAAGATGAGATTATGGGTGTCCTCAACGATCGCCAAAAATCCGCGATTGATAGTATTGAACGTAGCGGTCAACATTTGTTGGCACTGATTAACGATATTCTCGATTTGGCAAAAGTCGAATCTGGCAAATTAGAATTGCAACTCGAGCCAGTAGGGATTGCCTATATTTGTACATCTAGTTTGTCTTTTGTCCAACAACAAGCGATCGCTAAAAACATTCAACTCTCTATTGAAGCACCCTCTGATTTGCCAGACATTATTGTTGATGAATTACGGATTCGCCAGGTTTTGATTAATTTACTCAGCAATGCTGTCAAATTCACCCCTAATGGCGGCAGTGTGAAGCTGACTGTGAGACAGGAGCAGTCCGACAACAAAAATTTACTTTGCTTTTCGGTGATTGATACCGGGATTGGGATTGCTCAAGAAGATGTCTCCAAACTCTTCCAACCCTTTACCCAAATTGATAGTCGATTAAACCGTCTGCATCCCGGTACAGGCTTAGGCTTATCATTGGTGCGCCGTTTAGTGCAATTGCATCAAGGCTCGATCACTGTCACCAGTGAATTAGGACAGGGAAGCTGTTTTAGGGTTTATTTACCTTATCGCGTAATTACGCCGTCTGCGATCGCTCCTTCATTAGTGGAATCAGAATCTACAGTTAATCCCTCTCTACCAGCGACTCTGAATCAAAAACAGTCTTCAGCAGCCTCAAGCTTGAACCAGTTGACTGTTCCCTTAGCGTCCTCAGATCAGCCAACCTCTAAGGCTTTAATTTTGCTGGTAGAGGATCAAGAAGTTAATGCCCTTAGCATTTCTAGCTATTTAGAAGGTCGGGGCTATCATTGGCTATGGGCAGCTAATGGCCAAGAAGCAATTACTATGGCCAGCACTCACCATCCAGATCTAATATTGATGGATATCCAAATGCCAGAAATGGATGGATTAGAAGCAATATCACGCATTCGAGCCGATCCGCAATTAGCTCAGATCCCAATTATCGCCATTACCGCCTTAGCTATGCCTGGGGATGAAGAAAGATGTTTGCAGGCTGGAGCCGATTTATACATTTCTAAACCAATCAAACTCAAGCAACTGATTGCTGTTATTCAAAAATTATTAAGTGATGGGTAATGGGTAATTGGTAATGGGAAAAATAAGTTACACCTAAATCAAATATTCTGGCGTTAGGACTGTCAAGGGTCAATAGTCCAGGGTCAAAGCCTAGCTTGGACTTTGGACTTTGGACTTTTGACAACCTGAGTACAAAATATACAATTTAAAGGCGTAGAAGCTTACCAAGCATTTAAACATTATCGCCATCTAAAATGCGGATATCTAAAGTAGCGGGAGAACCGAGATTTGTGGGTAGGAGTCGCGCATAAATGCGATCGCTAATTTTGCTCCAAAGACCACGGGGATATGGGCTATAGTCGCTACTATCAGCATTACCTGGAAGTACAATCGCGCTTTCCAGTCCGTTGTAGTCATCGCCGTATTGTTCAATGATGGCACGCGCCTTTTGAAAAGTTTTTAGCATTTCTGCTGTTGGCCCTAGTTGTCCAATGAGATTTTTTAAAGAAGGCGCACCAGGAAAGGTACTAGCAATTTTTCCCCAAGCATTTTGTAATGTATCCCAAAAAGTTTGTGATATTTGTTCTTTGTACTCTGGGATTAACTGCTGCACTATGGCTTGCTGTTCTGTAGATAATTCCTCATATTTGGTTCCCGCTTGAATTGCCCAAGATAAGCTCTGAATCGTGTCTCTTTCTATACCTCTAGCCACAAATCGAGAATTGAGGGCGGCGATCGCATTTGCTTGTTTACCGTTTAATGGTGCTAATAAAAATGTCTCCGATTCTCCTGGTGCATAAGCAAAGTATTTCATCGACAATACATAAGTGGAAATTGAATAATCACCAGGCGGTAATTCCAGGGTAATTTTGCCATTATTTAACACCTGATAAAACTTTTCTAAGTTAGTTTCTAAAGGCGTAAATTCTGCACCGGGAAGCTGGGGGACTGTAGGATAAGCAGCTTGGAGACTACTCTTAATTGGTAGTTCCGCATCTATAACAGCAGGTAGTTTTTTAGCTACCTGTGTTAACACTGCATCTTGAATTACAGAATTTCCCGTATCAGGAACATCAGGAATTTGTGAGTTAATCCCAGCAATCTGAGCAATGGGATAATGTTTGACTTGAGATTGTGTTATTGGAGATTTATTTGACTTTCCACCTTTTAGCTGAAATATCGGTTGAGAAGTAGGTAAAGTACGAGCTACTGTATATTTCTTGGGTAAAAAGCTCTGATTACCAAAAGATATAGGAGTAAAGGTAAGAGATTGAGCATTATTAATGGTAGATATGCCTACAAGATTATGTAGGGGAAAACTAACTAGATTTTTCTGCTTGCTGTTATCAGGTTCTACAGGACTTTTATTATCTGGCTCTACAGGGTTAGGTTGATCAGAATTTTGAATCTCTGGTTGTTGTTCGGTAGTACTAGGCTGAAGAATTTCTGGTTGTTTTTCAGGATTAATCGGCAACGGAATTTCTGGTTTGATATCTCTGTTTATTGGTACAGTTTTATTGACACAGAATTGACTACAATCTGCATTCTCATCCGCTAGCTTTAATTCTTGAGTGATGGATTTTTGTACCTGAACCATACCGGAACTGATTGCAGTCTGGCTGATAGAACCAATAATCTCAGGCATAGCAGATTTCCATACCACTTCACTAATTGATAATGGTAGCGATGCTATAATGCCCAAGGCATCATTAATTCCTCCTGCAAAATCTAGTCTATTGTTAACAATACGTTCTAATTTACAAACTTTACAACTCAGGCTAGGTTTTTCATTATTATCTAAATCAGCAATTAATAAATTATTAGCAGATTTTTCATCATTGACTTTGAGAGATTTTTTAGCAGTTCCTCTAGTACTTTTATAGATGACCTGATAAATTTCTTCTGTTTCGGAAGCACTTCTATAAGTTAATTGAGCTTTCTTATCTGTCAGGAATTTAACTGATATCCACTCCTGGTCAGAAAGATTAATTTCTATATCCTGACTATTGGGCTGAAATTTAAACAACCAATATCCTGTTTGACAATTGCTGAGGTTAATTGGTTGAAAGTTAATCGACTCAAGATAAGGGATTTTGCCAGTTGCATTGATAACTTTTGTGATTTGACAAGCATTTGGTGTGGTGATAGCCATTTCATAAATTTGCGGACTAGTCTCGCTAAATTTAACTACGCTGCTCACAATGCTTTGATTTGGTGAGTTTTGAGCTTGCAGGCTGGGTAAGTGATTAACATTAAAAATATGATGATTCGATGATTTAATATTTGTGGATTCATTAATCAAAGGTTGTATGGCTGCATTAGCAGTATCTCCTAATAGGTAAGCAGTAGGAGAATTGACGCTGAAAATAGCACAAACAAACAGTGCGATCGCTCTTTTACAAACATCCCCACTAATTACCGTAAAAAAACTAATTAGCCCAATTACCCATAATTTAATTCGACCCATGATTTATCTCCGAAATCTCACAAAAAGCTAAGTATTAGGTGTTGGGTTGACAAAGTTTTAGATTTTGCGGAAAGTTGAGCCAGTGCGTTGCAGGGTTTCCCCCACCCTGGCAAACTTTCCTTGGCGTAGCCTCTCCCTTTGGGAGAAGACAGATTTTAAATTTTGGATTGTTAGCGTAGCTTCTGTGTCAACAGAAGATTCAAAATTTAAAATCGCCCACAGGTTTCAAGGCCCGAATTCATGGAATAAATCTAAAATCCCAAATCCCAAATAGGTTGACAATTGCAAAATCATAGCAGCCAATATAGTTGACTTCACAAAAGCCGACACCCCTTTAGGGTGCAGCAATACAACCTCAGACTACATCTGTAGGCTCAAATCGCCATTTCTCCATTCCACAACCCATCAATAAGGGGTCAAACCCCTCTTATACTGGTAATTATTATCTCTAGATGTAAAATCAACTTCAGTATATACACATAAAAAGCGCTCGCTTGAGCATCAACTTGGCTGTTGAGCAAAATTTAGGCATATTTTGCTGTTAATTTGCAAGGAATTTCCGGTTTTATCTCAAAATCATCAGTCAGGAGTCAAGGGTGAAAATACCGTATTAGCAAATTCTTACTCATTGCCATAGCAATTTCTGAATAAAGTAAGCACAAATAATCTATAAAAATATAACTTTATCTAAATGGGATTTAAGTATTTAAATCTTGATAAATCCGACAATTTTCGTAAAATCAGGATATAGTGCTACTCTAGCAAGCTTTATAAGACAACTGAAGCTGCTGGTACAGTTTAGAAGCAGCTAAATTATTCTTAAATTTTTTTGAAAAATAGTGAATTTATAATAAATTCAATGTAATATAATTGCCTTTTATTGATTTTATTTGCAGTATTTAAATGACTTTTAATGAACAAAGATTAACATAGGTTAAAAATAATAAATACCATCATATTTTATTAAGTTTGACAGGCTAAATTGAGAGTATGCTTAATCATTAGAGACTATTTAAGAACTTAAGTAACGGAGCGCCAATCAATATCTCAATCTCTAGTACTCCAGTCCATTAGTCTCAATACCGGAACAATTACGGTGTAGATTATTGACATTGCTTGACTTTGATGAGTGCTAATTACGAGTTCTCAGTTTCTAATTTCCATAGCTAAATCTACGGGATTAAGCCAAGAAAAAAGCTGTTTTTTCTGCTTATCCAAAAATAGTGAATTCAGGCTTCTAAAGGCTTGCTTAAAAGCTGAATGTGTCCTTATGAGAATTCATTTGTGATTTAATGAGCGCAGAAAAGTGACTAGGTTTTCAGGGCTGTGGTGAAAATCTAGCTAATCCAAATTACTACGAGCAGAAACCTAAGCAACCTTAACAACAAGACGTAAGATGATAGAAAAAATTTTGCTGGCTGTATCTGGATTGGGGCACGCAGAAGAGATGCTCAAAGCTTTAAAAGAAGTGCCATCAATTCAAAGTGCAAAAGTTACTGTTTTGCACGTAGTTAATGCTAAATCCGCTGCTTCTGAAATGACAGAGAAGTGGGAAGAAGGTGGCAAGATTCTAGCTAATGCTATTCAGTCTTTGAGCTTAGATCCGAGTCAGGTTTCTTCCATCTTGCGCCAAGGCGATCCCAAAGATGTAGTTTGCAAGGTAGCTGATGAAATAGATGCTGACTTAATTATTATGGGTTCACGGGGACTCAAACGGTTGCAATCGATTTTATCGAACTCTGTCAGTCAGTATGTATTTCAACTGTCGTCTCGCCCCATGCTGCTGGTAAAAGATGACATTTATGTTAAGAGAATTAACCGCGTCATGGTGGCTGTAGATAACTCTGAGTCCGCAAAACATTGTTTAAGTTTAGCCTTGTTCCTGCTACGAGATATCCCTGGCGGTCAGTTGTTTTTGGCTAATGTTAATACCGATTTACGTGGTAAATCGTCTGAAGCAACCGAAATTACTCCAGAGAAAAATTCAGTTTTGGGTGCAGCAGTTGCAGAGGCTGAAAAATATGGAATTAAAGCTCGTTGTTTCAGTAGCAGCGGTAAACCAGGTGAAGAAATTTGCAGCTTGGCAGACAAGTTGAACATAGATTTATTATTACTTGGATCTCCAGATCGCCGTCCATCGGTAGCTAAGAGTTTTGTCGATATAGATAGGCTAATCGGCTCATCTTTGTCTGACTATGTTCGCGTCAACGCTACTTGTCCTGTGTTGTTGGCACGAACCACTAGTTAAGGTCACAATAGATTTAGCGGTTGATAAACAAAAACCCCTACACCATAGGTGCAGGGGTTCTTTATTTTATAAAAAACGTATTAACTATCTTTTTTACCTTCGCGGCTAGCTGTTTGGATGTACAGAATCACCAAAAATACAGAGGGAACGAGCACGAACAGAATGCTCGCTACGAACCCCAGGTCATTCACTTGCATGGCAAGAAAGCCTCTCTTAGATTTCCAGTCAACAACATTAGAATAGCATCATCGATGGCAGAGTTTATGGAAATTTTCTGCTTTTGCAAACCTGAAACCAACCAGAAATAGCCTACAAAGCTAAGGCTTTGTCACTACACTCACAGGCCCATTTACTAAAGTTTGACAAGCAAGGCGGTAATTTGCGGGCTTTTTCTTCAATTTGCGGTTTTCTACATCTGTGCGCGGAGAAAGATTGTCTATTCCTTCAGTAATCTCGACTATGCAAGTACCACATTGACCATAGCCGCCGCAATTAGTCATTTTCCCGAACAATGTATAGATATCTATACCATTTTGCATCGCTTTTAGCCGAAGATTAGCACCATCCGCAGCCACTACTTCCTTATCTTCTTTAACGAATTTTATATTACCCATAACTGATACCTTACTGACTTTTAGCGTGGCTTTTGCCCGTTTGTTGACTAGGATTGATATACTAATTTAAGTCTATATTAATTTATTACAAAATATTAAGAAATATCAATTTAAGTAAACAATCTTATACCAAAAAATAGGACAGGTTTTTTGTACCTGTCCCAGCAATTTTAAATTAATTAACTTACCTAAATCCGACTGCTGCTTGCCAGACGAAAGCAAGTAACAAGAAGAAAACGGGAATGACTGGGAGAACATCCACCAAAGGATCAAAAATTTGGTAAGCTTCTGGTAATTTTGCTAACAACAGTGCTGCTTCCATATTTGTTTATATCCACCTATCCAACACAGCATTTCATAATTGATAGGTATCTTAACATGGTTTGGTCATTAGTCATTTGGGGTTTGTTATTTGTCATTGGTCATTTGTCATTTGGCTTTTACCCATTCCCCATTCCCCATTCCCCATTCCCCATTCCCCTCACTCCAGCCAGTGTCCAAATTCACTGTAAAAGCGATCGCTTAATATGGCTTCGCGAATACGTTGGGTAAAGCGAATCAGTTCGTTGATGTTGTGAATACTTAGCAAGGTGTAGGCTAAGATTTCTTGCGATCGCACTAGATGGGAGATGTAAGCACGGCTAAAATTTTGGCAAGCGTAGCAAGGACAAGTTTCGTCTAATGGTGTAAAGTCTTCGCGGAATTTAGCGTTTTTCAAATTCCAGCGTTCACCTTGAACGATAGCTGTACCATGTCTAGCCCAACGGGTGGGAATGACACAGTCGAATAAATCTACACCAGACGCGATCGCGATCGCCATTTCTTTATAAGTCCCTACACCCATCAAGTAACGTGGCTTTTCGGGTGGTAACAATGGTGCGGTTGTTTGTACAATCTGCGCCATTAGTTCTGGGGGTTCTCCGACACTCACGCCCCCAATTGCATATCCTGGTAAATTCAACTTTGCTAAAGCTATGGCAGCTTGCGATCGCAAATCTAAATATACACCCCCCTGCACAATCCCAAATAGCGCCTGATCGCTACGTTTATGAGCCACTATGCAGCGTTCTAACCAACGATAAGTACGCTCAGTTGCAGCTTCTACTTCCTGGCGAGTCGCTGGGTAGGGGGGACATTCATCAAACGCCATAATTACATCCGCCCCAAGAGTATTTTGAATCTCTATCGAGCGTTCTGGTGTTAATTTAATAATTTGCCCATCATGGGGAGAGCGAAAAGTTACGCCCTCTTCCGTAATTTTTCGCATCTCACTCAAACTAAAGACCTGAAACCCACCAGAATCAGTGAGCATCGGCCCATTCCAACCCATAAATTTATGCAGTCCTCCACCACCAGCCACAATTGCTTCACCTGGTTGGAGGTGCAGATGATAAGTATTAGACAAAACCATTTGCGCGCCAGTATCCCTGAGTTGGGCTGGCGTGACAGTTTTGACATTAGCTAGCGTCCCCACAGGCATAAATCTTGGGGTTTCTACAGGGCCATGAGGAGTGAAAAAGACTCCCGCCCTAGCTTTTGTCTGGCTACAGCAAGCAAGACATTGAAAAGAAAAATTGGCACTCAAGGTAAAAGTAACTTTATTTCGCTAAATATTTGGGACAAACATAAAAATACTAATACCAAATCAAATAATGTTTGCAACACCTCAATATATTCTAGAGGGCAAGGCAGTGCCGTGTTCCTACAACCTGTTGCATTCTTTTTTCAAAATGGTATAACTTTATAGCGAACTCAGGAATAAAAGAATATTAATTTTTATTTTTTATCGCCTGTTTATGGGCGCAATTCCTGATCGATGGCTGACTTAAAAACTTGCTGATGGCTAAACGCTGAGTCAGCAATCATCTGTTTCTCAAATGAATTGACCACACAACAGAGGCACAACAATTGTTATGCTCTAAAAATCATCTATACCAAAAGTTGGCGTAGCCTCTGGGAGAAAATTTTTAATCGGCTGTATTAGCTAATCGCGCCTAGTACAGCGTGGTGGAAATCAAGCTACCATTTCCAACAGGCACAAGCCTTGATGATATATAAACCTTTTGACTTTCCTACTGCAGTACTAGCCCCTTTTTTCTGGGTGCTAAATATGCAATTTTATAAGCAATAGCGAGAAAATTGCTGAATCCTAAGTGCTGAATCAAAAATAATAGTATCTAGCCCTAGCCTAAACACCTTTTTTCATTTAGGGCTAATTAAAACGAATCAGAAGCATCGTCATCAATTTCAGCATCCCATCTGGCTGAGAGTACTTGATCCATCATGGCTTCGATGGCGCTGACATTCAAGCTTCTCTCTCTACGCTCTTGTAGAGGTGTAGAAAGGGGTATCAGCCGCAAACACATACCTTCTTGCATTAAATCAAAGTAGGTTTCTTGTTGCGGGGATTGTTTGAGTTCTAAATAGTCAAAACTATAAACATTCAAATAAAGCGCTTGGTTAGCGACTAAAGTAGACCTTTGAGGATTGGCAAATACTTCCATTACATCGCCATCACCCTCGCTCTGTAATTGTCCTTCGTGGGTGTAGATGTAGTGGACTCGACCTAAATCAGCCAACAATCGCCTGATGTCGAGCTTATTTACAATAATTCCCGTGTTAATAATGCACGGAGCTGGTATTCTTGTGTCGGGTAGATGATGACTCATAAAAAAATAGGGAATGAGCGAAGGTGAGGTGCAACAGAAGCACAAAAGATTAAGTTAATAGGCTCCCTGTGTACCCCTACATTTAAAAAAATATCAACTTTCTTAGGCAATCGTCTAATAACCTTGATGAAGTTATTAGTTCAAGGATACAAGACAAAAGTGTGTCTGAGGAAATATTGCCTAAGAATTTTATTTTCAGTATATAAAACTACTAATAAATAGTTGTTGTTACTGAAACTAGCATAACAAAATTTTGTGGATGAATCGCCAGAGAAAAGAAAACTTATAGAAAGCTTTAATATGTTCTTCTACAGGCTGTGCAGTAATAGAAAGCGGTATTCCACAAATAGCTTTTCAAGAAAGTAAATTATATGACAAATCAGCCTCCGTGGTGGAAAAAGCTGTTGCTAAATCTACTATCTAGCGTGATATTTTATACTACGATTCCATTACCATATATGAATGGATTGGAATTCGATAAAGTAGCACGTTTTGCTTTGCTAGTAGGGGTGTTGATTGGGGGAATTTTAGGGTTATGTGATACAGGAATGAGTTATCTGGGTATACCAATATTAACTCGTAGTGCTTTAGTAATTAGCTTAGGGATTGGCATTACTGGTGGATTGCATTTAGATGGGGCAATGGATACCGCTGACGGATTGGCGGTAGGCGACCCGAAAAGACGACTAGAAGTGATGGCAGATAGCGCTACAGGTGCATTTGGAGCAATGGCAGCGATCGCCATATTACTGCTAAAAACAACAGCGTTAACAGAGGTAGAAACCCATCGTTGGCTGATATTGATGGCAACTTGTGGTTGGGGACGCTGGGGACAACAGCTAGCGATCGCTTGTTATCCTTACCTTAAACCTACTGGTAAAGGGGCAATTCACAAACAAGCCATTCAATCTTATAAAGACGTATTACCAGGGCTTTTGTTACTGATGGCTTTAAGTGGTTTACTTTTTTTAATAGATAGCCAGCATAAAATTTTAGCAATAGCAATGGTAATCGCCGGTAGTGCGATCGCCACTATAACCGGTGCTTGGTTTAACCACAAATTAGGCGGACACACAGGCGATACCTACGGCGCAGTCGTGGAGTGGACTGAAGCCCTGTTTCTCTGTGTGCTGACGGTTTTTTAATGGGGGACTGGGGACTGGGGATTGGGGAACTCGGGGCCCCCTCTGGGGATAAGGGGTAATGGGGATTGGGTAAAAGGGGATGAGGGGGCAAAGGAAAATCCCCAAACACCAATTACCAATTACCAATTACCGATTACCCAATGCCCAATGCCCCATGCCCATTTATTTAATTGGCTGCAACTTCGTTACCTTAAGTTTAAAGTTACCAACACCAGTTTCCCCGAAAGAGCGAACGCGAATTATATAATTTCCTGTCTCTGCAATGCGGGTAAATAATAGGGAATTACTGGTGCCATCAGGGCCATCATCATTTTCTGCTAGGGTAGTACCATTAGGTGAAAGCAGGGTAATAATGCTGTCAAAGTTATCGGATGACAGATCAACGGCTAAATTATCACCTTTAGTTAACTTCACAGAGTAATCACGAGCGTATCCGCCCTGACCTGTGGGAATATCTTTATCTGAAAGTGTATCGGAAAATTCAGAACTAGTTGTAGTTAAAGGAATTGGACTATATAACTTATTTTGAGCAAAAGCGGCAGTTGTACAGATGCTCATTGCCAATAAGGTGGCAGGAAAGATAATTAATCGTGGCAAACTCGCTGCAAAGCCTTGACTTTTCATTTAAAGCAAAATTCCCAAACAACAGGGTGATTTGGTCAAATATAGAGTTTACTTGAATTACTTTTCCATGAGTTGTTGAGTTATTGGTTTTTTATAGCAGTAGCAAGCGCTACTAACCCTGAAACCGTGATTCCACACTGGCTAAGTGTTTGTACCGCAGCAGCGGCGGTAGCACCTGTAGTGTAGATATCGTCTACTAACAACACTGGGAAAGTTGGAGGACTGCGGCGAAGTTCCTTACCAACAGCAAAAGCTGCTGCCAAGTTTTGTTCTCGCTCAGATACCGATAAACCAAATTGTGCTTTAGTTTCTCTAACTCTTTCTAGACCATTTAGTTTGAATTTTAACCCAGTTGTTTGGCAAAAGCTTTGTGCTATGAGTGCTGCCTGGTTATAACCTCGCTTTTTTTGCTTGCTAGGGTGCAGTGGGATGGGAACAACAGTCAGCTTTTGATGACGTATTGGTGAATTTAATAACCATGTCTCACCTAACCATTGACCCAACGGCTGAGAAATTTGTGGTTGATTTTCATATTTCATCACTGCGATCGCTCTTTTTAGCGAACCACCATAAATTCCCCAGCTAAATACGGGTATAGTCTGTTGCCAGAACTTATTAGGGTCTTCCAGGCGACATTGCTGCAACTGTCTTTCACAGTATTCACATACTTGACGTGTTGTACTGCGTTGACACAACGGGCAATGGGATTGAAGGAAAAGGCTGAGTAAGCCTTTCAATGCGCTTCTAGCATAAATCACAGCTAGCTTGTCCTTTCAATATCAGAATTTAACTGACATTAATCTGGCACAAATTAACTTTGGTGTTGGGGGTTTGTCATTTGTCATTGGTCATTTGTCATTGGTCATTGGTCATTTGTCATTTGTCATTTGTCATTTGGGGTTTGTCCGCAATTACCCATTACCCATTACCTATTACCTATTACCAAACTCCATCTGAGATTTACCTAATTATTGAAGTGGCAGATAGCAGCCTAAAACTAGACTGTGAAATTAAAGGTAAATTCTACTCAAAAGCGGGAATTTGTGATTATTGGGTGTTAGATGAGGTTAAACGCCAATTATACATTTTTCGGTAACCAACAGACGATGGCTACCAAAGCGAACAGATTTTGTCAGAAGATGAGACTGTTTCACCCCTAGAGTTTCCTGATTTAAAGATTACAGTTTTACAGATGTTACCCCTAGTAAATAAATAGCTAGCCTCCCTCATCTTCTCAATCCCCAGTACCCAGTCCCCAGTCCCCAGTCCCCAACTCAGGCTGATTAAGATATTTAACATAAACGCGATCGCACCTTGGGGTTTCTACTCCGGTTGCGGGTTGATAGCCGTTGCTTTCATAGAGTTTGACGGCTTCTACTAAAACGCTGGCGGTTTCAATCCAAATTTGCTGAAAACCACGGGCGGCGATCGCAGCTTCTAGTTGTTGTAATAAATATTTCCCTAGTCCTATACCTCTAATGCTGGGTAAGAGGTACATTTTCCTTATTTCTACGGCTTTTTCGCCTCTATTTATAGGGTAATATGCCCCAGTTCCTACTAGATGGCCTTGGTGTTCAATTACCCAAAACTCCCCGCCTGTGGCTAAGTAGCATTCTTCGACTTTGACCACATCTCGATCAGCACCGTTTGGTTCCCAGCCCAAACCGTATTCTGATAATACATAACTGATGACTGCGGCAGTGCTTGTGCGATCGCTCTGCTCCCAGTTACGAATCAAAAAGTCTCGGTAATAATCTCTCATCGTAAAATTTTCAATAATTATAATTTTGAACGGGAGCAAAAAGAGAGTCAAGTTTGCACAGAAAATTCTTCTGGATCTATATCCCAATTTACCCAACCTATAGCTACTCTGGCAGAGTTGATCTCAGGCAGTACTCTTAATGTATAAATTTTGCCAGTACTAGAGCAAGTCATTTTTAATCAATGCATCGGTTCGACATCGATATCAGCATCAATGCGAAGTCAGGTTTATTCTTGCCAAGAATCGAGTGCTTGCGCCTGTAATTGCTCACACATATGATCGTAGCTTATAGCTTGGATCAAAACGCGTCTAAGTTGGGCGTGCTGTTCTTCTAAAAGCCACTGTGCTTGCTATTCGTGAGGGTGTAGCTTGCCGTATTTATCCGGTAATTTGACTCAATCAAACAATTTTGAATTTTCGATTGACCCCATAGATAAATCTGGGGGCTTCTACCACCAAAGAAGTATCGATGATAGTAGTATCAAGTATGCCAGCCAATCGAACACTATACAAACTTTCGCATAGATAAATATTCAACTACCGTTTTCAAATAGTTGATATAGTCATTGCAATGTCTGTATCAAAATCCTCACAGAATGGTAAAGTATTTCAGATTTTAATATATAAGCAATCTGAAAAACTCTTGCTCTATTTCTTAATTATAAATCGATAATATGCAGGTCATCAGACTTTGTTTTAGGTGTGGTTCAGACATTGGGTAATAGTTGGCGAAAAATTTTTAAATGACGATACCCATATTTGTGTAAATCTCAATCAAATTACCATCAGGATCGCGAAAATGAGCTGTGCGGATTCCCCATTCTGGACGGTCTGTAGGTGGAGCCATTAAGATGCCATTATGCTCTTTGAGCTTTTGATAAACTTCATCGACGTTATCGACTGCAAAAATTAAGGATGTTTTATCCTGGCTAGCAAAGGATGAAGGCTGATCCATGCTAGGGATGACTTGAGCCATTAACTCTTTTTTGAATATAGCTATTTGAATCGATCCTGTACTAAATTCAGCGTATCCGCTTTCTTCATCACCCCAATCCAAATTCAAACCCAATAAATCCCGGTAAAACAAAAAAGTGTCTTTGTAATTGGAAACGAGCAGTCTGAGATGTGTTAACTGAAGTTTCATAATCGATGCACGTCAATGGATTAACTATGAATTCTAGGTTCTGGGTGTAAATTTGCTAGCAATTCACTTTCAACAAATGCTAGTTCATCGAGCCGTTGCCTGACAATTGCTCGATCAAAATACGTATCTGCTAAAACCCAGTAAGTACCGAAGTGACGTGCTTCTGATGCCATCAAACCACGGTAAAATTTTGCTAACTCTGGCTCAGGACAGTGTGTAGCTAATAATCCTAAACGTTCGTGACTGCGTGCTTCAATTAATCCGGTGACGAGTAATGAATCTAAAAATCTGTCGGGTTCTTGGGGACGAACTTGCGCTTTTAAACCTGCGCCGTAGGGTGGTGGTGGTAAGGGTGCTAGGGGGATGTTGCGGCGTTCTAGCCACTGATTGACGAGTTCAAAGTGTTCTAGTTCTTCACGAGCGATCGCAGTTAATTCTCTGACCATTTTCGCATTAGAAGGGTAGCGAAACATAAAATTTAACGCCACTCCCGCGGCTTTGCGTTCGCAGTGGGAGTGGTCGAGCAAGATAATATCTAAATTTGCGATCGCTTGTTCTACCCAAGCTGAACTAGTAGGTTGTTTGAGAGCGTTGATAGTCGGTAATTCGGTAAGCACAGGATAAAAAAACTCCAGATATCTCAATGTAGCTGAGATAGCCCAGCACATTGATTTTAATCCTTTCACAGTTGACTGTTGACTGTTGACTGTCAACAGCCCATGAAATGATTATGGCAACTGAGATGGGTTTTAGCTTACCAGTCTATGGGTTGGCGATCGCGGAAGAATCCACCAGTAGGGCTACCATCTGGAAGCGTTGCTAACCACACAATCGTATCTGCGCCTTGTTCTAGGGTTCTGGGTGCATTTACACCACCCATATCAGTTTTCACCCAACCTGGACATACTGAATTTACTAAAATATTTGTTCCTTGTAATTCGCTAGCAAAAATGCGAGTAACGGCATTCAATGCGGTTTTAGAAATGCGATATGCTGGAGAGCCTCCCCCCATACTACTGAGTTGTCCCATTCCAGAAGAAACATTCACAATTCTGCCGTAATTCTGGTTCTTCATTAAAGAAAGTAAAGCTTGGGTAACCCGGATTGCACCGTAAACATTTGTGTCGATTGTTTGTTGTATAGTGTCAATTTTGGTATGAAAAATACTCAAATTATTGCCACTGGCTTCGGAATCAATGTAGATGCCGGCATTATTGACTAAGGCATCAACTTTACCAAATTCTTTATTTATAAATTCCCCTAATTTATGGGCGCTTTCATCACTATTAATATCTAGTGGATGATAAATTACATCTAATTTCTCATCTGTTAATTTTGTAGCCGCAGCATTACCTTTTTCGGCGTTGCGGCTAGTGAGAATTACTTGATATCCTTGTTTAGCTAATTCGCGGGAGACTTCCAATCCTAAACCGCGATTTCCACCTGTGATGACGGCAATTTTTTTATTAGTACTCATGGTTTCCTCAGGATAATAGGACTTAAGTAACTGGTACACCCATCTTCTGGTTTAAGAGTCAAGAGTCAAGGGTCAAGGGTCAAAAATTCAGGTTTTTTGGACTCTTGACCCTTGACAGCCTAAACGAAAAAAATGTGACACTTGTGTAAGTCCTAAATTTTAATCAATATTTATTATTAGCGAAGATAAAGTACTTAATAAATCTGCCGCTGTGTAGGGTTTAGCTAAAAACTCTTGAGCGCCAGCGGCTAAAGCTTCCCGACTTTGAGTAGGTAAACCACTAGTAGCGATGATTTTGAGTTGCGGATTTAATTTTTTGAGGGTACGGATTGCGGTCAATCCATCTAAACTCGGCATCATGATATCGATCAAAACTAAATTAATTTCCTGCGGATGCTGGGCATAAATTGCGATCGCCTCTAGACCATCGCTAGCAACCAAAGTTCTATAATTAGCTTGTTCTAGTGATGTTTTGGTGGCTAATTGCACCATGACCTCATCATCGACAATCATTACTAGCTCTTGGTTGCCTGTTGGTATTGTCGCTGCTGATGTTTGCTCATTAATCGCTGCTTCTATGGCTGGTAAGTAAACTTTAAATTTTGTGCCTTTACCTTCCTGGCTAAATACTTGCACAAAGCCACCACTATTTTTCACAATACTCATGACAGTGGAAAGCCCTAATCCTGTGCCTTGTCCAGGTTCTTTGGTGGTAAAGAAAGGGTCAAAAATCCGATCCATCAATTCTTTTGGAATACCTGTACCTGTATCGGAAATGGTAATCACGACATAATTTCCCACCTGGGCATTAAGATCCATCCGGGTATAAATTTCATCAATAAACTCATTGTCAGCAGATATATCGAGAGTTCCACCATCGGGCATAGCATCACGAGCATTGACACAGAGATTCATTAAAATCTGATGCATTTGGGTGGGATAGCCTTTCACCATCCACAGGGTTCTGACAGGGATATTAGTGGTAATTTCAATAGATTTAGGAAATGTCTGTGCAATCACTTTTGCTACTTCTAAAAGCAAATGTCCAATTTGTAAACAGATGGGTTTGCCTTCAGTTCCTCTGGCAAACATGAGTATTTGTTTAACTAAGTCACTGCCACGTTTAGCACTTTTATTTAATACTTCCACTAACTCTTGAGTTTTGCTATCAACTGCGGGGATTCTTAATGGTAAAAGTTGAGAAATTGACAAAATAGGCGTAAATATATTGTTGAGGTCGTGGGCAATACCACTAGCTAAAGTCCCCAAACTTTCCAAACGTTGGGCGCGCAGAAATTGCTTTTCTAGGCTTTTCTTTTCTGTAATATCAGTGTTGACAATGAGGATTGATTTTGGCTGTCCTGATTCTTCCAGTACCAAAGTCCAACGACTCTCAACGATAATTTTTGTACCTGCTTTGGTAACTTGCTCCAATTCTCCCCGCCAGCAGCCTTTCTCTAAAGTACTGTTCATTGCGGCTACGAGTTGAGATGCATCATCGTTAAATAACTCTTGGGCTGTCTTCTCTATAGCTTCGGCGGTAGTAAAGCCATATAAGCGCTCAGATCCTAAGCTCCAAAATAAGATTTTGTTTTGCAGATTGGTGACAAAAATCGCATCTGTAGCAATATCAATTAAGGCTGCTTGTTCGCGCATTTTCTCTTCTGCTTGTTTGCGCTCTGTAATATCAGTAATCATGCCTAAACCACCGATATATTCACCACTTTCATCAAACATGGGAGTTCCAGAGACAATCGCCCAGACATCACGGCCATTGCGATCGCAAAATTTAAAGTCGTGCTGTTCTTTAATGCCTTGTTGCCGACGTTGCCAATATTGTAAGGCGATCGCTTGTCCCTGTGCGTCCATAAATTCAAACAGCGATTTTCCCTGCATTTCCTCGATGGTATAGCCAAACATCGAGGCCATCTGTTGATTAACTAAGGTTGTTTTCCCTTCACCATCTACAGCCCATACACCTTCTACGGCGGTTTCCACGATGCAGCGATATTTGGCTTCACTTTGGCGCAGAGACAGTTCTGTTTGCTTTTGCTGGGTAATGTTGCGCGTGATTATGAGTACTGATGCAACAGTGCCATTTTGGTCAAATTCTGGCACACAGCGGCTTTGGTAATATTTCACACCATTGGGGCTGGGAAATTCAAATTCCATTTCCTCTGGCTGACCTGTGGTAAATACTTGTGTAAGAGTTGCATTCCATATAGTTAATTGTGCTGTTGGCATTCCTAACTCTTCGTTGGTTTTACCGATAAACTGATGAGCAGGTAAGGCTGTTTCGGCTTCAATAGCTCGATTCACGTAAAGATGGCGGAGATGGGAATCAAATCTGACAATAATATCGGGTGCATTGTCTGCTAGCGCTCGAAATGCTTGTTTTTCTTGATTTAGTTCAGCAGTTCGCTGTGCTACACGGATTTCTAATTCTTCACGGGCTTGACAGAGGGCTGATTCTGCTAATTTACGCTCGGTGATGTCATCTACTACCCCTACCATGCGTATTGCTTGCCCATGCTGATTGTAATAAAAACTACCACGGGAATTTACCCAACGAATCTGATTATCCGGGAGAATTATCCGATATTCACATATATAATTTTGTCGATTGGCGATCGCTTTTTGTATACAAGCCTGAACTTCTGGCAAATCTTCCGGGTGAACTCGATTCGCCCAATCTTGGTAACTGCGTTTTGGGGTTCCTGGTTGATAGCCAAAGATCATCTCATGGTAAGGTGTCCAAATTGTCTCATCCTTCACCATATCCCAATCCCAATAACCAGCTTGAGCCGCCTCTAGCGCTAGTTTTAAACGCTCGTTACTCTGTTGCAGTTCGACTTCCAACTGCTGACGTTCGAGTATTTGCTGGTGCAATTGCTGATTGACATAGCCCAGTTCATTTCTTTTTTCGGCAATCTGCTGTTGTAATGTGACAATCACACTCGACACTTCTAAGGGATCGACCGCATTGAGGAAACTGCTTTGAGTGACAATTCCCAACAGTTCGCTGCGATCGCCAGTTACCACCAATCTACGGATATAGCGCTGCTGCATTTGTTGATAAGCAGCCCACATTGAATCCTCTGGCTTGACAGTAAATAGAGGCGTACTCATGACTGTTACGGCTTGGGTATGGGCTAAATCCAGATTTAATGCCCGAAATTGCACAATATCTCGTTCGCTAACGATGCCTATGGGGTAAATTAATTCCGAGTCGCCTGCTGCTTGAGGTTCGACAATGACGATACAGCTAACCCGATGCTGGCTCATCTGTTGAGCTAAATCCAGTACAGAGGCGGTATGGGGTGCATGAATTACCTGAGTCAGCATTACTTCCCGGACTAGGCGCAATTTCAGCAAATTGGCAGGTTGGAGAGCTTGACGCAGGCTGTTGTGAGTCACAATCCCCATTAATTTTTCCTGCTCATCCACAATCGGAAGATGGCGAATTTGATGCTGACGCATCAGAGATAGGGGAATTGCAGCATTGTAAGCATCGCTGTATTGCAGGGTGATGGCTTGTTGTGTCATCACTTCGCCAACTTTAATGTTTGCTAAGTTTACCCCCATCGCAATGAGCCTGACTACGTCTCGCTCAGTAAATATACCTCGTATATTTACTCCTTCGGTAACTAACACATAACTATTGATTCCCGAACTGGAAGAACTCAGTGTTGATGTGGACTTTGCATCATCTAAACTACAACTTCTACCTCGCGCCTGACTCATAAAAGCGATCGCATCCATCACAGTCGTATCAGGTGTCACCGTCAAAGGATGGGGATCGATAACCTGTGCAAGAGCAGGTAATGCGAAGAGATGGTCTTTTTGCATATTGTACTCAATGGTTTTTATCTGCGATCGCCAAAAGTCACCATGAAAATGGGTAGAGAGAATTTGTGATTTGGCAATATGTTTAAGGTGGAGTTTTCAAGGGTTTATCCCGGTTGATTCTATCTCTGACTTCTTTAATTTTTAGGTTATCTATTTATAAAAATATTTCTTATTGCCATAAAAACATAAATTTATATGTCTATAAATACCTTTATTATCAATAGATTACAAGCAGATGTAAAAAGCCTATATTAATTTTTTTCGTTACGAAAATTACAGACAAAATATTGATACCGCAGTTGGCAACTAAATGAGGTAATCTAATGTGTGTCTAAATTACATAACTATTAACAAGGGTTGTTAACTTTTGACTGTTGACTGTCTTCACGACTGATTGTGCAACTTAAAAGCAGAATAGCTTAGATAACTAGGGAATAAATATCAAAATTATTCTTACCCATGCTTTGAAAATAGGGAATATAGCACAGGGGAAGAGAGATTTTCATGTTTAGTTGCGGGATTTTGCCATTGTGACAACAATTCTTATGCGTTAAGACTTACAACTAACGCACGCTTGATTTTTATAGATTTGAGAATTAATCTTAATTTTTGCTAATGATATTTGTCACTTTTTCCCTTGCGTCTTAAAACGCTCAAAATAGGCGCTTTGAAGCTTTTGAGCTTTCATATCACCATCTTAGCTTGAATCAATTTATTTTAATAGATTGCAAACTGGTTTATCATCCTTATGATATAGAATAAATGCATTATTATTTTCGCATCTATCTAATGATAGATTTAAGGAATCTTACTTTAGCAAAAGTTACTGCCCAAATCCCCGACTTTTTGAAAAAGTCGGGGATCTAAATCTCGCTAAAGTCAGCAACATTCCACCCTACACATACTAAGCCAAAGCATAATCAGGATTATATTCAACTAACTCAATTTCGTTACCATCGGGGTCGTTGACATAAATTCTATGCTTGGTTTCGGCGGCTGTCATTGTGTAATAATCAATGCCTTTAGCTTCTAGTAATTTTTGCATAGCTTCGCCATCATCAATTACAAAGCCGACATGATTAATACCAATACTTTCATAAGGTTTATGTACTCGCTCTTGTTCTGAGTCGTCATTCAAGGCTAAATAAAACTGATTGTTACCAAAATGCATCCAGCGATCGCCATTGAATATTCCTTCGGCGCGCACATACCAATCAGGAAATAAAGTTTGGTAAAAATTCCGGCTGGCATCGATATCTTTACAAGAAATGTTAATGTGTTCAAAGCGAATCATAGTCATAATTGGCTCCTTTGAATTGCAAAATAGAAGACTTATGAATTTTAATGAGTTCGTAGGGGCAAGGCACTGCCTTGACCTCTAAAATATATTGATGTGTCGCAAACATTATTTGATTTGGTATCAGAAACTATCCCAAAGCAATATCCAGAAACATCATCAGGACAAAGCCCAACATCACACCCATAGTTCCTTCTTTTTCTAAACCTTTGCGATGAGATTCGGGAATTATTTCATCGCTAATCACAAACAACATTGCTCCGGCTGCAAATGCCATTGCCCAAGGCAGAATAAAATTAGCAATATTCACTACAGCTATACCAATCAACCCGCCAATAGGTTCAACTAAACCTGTCAGTAGCGAAATCCACACAGCATAACCAGCAGAATATTTTTCAGCTACTAAAGATAAAGCAACTACTAATCCTTCGGGAATATTTTGTAAGCCAATTCCTAAAGCTACAGGGATACCATTACTAATATTATTAGTACCAAAATTAACGCCTACAGCTAATCCTTCGGGAAAGTTATGAATAGTAATTGCAGCAATAAATAACCAAATTCTCTTAAGATTATTGTAGCGAACATTTTCTTTACCTTTAAAGAAGTGTTCGTGAGGTAAAAATTGATGTGCTAGTTGCAGAAATATTCCACCTAGTAAGATGCCGACAACAATAATAAAAGCGGCACTAGTTTGAGATTGCCCTTGAGCGATCGCAGCTTCTGTTGCAGGAACAATTAAGGAGAAGGATGTGGCTGCTAACATCACTCCGCCGCCAAACCCCAGCATAATTCCTTGTATTCGCTGCGTCAGATTGATTGGTAGTAAGACTGGTAAAGCACCAAGAACTGTGGCAAGTCCTGCGCCTAAACTGGCTAGCGCACCAATAACAAGGCTTTCCATAGCTGGGGTTGTGAATTTCGTTGATTTAAATAAATCATACTCAAAATGATTATGACTTGCAACTAATTAGCATCAAAAAATCGCAGAGCAAAGACATCTGCGATGGAAAAATTCAAATGTACTTAATTTCGATGAGAAATCTTAATTTGGTAATTATCTTTCAGCTTTTTCAGTGGAAACTCCACAAACTGAGCTTCGCCTGTAGATTCCCAGTTAAACATTCGTAGCACATGAGATGCAAAAACTTTGGTAATTGCGATCGCCATTTGTGCACCTAAGCAAGCATGAACGCCACCACCAAAGGGGATAAATTCATACATCTTGCCCTCGCCTCTTTCAGGTAGAAAACGCTCTGGAGCAAATACATCAGGCTGATGAAAGTATTCTGGCATGATATGTGCAATCCGTGGCTCTGCCATAATCACACAACCTTTTTTATACAAAATCCCATTGAGGACTACAGACTTGGTAAGTAGGCGACTGGCTGTAGAACTGGGAGGTAGAGTCCGTAGTGATTCTTTAATTGCCGCTTCTAAAAATACCAACTGCTTCAAATGTTCGGCTGAGAACATATTGATTTGTCTATTTCCACCCCCAAGATGAGCTTGCTCTTG
Source organism: Nostoc carneum NIES-2107 (assembly GCA_002368155.1). Lineage (GTDB taxonomy): Bacteria > Cyanobacteriota > Cyanobacteriia > Cyanobacteriales > Nostocaceae > Aulosira > Aulosira carnea. Next base: position 5,119,591 of record AP018180.1, read on the forward strand.
TTGCAATCTTGCAAGCACCTGCGGATAGCGAGCAATTTGGTACATCAGCGAAGATACCAAAGCAGAAATTTGGTACAACGAAGCCCATAGCTCTAATAGACACTGATTCTCAATTAAGTTATCACTAAATACCCCATGAGGATTTTCCTGCTGACTGGCTAGCATCATCGCGAGGAAGTCAGCAGTGGGGTTGAAAACTTTCTCTTGATCTCGCCGCTGACGCACCACAGCACGCATAAATTCTAAAAGTTTGGTTCGCGCTGCTAGTCCTCTACCATATTTTGTTAAGGGAGACTTCCAGCGAGATAAACCATAGAAGCCATCAAAATAGGTTTTGTATAAAGCTTTTAACTCTGCTTTAGAGGTGATGGGTAACCCTTCGAATGTGCCAGGATTAGAGTCATCTAAGGTGATTCCTAACAATATAGGTGTCAGGACATCAAAACAAATTTTCTCTACTGCGGGATAAATTGCGATTTGACTAGGAGTTACCCAATTTTGCAGACCACGTACAATTATTTCATTTATTTGGGGCGTGTAACCATCAAGTACACGACCAGTCAAACCGGGAGCCAGGGCATTTTTCCGCTGACGATGCAAATCTGGTCGCTGAAACAGACTATACTCGCCAAACATATCCATCATGGTTGCTGGCAAAGCAATCTCTGTATATTTTAAATCCCCATTAAATGCCATCTGAATAGCTGAGGATTTGCCCACCATGATAGTAGTGCGACCAAAAACACTGGTGGTAAATATGGGGCCGTACTCGGCTAAATTCTGACGACAGAAGCGATCAGGATTAGCAATGTATTTAAAGGTGTCATCCCACTTAGGCTGGCGTGGTGGAGTACTTGTACCAGTCGGTGGTGTTTGTCCATCTTCTAGTACAAGTACTTCTTCAGTATTGGCAATGTTCTGCATGGCTTGACAAAGCTCAACTTTGTGCTGATGTCTTTATTTTAACTGCGGCGATTCACCAAGGTGGCACTAGCTTGATCGACAGGCATGAGTACCACTTCATTGATATTTACATGGTGCGATCGCGTGGTGCAGAAAAATACTACATCAGCCACATCTTCTGGCGTTAGGGGTTGCACTCCCTGATACACTTTTTTAGCGCGATCGCTATCGCCATGAAACCGCACATCACTAAATTCTGTTTCTACCATACCGGGATCGACAGAAGTCACCCGCACAGGAGTACCTAACAAATCTTGTTTTAAACCTTCGGAAATTGCTCTGACAGCCGCTTTTGTACCACAATAAACATTGCCGTTGGGGTAGGTTTGATGCCCAGCAATTGAACCAATATTTACCACATGACCGCGATCGCGTTTTACCATCCCTGGCACAACATAACGGGTAAGATAAAGTAAGCCCTTGATATTGGTATCAATCATTTCTTCCCAATCTGCAAAGCTGCCTTCATGCAACTTGTCTAAACCGCGACTCAGTCCGGCATTATTTATCAGTATGTCAATTTCCGACCAAGCAGCCGGGAGACTAGAAATAGCAGATTCCACTGCTAGGCGATCGCGCACATCTAGCTGTAATAAATGAGTTTCAGTATTAAATTCTTCACGGAGGTTAGCAGCTAACTCCTGTAACCGTTCCAGCCTTCGCGCCGCCAAAATCAACCTTGCACCCGCACCAGCAAAAACTTTGGCACAAGCAGTACCAATCCCACTACTTGCGCCCGTGATCAGAATAATTTGATTTTGCAGGGAAATCATTGTTAGTCAAGAGTCAAGAGTCCAGTGTTAATTGTCCAATAATTCGGAACAATTGACTAATTGGGGATTGGGGATTGGGGATTAGGGACTGGGGACTGGGGGAAAAGGGAAAGGGGAAAGGGGAAAAGGAAAAAAAGGGAAATTATTATTACCCATTACCTATTACCAATGCCCAATGCCCAATCCCCCATGCCCTATTTACTTTTTCACAACCTGTAACCGCTGTGTCACCATCGTCATCCCATCTCCGCGGAGGATGACAGCAGAAAGCCATTGGCTACCAGGGGTTGAGGGTGCGCGTCCGACTTTAAAAAGTCCGCCTGATGTGAGTAATTCTAAATCTACCGGTGTGGGGTTGAGATATTTGTCTGCTTTAATAGGTTCTTCTATAGCTGTCCCTAAAAGAAATTCATCACCTAATGGTTCTTGGACGATCGCATCAAAATTATATTGCTGTCCAACTTTGACTTCTTGTGGTAACTTAACATCAACTTGAGGTGGTTTGCTACCTGAAGTTAGCAGGGTACGTTCCGACAAGATATCTTGACGGACGATTTTTGCACCTGTGATTTGCTGACGCGATCTGATTGTGGCGTTGAGAGTCACATTATTACTGTTACCCGAAGGTAAACCAGTTATATTAGTGACGGTTTCAGCCACAATACCATTGCCTTGTGATTGCCAAGATTGCAGCTGGGTACTGTATCTTAATTTGGGATATCGTTTCCAGAGGTCAACTAAGGCTTTTTCTAAAGTTTGGCGATTTAAACCATCGCCATGAGTAAAATTAGGACTGTAAAATCCGATTACCTTTTTAACATCACCTTGGCTAGCGGCTGTATCAATTTGTGTCAACAAATTTGTTAATTCGGAAGGTGCGTTTTGTGCGTATTTTCTAGCAGCTACACGCTCAGATGTTGATTTCCTAGAAAGTTGTGAGTTTCTTGGTGTACTAGCTTGAGTACATTGCCAAGTACTGACGATCCCCAGGGTCACTAAAGATAAAATTAGCCTGATGCTGGTGGGAAATTTGCAACGGCGTTTCAGTAATAAAGTAATAATCTTAGTCATTGGCAAGAATTTACTGATTTCACTAGAGAAGGTGAGGAAATTGTTTTATCTTAGTTAAGCTAAGCGCTAAACGGTAGGGTTTTGATGGTAGAAGAAGCACCGATTAGGTTATTAATAGCAGCCAGTGGGACTGGTGGACATTTGTTCCCTGCGATCGCACTGGCCCAAAAACTTCCAGAATATGAAATTGAATGGTTGGGTGTCCCCAATCGCTTAGAAACTCAGCTTGTACCTAAACACTATCCATTGCATACTATTGCAGTCGAAGGGTTTCAGCAAGGTTTTAGCATTTCGTCTTTTCGCATTTTGGGTAAACTCATTGGTTCGATTCTGGATGTGAGACGTATCCTGAAACAAGGTAAATTTCAGGGATTGTTTACCACAGGAGGTTATATAGCAGGCCCCGCAGTGATTGCGGCGCGTTCTCTAGGAATACCTGTAGTTTTCCACGAATCTAACGCTTTACCTGGTAAGGTAACACGCTTTTTCGGCCCTTGGTGTGATGCTGTGGCTGTAGGTTTTGATGTGGCGGCCCAGTATTTACCCCGTGCTAAAAATGTTTATGTTGGCACTCCAGTGCGATCGCAATTCCTCGATCCTGGAATCAATGTATCGCTGGATTTACCTATCCCTGATGGCGTTCCCTTAATTGTTGTCTTTGGTGGTAGTCAAGGCGCAGTCGCAATTAATCAGTTAGTCCGTCAATCTGCACCCGCTTGGTTTGCAGCTGGCGCTTATGTAGTACATTTAACAGGAGATAAAGATCCCGAAGCGGATAGTCTCAAGCATCCCCAATATATCGCCTTGCCGTTTTACGATAATATGGCGGCCCTGTTGCGACGGGCAAATTTAGCCATTAGTCGTTCTGGTGCAGGTAGCTTAACAGAATTGGCTGTATGTGGTACGCCAGCGATTTTAATTCCTTACCCCTTTGCAGCCGAAGACCATCAAACCTACAATGCCAAGGTATTTACCAAAGCAGGTGCAGCCTTAGCATTTCCGCAGTCAGAGTTAACCACCGAGATATTGCAGAATCAGGTTTTAGAATTATTGCGTTCACCTAGCGAACTAGCCAAGATGGGAGAGAAAGCAAAAGCGATCGCAATTCCCGACAGTGCTGATAAATTAGCGCAATTACTGCGTGAAGTAGTGGAAAGGTAGAAAACAAACTACTAAATGCAGAGTATGAGGAGTGACTTTTTTAAATCTGCATATTTTTTGGTGGATGAATCTGGCGTAAGTAGAACGGTTTCAATCATTCACGCTATGTCATTGCGAATGAAACGAAGTGGAATGAAGCAATCGCAAGGTTTATGCCGATTTTAAATTCTGTTACATAGTTAGGTTTATTCTCACCGACTTACTTAAATAGATGCTTGCAACTGTAGGAAAAACCGTAATTCCTACAATAAGAATTGATGAAACAGCAAAAACATTAAACCGTTGACTATAGTAGCGCAGAAATATCAACGGTTTACCATATTTTATTATCTCAGCAAACAAGCAAAATGATCCCCACAAAGATGACATTTTGATTCCCGTCTCGATATGCTTAATTTATAACGAGTTCTCATTTCGAGCGAACCAGAATGCTAGCAAGTAGTGTCATGCAACGATTGGCCTGTAGTTCTTTGATTATTTCATCTTTAATTGCAATAGCAGGACATTCAGCTATGGCTCAAAGTCCGATAATTCATGCTCAAATGGGGATCAATTATGCAGCACAAGTCAATGTTTTTGATAGCAATTATGGAATTAAAATTGCTCAATCTCCTAGTGTAATTGATGAAAAAGCTGCCGTTGACTTAGTCGCTAAACTACCACAAGTAAAACGTAAAGCCAAAGAAATTCAACGTCTTTCTCGAGGAACTATTCGCGTTGCAACAATAATTGATAGTTCACCAACTCCCGAAGCACCTTACTACACAGTGCGAGTTGTAGAAAATCATGTAGACCATGTTGACACCATTTATTTATTCCGGGTCTTGAATCCCAGTGGTGACATTCAAGTTTACGATATTCTCAAGGATGAATATATCTCCTTAGACACATGGAAACCTAATTAACAATTTGTAAAATGCAACAAAAAAAGCCCATAAGTCCGTGGAATTACAAACCTTGGTGGTGTCAACCCTGGTCTATAGTTCTTACAGGTATCACGCTGATTAGTGGTAGCTGGCTAGTATTTAAAACTATTTGGCTAACAGTTATCATCTCTATACCTATCTTGATTTGGATGGGCTTTTTTCTATTAATCTGGCCGCAACTAATTATTCGCAGTGGTATTTTAGATTCTTACCAAAACCAGAAGTTAGATAATTGATAATTTTGGGTTGCAGCCTCGCTATCAAAATATAATTGAATTCCTGAAATCAACGTAGGGTGCGTTAGCCTTAGGCGTAACGCACCTTTCTATTTTAAAAGAATTTGTAATACCAATTTGAAAAAAGAATGCCACAGATAGTAGGGGCAAGGCAATGCCTTGCCCTCTAGAATATATTGATGTGTCGCAAACATTATTTGAATTGGTATAAGGTAGCGGACTGGCATTTTCCCCGTCCTACAAGAAAATCTGACACATTTTACTTGTTTACTTAATTATGCTTAAATACCCACTAAGTAGCAAAAATCAGTAGCTAAATTAATACCAAGCCTTCCTTTAGTTAGAAGTTCAGGCAATTAATTTTAATTAACCTTTTGAATGTAACGCAAATTTAATTTCTTATTTTGGGATTTTTACCCAAAATTCCACAGAAATATTTGTCAGATTACTTGTAATCAAACATCTGCAATCATTAACTTTCTTTAGGAGTAATCTATGCAGAAATCCAACGACCAATCACGCTATTTTCAGAGATATCTTTCTCTTGCACCAGTTCTAGCAGTACTGACTATATCCCTAGCCTTTTCTATATGGGCGATTTTTAATTTTATCTTCCCCGATTTGCTTTTTCATCCCATGCCATAATGATCATGAGTAATCTGCATTAAAAAGACGCAATTACCTACAAATGATTATGTTTAAGGCAAAAATTTAAATTCTGCCTTAAATTGTCTTTAATTCCAGATTGTATAGTTGTGTCAATTCACAATTTATTTAACTTCCTGCATATTTTTCACAATCTTTGTGACCAAATTTCTGGGTGTAAATCTCACCATTTCTGCCAGAATTTTATTTTTTAACCCAGGAATAGCAACAGTTTTACCTTCCATTAAGGCACGATAGCCGATTTTTGCTACTGTTTCTGCATCCATCATATTATTATTTTCTATTTGTTTAGCACCTGCAAGCCCTGTACGTTCATGAAAAGCGGATTCTGTTGGCCCGGGACAAAGGGCTGTTACAGTGACACCTGTATTTTCTAATTCACTCGCTAGTGCTTGAGAGAAGGATAAAATATAGGCTTTTGTAGCAAAATAAACTGCCATTAAAGGGCCAGGTTGAAAAGCTGCTGCAGAAGCAAGGTTTAATATTTTCCCCTCACCTTTGCTCACCATATCTTTGAGGAATAACTTAGTTAAATGAGTCAGGGTGACTAAATTTACTTGCAACATATCTAGTTCAGTATTCAAGTTGGTTTCACTAAATAAACCATGAATACCAAATCCAGCATTATTTACTAGCACATCAATCTGAATAGATTCTTGTTGTAATTCTGTAAAAATCTCTTCTGGTGAAGTATTGATAGATAAATCCTTAACTATAGGTTTTACCCAAATGTCAAATTGCTGCCTAATTTTCTCAGTAACATCCGCTAGCCTTTGAGCCATGATATCTATTAATACGAGATTATAGTTATTCTGGGCAAAAATATATGCCAATTCATAGCCAATCCCGTTAGCCGCGCCTGTAATCAGAACGGTTTTTTTGTAATTGTATTGCTGTGCTTTGTTCATAAGAGAAAATATGTAGATTATACCTAATGGGTTTGGCGGTTCTAAAAATTATGCAAAATAATCGCGGAACAAAATAGAAATATTTAGCGTCCTTAATTTATTGGAAATATGAGTTACGAATTTTAGATTGTAACCCATAAAAACCAATAATTAAGCTCCTCTCTTTTGAATATAGTTCCATGACTATAAAGCTGTTGTATATCTCAAGACAAACTGCAAAACTCATAAAGTTATGGTTTGCCAACAATAGCTTTAACTAATACCAAAGTAGTATTCCGAAAATCTCTAGGATGATTTTTACTTTCTAGCTGTCATCCAAATATAAAATGCGCTAGAATAGCCTATTTCTAAGATATTGGGTGTTAATTGGAAGTTGCGATCGCTACAACTTCTCAACATCCCCAATATCAAAATTAAGTTTAATTATGAACATATCTAAAACAGTATATTTATATAAGCAAAAAAATAATCATGTAATTCAAATTACATGATTATTGCATTGAGGATTACTTGATGCGATCAATTTTTAAGCTGCCGATCGCCTAGCTGCCCAAATATCCAAAGGAATCTTACGAATACCCGGACAATAAATAAATATTGCCCCATAGCTGACAACGAGCACTCCCACTGCTGCAACTGGTGGTAAGAACACACCAGCAAACATAGAAATTGTCGAGACTAAGGTAATCCAAAAGGCATCCCAATAATCGGGTGAACCAAATAACTTAGCGATCGATTTATGAAGCAGGTAGAAGCTGGGTAAAGCCAGAATTTCTGACAAACCGTATCCCCACAATCCCATTAGCGGGAGGAAAATTATGGTTGCTAACCACAGAACACCTACATACCAAGCGTTGCGATGAGCAATTTCATAGTTATGTCCTACAGCATACAAACTAGATGTATGCAGTTCAAAAATCGCTCCTACCAAAACTCCTACTGCAATGAAGGGAAAGATTTGAGCACTGATTAACCACTTATGAGAGAACATTAAAGGAATTAACCAGGCAGAAGTACAAGAAAAAGCAGCACAAATCGGCCCAATTAATAGAGCCTGATATGTCATTCCTTTACTAATTGCCTTGCGCGTTTGTTCTGGCTTATCCACTAATTTTGCCATCACGCTAATGGACATCCGCCGCACCACTAAACGCAAAATTGCTAATTGCTCTGCCAATCGCATGGCTATACTGATGTAGCCAACTATCTCCGTACCGCCTAAACGACTAACTAATAAAGGCAATCGTAATCTTCTCAGGTTTAAAATGCCATCCGAGCCAGAATAAGTCAGTCCATAATTTATAGCGGGTTTAACTACCTTCCATTGCCAACGCCAGCGCCAAGGAACGGGATAATAATAGTACGCCATTACTAGTTGGACTAAATATCCCAAAACTGTGCCAATAATCGGCCCCCAATAGCCCCAGCCAATTAATACTAGGGGAATAGCCGAAACATACAACACCACACGAGACACTGCTTCTAACAAACCCACCTTGTCAAAACTCAGTTCTCGTTCCAACATACTAGTCGGAACTCGACTCACCATATCCATCCACAACGCAGGTAAGACGGCTTGTAATGCACCAGTCACTTCTGGCTCTTTTGTCCACCAGCCAACAAGGGGAGCAGTAAACCACAATACAGCACAAATCGCTAGACCCAAAAAATTATAAAATGCCTGAATTTGTGCGGGTTCTTCATCAGTAAGATTTGGCTGACGTACTAGGTACACTTGCAATCCTAAACGGCAGACTTGATTTAAAAAATAAAAAATACTTAAAACAATAGTGACAATACCGTATAACCCTGGGCCTAACATTCGAGCAATTACTAGCACATTCACCATTGAAAGGGCTGCAACTAGTAATTGTCTCAGTGTCATTGAGACACCACCGCGAATAATTTTTCCTTTAATATCTTTTGTATTAGGCATTTATAGAAACATTTTGATTTTAGTTAATAGTGATGGGATGAGATTGATGCATGATAAGGGACTTCCAGAAAATAAATTATCCAATTTACTTAGATAATATTTTTATTTCTCCCCCTGCTCCCTGCTCCCTGCCCCCCTGCCTACTCAGCGACGGGATATTTTTTTAGTTGGAAGTCCCTAATTGCAGATGGGATTACCAGGATTCATTATTCAGAGCGTGACAAGCGACGGCGAGTAGAATTCTTTTGATAATTAAAATATTTCTGTTTTGTAGATGCAGCTGAATCAACTTCAGCAGTTATCGGTTTATCCCAATCCCAGCCAGCTACAGCTAATAAAGTCCACCAGTAGAAAAATAGAGTAGTGTGATTCCAAACATTTCCCGCTAACATCCCTACTAACATAGAGACGAGAAACGCCACCATAATAAAACAGAGATTGCGTTTCGATGAATTAGGTGGAACAGAGTAAGCTAATTGGAACAGACGAATAAATAAAGCACCAATTAAAAACAAAAATAGAATAAATCCAAAAATGCCCTCTTCAGCCAAAAATCTCACATAATCATTATGGGAATAGCTAGCAAGGGGAGTTAAAAACCTAGAGGTATCTAATCCATATCCTAAAAGTGGTGAATACCTCCATTTGTCTAGTAAGAATGTCCACTGAGCAATCCGCCAATTAAAGCTATTACCATCATCCCATTGCAACAAAATTGCGCGAGATACATCAATATCTGGGTTTAATAGTGGTGTTCCATACAAAGATTGCAAGCGCTCTTGTCCCATCGGTGAGCTAGCAAAGAAAAATAACACCAACACAAACAGTAAAATACCGCCAACTAAGTTGACTATATTCATTTTTGGTGCCACTAATGCTGGAATAAAAGCAACCAGCATCACCAATCCTGTTAATGATTTACTACTAACTAAGAAAAAAGCCAGCGCCGCAACTAAGATTAGCCAGGGTAAGCGTTGCTTTACTTGCCCCACTTTCCACAGTGCAATACCCAGAAAAAACAATGTAAATGTAGCAAATGCATTAGGATGTCCCAGGGTTCCATTCATTCGCGAGCCGGCTTCAATCGCATATCCGCTTTGAAATACTAAAAACGGAGGCAGCATTGATGGTGGTAACAAGATTTGCAAAGTAGCTGCGGTGATGGGAATAATCAAACTTAAGAATAAGTAAGAAATTACTTTCTCTGCTGTTAGTCGCTCCTTAAGTTGCATCACTAACAGATAAATCATCAATCCCGAAAATACTCTTATCCATTCCCGCATAGCTACTGGCAAGTATGAGGCTCCTAGCCCTAACCCACCTATTGCTTGTAAAACTACCCATAATCCTTGTAAAGCAATCCATCCTGCTAGCAACCACCAAAATCCATCGGTGTGTATTTTTTGTCTGCGTAGCAAGAGAACTGCGACATAAAGCAATGCTAAGATATCTATTCCTATAGCAAATGCAGCAGGTAGTTGCTGGTCAGAAAAGGCATCTAAAGCACTGCGTAAAATTAATAAACCTAAAACAGTTTGCTCAAAATTTTTAAAGAAATTGATGAGGATAGCAATAGCAACAAAAAGCACAACTATGTACAGTGGTTGTAAGTTTGCAACCACACCAACAATAATGCTAAAAATAAGCCCTAAAATACTAATCCAAATGGTAGGACGAAAAAGAATATTGCTACCTTGATCTATTGCCATTATCTGTCAGTTATGTATTTGTCTCATCCAAACAGTTAACTAATACAGCATTGAGTAAATAGAGTTACCCTTGTAAACAATCACAAGGATTGATGTATGAAACTTTTGATTTTTTTTACAGACGCGATTAATCGCGTCTCTGTAACTTTTGCCTTGTTGTATTAGCCAGTATGTTTGCCTGTTTCCTTAACCATTGACCATGAAGAAGAATGCTCAACTGCTGCTAATTGCTTTCTTTCAACAGCCGAAGCAAGTGCAGGAGGCGCTTTTTCTAGTGGTAGTACAGTTTCATTCATGACTACGCCCAACACAACGCTACCACTTTTTTGCAAGTTAGATATTGCTTGCATAGCGGCATCTCTAGAGGTGGCGTTAGGCTTAACAACTAGCAGTACACCATCTGAAAATTGACTTAAGGTAGCAGCATCTGCAGAATTTTTGATGGGAGCAGAATCAACAATCACATAATCATAATGTTTTGCCGCTTCTTCCAAAAGCTCTGCCATTGCATCTGTCTCAATAATCATAGATGGGCGATCAGGAATTTTACCAGAGCCTAGTACTGATAAATTGGGAATTGCTGTTTGTTGAACTGCATTCTGCCAAAGCACATTATCTGCAATTACTTCTGTTAATCCTAGGGAAGCAGGCAGATTTAGCAAACTTTCATACATGGGATATTGAAAGTCTGCATTGATAATTAATGTGCGTCTTGATAAAATTCCGGCTACAGCAGCTAAATGTAGCGCTACTGAAGATTTTCCTTCTCCACCACTGACACTGCTAATAACGATAACTCTGGCGCTCTCTTTACCAGCAGATTCTAGGGTTTTGAGCAACATCCGGTATGGCTCTACATAGTCGGAGGTATCCAACAGATTGTTGAGATCTGCCAAATTAGAGGTTGCAGGTGAAAATTTGGGTAATACTCCGATTACAGGGGTTTCTAGCCAAGCTTCAACTTCAGATGTATCCCGCAATGTGGAAGCCATGAGTTCCAGAATTAATACCATTGCGCCAGCAGCAATAATGGCAATGACCGTACTGAGTACTATAATTACCAGAGGTCTGGGTGAAACTGGATCGGTAGGAATTTCAGCTTGTCCAATAATCCGGATGTTGCTGAGGATTTGTCCTTCTGCAATCCGTGCCTCTTCTAGCTTATCCTCTAAGGCTTTGAGAGCTTTATCAGCTTTTTCACGTTCGCGAGTCAAGCTCACCAATGCTTGTTGAGAAGAGGGGATTTTTGCTACACGCGATCGCAAACGCTGGATGTCAGACTGGACGACGTTGAGCTTATTTTCTAAGCCCTGACGTTCAATATGACTGGTGATATACAAAGACATTAAGTCTTGGCTTAATTGGTTAGAGGCAACTTGGCTAGAAGATACCGCTTGATTTGCAGGAACTATTTGTGATAGTTGTTGATTATACAAAGAACGAAGTTCGTCTCGCTTATGTAAAAGCGCTAACACATTAGGATGTTCATCCGTCCATCGGAAGCGAGCATCTGTGAGTGCTACTTCTACACTTGTAAGTTGTCTTTGCAGTTCTTTTAGCTGTTCATCTTGACCAACACGACCAGCAACGTAAGCTCCCTGAGAATCATTGACCCCCACTACTTGTTGTAATGATTGGTCTTTATTTCTAGCTTCTTGCAATTGGGCGCGCAGTTGCCTTTCCTGATTTTCTAGCTCTGTTAAGCTTTCAATTAACCCTTGAGTTTGGGTTTCTGATGCCACCAAAGAATAGGTTTCCCGATATCTTCTTTCTGCTATCTCAGCTTGTTTGAGCTTGATTTGTTGTTGAGCGATTTGCTCTTCCAGAAACTTGCGTACTGATGAAGCTTCTGTGCGAATTAGCTTAGTGTTTTCCACCATTACCAACTTGGCAATCTCGTTTAACAGATCGGCTGATACTTTGGGATAGGGGTTTTGATAGCTAATTTGCAACAGATTCGTTGCCGGTATAATTTCTACCCTAATGGCTTGCTGTAATTGCTCAATTGTGGGTAGCTTATCCGCTGGTATTTCACTATTTTTCTGAAATTTTTTGAGCGCACTCCGCAAAACTTGAGGAGATTTTACTAATTCTGCTTGTGTTGCTACTGGATCAGCAGCTTTACTAGGTGCTTTATTATTAATATCTGTTAATGCTTGGCCTAGAGATGATAGACCAACTTCTTTTTGCCCAACAAGTAGTCTTATTGATGTTTCATATAAACGAGGTGAAATCGCAAAACTAATTGCAGCTACACCTACTAATACAGATACAAAAGTTAATGCCGCCGCCCAAGAATGACGTTTGATAGCGGATGCTGAAGATAAAGGAAAAGCAGCTTTACCCATTAATGTGCCTGCCAAGATTGCTCTTTGAAAGTATACTAAAATTGGTTAAAGTAAATTTCTTCAACGTAGAAAATACTATAGGTTAATAATTATGTTAACAGATAAATAGTTAGTATGCTCCTTTGCTCTTTAAGACTACATGAATTGTTTTTAAAATTAATTTGAGATCGTAAATAACAGACCACTTTTTCTGATATTCTAGATCCATTTTGACAATATCTTCAAAATCTTCTATATGAGAACGTCCATTAACTTGCCATTCACCTGTAATTCCAGGTTTAACTAGCAACCTTTGAAAGTGGTGAAGTTCGTAATTCATTACTTCATCAACAGTGGGAGGACGAGTACCAACCAAACTCATATCACCTTGCAAAACATTCCAGAATTGAGGTAATTCGTCTAAGCTGGTGCGGCGTAAGAAAGAGCCAACGCGAGTAATTCGTGGATCTTGAGCATTCTTAAAAATGTGTCCCTTAGCCTGATTTGGCACTAGATGCTTCAGATATTCGGCATTAGGAAGCATCGTCCGGAACTTCCAGATGCGAAAATTTTTGCCGTTTAAACCACAACGAGTCTGACTGTAAAAAATTGGGCCAGAACTATCTAATTTGATAGCGATCGCTATTGGTATAGCCACTAATAAAGTAAGAGATAAACCAATGAGCGCACCGACGATATCTATCAATCGTTTTACTAAACTCGTAGCCGAAGGATGTACCCTTTGTGCAAAATTAGCACTCGTTTGAAGATGAATCTGCATGGACTTTTGGTAACAGCGAACTATGACATGTAAATAACAAATTAAGAATTTACTGACAGAAAGTTCGCCCATTTTTGCGGCTCAAGAAGTAGTGCAAGAACCTTGCGATCGCGGCTCCCGAGAAATCAAGTTTTTGGATAGTGATGAGTGGGGAACCAATACCCAAAATTAATTCGCAAATTGCAATGGCAAATATGCTTTCGTTTCGTCTTGTTTCTCAAGCCTAAAAAATGGGCGAATTATACGAATTTGGGATTGGAGATTGAAAAGCTTGAACCTAATACTGTTTTCAGATTTTCAAAAGATAGTACATAAACCAATGCTGATGGTTACTTAAAACCACTCTTGTTGTTAACTGTATGCATGGAATTTATGCATATACTCCCGAAAATTGACCTTGTTCACTTTGCCAATTTTCTAACAATTCCGTGTAAATACCATTCACTACATAACGAGCGTCATAGGGTTTGACTACGCGCACACATGCTTCCGAGGGATAATTTTCCGGATTCCTTAATAACTTTCTCCACTGATCGGCGATCGCTACTGGAGTTTGTTCTTCACAGACAATACCACTATCTGCGGTGAGGAAATTTGGTGTTTCACCCGCACGAGTTGTAACTACAGGTGTTCCACAGGCCAGTGCTTCAATACTACCCCGGCATAATCCTTCGTAAGCACTCGTTAACACAAACATACTAGAAACTCGATATAAATCTGCGAGCTTTGCTTGTGCAAGTGGTGGAAGTAGCGTGACTCTATTCGACAACTCTAAGCGAGTAATTTCCGCACGTACATCTTCTTCTAACTCACCCTGACCCACAATTAATAAGTGAGCCTGAGGATCGTTAAGCGCTGCAAAGGAACGAATCAACAATAGTGGCTGCTTTTGTGGATGCAGACGACCAGCAAACAAGATAAACCGAGTGTCAGTTGACAGATCTAACTCTTGCGCTAGCTTGATTCTAGCTGCTTCCCGTTCGCTAGAACTTAAAGAATAGAAAACATCTCCATCCACAGTATTGGGTAGATAGGAAATCCGTTCTGTAATATCTGAGTAACGCTGTTGATATTGTTTAGCAGCCTTAGTATTGCACGAGAGGATGCGATCAAACTGGCGTACTAATCGCTTTTCCAGAGCGTAATAAGCAGCAGGGAAATATCGCCAGAGAATACCGCCTCCCTCGCTGGAGCCTTTTATTTCCTGCTCAATATCATTATGAATATAAAAAATTCTCTTGCCAGACCAGCCAGAGGCAGCTATCGTCGGTTCTATGCGATGGAATTGCATAAAGTCCGATGAGAAATCGCGCCCTAATAGTGCCATTGTATACTTAACTGTGGTAGGCACTAAACCGCGAATATTGTCGTTCTTTAGCTCAATTAATGGCATAAACGAAAACTTTCTGCCAAATAACTCAGCCTCAGACCACTGGCCTACAGGCATATTTGGATCGCCATTACCTGTTCCCACTAGGCGGATGTGGAACTCCTTAGGCGCATATTTAATTACATAACGGATACAAGTCTGGATGCCGCCAATGGTAGGATTCCAGGGATTAAATTGATAGAAAATTGTGAGAGTAGGCTGACTCATAATTAGACTCCTTCATTCTTACCATTGGCTTAGGAAATTTTTGTGGTAACGAGTTTTTTGCCTGGTTGTTGATTAGGCGAATTTACCAGTGCTTCGTATAAGCTCAGATTGTCAGCAGCGATTTTTTCCCAGCTGTAGTGCATTTGCAAATATCGTTGAGCATTGTCAGCCATTGCCTGCATCTCTTGAGGATGGTGAATTGCCCAATTCATTTGCTCAACTAAGGAGTCTAAGTTGCCAGCACGGAACAATATACCTCTCTTAGAACCAATTAGCTGTTGATGCGGTGGAATATCGCTAGCAATGATGGGAATATTTTCTGACATTGCCTCTAGCAATGCCAATGGCAATCCTTCTAGGTTAGAGGGTAAGGCAAATAATCCTGTGCCGCGCACAATCTCCCATAAACGTGAACCTTGTAACTCACCTGCAAAAACGATATCGCGATCGCTAGCTACTTGCTCTAAGAGTTGGGCGCTAAAGGATTTTGTATCGCTGACTCCCCCAGCTAATACCAATTTCCAGCCTTGAGGCTTGAGTTTCTTAAAGGCTTCTAAGAGCAGATCAGGGCACTTTTCGGGAACTAATCTACCAAGAAATAAAATGTAGCGTCCTGGTGTTAACCCTAAAGAACGTGCATAGGCAAAATTGGGATCGGACGCGCCATAAGTTGCTGCTGCATTGGGAATATAAACAGACTGTCTACCGTAAGTGTTGCGGAAATAACTGCGTAACTCTTCCGAAACTACAATCATTTCATCAGAAAAGCGAACAGCAGCTTTTTCGCCTTCAAAAATCAAACGGCTGGACATTTTGCCCCATTTGTTACGTTGCCAATCTAATCCATGACAAGTAACTACAACCTTTGTAGACAAAGATAATTTAGGGAGCCAGCTAAATAAAGCCGGGCCTAAAGCATGAAAGTGAACAATGTCGTAGCGGGTTGTGGTAGATAAAATAGCTCCCAATACTGAGCTAAACAAGGCATCTAATCCCTTTTTGCCAGGGCAAGGTAGAGAGGTAACTCGGACACCTTGAAACTCAGATTGAGTAAAAGGAGAGACATGTGTAGTGGATGAGCGAGCAAATAAATCAACAGAATGACCTTTTGCAACTATGCGGGGATAGATTTCTGCACAGTGATGCTCAATCCCTCCTTGTCTCGGAGGGAGACCTTTTGCACCTATAACAGCTATTTTCATTATTTTTACTGAACAAGATAGATTATTAGACTCATCCAAAAACTTGCCAATTCTTTGCTTTTTACTGGGCAGAGCGTGAAAACGGAGCCAGAAAAACTAGAGAAGTGAACTTAAAGATAGTTATGAATGCAAACTATCTGTAAAAATTTTGACAAATTTGGAGACAGATAATTTAGTTATGAGCCGCATCAATTTTGTGCGGTGCAGATATCTTTGAATATCATGAAGTGAATTTTTAATTTTGGTGAATGCTCACAAATTCTCTTCTCCATTTTGATTGTGCCCAGATAATATTTTCACAAATCTCCGACAATCTACTTAGATCGAGATGATTGAACCTCCTTAATAGCTAGAACTCTTGCGTGATAGTAGTTTCAGGCTCAGAGCATAGAATGCTGACTGCGGAATTTACAGAATACAAACTTCTCTGAGTGGCAAATTAACTTTAGGTTAAATCCGAGTTAAACCTAGTATATAAGGCTTATTACCGAAATTGGTTTAAAGTTAGCGTTAAATTTATACGGGTTTATGAACGGAACATAAAGCCTGTGTAATCACGGTATAGCTATGTTCGGGATGTACGGTAGAACAACGCTTCTCTCAAGCGATTTCAGGCGATCGCCTTTTATACTACTCAAGTAATACCTAGCTTCTTTATTAACTTGTCTGAGATAGCAAAGCCTCTCCCAACAAGGAAAAACTGGTAAATATAAAGAATTAGTAAAATTTTTGCTTACTTTTAATTATTTCCTTGCAAAAAATTCTTCAATATTCCGCTCCCAATGAGTTTAAGCTAGGGTTAATACAGACTTTGTGTCACAACACTGAGTCTTAGTTGAGATGCAAATAACCAGAGTGCTTGTCCGGAATTTAATTACAATTCTTAATAAAACTCTCACGATCTCGACGGTATGTACTCAAAAGGTGTAAACCTAGTAGTACGCCAAGGCAACTTGGCGGGGTAAAGGGGAAAGGGTAAAGGTGAAAGGTTTTTGTCCCTTACCCTTTTCCCTTTAACCTTTACCCAACCTCCACCTAACAATTTTGGGTTGGCAGACTACTAGTAATACTGGTTACAATTTTCAGCAGTGAGTGAGCAACTCTGAGAATTTCCGTTGGTTTTCGTAACCTTTAACAAGCTCAAATCATTGCTATATCAAGGTTACTGCACCATAACTTCTCTAAGAGATTCCAGATTGCATCAACAAATCAAGCTAAAATCACAACTAGTATCAGGTTAGTAATTGCAAAATTTCCTATAATGTGTTATTAGTGAAATCTTAACTTAAGTTAATTCCGAGTTAACAAAGAGTAAACGATTTCAGGTTAAATCGCTAAATTACGCACTAATGGCAGACACGTATAAATTGCATAGAGCCTGAAATAAATAATTAATTTAGAAAACATAGCAATTCCTATTAACGCAATAAGGAGCGGGTGAGATCATGCCAGCACTCCAGGTTGTGCAAATACTTAATAACTACCTAGACCAAAAAAATATTCGTTACTGTCACTGGAAGAGTAACGAGCATGTTGATGCGGCGGTAGAAGGCAAAACCGATCTAGATGTTTTAGTTGATGAAAACGAGAAAGAAAATCTCAAGCAGGTTTTAAGCGAAGTTGGTTTCAAGTATTTTGAAGCAATTCCCTGCCGTAGATATGTTGATATTGATGATTATTTAGCTATTGATAGAGAGACAGGAATTTTAGTGCATCTCCATCTGCACTATCGTCTAGAGTTAGGGGAAAAGCATCTTAAAGGTTATCGTCTACCTTGGGAAGAGTTGTTATTATCGACTCGGATTTATGACAACGAAAATCAAATTTATATTGCCGAACCTAACATTGAAACAATTATATTAATTGTCCGCGCTGTACTCAAAGTGAGAACTCGCGATAGCTTCAAAGCTATGTTGGGTAAGGATTATTTTAAAGGAGATTTTATTCGGGAATTTCGGTGGTTAAAAGAAAGGATAAACCTATCGAAGATTCAGCAACTCAGCGAAGAACTTTTAGGTATTAAAGCTGCGAAGTTAGTTTTAGATGTAATTAACAGCGAATCAAATCTCAAGCTGTTATTAAAATCTGGTAATCCTATCTACTTATCTTTACAGAAATATCGCTATTCCAATCCATTATTCTCTAGATTTTTACGCTGGCAGCGGGAATTTAAGTCTCTTTATTACAAGAGCATGAGAAAGTTTTTCCAAGCTCCGGTTCCTGCTCACAGAACACCTACTAATGGCGGCATCATTATTGCTGTTCTAGGTGCAGATGGCTCTGGTAAATCTACTGTCACTGGTGAGATTACAAAATGTTTTTCTCATAAACTTGATGTTCTGCCTGTGTATCTAGGTAGTGGTGATGGCCCTGCTTCTTTAATCAGATTGCCTTTAGTTTGGGCAAGTAAAGTTGGTCAAATTTTACGCTCAAAGCGATCGCGTAATAAGTCCAATCATGCTCAAAAGTCCTCCAGCTCATCAGGAACTACCAAGCGGAAATCAAAATTTTCCATTCTTGGTAAAGTCTTATGGGCAATTACTTTGGTTTACGAAAAGCTGCAAAAACTTCAGCAGTCTCGCACAGCCAGAGATAGAGGCATGATGGTGATTTCCGATCGCTATCCTCAAACCCAAATTCTTGGCTTTAATGATGGGCCGTTATTGAGTAGTAGCAATCAAGAAGCTTCTCCATATCCTGCTGTTCTACAAAAATGGGAGTTGCAACGCTATCAATACATGGTAAATACCATGCCTCCAGATTTAGTCATTAAGTTGCACGTCACCCCCGAAATTGCTTTAGCGAGAAAGTCAGATACACCACCAGAAATTGCGAAGCAAAAAGTAGAGGCTGTGCATAAATTCAAGTTTCCTCCGCAAACTATGGTGGTGAATATTGATGCTACTCAACCTCTCGATCAAGTTTTATTACAGGCAAAACTGGCTGTATGGGACAATCTCTAACTCACACTAATTTGATGAATACCAACAATGAACAGCCACTCATATTAGAGTTTGTCGGATTACCTGGCGCTGGTAAAACTACTGTCTGCCGTGAAGTTGCTTCACGATTAAACAACCAGGGAGTATCTGTTATTCGTGGTGATGAAATTTTGCAGCAGTGGAAGCAGCAAAGTACTTGGCAAAGGCTGATCAAGCTGATTCCGCAAACACTGAATCAATGGCAGATTTTGCTGTACTCGCTGTTTTTGGCATTCCAAGTCAAACCCACTAATAGGCAAAGTTTTTCTAAAGCTGCCAAGATTTTTGCCAATGTTAAACGGCTGGATGCGATTGCGCGAAGCGCAGCGCCAATTCCTCAAAATTCGCAAATCATCTTACTCGACCAAGGCTTGTTGCAAGAAACTTGGTCAGTAGGAATCACAGGTACTACTCCAGCTGCAGAAAGCATCAAACAGGAATTAGCGCTGTTGTTCCACCAAAGACCGATGGCGATCGTTTATTTCCAAATAGATGTAGACACTGCACTTAAGCGCATCCAAAACCGTCCAACTGCAGAAAGCCGTTTTGATCGGATGCATCCTGAAGCAGCACAACAATTGTTATCTAAATATGTTGCTTATCTGCAACATATTGTTAACTGCGCGCAAGCTTTTAACATTCCCATTCTAGAAATTGATAGTTTACTGCCTATAGATGAAAAAGCACAACGTATTTTGTCCTGGATGAACAATGATTTTATGGCTCATCCTGAACCTGTTTTTGTAAACAATGTAATTTAAAAATTGTCTGATGCAATATGTAAAATCATGATTGATTAAGCGAGCTAAACCACACTTTACTACAAGCTTTATGCCGTCGCTATTAATGAACAGATGGAAAAAGAATAATGTATTTTTTATACAAGCTATAATCTAGCAATTCAGCATCATATAGCACAACATTTTGCACTAAGCTTCTGCTCAAATACCCTATTTTTGGGCAGAAATTTTCATGGTTTGCAGATAATAATTTTTTATCATATAAACCATTAAAATTTTCTGTTTGAAGCCAGAAAAGCCTTGTATAGATGGCTTTTTATTTCCTTTTTGAAAAACATATTAAGTACTAATGTTTGAGCATGAAAAATATATAAAGTATGGATGAATTTTATTGTAAAGTCTTTGATTATACCTGTAATACCGTAGTAATTAGAGATAAGATAAATACTATGAATTACGCATTGACAAACATACTAGCTAAGTCTTGTGTATGAACTTCAGATTTTTGCTATTAATTTTTGAAGTTGTTAAAGCAATGTCTAGCAATAATCCGCTACTCTGCAATCAAGCTTCTTAAAAGTGTTTAATCTGTTTTCTAACAGAATTAATTTGCAAAAATCTGAAATAAAGTATTTTATTGAATTACAAAATGCTGAATTTGTGCAATGCGTAAATTATCATTACTAATCTATCTCTGAACAATTTTTTTGCCTCACCGTAAGTTTAGCAGCAACAAGAATGGCTCAATTAGTACGAATCACCAAAACTTCTGATTATTTAGTACCCAGCCCAGATCCATCAGGAATTGTTTTTATCGATCATTTGGGCACACTATTTCTTTCTGATGGAGAAGTAGATGAAATCTCCACATTGTTTAAAGGAAAAAATCTGTTTGAGATCAAGCTTACAGGTGAGTTGCAAAATACTTTTACTACAACTGCCATACCAAACCTGACTCAATATGGTTTTTCCAAAGAGGCTACCGGGATTACTTATAATCCACAAAATCGCTTCCTTTATATTTCTGATGACGATCAGGCTAAAATTTTTCAAGTAGATCCAGGAAAAGATGGACTATACAATACATCAGATGATGTAGTGACTTCTTTTAGTACTAAGCTTGCTAGTGTTACTAAGTCTGACTCAGAAGATGTTGCATTTTCCACTAGGACAGGTAATTTATGGGTAATTGATGGGTTAAATGCAGAGGTTTATCAATATACCACTAGTGGCCAATTAGTCAGTCAATTTGATACAGCTTCAATTGATACTTCTACAGCAGCAGGAACTCAAGGAATTATTGACCCTGAAGGAATTGTAGAAGATCCCTTGACTGGAAACCTCTTTCTGGTAGGTGCTCCACTAGTTGAGTCAACTGGAAAAGTTTATTACGTCTTTGAGGTGACAAGTTCTGGTCAATTTGTCAGGAAAATTGATATTTCAGCGGCGAATCCAGTCAAACCCGCTGGGATTACCATTGCACCCAATAGCCAAGATCCGTCTCTGAGAAGTCTTTATATTGTTGATCGCGGCATTGATAATGATAATAATCCGACTGAAAATGACGGTCGGATGTATGAATTTGTACTAGATAGTAATGGTGGTAATTATCCCACGCCTGATACGACATCGGGTGATACTACTACGTCAGGTGGCACTACGACATCAGGTGGTACTACGACATCAGGTGGTACTACTACGTCAGGTGGCACTACGACATCAGGTGGTACTACAACATCGGGTGATACTACAACAACCGGTGGTACTACAACAACCGGTGGTACTACAACATCAAGCAATCCGATACCGATAGCATTAGATTCTAAATACTCCAGTATCTTTGCAACCACGACTAGCACAACCGCCACAACTAGCGCAACTGGCACCACAACAACCACGACAACCTATAATTCTGTTGGAACTGTAGCTGCTGATAAGCAAGACATCTTGCGTTACGACCAGAATACGAAAACCTGGTCTATATATTTCGATGGTTCCGATGTATTCAAGAATGGTAGTTCAAACCTCAAGGATGTACGTCTTCGAGACTTTCACATCAATAGTGATGGCTCAATTTTGTTTACTATTAATCAAAGCGTTACATTACCAGGTGGGATAACAGCAGGTGAATATGATGTCATCAAATTTAACCATACTTCCATTGGTGAAAATACTAGTGGCACATTTGAACGGTATTTCAATGGATCTGCCGTAGGATTAGGGCTTAACCCAGGATCAGATCTTCTAGTCAAAAGCGAGGTAATTGATGGAATAGGTATTGACTCAGATGGTTGTTTGGTAATTAGTACAAGGAATGGTTTTAATGTTCCAGGAGTTTCTGGTAAAGACCTAAACCTAACTGGTTCTGGTGAAGACCTAATCAAGTTCAACGGTACTACAGGAGACAAAACAGTTGGTACCTGGACAATGCTTTTTGATGGTTCTGATGTAGGACTCAAAGATCATAATGTTGATAGTTTTTGGTTAGACTATGATGCTAATAAAAACGTTAAATACATTTACTTAAGTACCGAAAAAGATTTTGCTAACCTTCCTGGTGCCAATGCTACTTTAATCTCTGGTTCCGCTAGTGATATCCTTCGGTTTACTCCAACTTCACTCGGTTCCGATACCAAAGGTACTTTTGAACTTGTAAGCAGGCTTGATGGGATAAGTAATACTTCTAATCTAGAAGGTATTGCCGTTAGTCCAAATTTTTAAGCTTTCGGATAAATAGGTTAATCTCTGAACTAGGCTTTATCCATTGCTCTCGATTGCAATGCTCGTAGTGAATCTTACTACATCTAGCATACATATACTGTGACTTTTATCTGTCAAGGCTTTAAGCATTTTTAATGTAACCAAAACCAACCTAATTAATATAAATTTACAAGAGATACTGAATATTATGAGTGTATATTAGATGAGCATTTTGGCATTAATTGGATAAAAATAAGCTAGGTTAATTCCTAAACTTAACTGATTAAAAAATTACCAAGTATCTAATTATCCTTGAGACTTACTCTGGAAACAATATATTAACAGCTAAAGACCCCAATGATAAATCGAGGAGGCTGAATTAATTTAAATTCCATAGTGATTTTTGTAGAAAATCACATATAGGAACCTGATGTTATTTATGACAAAACTCAATATTTTATAGCGTGTTTTACGGCTTATGCCTAACGCACAAAAAGTTATCAGATCTGCATAAGTTTAAAAATCAAATATGAGTCTTATATAAGCTTATAGACAATTTTCACACCGCAGAGCAATTTGGATAAATTGTATCTTATTGCGCTTCGGTCATAATTTTTATCTGACTTTTATTTATCGTGTAAAAAATATATTAAGCATAGATATTTTAAATATGTTTTTTTTATAAAGCTTAGATAAATTTTATAATAAAATCTTTTATTTTACGTATATTAAAGTATTAAATAGATGTAATATTAACATTAGACTTTACGCATTGACAGTACGTAGAAACTATGTTTCACCGATGGCGTTTAGCTTTTATAATGCAATCCTTCGCCGCTGTTTTAGCAATATTTATTAGCGACAAGAAGCTCCGCTGTAGCAACGCTTTGTAAAAGCATTTATGCCAGTCTTCAAAAGATGGTTTCAGCAGCCTAAAACAACAACTTTTGGTGAATTCACAAGAGCCTAAATTTGTCTGGTGCGTAAAATTTTCACTGTTTGATCAAGCTAAAAGCAAGCTGTTCAACTCAAAATTATTTCATAACCACAAACAATGGTAAAACTAAAACTCGTTAAAACAATTAACACTAGATTTTCGCCTGATAGTCCCGACCCCTCGGGGATTGTTTATAACCCTAAGACCAACACATTATTGATTTGTGATGGTGAAGTAGAAGAAATAGATGATGTATTCAAGGGAAAAAATATTTTTGAGATCAATCTCACAGGTAAATTACAGAATACATTGACTACAACGACCTTACCAAACTTACCGAAGGGTTTTTCTAAGGAACCAACAGGAATTGCTTATGACTCAAAGAATAATATCCTCTACATTTCTGATGATGACCAGGCGAAAATTTTTCGAGTCAATCCCGGCCAAGATGGTAAATTCAATACATCAGATGATGTAATCAGTTCTTTTAGTACTAAAACTAGTTCTAAGTCTGACTCAGAAGATGTTGCATTTTCTACCAAAACAGGTAATTTATGGGTAGTTGATGGCTTAAATGCAGAAGTTTTTCAGTACACTACTGATGGCAAAATAGTCAGCCAATTTGATACTGCCAAACTAGGATTGCTTGATCCTGAGGGAATTACGGAAGATCCGCTCACAGGTAACCTATTTATGGTAGGTAGATATGTACTTGAGAATAAAAGTAAGGTTTACTATGTGTTTGAAGTAACAAGTACAGGTGACCTTGTCCGCAAGTTAGATATTTCCGATGCGTTCCCCGATAAACCTGCAGGACTTACCATTGCACCCAATAGCCAAGATCCTACTAAGAGAAGTCTCTATATAGTTGATCGTGGTCTTGATAATGACGATCATCCTGATGAAAATGATGGTCGGATTTTTGAGTTTTTACTAGATAACAACAGTGCTGGCGGTGGTACTGGTGGTGGTACTGGCGGTGGTACTGGTGGCGGTACTGGCGGTGGTACTGGTGGCGGTACTGGCGGTGGTACTGGTGGTGGTACTGGCGGTGGTACTGGTGGCGGTACTGGCGGTGGTAATCCACCATCATCTGATCTACAAGGCACTATCTTTGTAGGCAGTAAAGTCAGCGGCGACACCAATATTGGCGGAGTAAATGCTGATAGGGTAGATATCTTAGCTTACAACCAGAGTAAGCAAACCTGGTCTAAGTATTTTGATGGTTCGGATGTAGGCTTAGATCCGAGTAAATACTACCTACGAGACTTTCACATCAATAATGATAAGGATGGCTCGATTTTATTTGCTCTCAATAACCCCGCCACTTTGCCAGGTGGGTTAAAGGTAGATGATTCAGATATTGTCAAGTTTATTCCTACTTCCAAGGGTGAGAATACCAGTGGAAGATTTGAACTTTATTTTGATGGTTCAAATGCAGGCTTAGACTCTAGCAACGAGGATATAGATGGAATCGCGTTTGCTTCAGATGACGGTTTGGTAATTAGTACAACTGGTTCTTATACAGTTCCAGGAGGGCCTAATGAAGAATTAAAGGGTGGAGATGAAGACCTAATATTCTTTGATCGCAAGCAGGGTACTTGGACATTGCTTTTTGATGGTTCTGACGTAGGTTTATCTAGTTCTAGCGAAGACGTAGACGCTTTTTGGATTGACTATGAGGATAAGGGTGTTATTAAAAACATTTACTTAAGTACCGAAGGAGATTTTAGCGTTCCTGGTGCTAATGGTGTTGTCATCAATGGTAAAGGTAGTGATATTCTCCGCTTTACTCCAACCTCACCAATAGTTCTTGGCTCAAACAATTTCGATACCCAAGGTACTTTTGAACTCGTATCCTGGGATAAATCTAATGTAATAGCTAATGCTGGTATAACTAGTGAGGGTTTCTCTGTAGCTTCAGGTATTTAAGGTTTTTGATTAGCTGAAGGTCTTAACTTGACCTTATCCATTTATTTCAATTGCCATACCTCAGGTAAGCAGCTAAATCAACACTCTATAATGTGACTTTTGTCCATTAATAAGGTATGCATTTGTAATGTAACCAAAACCAATATGTATGATATTTGGTTGCTGATTAAATACTGGTAATTTTATCGGTATAGGGGTATGCATTATTTAATTGGATAAAGTCAAGCTTATTCATTAACTCAAACATTTACTTTGATACAAAATCAAATAATGTTTGCGACACATTAATAAGATTCTAGAGGGCACGGCAGTGCCGTGCCCCTACAATCTATCGCATTGTTTTTTTAAATTGATATGAGGAAATGCAGAGAACAATAGAGAATGAGTAAGCTGTTGAGTATACAGGTTTTTATGGTGGTATACGCCACTATAAAAATACAAAAAACCTGATGTTTATTTATTAATGTACATCAGGTTTACAAGATTAATATTGCAAAATAGACAAATTATCTGTGAGCTAAAACTAATTCACGTTGCTCTAAATAATTGCTGCGCTCGTTGTTGACTTCTGCAATAATCTTTTGACAGGTTTGTAAGTTAAAGCGACTGAAATCGGCATGAGGTGGCTTAATACCAAAAATAGTTTTCCCAACTTTATAAGTAGTTTGAAAAAGTCCCCATTCAATCATTTGATTCAGGAGACGATAAGTAATGAGTGATTTAGCACCGCCTTGGGGATGGCGATCGCTAATCGGCTGAAATTTGGCTTCATTGGCGTAGTCATCGACAATGATCAATCCACCAGGTTGCAGCAGCGGCCAGAATAAGTAAAAATCGCGGTCGATGCGTCCATCAGCATCATGTATGAAGGCAGCAATTTTAGGGGTATTAATTAGTGCGATCGCTTCCTGTCCATTGCTAAAAGTGAGTTCTTGCGGAAAGAGGCGCACTTGCTCAGTCACACCAAAATTTTCAAAATGTTTTTGAATTAATTCAAGATTTTCCGTATAGCCACCAACATCAGTCCGAGTACCACCTTGGCACTTTTCAACTACAATCAATTTAGATTTTTTTTGGCTATCTCTGATCGACCAACCAATCGCAATACTACCTGTACCCGCAGCACCACCAACTTCGATAATATCGAGGTCGGGTAATTGCAAACAAAGTTGGTAAATCTTTTTATAGACAAGTGGTAATAACATACCATTTGTTTGTTCTCTTAAATGGTAAAATTTAGAGTTTGTAACTTGTTCATAATATAGAAAAATATTTTTTAAAAACGCTTTAAAATTGCTGTTCATGCTTTAGCCAATTTGGTACTTGGTTACTTATTGTTATTATTAACATAAGCATAAACAAAAGTTTATATTATACGGCTTTACTGTATCTTTATAATCAGCAACTAGCAAGAATAGCTGAGTTCAATTAATGTAAAAAAAGAGACGGTATTACTGATTTAAGCAACACTCGTTTAAATCCTGTGATCACCGTCTCAAATTATTTTCTTAACTCTATTTTCGGTGGGTAGACTGTTACTTTTTGAGTAAATTCATCAATGTAACTTTCACAACCTTCAGAGGGTAAAGAGAGTCTTTGTGCCTCTATTGATATGTCATGGTTAGATAACTTCCACTTTGACACTGCTCATCTTGATCAAATTTTGTGAGCCTTCTGTTTTTTGGAGGATACCTCGATGTTGAACTGTGCCGCCTTGAACAGTGATTTTGGCATTTTTATCAGATTGGAAAACCCTAGTTAAAGGATTGGTTGACTTCAAGGTGCAGCGAGTCAGGCTGACATCAGCCGACTCCGTAGCATAGATCTGCGCTAGACAACCAGAACCTCCACGACAACGAGGTTCTATACCAACGCAATCCTGAACATCTACTTTTGACCAAAATCTGAAGTTACGCTTGTTATCTGCGGCTTTGGCACGAATTAACACAGTGTTCTTAGCTTTGATGTCGTATCCACCATCAGTATTGCCAGCAGCGCTCGTATCTTCAAATCTAATATCTGAGACGTTAGCCTCTGCGGTAAAACCATCTCCATTCCAATAGTCTTTGTTAGAGAGAGTCTGTTGACAGTTATTCATAGTGGTTCGCCGCAGCGTCACATGATGTACATCGCCACGGAGATGCACGCCCATACAAAAGTTGTCGCCATCTTGGCGTTGTGAGTCTCCAACAACCTGCTCAATCAGAATATTATGTGCATCAGCTTGGTTACTAGGCTTAGATTTACCGAAACGTATTGCTCCTTTGGAATAGCCTTGAATATCTGCATTACGGATGGTGACATTTGCTAAATCCCATGAGCCACTAGGATCATGTTCAATGAATCTTTGGACGTTGGTAGCTTTGGTTTTTTCGATAGTCACATCACCTTTAGTACCAGCAAATACGAAGCAACCATTACCCTGGTTCATACAATGAATGTTACGGAAAGTCAGGTAACTAGCACCAGGAAGGAGATTGAAGAGACTGTTCCCTGTCTTTCCTTGTGGAGGTGCCTGATAAGGGTTGGAGCGATCGCCTACAATTACTGGCATAGATGTTTCTACTCCCGATGCATCAGTGCCGTGAATGGTTATCGGTTTACCAGCAGATCCGCCACTAGCAATGCGAATGTTCCCACTGTGCTTGTAGGTTCCAGTAAGTAACCTGACTTCACCACCTGGTTGCACTCTGCTCACAAATGCAGGTAAATCAGTCAGTAATCCAGCATTTTGAGCGCTACTACCATCACGCTTACCAGCACCTTGCGGTGAAATATAAAGAACCTTTGATAAAGTTGCGGCTTGTCCGACGTTGGAATTATGGCAAACGCCCATAAAACAACCAGAAAATCCGACTGAGAATTGAGCCAATAGCAGCGCTAGGACAAAGCCTAAACCAGACAACACAACCATTAAGGGTTTATTACTAAATTGCCGTTGCCATTTGCGTACCACTTTGGCAACGGTGTTTAGTAGCACTATGTGTTTTTTCATGGAATCACACAAATATGAACTAAGGGACTAGCCGAGAATATCAAAACCTTTACATGATGGAGATTTTGATATTGAATGCTGCGATTAGCTTGATACGATCTAAGTATGCCAATCTGTATCATTTATCAAAGCTTTAAATAATCAACAGGAAATTTTTACAATATTGCTGAGTTTGGTCGAGGTGTTAAAATTCCAATTTATTACAGGATAAGCTTTCCAGCTACACCTAGATGATTGTTACAAAATATTACCTAATTTTAGAGACGCGATGAATATTGTAGAGACGCGATGAATATTGCAAAGACGCGATGAATCGCGTCTCTACAAGAAGATTTAAACGTCAATCGATTTGTCTTATCTTTGGAATTATCCAACTTCTTGGAAAGAACAAGCGATCGCTAATTCCGCGTGTTCTTTGAGTGTATCCTGATCCAATGTATGGACGAGATATTGAGGTGCGATCGCTAGTAATTTATCAATTCTGTCTTTTGCTGCTGCAACTACTGTGGGGTCGAGGCTACCGTTACTTAGGGAGTCAGCAAAATCTTGGGCGATGTAATAGGTACGTTCCAAAGATGATGAGTTGATATTACGGGAGACAATAAATAAATCACAGCCAGCATTTACAGCCTTGGAGACAGTCCCCTTTTGCACAAACATATCTGAGACGGCTTTCATATCTAAATCGTCAGACACTACTACACCTTTGAAACCCAGTTCTTGCCTGAGTATGCCTTGAAGAATGCGTGGCGAAAGTGTTGCTGGTACCTCCGGATCTATTTTCGGGAACAGGATATGAGCTGTCATCACTAGAGGTACCTGTTCCTCAATCAGCGTTTTGAAAGGTATAAGTTCGCGATTTCGCAGGTCTTCTATGGTTAAATCTAGTACTGGTAGTTCTAGGTGGGAGTCTTTACTAGTATCTCCATGACCGGGAAAGTGTTTAGCACAACCAAGAATTCCTGATTCTTGCAGTCCTAAAAAATATTCCCGTGCGCCGTTAGCAGCAGATTCGGGGGTTGTACCAAAGGCGCGCGGGCCAATCACAGGATTTTGCGGATGGGAATAAATATCTGCTACAGGTGCCCAGGATATATTGATTCCCAAGGATTGGAGTTCTACGGCAGTGGCTTTAGCTACTTGACGCGATCGCGATTGTAACAGCGAAGCATAGGGAAAGCGGGTAATTGGTAAAGGTGTACGCACAACCCGACCGCCTTCATGATCTAAGGTGATAAACATAGAATCACGTTCGGCGTATTGTCTAATTTGGTCGATTAACTCCCTATAGCTTTGCAACCAAATTTCATAAGCAGCGGTATCTAGAAAGTTCTTAGCAAAAAATATTACCCCAACAGGTTTTAATTCACTAAGTGCGCGTTTATCGTCGTCGCTTAATGTCGTGCCGGAGACACCGAGAATTAAATGATGCCCAAAGCCCTGGAGATGCTGCGTTACTGACATAACGTTTTACCTGTGGCTATTCATTTAATAGCGTTGAGTTTTTGATAACAGAGGTATGGTAATTGCTAGTAGCTATTTATGCAATTAGCTATTAAGCTAATGCACATCTAAATTGCAAATTTTTTTGTTTGGGTAGTCAAGAGTCAAAAGTCAAAAGTCCGAGACTTGGACTTTTGACCCTTGACTCTTGACAATCTGGATGAGTAACTATGCAACTTAAATGCGTAAAAGTTTAGCAATCAACCATCAGTAGCTAGCAAGAATCCAGGTGGGATTAAAATTCCGAAACTAATGCTAGTTGTCTCACAGGCTTGGGTTTTGCTTTGGTGAGAGTAGAAGCTTTCAAAGTCATTTTCGGTTGACTGCTTTGCAAAATTACCGCTTCATAGGGTACGACTCCAGCTATTTCACTACCAAGACAACGGGCTGCAACCCTTGACAGGTCTAAGCTTCTGGGTTCAATATAAGGGCCGCGATCGTTGACTCGGACAATCACAGATTTACCACTTTGAAGATTTTTCACTTGCAAATAGGTATTAAAGGGCAGAGTTTTATGGGCTACTGTCAATTCGTCTTGGTCGTATATCTCGCCATTTGCTGTTAAACGACCATGAAAATAGCCTCCATACCAAGAAGCTATCCCGGATAGTTTTTTGCTAGAAGGACTAACACCATACATCTCTTTTTGACCCTCTACGAGGGTCAATGTTGGTGCTTTAAAAGCTGAACGCAGATTGTTAATCCATTCAATCGCTAATAATTCACCAGTCTTATGGAATCTATTGGAGATTTGTTTCTCAATCCCCCATAAAAAGCGATTACCTGCCATTAGGGCAGGTATACCATCAACTAAAGCGGGTCGTAATTGATTAGCGTCTAAGTTGGGTAACTTCGCTAGGTTAGTCAAGCGCTGTTGCATTGACTTAGCTGCCCTTTCTGTAGGTAAAGTAGCAACTAAACTGTTATTTACCCACACTTCATAGTTATTTTGGTCGCGATGGACAACTACTACAGGTAAGGAAGCAGAGATAAAATTCTGCTCTATGGGACTAGTAAAGCGGAAGAAATCTTGCAGCGATCGCAGGATTTTATGAGTGAAAAAATCTGGGCTAGGAGAACTTGAGTTGATGATAGTTCCAGATGTCCAACCGCTAGATTTTCTAAAAATTGGCTGTTGTGATGCTATCTCTTGCTCAGCACTACAAAGCTCTTTTTTGCTTTTTTTAACTGTCTGTTTTTGAGAATTTCGTGGCGGTTCTACGTTGGTGGCGCTGTCGTTATTATTCCAATCAATTCTTAAAAACCTTGTCGGTAGCAACGTTGTACTCCATACTTTTCCCTGGGGAAGTACAAACAATGGGCGATGTTTATTTACAAATTTACCCAGATTAGTTGAAACTTTCGCTGGTAATACTTTTGGCGTAAAATTTGCTGGTAATTTTTCACTCAACGAGAAGAAAGAACTAATCGTGGATGTTATCCAAAGAAATTCAAAAATTAGCATGTCTATTTAAATTCCAAGTTTTTGCACAATTAAACCGTGCACCCCTGGGTTAGCTAAACAACATTTTTAGACGAACAAATTAAATTTTTATTTTTTAATCCAGAGAAAAATCCTCTTACTTTGTTGACACAATACTGGGCGATCCCCAGCAGGGATCATCATATCTTGTTGTTGGTAAATAAACAAATAAAACTTTTAGATACTGTTTTGAATTATTTGCCAGTTTTAAATTTAAATTTTTTATAATTGCCGCTTTAATTATCTAGAAAAAATACAGAAAAGCTGATTTGACAACGATAAAAATACGCAAATAATAAAATATTGAGTATTTATTTTTACATTTATTTTTTAATTTGCTGCCACAAAAAATACTGGCATTATGGCTCATAGTCTTGATCGCAGCCAGAAAAATTTCCTCTTGACAAATTCCGTAGGATGAAAAAATCAACTCAAGCAATAAAAATAAAAATCTTTGTCAAGGGTTAACAGTCAAAAAAATTTTGTCAATTTCAGTTTTTTTATCTCTGTTTACAGGAAAGTGCTGAGACAAAAATAGTATCTAGGCTCTAATCCATAGCCTCTCGCCTTCAACCATATTTTCTATTTTCCAGTTATATCCTGGCGAGAAAATGAATGTTTAATGTTTCAATACTAAGGGACTTCCAAGGAATAATATTAACCAATTCCAGCATCGAATATACCTATCAGATTTTGCTCCTCCTGCTTCCCTGACTTCCCCTACCTGCCTTGTTCGCCAAAGCGATGGTTTATTTTTATTTGCTAGTCCCTATCGCTATTTGCCCCATTTTTTACTTGCTCAGTAGGTAAGAAATATATCTCGAAAATCTTGGCAAATCACTGATGTAAATGACAAATGGTGATTTGACTAATCAAGTTTATTTATGCCTAAACCTGAAATCAGCAGCATATTTCAAAGTTTTTTAGGAAAGCGATCGCACAATCGCTGCGAAATGTAACAGATTGCAACGTATAATGAGAACGGCAAAACGATTAAGAAATCTTGAAGAGCAGTAGGGTTAAATGCGAGTAGCGATCGCGGGAGCGGGCCTAGCAGGACTTTCCTGCGCCAAATATCTCACAGACGCGGGTCACACCCCCATTATCTTGGAACGCCGAGACGTACTGGGTGGCAAGGTGGCAGCGTGGCAAGATGCTGACGGAGACTGGTACGAAACAGGTCTGCACATATTTTTTGGGGCATACCCCAATATTTTGCAGCTATTCAAAGAACTGGGCATTGAAGACCGTTTGCAGTGGAAAGAACACACAATGATCTTCAACCAGCCCAATGCCCCAGGGACATACAGCCGCTTTGATTTCCCAGATTTGCCAGCACCCTTAAATGGCATAGTGGCAATCTTGGGAAACAACGATATGCTCACCTGGCCAGAAAAAATCCGTTTTGGGTTGGGTTTGTTACCAGCAATGGTACAAGGCCAGAAGTACGTAGAGGAAATGGACAAATACTCATGGACGGAATGGCTGCAAAAGCAAAACATTCCCCTAAGAGTTGAAAAAGAAGTTTTTATTGCCATGTCTAAAGCGTTGAACTTCATTGGCCCAGAAGAAATTTCCGCTACTATCTTGTTAACAGCCCTCAATCGCTTTCTACAAGAAAAGAAAGGCTCAACCATGGCCTTTCTTGATGGTTCACCAACAGAGCGATTGTGTCAGCCGATAGTAGATTACATCACCGAACGGGGCGGGGAAGTAAGATTAAATGCCCCCCTCAAAGAAATTCTGCTCAACCCGGATGGTACCGTGAGGGGATTCTTAATTCGGGGGTTGAATGGCGCAGAAGATGAAGTGTTAACGGCTGATTTGTATGTATCTGCCATGCCCGTTGACCCCTTCAAGGTAATGCTGCCAGCACCTTGGAAACAAATGGAGTTTTTCCAGCAGCTAGATGGACTAGAAGGAGTGCCAGTAATTAACCTCCATCTCTGGTTTGATCGCAAACTGACAGAAATTGACCACTTACTATTTTCGCGATCGCCCCTCCTCAGCGTTTATGCTGATATGAGCAACACCTGTCGTGGATATGCTAATCCGGATCGCTCAATGTTGGAATTGGTTCTAGCTCCAGCAAAAGATTGGATCTCTAAATCCGATGAGGAAATTGTTGATGCCACCATTGCTGAACTAGAAAAACTCTTTCCCCAACACTTTGGTGGGGATAATCCAGCCAAGCTGCTGAAATATCATGTGGTGAAAACGCCGCGTTCAGTTTACAAAGCGACTCCAGGTCGTCAACAGTACCGTCCCTCGCAAAAAACTCCCATTGCCAACTTCTATTTGACAGGGGATTACACCATGCAACGCTATTTGGCCAGTATGGAAGGGGCCGTACTTTCTGGTAAGCTTACAGCGCAGGCGATCTCGGAAGCAATCCCGGTGGACACTGCAAACAAACCGCAAACGCTCACCCGATCGCCCGCAACGAATGCTGCAACTGCCTGATTCACCCCCGCGCATGAAAACGCTGGTCTCTGTAGACGATTCCTACAAACTTTGTCGGCAACTTATCGCCAAGTATTCCGCGACTTTTTACCTGAGCACTTTGCTCCTGAGCAAAGAAAAGCGTCCCGCTGTTTGGGCAATTTATGCTTGGTGTCGCCGTACAGATGAACTGGTAGATGGCCCTGCATCTGCTATGACTACGCCAGAAACCCTAGATCTATGGGAGAAGCAGCTAGAATCAATTTTTGCTGGGCATCCAGTAGAAAATTTTGATGTGGCTTTAGTGGATACTGTTAAACGCTTTCCGATGGACATTCAACCCTTTCGGGATATGATTGCCGGTCAGCGCATGGACTTATATCGCAGTCGCTATGAAACGTTTGAGGAATTATACGTCTACTGTTACCGCGTTGCTGGCACTGTCGGTTTAATGTCCACGGCGATTATGGGGTTGGATGATACCAGAAATACAGCGCCGTGGAACCGTACACAACAGCCCTATGTTCCAGTTCAAGAAGAAATTGCTTTAGGAATTGCAAAGCAACTCACCAATATCTTACGGGATGTTGGTGAAGATGCTAGGCGAGGACGAATTTATCTTCCCTTAGAAGATTTGGCACGTTTTAACTATACCGAACAAGATTTATTTAAGGGTGTAGTAGACGATCGCTGGCGTGCCTTAATGCAGTTCCAAATTGAGCGCGCACGAGACTTCTACACCAAGGCAGAACGAGGAATTTCCTACCTCTCTGCTGATGCTCGTTGGCCTGTTTGGGCGGCGCTGATGCATTACAGCCAAATTTTAAACTTTATCGAACGCAACGATTATAATGTCTTCACTCAGCGCGCCTACGTCCCCCAGTGGAAAAAATTGCGTACTTTGCCACTGGCTTGGATGCGAGCGCAAGTCCTGTAAATTTTAGTCAGTAGTCAGTAGTCAGTAGTTAACAATTCTTTACTACAATCCTTCCAGATCATTTCCTTGCTGGCTTTAATTCCCACCAACAGAGTTGACTAATGACTAATGACTAATGGCTAAAAATGATTGACTTGTAAAGATGTATCTGCTAATATTGTTATTCGTGACCCAGGAGAGGTGGCTGAGTGGTCGAAAGCGGCAGATTGCTAATCTGTTGTACGGCAGGCAACTCCGTACCGAGGGTTCGAATCCCTCCCTCTCCGTTTTCCCAGCCATTAAAAGTAAGTGATGACACTGAGTTTGCATCACTTTTTTAATGAATTTAGGATGATAAGTTTTTTTAACCTCTAAAAATACGTCTTCAGGCATAAGTATTAATGTTGGTATCAACACCTCTATATCTTCAGGAGGATGATATTATTTATGCTTTGGAGTCTGTAAATATTAACCTAACCTCAAATATAGTTAGAATTTTACTTTCAGACTCCTAAAGAATAGAGGAGTGAAAGTAATTTATGCCAAGAATTAGTACAGCCTTAGCCCTGAGTGTAGCTACCTTAGCCGCTGGTTTTCTGTTAGGAGCTTGTAATGATACTGCTAGCAACTCCAATAGTACAGGGAACACACAAGGCACTGCTACCCCAGCAGCCAACTCAACGACCACAACTAATGCCAAGGGACTGAAAATCGGTTCCTTATTACCATCAACAGGCGATTTAGCATCTATCGGTCAGCAGATGGTGGGTTCAGTTCCCTTGCTGGTAGACACAGTCAATGCTTGTGGTGGGGTAAACGGTGAACCAGTCACCTTAGTACCAGTAGACGACCAAACAGATCCGAAAGCAGGTGCAGCTGGGATGACCAAACTTGCAACCTTGGATAAGGTGGCTGGTGTAGTGGGTTCCTTTGCTAGTAGCGTTTCCACTGCGGCTATCTCAGTGGCGACACCGAATAAAGTGATGTTGATTTCCCCAGGTAGCACTAGTCCTGTGTTTACGGAAAAGGCTCAGAAAGGCGACTATAAAGGCTTTTGGGCAAGAACTGCACCCCCAGATACTTACCAAGCACTAGCCTTGGCGCAACTTGCTAAGAAAAAAGGATTTAAGCGCGTTTCTACAGTCGTGATTAATAACGACTATGGTGTTGGTTTTGAAAAAGCATTTGTACAAACTTTTGAAAAATTAGGTGGAACAGTAGTTAATAAAGATAAACCTGTCCGTTACGATCCTAAAGCTCAGACCTTTGATACGGAAGCTGCGGCGGCTTTTGCTGGCAAACCAGATGCAGTATTAGCAGTACTGTATGCGGAGACAGGAAGTATATTCCTCAAAACTGCTTACCAGCAAGGCTTAACCAAAGGAGTGCAAATTCTGCTCACAGATGGCGTAAAATCACCTACTTTCCCAGAGCAAGTAGGCAAAGCTAGTGATGGCAAATATATTTTAACTGGTGCGATCGGTACAGTTCCCGGCTCTGATGGTAAAGCTTTAGAAGGCTTTAACAAACTCTGGAAAGAGAAAAAAGGTGGTTCCCCAGGAGAATACGCACCTCAAGCTTGGGATGCAGCTGCATTATTAGCATTAGCTGCACAAGCTGCTAAAGAAAATACAGGTGTTGGCATTGCTAGTAAAATTCGAGAAGTTTCTAATGGGCCTGGTACAGAGGTTACCGATGTTTGTGAAGGGCTAAAATTACTCAAAGAAGGTAAAAAGATTAACTACCAAGGAGCTAGCGGTAACGTTGATGTTGACGCTAATGGCGATGTGGTTGGTGTTTACGATGTCTGGACTGTGGGAGATGATGGCAAAATCACGGTGATCGATAAAGTTAATCCTAAATAGGGTCTAGTTAAAAATAAGAATTTTGAGGTGTTATGTTAGTCAAAACGTAACGACCTTGCTGATTATATGAAAAAGCCTGCTTAAGCAGGCTTTTTTGTGAGCTAAACAAAATACAGTTCAAATAACCGCCGATACACGCCGATAAATGCAAGATGTTGAAGTTATTGGCGGTGCGTTAAGTGCTCAAAAATTGAATTTAGAAACCACTGAAGTTGTAGCCAACGCCTAACATCACGCCTATGTCAGTATTGTTAAAAAAGCCAGCATTGACAGACGCAGTAGCCGTAAATTGGGTGTTCAGAGGAAAATCAAAGCCACCAGAGACTAAAAATGCAGCTTCAGAGTTATCGCCAGTTTTAATGGCTGCACCTAATCCTATGTAAGGCGCAATTGGTAACGGTTCACTAAATGGATCTGCTACCTGCTGAAAGGTAAAGTCATAGGTGAGGGGAAGTAGAATTGTGGTGTTGTCACCCAAAACTGCTGCTGGACGGAAAGATATAGCATTGCTCAATCCGATTTTACTAATGACAGCAAAGTTACCATCACCTAAAGCAGAGTCACTACCACTGACACCAATGTTTCCTGCAATACCAATATAGCTTCTACCACCACGGGTAGCTCTACCTGGTTCAATATCAGCTTGCGCTACTTGAGTAGTAGCTGGTTGAGTAGTGGGTTGTTGAGCGGTAGGTTCCGAGTTCTGGGGGATAAAGCCAGCAGCTGAGGTGATTGCTGTACCTGGAACAGGTGTAACTATGCGATTAGCGGTTTCTTGTGTAGCAGCGTTAGGGAACTGCTGGGAAACGGTGAAATTTGTATTGGTTTGAGTAGGGGTATTTTGGGTTGTAGCTTCTGGTTCAGTAGTTGATTGGCTGGGAGATGCTACGGTTGTAGCAGCATTACTAAACTGCTGATTATTTGAGAAATCTACTGTTTGAGCGACAGCAGATAAGCTACTACCTAAGACTGCACAAGCTGCTAAACTTGGCAAGCAAAAAACAGCTTTACGAATAATAGTATTCACATTCACTCCTTACAAAATATTGCCACACATAAATAAACGGTTTTTGGTGTTAAGCCAAGAAATCTTGGTAACATCCAACCATTTAACACGAAAAAACTAATTCTCACACCCTGTATTTGACGGAATTATACTAATCCTTTCAGGGTTACGATGTTACTCAAGAAGGCTGTATAGCCCATGTCAATAAACCTCTCTTATAGGAGAGGCTGCACCCACAGGGTAGCGAACAGGAAAAAAATGGCTACTCTTTTCCATGCTCACTGGTCATTCGTAGTGTCTCACAAATAATACCAATTTGAATAAATAATGTGATAAATACGTAGGACGGTATGAGTACGCCGCAATACTACAAGGGATAGCTTTTTGAACTCAAAATTACTTAAGGGGAAAAGGTTAAAGGTTAAGGGTTAAGGGACTTCCAGAAAATAAATTATCCAATATAGTCCGAAAATATTTTTATTCTCCCCCTGCTCCCTGCCCCCTTGCCAAGAAAGCGATAGTATATTTTTTTAGTTTGAAGCCCCTAAAGGTTTTTTCTTTCCCCTTTCCCATTCCCCTTTTTCCCCTCAACCGACAAGTATTGGAGTACGCCGTACTTTTCTAGTAGGAAATAGCAATCCCGAGCAGAAAATACCTAGTAGTCTGACAAGTTAACTTTGCTAGGTGCATCAAATTTTCTAGTTCTTTCTTTTCCTCTTTCTTTGAGTGCTTCGCGTCTTCGTGGTTCGTTTCTTTACCCCTTAAAGTTGGGTTGCCAGAGTACTAGTACTCCACCACATTAATTCTGATGGGTACACGCTAGAGCGATCGCACAATCACACATTGGCTGTTGAAGATTTTTAATTTCGTCAGATTCCTGTGTTTTTGGATATAATTTTTGCAACTTGACACGAGCATCATCATTTGTAAACCGCCAGGTAATAGTTGCTTTTTCTTGATTTCTTGTCTGCTCCCAAGCAGCGATTTCAGATTTTAAAATTTTCTGATTTGGGATGCGTCGATTTAAACATTGGCGAGAAAGAACTGACAATTCAATTTCTGCCATATTCAACCAACTACCATGTTTAGGAGTATAATGAAACTCTAGTTTTTTCAAAATTCTTCTAGCTTCTTCGGGATGAAAAGCTTGGTATAAAGCAGATGGCGTATGAGTATTTAGGTTGTCCATAATAATCCTAATTAACTCAGCTTTTGGATAATGAATGTCTACCAAATCTTTCATACAATGAGCAAAATCTACCGCAGTTCTTCTATCTGTAACTTTAATGTGTCGCCAACCTTTTGTTGGTTCTATAAACGTGAATAAATTACAATTGCCCAAGCGCTCATACTCGTAATCAACGCGTCTTGCTTGTCCTGGTTTTGCCGGTATGGGAACTTTTGTATCACCAAGTAATTGTACCGGACGCTCGTCAAAACAAACTCTCGGACGTTTTGGATCATCTGTTTGAGCATATAAATCTAAGACATCTTCCATTCGCCACACGAACT
Organism: Nostoc carneum NIES-2107; assembly: GCA_002368155.1. GTDB lineage: Bacteria > Cyanobacteriota > Cyanobacteriia > Cyanobacteriales > Nostocaceae > Aulosira > Aulosira carnea. The sequence goes on from AP018180.1 coordinate 5,158,859, forward strand.
CCGGACTGACTGTTGGAATACACCATTGCTCTACTAGCCACGGCTTGATTTCGTTTTTTTTAAAGTTCGACGTACAGTTTCATCGCTAATATTATCTACAATTTCAAGTTGTACTAATTTATTAGCTAGTAATTCCATTGTCCAACATTCTCGCCCTGAAGGTGGATTACTACATGCGGTAGCAACTAAAAAAGCCTCTGCTGTCCCATTTAACTTTCTTACTTTACCTGGACGGGGTTTTTCATTTAAGGCTGACTCCAATCCTGACGATACAAATTTTTTCCGAATTCGCTCTATAGTTGCTACACTCACACCTATTATGTTGGCTATCTCTTCATCTTTATATCCAGCAGATGACATTAATAGTATCTGCACCCGTTTTAGTTTTCTTGCCTGAATTTTTCCTTTTTTAGTAATTTGTTCAAGTTGTTCTTTATCCTCAATGGTTAAGTTGACTTGATGTTTGATAGCCATGATGAATAAATTTTTATATCCAACTTACTAATGCCTTAATTATCCAGCTTATACTAGTATACGATCGCTCTGGCGTGTACCCATCAGAATTAATGTGGTGGAGTACTAGGGTAATTTACTCATCATTCAAAGTTTCAATTAGCAAATCGACTTGCTGCTGTCGCTGCTGCAAAAAATTCTCGCATTGACGCAAATTTTCGACAGCAGTTGTAAATTGTACAAATACTTCTTCTAATTCCAACTCGCCTGTTTCAATACGAGTAATAATTTGTTCGATTTCAGCCACTTTATCCTCATAATTCCAACCTGTGAAAGCATCAGAATTAGCTGGGTTCTTACGTTTAATCATCCTAATCTTTTACTTCTTCAACTTTCACTTTAACTTCTCCCTGCCCTAATTGAATCAATAACTCATCACCCACAGCTAAATCTGCAGCAGTTCGGGCGATCGCACCATTTTCTTGTCTGACTACGGCGTAACCACGCTGTAATACGGCTTTTGGGTCAAGAGTCACCAATTTTTGGCGTAACATTTCTAAATGTTGGCTGGCTTGCTGCGATCGCCTTTTTGTGACTTGTACTAATTGCTGACGCTTCCAAGCTAGTCTTTGCTTTTCTTGTTGTACTTGCCGATCTAAGCGTAAATGTTGCAGCCGATTTTGCAATACTCGCAGCTTGTGTTCAGCAGCTTGTGTAGAGTAAAGTACTGCCTCATGTAAAGCTTCCACTCGTTGCCGATGTTGAGTATACAATTCTGCCAGCGCTGGTACAACCAGTTCTGCCGCAGCCGTGGGAGTATGCACGCATACATCTGCAACTAAATCTGCTAAAGATTCATCTCGTTGATGACCAATACCCGTAATTACTGGTATAGAACAATTAGCTAGCGATCGCACTACTCGTTCATCGTTAAAGCAAGCTAATTCCTCAACTGCCCCGCCTCCCCGTGATAAAATTAGCACCTCGGCTCGCCCATCTCGTTCTACCCGTTCAATAGCTTTCACTATGGATTCTGGTGCTTGTTCACCTTGTACTGTCGCCGGAGAAAATAAAATTTGTAACCCTGGATACCGTTGTTTCAGAGTTCTTTGAATATCACCCCAAGCCGCAGCTGTTGGTGAAGTAATCACAGCAATCGTTTGGGGATGAGAAGGAAGCGATCGCTTTCTTTCGGGATCAAACAACCCTTCTGATAGCAAGCGGTTTTTTAATTGCTGATAGCGCAAAGCTTGCAAACCTGCACCAGCAGGTAAAGCTTGCCAAACCGATAGCTGATATTCTCCCCTTTGGGGATAAACTCTGAGACTACCTAAAATAATTAATTGCTCACCAGGAATAGGGATTTGCGCCAGTTTTGCCAATTGACTATTCCACGCCACACATTTAATTCCAGCTGTACCATCGGGATCTTGCAAGGTGAAAAATAAACCACTGCGATGGTGATTAGCACTAGAAACTTCTCCAGTTACCCAAACTTGTCGCAGTTGATTGTCTTGTTCCAACAGCAAGCGGATGTAGTCAGTTAACCCAGCTACCGAAAGTGCAGTATCAGGAATTAAAGAGTTGACAAAATCGGAAGTCATCAAAGACGCAGCTAAAAATCTATCCAAATCCTAGCAAATCAGTGCTGGCTTACTGAAGGAATTAAAAAACGCAGAGGGTTTTGCAAAGCTGGTTTTTAACTGCGGTTGTCTATCTGAGCGCGTTGTAAACTACCTGAAAAGTCAACATAAACACTTTTCCATTCAGTAAAAACATCTAAGGCGGTAGTACCAGCTTCTCTATGTCCGTTGCCTGTTTGTTTGACACCACCAAAAGGCAAGTGTACTTCAGCACCAATAGTCGGGCCATTGATATAAGTGATACCTGCCTCAATGTCGCGCATAGCTGTAAAAGCGCGGTTAATGTCGCGAGTGTAAACAGAGGAAGATAGACCGTAATTGGTATCGTTGAGGACTGCGATCGCATCTTCAAAACAGCTAACCTCAATTAATGCGACTACTGGCCCAAATATCTCTTCGCGAGCAACCCGCATTTCTGGTGTCACATTATCCAAAATTGTCGGTTTAAAGAAGTTACCGTTTTTTAATTGCCCCTCGCTGGCAATTTCTCCACCAATTAACACTTTTGCTCCTTCTTCACGGGCAATATCTAAATATTTGCTGACTCTTTGCAACTGCGATGCATTAATTAACGGCCCGATATCTATATCTGGATCGGTTCCAGCCCCTAAGCGTAATTTGCTGGTACGCTCGTAAAGCATGGCAGTAAATTTTTCTTTGATGTCATGATGCAATATTAAACGGCTAGTAGCTGTACATCGTTGCCCAGCTGTGCCAAAGGCTCCCCAAACAGCACCATCTAACGCCAGTTCTAAATCTGCGTCTTCCATGACAACTTGGGCATTTTTACCACCCATTTCCAAGCAAACGCGCTTGTGAGTACGTCCACAAGTCGCGCCCACAAATGCACCTGTTTCGGAAGAGCCAGTAAAAGATACTAAATCCACATCAGGATGTTCGACTAAGGCTTTCCCCGCTTCTTCTCCAACACCATGAACTAGGTTAATAACTCCTGGTGGTAAACCTGCGGCGGCAAAAATCTCAACTAATTTTGTTGCACAAGCTGGGGTATCTTCAGCAGGTTTGAGGATGACGGTATTACCACATACTAAGGCTGGCATAGCTTTCCAGCAAGGAATCGCCACGGGAAAATTCCAAGGAGTAATTAAAGCACATACCCCTATTGGCATTCTCACCGTCATAGCAAATTTATTCGGCATTTCTGAGGGTGTAGTTTGCCCGAATAATCGCCGCCCTTCACCAGCACTATAAAAAGCGCAGTCAATACCTTCTTGTACATCGCCTCTGGCTTCAGTTAAGGGTTTACCCATTTCGCGGCTAATTAACTGAGCGAGTTCTTCTTTGTGCTGAAGCAATATCTCCCCAACACGAAAAATATATTCGGCTCTAGCTGGGGCGGGAACTTTTCGCCAACTGCGGTAAGCTTGGCGGGCGGCGACTACTGCTTGATTAACATCATCTGTTAAAGAACGGGGGAAGGTAGCAACAACTTCATTTTTATCAGCAGGGTTACGACTTTCTAAAGTGGCTCCCCCTAAAGCACTCAACCATTCACCGTTGATGTAATTGCGGCAACTTAAGGCAGTAGTCATTTTTAAGACCTCCAGCTCTACATCCACTGGAACTTTTGTACTAAGTGTGCCGTGCTTTAGAGGTTGTCGTCAAGTATTGGGGATGGGGCATAGGGCATAGGGCATGGGGCATAGTAATGGGTAATTGGTAATTAGTGTTAGGTGTTAGGGGTTTGCCTTTAATTATTTCTCCCCTGCTCCCTGCTCCCTGCTCCCTTGCCTCATGCCCCCCTTGCTTTACTTCATGGCTGCTAAAGTCCGCCGTCCAATGATGCCGTCTGCTCTTAAGCTTTTGGATTTTTGGAATTTGATCACCGCAGAGCGTGTTTGTTTATCAAATACACCATTCACATTTCCGGTGTACAGCCCTTGTTGCTTTAAAAAGTTTTGAGCAGTTTTAACTTTTTCTCCCTTGCTACCTAACTGGAGTGTTGTCGTTGGCTTTGCCGCAGTATTGGTAGTTTTTGTAGCGCTAGGCTTTTTAGTTGTATTGGTTGTTGGCTGGCTAGTTTGAGTAACTGGGGTAGTGCTAGCAGGATTCTGAGTTTTATTAGCAGTTTTGGAGAAAGCTGGAAAAGCAGTCGCTAAAGTTAGTACAGGAATTAAAGTAAGTACTTTCCAATTCATAGTTCTAGTTCCTATTAAAAAGAGATTGTGATGTGCAGTGTCATCGTGTCAGGCCTATGACGCGATCGCAAATCTCCTGAGTAAATCCTGGTGCTTTTTATAGCCAAATTTATTTACTCATTTAGATATGGAATAAGCATCACATATCTAATTGACAAGGCTATTGCAGAACTATGACGAAGCTATGACCAATTATTTTTAGTATTTATATATGTAAAGAAAAATACTTTTATTTTTAGCTCTTAATTAATACTACTTACTTTTTTAATTAAGAAAGTAACGTTTAATCTGAGTTCTTACACTTTAAATCTGTTACTAGATCAATACCGTTGCCAATTTACGAGGGTGGGTTGATGATGCTTTCACTATTAACTCGCTGTTCTCTAATGCTTGGCAAAAAGAATAAGCCCTAAAAATTCCCTCCAGGTTTTCCACAAGGATTTTTTTGGCGTATTGTCGCCCCTTGAAGGGTTTGGGCTTCTAACCTCCCTTATAAGCTGAACGCTTATGTATGGGTCATTTTGGCAAAAATGGCAAAATTTTTTTACCCTTTTATTTTGGCAAAGGTATTGTAGATTGTAGAGAATTAGTAACAATCATTAACTCTGTATGTTAAGGCACATGAAAAGGGAATAAAGACTAGGTACTACAGACAAGAATGTTTTGTGAGAACTTAAAACTAAGAATTTTTCCAGCTAGGTGGGGGAGTATAGGATTTTAGAGCCAGATATAAGGAAATGAGTGGAGGAGAAAAATCCTCCATGACCCATTTCCTAATTTCTAGTTTCCATTAAATATGAATTCCACATTCAGTTTTGCCAGTTCCCCGCCAACGTCCAGCGCGTTCGTCTTCACCTTCGCCTACTTTGGTGGTGATTGGTTCGTCACCAATACTGGGATAGCCTTGGTCATGTAGGGGGTTATAAATTACGCCATGTTCAGCTACATAAACCCAGCTTTCTTTACGTGTCCAGGTAGCAAGGGGATTAACTTTCAAGCGTCCTTGACCATCTAATTCAAAGATAGGCATATTAGCACGGGTAACAGCTTGGTCACGGCGACGACCAGTAATCCAAGCAACTGTGTTGAGTTCGTCTAAACCTCTTTGCAAAGGTTCGATTTTTGTAATGTGGTGGAATTTAGTAATATCTCTGTCCCAAAGTGCATCGCCGTATTTTGCGTTAAAGGCTTCACGGCTATCTACATCTGGGGTTTTGTAAGTTTGTAGATCTAGGTTATAGATTTCTTTGCTTTTCGCAACTAGTTCTAAGCTTTGGGGGAAGTGGAATAGGGTATCGAGAAATATAACGGGGACTGGATGCTTCAGTTCACTATAAAGAATATGGGTAATTATCATGTCATCCACGTTAAAGGCGCTGGTTTGCACCAATCCCGTGGCGATATTTTCTACAGACCACGCCAGTATGTCTTTTGGGGTAGCAGTTTCAAATTGTTGGTTTAACTGTTCTAAATCAAACTCTCTGGTTTGGTTTGTCGATACCGTGGAAACTGTCATGATAATTCTTAGGTAAATGGGTCTTTTACTTCAACAATGTTTATTTTACCCTAAATAGGTACTACAAAGGCACATAAATCGCTAGGGTATCAGTTATTTGTAAAACTTATAGTTTATAGAATTTATACCTATATTGGCAAATATATTGGGGACTGGGGACTGGGGATTGGGGATGAGGGAGAAAGAACAATGACCAATGACCCATTACCCAATGCCCCACGTAAGTGAATACCACAGCCTTTACTAAGATAAATTGCGTTAGATAAAGTTTTACCGCACTTATATAGATATTAAATTATGAGACTGGTATTGTTAATGAATCCTTAACTTTGATGTGGATTCTAAGAAAATGAATAAGTCAAAAACTCCTGGATCTTTTGGTGAATCTATAGTTATGGGCGCTCTCATCATGTTGACCAGTGTGAGCATTATCACCATCATGAGTGCATTTTAAGATAATAAAAATAAATTTTAGCAACGAAACTTTACAAAGCTCCTCTGAAACTGAGAGGGGCTTTTACATTTTGTAGTCTATAGAGTTAGCTATCGCTTAAATTAGCGTTAAGTAATTTTGTGAGTTTGGTCAGTATTCACACTGAGGTGATTATTGGTGCAAGATATCAAGGAACAAGAAGATAATTTTTATCTCTCTGGTGAACTAATGAGGTAATTTTTGCCAGTCACTATATGTTGGACTTGCTGATTCAAAACGGGTTGATTTTCGATGGTTTAGGATCTGCTCCTATACGTGGGGATGTTGGAATTCAAAATGGCCGGATTGTAGATATTGCTCCCAGCTTATCTACTCCAGCGCGTGAAGTGGTTGATGCTGCTGGGTTGTGGGTTACGCCAGGATTTATCGATATTCACACCCATTACGATTTAGAGTTAGAGATTGCACCAGGATTGAGCGAATCGGTGCGTCATGGTGTTACCAGCGTGGTGATTGGCAATTGCAGTTTATCTGTTGCCATTGGTGAGGCTCAAATGCTGGCAGATATTTTTCAGCGAGTCGAGACATTATCTCATCGATTAATTGCCAAATGGTTGAACAAATCAATATCTTGGCAAACACCAGCAGAATATTTACAGCATTTACAACAGTTACCACTAGGGCCAAATGTTGCGCCTTTGTTTGGACATAGTGCTTTACGCGCTCATGTGATGGGATTAGAACGCAGCTTAACTGTTCAGCCGAGCAAATTTGAGCTAAAACTGATGCAGCGTATAGCAGCAGATGCTTTAGACGCTGGATTTGTGGGGATTTCTATTGATATGTTTCCTTGGCATCGTATGAGTGGCGAATGGCAAGGTTATACAATTCCTTCGCAACACGCAAAATTTAAAGAATATGCAATGCTGGCTAAACTTTGTAAGCAACGCGATCGCGTTTTTCAAGTCACTCCTAATTTACAAAAGCTGGCTTCTTTTGTAGAGATTCTGCGTATGGGTTCGGGGTTTGGCAAACGGCTGCGGCTAACTGTCCTTTCTGCTTTGGATGCTGTACATAATCGCAAACTCTGGCGAATATTTTCCCCTCTCTTATATATCTGGAATCGGCTTCTCAATGGTAATGTGCGCTTTCAAACGCTAACAGAACCATTCACAATTTATTCTGATGGCCCTGTTACTCCCTTATTTGAAGAATTTGCGACAGGCGCACAACTAAATGGTTGTGAGTCACGCCAAGAAAGGGAAAAATTGTGGCAATCGGAAAGTTTTCGTCGTCAATTTCGCCAAGAATGGCTGAGTAAATGGCGAAATTCTTTTCATCGCCGATTAGATTTGATGAAAGTTGTTCGCTGTCCCCAAGTTAGTTGGCAAGGGTTGAGTTTTGCGGAAATTGCGCGCCAAAAGCAACAGGAACCCGTAGATTTATTTATCCGGGCGTTGCAAGAATACGATACAGATTTGCGTTGGGTAGCAACAGGAGCCAATGATCGCTTAAAACCGCGTTTGGCGATGATGCAGCATCCCCATATCTTCCCTGGATTTACTGATGCTGGCGCTCATGTGCGTAACCTGGGATACTATGATGGCGCATTGTCTTTACTGAAGCAGGCTGTAACAACGAATTTTCTGACACCAGAAGCGGCGATTTTTCGAGTTACAGGAGAACCAGCAACATGGTTTCGTCTGGATACGGGGGTGCTGAGAGTTGGTGCGAAAGCGGATATCGTTTTACTCAACCCTAATGCGCTCAATCAGCCAATCAGTCCCCAAGTGGAAATATTAGATCCTGTTTTGGATGGTGAACCTCGGATGGTGAAGCGTGGTTCAGATGAGATTATAGAAGCAGTTTATATTAATGGAACTCGAGTTATTTATCAGGGGAAGGTGAGCGATCGCTTGGGGAGTGAAAAATTGGGAACTGTGTTGTCTCAGTTTTAATGAGAGTATTTCACGCCAAGGGAAGTTTGATTAAATTCTATCCAACCACTGTTTTGGATCGCGTTTTGCATGGAAGCAAGCAAGTACAAAAACAGTATCTTGCTCAAAAACGTAGAGAATTATGTATGGGAATCGGCGGATTAATGCTCTTCTTAAGCTGTTACGCATTTAAATTGTATATTTCGCGCTCAGGTGGTCAAGAGTCCAGAATCCAGGGTCAAAGGCTAGCTTGGACTTTTGACTCTTGACCCTTGACAGCCCTAACGACAGAATATTTGATCTAGGCGCGTATCAGCTTACTTGTTTATAGATGACCTGGTAAGCCAGGGGTTTTCGTGCAATTCCTGACAGACAAGCATCAACTGCACGAACAAACTCAGAACCTAAACCGGAATTCTGGGATTCGTACCACTCAAAAGTATCCTGAATATCGTATTCTGCTTCTTGCTGAATAATCAGGTTGTAGTTCATTGGGAAAAGCCTAACCGTTTTTTAACCTCTTCCCAACTAGAACCATTTGCAGGGTTGTTCTTGTAACTTTCTAAGCGTCGATCTAGTTCCTGTTGTTGTGCTTCACTCAAGGGAAGCTGCTCTTGCTGTTCTAAAATGCTATCCCATAAATCTTCAGCAAGTTGGATAAGTTCTGCAACGCTGAGTTCAGAAATTTCAACTTTCAACAATGGATGGGAACTCATGAGTTCAGAGTGAGGGTTTAGCTTTTACCTAATATTACAGCATTGCGGCTTGAGGTGTGGGAAAGTTGCTAGCGATCGCATCCCAAAAGCTTATAGAAAAAGCAGTATACTTATTTAGTATAAAGTAATAAGTAATACTTCATTTCTTTAATTACTAACTTATAATTTTACTAATTTAAAATTTATTGTGACTGAGAAAATTAAATTTTTATTATCTAAATAATACCAATTCAAATCATGTTTGCAATAGACAAATCATGCGGAGGATACAGCACTGTTTCCTACATATCTGTAATATCTTTTTTTTAATTAGTATGACGTGATGACTAAACTAGAAATCATGTTGAGAAATAATCTATCTACGGCATGATGAAGATAAATTATTAATAGCTGTATAGTATTTTAACGATGCCCAAGTTAAGATTGATGCGGCAAGTATTATAACTCGCTAAAGTAATATCAAAAATTGCGATCGCTTGTGTTAAATCTATTAAAAATTTGCATCAGAATCATGTTTCCTGCTGTCAATTCCATTACGACAGCAGAATTTGCTAAGTGGCGATCGGATTCTGCCAAGCTACAGCCTTTAGTCTTAGATGCGCGCAGTCCAGCAGAGTATGGGGTCAGTCATCTCAAATCGGCAATACGTATCGATCCGATTGTTTTACACTCAAAACAGGCTTTGAGGATTTCAAAAGATAGCCCTATTGTGGTGTACTGTTCAATTGGTTATCGTAGCGCCAAAATTGCTCAACAGCTTCAAAAGCAAGGTTTTACCTCTATTTACAACTTAAGCGGAGGTATTTTTCAGTGGGCAAATGAAGGAAGACCTATTTTTAAAGATGATAACCATCAAACAGAGTTTGTGCATCCTTATGATGCAAAGTGGGGAAAAATGCTGAAAGCTAGTTACCATCCTAAAAATTACTTTTATCTCGCTGCTCGATGATAAAAAAGCGGCAAAGGGGAGAAAGATCATGAGCAACAAATGATCGCTTTGCTCCTCTACTTCTTTTATGAGTTTGATAGATGATCAAACCCCAGAAATGCAAACAAGAATCACAAACAAGCTACCCACGTCTCAAGTTTCGATTGTTATCCCTACTTTAAATGAAGCAGCTAGTTTAGAGCGTACACTACGGCAACTAACGCTACTTCATCCCCCTGCAAAAGAGGTGATAGTTGTGGATGGTGGTAGCGAAGATGAGACAATAGCGATCGCCAAACAAAGCACTGAATCATTTGATCACAAATTAAATGTGCAAGTTCTCTGTTGCGAGCGGCGCGGACGTTCTATTCAAATGAACCACGGCGCATCCGCTGCAACTGGAGATATTATTTGCTTTCTCCATGCAGATACTTGGGTTCCTGATGATTTGATTGCAGTGATTGAGAAAACTTTAGCAGAGCCGCAAATCGCCTGTGGAGGTTTCATTTCGCTGATGGTAGGCTCTCACTATACTCGCTGGGGTATCTCTTTACACAACTACCTCAAAACTTACTACGCTCCTCTACTGTTTAAACCTCACTTATTTTTTAAAGGCTTGCGCCTGTTGTTCGGCGATCAAGTTATGTTCTGTCGGCGAACTGACTTTTGGGATTGTGGCGGATTCGATGAGGCTTTACCAATTATGGAGGATGGAGATTTGTGCTTGAGACTAGTACAAAAGGGGCGAATTTCTTTAGTCAACCGCACAGTTCAAAGTTCAGATCGTCGGGTTGCACGTTGGGGAAGCTGGAAAGCTACCGCTATTTACCTTTATATCGGTATTTTGTGGGGAATTGGTGTTGATGCTAATTACCTCAAGCAATTTTATCAAGATATTCGCTGATTGAGGCTCCAGTCGTAGTCAAGATAAGATATTTTAGTTGCAGCATTTAATGGTAAATCTGTTTTTAAATAGGAATTAATGTATTCTGGAATCGAAGACGCAACTTGTAAAAAATCCGAATGATACCACTTGAAAATTTTATTACAATAAAGTTTTTGACTATCAAAATCATAATAAACTTTTTGCGGATTGTTGATAAACCGATGGGCATCTTCATCTAATTGCTGCATCACTTGCTCAGGAAAATACGCTCCCGAACGCAGTAAAGGACAACCAAAAGAAGCGCAGACAATCGCAAAATGAATTCGCGGTTCTTTTAACTTATTTCTTAAAATTTGATGTTCGATTTGAGCAAGACTATAACGCTTGCCAAATATTTGATAAATTGGACGTTGAAAAAACCATAAAAAAGCTAGCCAATTAGGAATCCCTAAAAATTTTGGCAAAATGGATTTTAAGGGATATTGTTTTAAAATTGTGGAAATAGTAAATGCATTGTAGAGGTTAATCCACAATGCTAATTCTTCCATGACAGTGAGTTGAGAATTTAGATGTAAATGCTTTTTGCTTTGTAACCAATCATCAAGCACTTGGGGTTGCTCTGTCTTCCAAGCAAGATAATCTACCCGACCTTTGCGATCAACATACTGATGCAGCAGCCTGTCCCAAGGTTCAAAATCAATCATAAATTACTTTGGAATTTGCGAACAAGACAATTGATATAAATTTAAATATGGTTGCAGGTCAAAGCATTTAAACTTTGGAAATACACTAATATATATAACCATCTGTGCGAACTGTCTTTAAGTTTAGATTTTGGTAACAAATAAGTAAGTCGGTGGGAAAAATAAAACACCTTGCTAAAGGTAAACACAGCTAAAATCCTCTTTATTCTTAGCTTGAAAGTACTGATTTCTGATGACTAATGACTAATAACCAATGACCAATGACCAATAACAGCTATCTTTAATTGCACCGCTCTAATTATTTTTATCCCTAAACTCCATAAAAAAAGAAAGAAGATGTAAAAGTATCTCCTTTCTTGACCTTTTATTTGATGAATTAATCTTCGCTCAGGACTGAGTACTCCGAGTTAACCTTCTTCTTGATTCTCAACTTTACGGCCAGGAGAAGATTCATACAAAGCATCTAGCTGTTGGCGAGCATCTTCGACATTGATTGACCGCATCACTAATAATGGTTCTTTAATTAAGTTACCTGCATTATCTAATAATTCTGGATGTGGCGGAAAATGCTTGTTAACGGAGGGATAGCCATATCTCCCCTGGTTTCTAGGTGCTGGATAATTGCGCTCTCGATCAAAACTGAACATGATCAGATTGCGAATTAGATTAGCAACAGCAATAACGGCAAGAATTGTAAAAGCAAGAATGTAAAGCAGGTGTAACATCGGGTTATCCTCCAGAGGAAGCAAGTTCTAAAAGTTTTTACTGTAACTTTTCGCTTTACTAGTAATTAAAATTACAGATAGAGCGAATGGCTGAAGCACATTGATATGTCTATGTTTCGCAGGGGGGAATGTATTGACCGTTATTCAAAACACGGTAGCATGTTATACATTTTTTTCTGTTTTATTCAAAATTTATTAAGGATTGAGTACTAAATATCGAACCGAAATATTGCGTTGCTTTTTTAATTAAGTCTACCGAACTTAATGAAAAAAAACTTCACTCTCACACATCTCTTTCTTTATGGAAGCGTATTGCCACATTCCAGCATTCTGTCACTAACTCGTGCCAAGGCTTAATTGTTGCCATTTCAATACCAACCTGCCCATCAGTTGCACTGAACATCATCTTTGCTGTATTGAGTTCATCCTGGGCTTGCTGAATTCTGAGAAGCAAGTCTGATTTGTCTTGCTCACTCATAAATGATATTTGCTCGGTTTCCAGAAATTTACGCGATCGCGTAAACCAATACTGAAAATCCTCTAACAGCGGTTCCAATAAAGCTTTGAGCACTTCAGCCCCTGGTACATTTGAGTCTCGCATAAATGAGAAGCATACGTCTATCTTTCTTTATAATATTAACCTTATTTACAATTCTTAATATTATATTTTAATCCCTCCACAGATAGATGTAAAGCAAACTGTAGCTTCTGATACTTTTTTCTATTTTATCCTTATTCCCAAAGATTTGCATAGATCCTCCAATGAGAATGTTGCAAGTGAAATAATTATAAAAGCTAGAAAAAGTCAACTGCGATCGTTGTAAGGTAAATTCATTCGTAGGATAGATTCTAATATTAAAGATATATTGAGAATTTTTGATTTTCTGTAAATAGAAAGTAAGTTTACATTGATCCCCTATGGTAAGTTCCTACAATTCCTTGCACGTAGTTTGTTTAAGCCTGTAGGTTGTGTTGAATCTAAGTGAGGTCAAGCTGCTTCTGCAAAATGCCAAATAGTCTTACTCAATACTTTTATTTAAAAATCAAAAATATAAAATTAAAATATTAAAAGCAAAATAATACCAATATAAAATTCAAGCAGGCAAAATTGCTGGGAATTGCTAGAACTGTTTGCGGTACAAAAGTTTAACCTAAAATCCAAAATCCCAAATTGGTATAACTCCCCTGGCTTCGGGAACCAGGAGTGTTAAACAAAATGCCTACCTGCATGATTACAAACGCTGGAGTATGTTTAAACCGTGGGTATCAGTACCGCAGGTATTGAAAAGACTGTATTCAGCAGCCAAATGTTGTATTTGTTCTGATTCTAAAGAACTTGGCCGCCAAGGGTTCGGGTTATTGTAAGCGTAGAAAGTTTCTACACCATCAATTCCTCTTTCAGCAGCAGCAGGTATTAAATCTAAGTGCGATCGCCTGTAGCGTGCTGGGTGAGCTAATACTGCTAATCCCCCCGCCTCATGAATTGCAGCAATGACATTATTTGCTTGATATTCTGTGCCTGTTGTGGCTTTTCTTTGCAAATAGGGTTTCATGCTATGGTGTTCTGGCTGGAAAGAGTAAGCCAGAATATGAACTTCCACCTCTAAAAGGTTGGCATTAATTTCTACACCACTCCATAGATGAGGAATGGTTGCACCCGGATTATTCCATTTCCAGTCTTCTAACCAAGCTTTGGCAACTTGGTATCCACCAATACTATGATGATCAGTGATTGCTAGTCCTTGTAAACCAATAGCGATCGCCTGTTCCATTAATGTATTTGGCTGCAATCTGCCATCAGAGTGGACAGTATGTATATGAAAATTAAATGACCTCGGACAACTTTGAGCATTAATATTTTGGAATACTTGCTTTAAAATTTCCGTGGAAGCTGAAGTCCGAGCAAAATTTACAACCATAACCCCTCAAAGACAAAAATACATTGTTCTCAACACAGGAACACGCTGCATATTTCTAGACGAGAAACCACCAACACCATAAGCTAGTGTTGGTCAGTATTTTCTCGAATTCGACCGCAAATTTTTCAATATGTTAAGACTACGTTAGCAAATCTCAACGCTGACGGGCATGAGTATTTTCGATTGCATTTATCAGCATAGGTAACAAATAAGTCTAAACACTTATTCATTGCATAGAGATTAGTTCACAGGTGACTGCAACAGCTAACAGTCAACTATCAACTGTCAACACAATTCAATATGCTTTGTTCGATGTGCAACAGCCGATCAATGTTCAATACTTTTCGGTTAAGGGTAAAAAAGCAAAGGGGAAAGGGAAAAGAAAATATCTTTAACCTTTTCCCCAAACCCAATGATGATGTAAAAATGCTTAACTGCGTAGTATTGAATGAATATTGTTATTTAATCAAGCAATCCGACTAATGAATTGTCACCAGTAATTACTTCACCAATTGCAAAAGCAGGAATATCTTGTGATTGAAAGAAGGTTATTACCTGGTCAGCACTATTTGGTGGGACTAATAGCACATAGCCAATACCCATATTGAAGGTGTTATACATTGCTTCATTATTCACCCCTCCAGCTTCAGCTATCCACTGAAATAGTGGGGGAGTTGTTAAACTCTGGCGATCAATTTTAATAGCTTGACCTGTGCTTAAACATCTGGGTAAATTTTCTGGTAACCCACCACCTGTAATATGTGCCATACCGTGAATTTCTAAACCAGCTTGACGTGCAGCTAGGATAGGTTTGACATAAATACGGGTCGGTTTGAGGAAAGCTTCTGCAATGGTTTCGCCACCTAATAATTCTGGGCGTTCATTCCAATCGAATTTGCGATCGCTCACAATCTTCCGTACTAAACTTAAGCCATTACTATGCACACCAGAACTAGCAAGAGCGATCGCAACATCTCCTACTTGCACCTGGGAACCATCTAGCATCTGGCTTTTTTCTACAATCCCTACACAAAATCCAGCCAAATCATACTCACCGACTTGGTAAAAACCAGGCATTTCTGCAGTTTCCCCCCCCAGCAAAGCACAACCAGCTTGCTGACAACCAGCCGCAATTCCCGCAACTACCTCAGTTAATTGCTCTTTATCCAGCTTACCTGTTGCCAAATAATCCAAAAAAAACAGTGGTTCTGCTCCAGATGTGAGCACATCATTAACGCACATCGCCACCAAATCAATACCTACTGTATCGTGGCGATTGAGAACTTGAGCAATTTTGAGCTTTGTCCCAACACCATCTGTTCCAGAGACTAATACTGGTTCCTTAAAACCCCCTGGAAGCTGAAAACAACCACCAAAACCACCCAGTCCACCAAGTACTTCTTTTCTAAAAGTACTGTGAACCAAATTGCGAATTTTATCTACAAAGGCTCGCCCAGCCTCAACATCTACCCCAGCGTCCCGATAATCCATTCCTGACTGCTTCCTGACGGCACTGTTATCAATTCTTTACAGACATAAACCATCATCACATATCTTTACAGCTGTAGTCATTTGTCATTTGTCATTTGGTAATGAGTAATGAGTAATGAGTAATGAGTAATGAGTAATGAGTAATGAGTAATGAGTAATGAGTAATGAGTAATGAGTAATAGGAATTTTCCCCTTGTCCCCAGTCCCCAGTCCCCAGTCCCCAGTCCCCAGTCCCCATTCCCCAAACTCACTTTTTAGCTGATACTTTCTGATATTTCCCTGGATACTTCCGCTGGAAATATTCTTCCATAATTTCTACAATCATGGGGGCAGCAACGCTACCGCCACCACCACCAGAATGCTCAGCAAAGGCTACTATTAATAACTCTGGCTTATCAGATGGGGCATAAGCACCAAACCAAGCATGATTTTGTTTAACACCACGTTTCCAGGCTTCGGCTGTACCACTTTTACCCGCTACAGGGGGAAGTGTTGGTTTATTTAAAGCTTTACCTGTACCATCAGATACCACTTTCCGCAAACCTTCGCGGAGTATTTTAATAGTTTCTGGCTTCATATTTAACGCTGAACGCCAGCTTTTTGCTTCTTCATTGTCCTTGAGTAAATGAGGTTGGACGCGATCGCCACCATTAGCAGGTACAGCAAACATCACCGCCACTTGCAGAGGTGTGGTTTGTAAAGCACCTTGACCAATGGACATATTGATGCTGTCGCCTACAGTCCAAGGCATTTTCCAGACTTTCTGCTTCCATGTCTCATCGGGAACTAAACCTTTAGTTTCTTCGGAACTAAATTCAAAGCCTGTTTTTTCGCCAAATCCATATTTACGAGTCCACTCAATCAAAGTCGGGCCGCCAACTGCTTTACCAATTTGATAAAAGAAGGTATCACTACTCCACTGCATTGCACCAACAAAACCCAAAGGCCCAAATCCGGCGTGGTTCCATTCACCAAATGTAGTACCGCCAATATTTAAGGAACCGTAGGTTTGTAGCACAGTATTGGGAGAAAATTTACCAGATTCCAATCCCGCAGTCGTGGTCACAATTTTAAAAGTACTGGCTGGTGGAAAAGCACTGAGGGCGCGATTGACTAAGGGATGTTCTGCGCCTTGTACTGTTTCCCAGTCTTTTTGGGAAACTTTTTGTTTAGAAAAAATATTAGGATCAAATGTAGGGTGAGACACCATTGCTAAAACAGCACCATTTCTAGGGTCAAGGGCCACGATCGCACCATTGCGATTACCCAAAGCTTTTTCTGCTGTTTTTTGCATCTCTAAATCAATAGTTAAGTGCAAATCTTTACCAGCCTTAGCCTGTTTTTCTCCCAAAACCCGTAGCGGCCGACCAGCACCATCTACTTCTATCTGTTGACCTCCCCATTCGCCTCTTAGCAAATTCTCATAAGCTTTTTCAACTCCCATCTGCCCAATTACGTCTCCCAACTGATAGCCGTCTTGTCTCTTGTCTTTTAACTGTTCGGCAGTCAGTTCGCGAGTATAGCCCAGCACATGAGCCACATCCTTACCCTGGGGATAATAACGTATTGCATCCAGATGTATTTCTACTTCTGAAAGTTCATTTTGATATTCCTTTAATGCTGTAATTTCTGCTTCGCTTAAATCACGGGCAATTCTGATCAGCGAGGAAGAGTTTCTACCCGCATCTTGTAGTTGTTTTTCTAAATCTGCTACAGGAATTTCCAAAATTTGAGATAGACGTGCACCTACAACTGGCCAAGAAGGTTTAGTGTGAGCCATTGGCCACAAATAGACAGAACGAGAATAGCGAGTACTCGCTAACAGTTTGCCGTTACGGTCGAAGATGTTACCCCGTTCTGGTTGTTTAGGAATCATCCGAATCCGGTTTGATTCAGCTCGTTTGCGATGACTTGCTCCTTCGACTATTTGCAAGTACCCCAAACGCACACCTATACCACTTGTCAAGAGGAGCGTCAAGATAATTAAAAATTTGGGTTGAAAGTTCTGACCCACTGTACGTGTATTTTTGCCATTTCCCAGTGGACTTGGTTGCAATAATGCCATAGGACGAATGTGTACTGCAAAATTAATATTTATTATCTATACAATTATGCTGCTTTGAAGTTCAGCATTTTATAAGATTTCGGGGATAGGGGGTAATGGGTAATGGGTAATGGGTAATGGGGAATGGGTAATTGATATTTTTTATTTCTCCCTCATCTCCCTCATCCCTCCAATGCCCTATGCCCCATGCCCAAATAATTTAGTCCCCAGTACTACCGCCATTCTGATTGCCTTCAGACACTGGTTTTTGATATTTGCCAGGATATTTATGCTGAAAATAGGCTTCTAGCACTTGTAAAGCCATAGGGCCGCAAACAGTACCACCATGATCTCCAGAGTTTTCACCAAAGCCTACCACTACAATTTCTGGCTTATCGGTGGGTGCATAGGCTCCAAACCAAGTGTGATTTGGGCGACCAACACCTGCTTCGGCTGTACCACTTTTCCCTGATGCAGGGGCAATTGTCGGCACGTCTAAGCGCTTACCTGTACCTTCACTTACTACCTTCCGCAAGCCGTCACGTAGTACTTTGATGGTGCTGGGTTTCATATTTAATGACACTCGCCAGTTTTTGGCTTCCTCGTGGTCTTTGAGCAAATGCGGCTTCACACGGTATCCGCCATTAGCGGGGACTGAAAACATAATTGCTGATTGTAGCGGTGTCACCTGCAAAGCACCCTGACCAATTGACATATTGATGGTGTCACCTACAGTCCAGGGCATTTTAAATACTTTCTGCTTCCAGGTTTCATCAGGTACTAAACCTTTGGATTCTTCATTGGGGAATTCAATTCCAGTTTTTTGCCCAAAACCATATTTGCGACTCCATGCAATCAAATCCGGGCCGCCTACTCTTCTACCAACTTGATAAAAGAAGGTATCACTACTCATAGCCAGAGCGCGAGGAAATCCCAAGGGGCCAAACCCGGCGTGGTTCCACTCCCCAAAGGTTACTCCTCCCACAGTTAAGGAACCAAATGTTTGTAAGACGGTATCAGGTGAAAACTTACCTGTTTCTAAACCAGCTGAAGCCGTAATAATTTTGAAGGTACTGGCTGGCGGAAAAGCACTCAAGGCACGATTCACTAAAGGATGGTCTTTACCTTGGACACTTTCCCAATCTTTTTGCGACAGTTTTTGTTTAGAAAAAATATTGGGGTCAAAGGTGGGATGAGAAGCCATTGCTAAGACCGCACCATTATTAGGGTCTATGGCGACAACCGCGCCTTGATATTTCCCTAAAGCTTGGTCTGCAGCTTTTTGCAAATTGATATCTATGGTCAAATGTAAATCGTTACCCGCTTTCGCTTGTTTTTCTCCTAAAACCCGAATCGGACGACCAGCGCCATCTACTTCTACCTGCTGACCACCCCATTCACCCCGGAGAATGTTTTCGTAGGCTTTTTCGACCCCCATTTGCCCAATCACATCTCCCAAACGATAGCCTTCCTGCTTCCTCTTTTCTAGCTGTTCAGGAGTTAATTCTCTGGTATAACCCAGTACATGAGCTAATGCCAAACCCTCTGGGTAATAACGCACAGCTTCTGTATTAATTTCTACTCCAGGTAGTTCATTAGCATACTCTTTCAAAGCCGTAATTTCTGCTTCGCTAATATCACGAGCAATACGGACGAGCGAAGAAGAATTAGCACCTGCCAGTTTGAGCTTCTTTTCCATGTCATCCTGGCTAATGTTGAGAATTTTCTCCAATCTGGGCGCGACAATCGACCATGAAGGCTTGGTATGAGCCATCGGCCACAAATACACAGAATGGGGATAGCGCGTACTAGCCAACAATTTACCATTCCGGTCGAAAATATTCCCCCGTTCCGGTTGTTTAGGAATCATGCGAATGCGGTTAGATTCGGCTCGCTGTCGCAGTTTTGGCCCTTCGACAATTTGCAAATATGCTAACCGAGCATCAATCACGGCCGTCATGATCAGCGTAAATATAATTAAAAATACTGATTGAAAACCACGACCAACTGTCCGTGTATCTTTTTTGCTACCTGGTAGAGCTGATGGGATAAAATCCATAAGAAAAAATTAAGATTAAGAAATTAGTATTACTTGTATACACAACCCTAAAGGCTGCGACTCAGTATAAAACGCCAAAGAGTCAAGAAATTATCTTCCAGAACAATTGTTTTTCACGGATACAATTAAACCAAAGTGCCAGGGGTAGTTTGGTTAAAAGACTACATTATTGGGCACAATCACGTAAGATCATGGCATTTTACTAAGGATTATGGCTCAAACTGTGACGCAGAATCAGAGGGAAATAATGGCTTTGCAGCCGCTTGATGTTGAGCTGCGTAACGTATTCAAGTTTTTTCACCAAGAACCAGCAGTCAATGGCGTAGATTTGGAAGTCAGACAAGGGGAATTTTTTAGTATCCTTGGGCCTTCTGGTTGTGGAAAAACAACTATATTACGTTTGATTGCTGGGTTTGAAACAGCGGATGCCGGTAAGGTACTGATTCAGGGTCAGCCTATGACTAATGTCCCGCCTTACCGCCGACCTGTCAATACGGTATTTCAAAGTTATGCATTGTTCAATCACCTGAATGTGTGGGATAACATTGCCTTTGGACTGCGATTGAAAAAACTCCGCAAGTCAGACATCGATCATCGAGTCAAAGAAGCTTTAAAACTAGTGAAAATGGAAAGTTTGCGATCGCGCTTTCCTAATCAACTTTCTGGTGGTCAACAGCAAAGAGTAGCTTTAGCCAGGGCTTTAGTCAACCGTCCATCCGTGGTGTTGCTAGATGAACCCTTAGGCGCATTAGATTTAAAGCTACGTAAGGAAATGCAGGTTGAGTTATTAAATTTACACCAAGAACTGCAGTTGACCTTTATCATGGTCACCCACGACCAAGAGGAAGCGCTTTCGTTGAGCGATCGCATTGCGGTGATCAATCAAGGGAAAATAGAGCAAGTTGGTACTCCCAGCCAAATTTACGAATTTCCTCGCACCACTTTTGTGGCTGATTTCATTGGTGATACTAATTTATTCAGCGGTGAAATTGCAGCTTTTGATGCTACTAATGTCCAAATTGAAACTAAAACTGGGCTAACAATTGTTGTCGCCCGCTATGAAGAAACGCCGACTGAAATATCACAAACAGTAGCCGTAAGCGTGCGTCCCGAAAAAATTCAGTTATCACTTTATCCACCAAATTTACCCCATAACTGCTTTGAAGGACGACTAATCAACGTCATGTATTTAGGTACTCACGTTAATTATGTTGTGGAATTAATTAACGGTATTTCTATCAATGTTTTACAACCCAATACCTTTGGTAGCTTACCCGATCCCAATACACCTATATATGCTTGGTGGGAAGAAAGTGATTGTTTGGCTATTAAGCAATAGTCAAGGGTCAAGAGTCAAAGGTCAAAAATTATGACATGTCTAGTAAATATTTTCAAGAATTGAGGGTTTATAAATTAGCAGAAAAATTAGCTGATGAAATTTGGAGGATAGTTGATGAATGGGATATGTTTGCTAAAAATACAATAGGGACACAAATGGTAAGGTCAGCAGATAGTATTGGTGCCAATATTGCAGAAGGTGTAGGCAGAGGAAGTTACCAAGACAATCGAAGATTTGTCAGAATGGCGAGAGGTTCTTTAAATGAGACTCAACATTGGCTAAGGCGAGCATATAGACGGAAATTGTTAACAGTTGAACAGATAGATCTACTCAAATCGATACTGGATGAACTTCGTCCTCAATTGAATTCATACCTCAAATCTATAGGTAACATAACAGAAAAATCATGAATTACTTTTGACCCTTGACTCTTGACTCTTGACTCTTGACAAATGAAAAACAGACGCAAATTTATCCAATCAATAGCAGCATTTTCTAGCTTATCTTTAACTGGATGTGGCTGGCGGTTAGCTGATGTCCGCGCTAATGCGAAAACTTCTGGTCAACGCGACCAATTATATCTGTATACTTGGACGCAATATACTAATAGCCAATTACTCAAAACTTTTAGTGCCCAAACTGGCATGAAAGTATTAGCTGATTTTTATGATTCTAATGATGTCATGCTAGCTAAATTGCAAGCTGGTGGTGGCGGTGCTTACAGTATTATCTATCCATCTGATTACATGGTACAAAAGATGGTAGAAAAAGGTTTATTAATAGAAATAGAACATCAGCGCTTAATTGGCTTAGAAAATTTATTCTCCCGGTTCCAAAATCCTAGCTATGACCAAAATAACCGCTACAGTATTCCTTTTAATTGGGGCACAACTGGTTTAGTTTATAATTCCGAAATTATTAAAGATGAACCACAAGATTGGGATTATCTTTGGCAAAATCAAGATAAATTGCAAAAACGCATGACCTTACTCAATGATGTGCGTGAGGTGATGGGTGCAGTTTTGCGGATGCTAGGCTATTCCTACAATTCCAAAGATGAAAATCAAATTAAACAAGCTTATGAAAAATTGAAAGTACTCAAACCTGCAATTACTGCTTTTGATACTGAAGCTTGGCAAAATCAAATTCTAGCAGGAGATTTGGTATTAGCAATGTGTTACTCAGCAGATGCACTGCGAGTCACTAAAGAAAATCCCAAGTTGAAATATGTAATTCCTCGCAGTGGTTCTTCGTTATGGACTGATACAATTGTAATTCCTAAAGTTGCACCCAATCCTGATGGTGCCTATGCTTGGATTAATTTTATTTTACAGCCAGAGGTAGCTGCCCAAATGAGCCTAAATCTGAATATTTCTACTCCTAACAGTGCCGGATTTGAGCAGTTACCTGCAAAGCAACAGCAAAATACTACTTTATTTCCTCCAGAGTCGATTTTAGAAAAATGCGAACGCATTACCCCTTTAGGAGACTTTGAAGAAGTTTATGAGCGTTACTGGACTCAGTTAACTAGTAGTTAAAATTTGGTAATTTTTTCTGGCAATATCTATTGTGTCTAATCAAATGCTGTCTGAGCAAAAAAAGTTAAAAGTGCATCACCCAAATTTTAGTTGGCTCCAACCTTTAATATTGTTGGCACCTGCTGGGATTTGGTTAATTCTGTTATTGGTATTACCTACATTAATAATTTTAGAGTTGAGTTTAGTACCGAATATCCGACCAGGAGATTTAGTAAATCCTAGTGGCTTACAAAACTATCTAAGAATACTCGACCCTCTTTATTTACATGTCATTATCCGTTCCGTAATTTTGGCGGCTAGTACGACAGTTATTTGTTTAATATTCAGCTTTCCAGTAGCCTATTGGATTGCTCAACTTGCACCAAAACGCTGGCGTAATCTCTTATTATTAACCTTTATTTTACCTTTGTGGACTTCTTCTTTACTCCGTTCCTACGCTTGGATTACAATTCTGCGTCCTACGGGTTTATTAAATAGTTTATTAAAAATATTTCATTTACCAGCTTTAGAGGTACTTAACCAAATTCCTGCTGTATTGGTAGGCATGAGTTATAGTTTATTGCCTTATATGGTGTTAATTTTATATGCTTCTTTAGAAAAATTAGATATCCGCTTACTAGAAGCAGCCGCAGATTTAGGAGCAAATCCCAGACAGGTATTTTGGCAGGTTACAGTACCACAAATTTTGCCTGGAATTACAGCAGGTTCAATGTTAGTTTTCATTACTGGATTAGGAGATTTTATTAACCCAGAATTACTAGGTGGTGCTTCTAGTATGACAGCAGCAAGATTAGTTTATAACCAGTTTCTCGGTGCTACCCAAAATTGGGGCTTTGGTTCCGCTTTGAGTATGACATTAATTTTGCTGGTGAGTATTGCGATCGCACTTTTAATTAAGTTTGGCGAAGCGACACCCCAGCGGTAATATCAAGTAAAACTTAATTTCTCTCTCGCAATAACTCCAGTACGATCGCAATTACACTATTGGGATCGATTGGCTTGGCAATATGGCGCTGAAATCCAGCTTTTACCGCCTCCTCTTTATCGCTTTCGCCAGCATAGGCTGTTAAAGCAATGGCTGGAATTGGCGGCTTTTGTTGTTGGGCTTGCAAATTGCGGATATGGCGGATGAGCGTATAACCGTCTATTTCTGGCATTCCAATATCGCTGAGCAGAATATCTGGTTGAAATTGCTCTAATTCTTGCCAAGCATCGATTGCTGAAGCTATTGCTCTGACAATTGCACCGTTTTCTTGTAGGAGAAACGCTAGCAACTCTCGCGTATCTGCATTATCATCCACAACTAAGGTGCGAATACCAGCAAGGGGTAGCTGGGGAAGGGGTGAAACATGAGATGCTTGTATTTGCTCATTGCTGTTTTCATCTTTGAGCAATGGTAGCTGAATGATAAAGCAAGCACCTTCGCCTTCACCGGAGCTATCTGCCCAAATTGTACCGCCATGCATTTCTACAATTTGTCGGGCGATCGCTAATCCTAACCCCAATCCGCCAAACTGACGGGTGGTAGAACCATCTTCTTGGCGAAAATACTCGAATACATGGGGCAAAAACTCGGGATTAATACCTTTACCTGTATCAATCACTTGAATTTGCGCCTGGGAATTCATTTGTGTGAGTTTAACTTCCACTCGTCCGCCAATGGGTGTAAATTTCACGGCGTTAGAAAGCAGGTTCCACACTGCTTGCTGTAATCGTGCTGCATCACCAGAAACCTTACTCACCTCTGGATCTAAGCTGACTGCAATGTGAATTGATTTGGCTTCAGCCGCCAAGCGCACGGTTTCTAGAGCAGCGGTAATCACAAAAACTAAACTTACAGAAGCCGCTTTCAGCGTCAGTTTACCCCGCATAATTCGGGAAATATCGAGTAAATCTTCAATCAGTTGGGCTTGCAACTTCGCATTGCGCTCGATTGTTGCCAAGGCTTGCGCTGTCCTCGCTTCATCCATTTTGCGCCCTTGTAGCAATTGTACCCAACCCAAAATCGGATTTAAGGGCGATCGCAATTCATGGGACAATACCGCTAAAAATTCATCTTTAATGCGGTTAGCACGTTCGGCTTCTTCCCTGGCTAATTTCTCGTGGGCAAGTGCTTTGGCGCGTTCCTGTTCCAGTTGTTTTTGATCGTCAATATCCGTCGCCGTTCCAAACCATTTAATTACTTCACCCCGTTCATTTTTCAGCGGTACAGCTTGGTGTAAATGCCAGCGATATAAGCCATCGGCACGGCGAATTCTACCTTCTGCCTGATAATGACTACCATCTTGTTGCGCTAATTGCCATTGCTCGCCCAGAATCGGCACGTCGTCAGGATGGACAATGCCTTCCCAGCCGTAAATTTTTGCTTGTGCTAGCGTCAGACCTGTAAAATCTGACCAGCGTTGATTAACATCAAGTAGCGTTCCCTCGCTGTTAGCTGTCCACACCAATTGCGGGATTAAGTCTGCCAGATAGCGATAGCGTTCTTCGCTTTGCCGCAACGCTAATTCTGCCTTTCTGCGGTCGGCGAGTTCTGTTTGTGCTTGTTGATACAATACAGCTTGCTGAATCGCGATCGCCACTTGCCTGGCTAATTGCTGAAGTAATTCTATGTCGGATGTTTGCCAAGAGCGAGGTGCAGCGCAGTGATGGGCAATTAGCAATCCCCACAAATGATCCCCTTGCAAAATCGGCACTACTAAATTAGCTCGGACTTGAAACTGAGCCAGTAGTTCGATATGGCACTCTTGAAAGCCTGCGGTGTAAATATCTGCGATCGCCAGCACTCGCCCTTGCTGGTAGAGATTGGTATAGCTGCTATCAAAGCAGGGATCGGTAATTGTTGATGCCAAAATTGCCGTCCACCCAGCACCAACTGATTCTGATACCACTGTTCCTGATGAGTCTGCATTGATGCGGAAAATTAGCACGCGATCGCAGTTGAGTACTTGTCTGGTGAGATGTGCTGTGGTGTGCAGAATCTCATCTAAATTGAGGGATTGATGAATTTGCTGGGTAATTTGGGCAACTAAGCGTTCTCGCTCATATTGCTGCTGACGTTCTGCTTCTACCAGTTTGCGATCGCTAATATCTTGCGCTGTTCCCGCTATTTGTACAGGTTGACCATTTTCTTGATAAAAAACGCGACCCCAACAACCCAACCACCGCACACAACCATCGGCAAGTAGAATCCGGTATTCTACTTGATAGTCGCTACCCCTTGCCAATGCACGATTGAGGATTTCAATTACTGGATGGCGATCATCAGGATGGATGCGCCTTTCCCAAGCCTCATAAGTTCCCTCAAAGCTACCAGGAGCCATACCATACAAACGCTCTAAATGCTCAGACCAAACAACTTTACCTGTCTGAATATTCCACTCCCAAATTCCCTGGCGGGATGCTTCCAAAGCTAAATGCAGGCGGGCTTCGCTTTGTTGTAACCTCATGCGTAACTGCGCTTTGTTAATCGCGCAGCCCACGGTAAATTGTAAATCATCCGCCGTAATCCGGCCTTTAATCAAGTAATCCTCAGCTCCAGCTTTGAGAATTTGGACTGCGATCGCTTCGTTACCTTGTCCAGTCACCACAATTACTGGTGGTGAGTTGCCATTACTTTGATTCTTCAGAGTTTCTAAAAATTCCACGCCTTCAAAATCTGGCAGTCTGTAGTCTAATAACACCACATCAGGCTGGTAACGTTGGCAAATCTCTAAAGCTTCTTCTCCGTTTTCTGCTTCTAAAATTTTGTAATCTTGTTCCGAGTCTTGCCGTAAATAACGCTGATAAATTACCCTATCTTCCGCGCAATCTTCCACTATCAAAATAGTATGCTGCGTCTGTTCTGTCGGCATTGCCAATACAGCAGTTGCTTGATTATCTGAGCGCTGCTGTGCGGTAATGTCACCAAAGGTAGTAACCACAGCCCAAGGATGCGGATTATTTGACTGAAACAACGGCTGAGCATCGATTTTAATCCAAGTTAGCTCACCGCTGGGTTGATAAATACCCATCACCACCCCAACAACTGGTTGAGCCGTTTGCAATGCAACTTTAGCTGGATGAGTTTCGCCGTCAAATGGCGATCCATCTTCGTGAATAGCTGGAGAGAGATGATTAAAAGAGGTGCAACCTTGTATCTGCTGTAAAGTAAATCCTAGTATTTTTTCAGCAGCAGCATTACAAGCTTGAATCGTACCATCAGCAAGGTGAAAGACCATTCCTGCTTCTGAACTGGCAGAGATTACAGGCTGCGGTGGAAAATCTCCATCAACTCTCTCTGGCACCTGGAACACCACTTGTCTTCCTCCTGAAAAATACTAGTACAGTGCAGCGCCAATAACTAGACAGATTTTCCTGACTTACCCAAGATTGCCGCCATAAATCAATACTATCCCCACGGAGAAACTCATGAGTTACATAATTCATCATCTATTAAAAAGCTGCCATATAGCGTTTTATTTCTGTAGCTCATCAATATGGGAAACGGGATAGGAATAATATTTAATTTTTGAAATTACGCACGTGGTGTACGTTAGGCATAAGCCGTAACGCACACTACATGGTACTGAGATTTTTTCAGAAATTAAATCGGATTTCGATATACAGCACTTTTGAAGTAAGTGAGGTACATCATGAGTAATGAGTAACAAGTAGGAAATTTACTTATTACTCACTACTTATTACTCATTACTTTGTTCAATTAGTTGCTGTACCCCATAAACATCGCATCTGCTGTATCAGGACTTACTCATAATTAAATTATTAGATATATCCTGCTTTTTATTACTTAAATCTTCCACTAGAGAAATTAAAGTTTCTTCTAAATATGGCTTAGTTAAGTAAGCTGTTGCCCCTAAAGCTTGAGCAAGTTGGCGATGTTTTTCTGCACTGCGCGAAGTCAGAATTACTATAGGTAAATCTGCAAGATTTGGGCTTTGACGAATATTCGATAACAACTCAAAGCCATTCATCCGGGGCATTTCTAAATCAGAAATTACTACTTTTATTTCTGGATGTCTTTGTAATTGTTCTAGGGCTTCCACACCATTTTGTGCTTGTAATACTTGATAGCCAGATTTTTGCAACGTTAAAGAAATAGTTTGTCGCAGACTAATCGCATCATCTACCACCAAAAGCACAGCGGATGACTTAGGATTAGCTAATGTAGCCTGGCCGACCTGAGTTGATGTTGTATTGCTGACAGGAGAAGCAGCTAATAAAGGTGTAGAGTTAATATTAACGCTTGATAAACTTAAAGCTGCTTTATTTGCCAAATAAGCAGTTGAGGGAATGCTACTTTCTAGGGTTGCTTGCATTTCATAAGACTCTAAAAGTAGCGTCGGATCGATGACTAAAATGAGAGTACCGTTAGCTAAACTACTACAACCATAAATATATTTTGGGGGAGCGATCGCATTTCCTAAAGGTCTAATTACTAGCTCTTGTTCACCGATAATTTGGTCAACTTCTAAGCCGAACATTTCTTGATTGCGCCGCAGTAATAATACAGGTTCTTGAGTAATTCCTGTATCATAAGGAGTTTGGGAATTATTCAGATTAACATTGTTCAGTAATGGCCCGTGATAATACATCAACTCAGAAATGCGGCTGAGGCTAACCATGCGCTGCTCTTGGTCTGTGTTGTAGTACAATACTTTTCTGCCATCAAATTCTCTAATTTGCTGCTCTGAAGGAATTAAGATTTTTTCTAGGTTATCTAACAGTAAGGCATAGAAAACACCCTCTGCTTGCACCAGCATTAATTTATCTGTAGTCATAGAAAAAGGAACTTTAAGTATAAATTTTGTGCCTTGGTTAGGAAATGATTTCACCGAAATTGAGCCATTGAGCGCGTGTAATTGCGATCGCACAATATCTAAACCCATACCTCTGCCAGAAATTTCACTTACCTGTTCGGCGGTAGAAAATCCCGGTGCAAACATCAAATCGAGAATTTCGGATTCAGTGGGGTTATAAACATCAGCTAATAGACTCAACTCAACAGCTTTTTGGCGAATTTTCTCTAAATTTATACCTTGACCATCATCCCTAACTTCAATTACAGTTTGGCTACCTTGATGATAAGCAGAAATTTCGATTACAGCTTGTTCTGGTTTACCCAGAGATTGGCGAACTTGCTGTGTTTCAATACCATGATCGAAGGCATTACGTACTAAATGTAATAGTGGATCGTAGAGTTTTTCTGCGATCGCCTTATCTACTAATACATCAGTACCACTAACTTTAAAGTCTACCAGTTTGGCATAAACATTCCCCATTTTTTTCACCATTTGCGGGAATCGATTCATGATATTGCCTAACGGCGACATTCTGGCTTCCACCAAGTTATCGATAATATTTAGTGTTAATCTCTGCTTTTTCTCACTCAGTTGATTAGCTTGTGTCAGCAATAAATCTAAAGATTCAGTGATTTCTTGCAATTGAAGGGTTTCTTCTATAGCCTCATGCAATGTCATCTGAAATTCTGTATATACATCCATTTCTAAAGCATCAAATTTCACAGGTGCAAAATTTTGTCGATGCTGTAAAGCAGCAGTTTGCATCTGTAAAGGTAAATCACCCAGTTGACTTAAAATGCTTTGCTGTTTATTAAGTCGCTGTACTAATTGGTCAATGATTTCTCCAACTTGTTCGTCTTGTAATATCCGCTGTTTTTGCTTAATTAATAGTTCTCCAGCCAAGTAATTCAGGCGTTGTAATCCATCTGTATCAACTCGCACAAAAGAATGGTGACGTGAATTCTTTTGGACATTAGCAGCAATTTTATCTTCTATTTCTTGATGAATATCAACAGCAGAAGTTGTAATATTGGCAACTACTGGCTCTTGCACAGCTATGGAAGTGATTGTTGCTGTTTCAGGTACAGCTTGGGCAATTTCTGGAGTTTCTGCAGTCTCTACAATTTCATAAGTAGAATTTAAATTAACTTCTCCACCCCAGATTTTTTCCAGTAAGTTATCAGCCTCTGTTATTTCTGGCGGAGGGGCTATTTCTTTAAAGACTAATAGTTTTTGCAGCTTAGGACTATCCAGCCAATTTTTTTCTGGGGCTGTGACTGGCGGATATTTTTTATATGCTTGAGCTAATTTACCAATTTGCTGTTGTAATGTGGAAACTATAGATTTATCACTATTCGCTTGCTGTTCTGAATAATAAAATCTGACGACAGCAAGAATAATTGTCAATATCACACCTTGGCGATAAAGGATAAGACCCTGGCTATCTTTTGCCTCTTGGATAAAACCTAAAAATTGACTTAACCAATGTTCAATATAAGTCAGTAATTCTTCATTTTCAGGTGCTACTAGCAAAGACAAACTCAAGTTTTCTTGAGGAATTTCTCGATAATGATTAAACCAGCCAAAAATATAGCGAATAACTTGAATATAAAACTTAGCTTGCGTTGGGGTTAGCGGCTGATTTTTAAGATTGCCAGATGTAATTAAAAATTTATATAATTGCTTAATTTGAGTTTGTAAATCGTTGTGATCAAGAGATATATTTGTAACTGCTTTTAGCTCATTTGTGACTAGATTAGCTAAACTTTGCAAAGCTAAACTAGGTTCTCCCCCAGAAGTGCGATCGCCACCCAATACCGCTGCTTGTGCCTGCTGTAAATTAGCGAGAGCAGCTTCACCAATGCGATATGCTTGCTCTGGATGAGCTGTTAGCGCTGCCAAAATTGTTTGGGCGATCGCGCCAAAACCAGGTAAATTTAAAGATTCCGCTAAACCGATAAATATCTCTGCTTGCTCTCGCAGCAAATTAGCAAATTCTGTAATCTCAATATTACTATTTAAAGCATCATTAATAGTTTCTATGCGTTGTTGTACTCCTACTTCAAAGATAGACTGAACAATATCAAATCCCAATTCTTCGGAAGTTGGAATATGCGCCTCAGCACCATAAGCATCGCCTAGTTTTTCTTGTAGATGTACAAATACGGAAGCTGCTCGCTGTAGGATTTCCTCACTATTTATATCACAACCTGTTAGTTCGGCGGTCAGTGCTAAATTTAGGCATTCATAGGCTTGCAATATCAGTGTTTGTAATTGAGAATCAATAATAACATTGGGGTTATATAAAGCATTAAATACATCTTCTAAAGAGTGGGCAATAGTTTGGATTCCCTCTAAACCCACATTTGCGGCTCCTCCTTTAATTGTATGAGTTGCCCGCATTAATTCATGAATTTTAGCTGTACTAAAATCTTCTGCTAATGTATATATTTCTTGTTCAATAATTTGTAATAATTCTGGCGCTTCAGCTAAAAAATAGATGTATCCCTGTTCACGAATATCATTATCTGTAGTCATATATTTAAATTATTTGCTATTTGGTATTTGGGGTTTGGGTTTAGTATTTGGGTTTTGAACTTTGTCCCCATTACCCATTCCCCAGTCCCCAATCCCTAGTCCCCAGTCCCCATTCCCTATCAATTAACCTTAAACTTACTTGCGGTCGCTAATAGTTCTTTCGCCATTCCCGATAATTGTTGGAAGACAGCAGCAATTTCATGAGATTCTGCAACAGTTTTGTGGGAAATTTCTGCAACATCTTTCATACTTGAAGTTACTGTCACAGACTGAGACATTTGTTTTTGAGTAGCTTCAGTAATTCTTTGGAGTAATTGGCTAATCTCAGCCGTTGCACTCACAATAGCGTTCAAATTATGGCGGGCATCATTAACAAGATTTGTCCCCTCTACAACTTGTTGAATACCTGTTTCCATCGCCACTGCTACTTCGCCGGTTTCTGCTTGAATTTCTTGCACTAGTTTTTCAATTTCGATAGTGGCTGCGGCTGACTGGCGAGATAAAGAACGAACTTCATCAGCTACCACTGCAAAACCTTTACCATATTCACCGGCGCGGGTGGCTTCAATAGCGGCGTTCAAAGCTAGAACGTTTGTCTGGGTGGCAAAATTACTAATTAAGTTCACCACTTTCGAGATTTTTTGCGAAGATTCGCTGAGGCGTTTAATCTTTTTACTAGTTTGGGCAACAGTTTCACGAATCCCCTGAATAGCTTGTACAGTCAAGTTCATCGCCACATCGCCAGACTCGACAGTTTGGTTAGCTTGTTTGACTGCTACTTGTACCAACTCAGCGTTAGATACCACAGCTTTTGTCGAGTCAACCATTTGTTGAATATCATTTAAAGCTGCGGTCATTTCTTGGGATTGTTGGTTTGCTAATTGGGTTAACCCAACTAATGATGCTTCGCTAGTACCAGAAGTTTGCACAACTTGTTGCGCTGCTGCCTGTACTTGGATGACAATTTGCCGTAATGCTTGCAGTGTATTATTGTAAGCATCCGCAATTGTGCCTAGCTCATCTTCTGTAATGGGCGCACGTACCGTCAAGTTACCATTGAGGGCGGGTCTGAGGGCAGTTAACAGTTGAATAGAACGCTGTTGTAATAACTCTTTCGCTGCTTTTTCTCTGGCGGCTGCTTCGGCTAATTGTGTCGATTGCGCTTGTGCTTGTTGCAAATACTCAGTTTGTTGTAATGCTAACCCTAATTGGTCGCCAATCCGCGTTAGCAAACTAACTTCTGATTCTTCCCATTCACGAGTTCCCGAGTTTTGGTAAGCTGCTAACAATCCCCACAGTTTTTCGCCAAAAAATACAGGAACGATGATGTAAGCTCTCACCCCAAATTGCTCTAAAATTTCTATGTGACAAGGTGAATGTCCTGCCTGATAAATATCGTTAACACTCAAACTTTCACCTTTAGCATAACGACCACCTTGAGTTTCTTGTAAGTTGGTATCATCCCAAACAGTTTTAGTATCTGGCCCTACAAGTTTTACCCAGTTGTGTGCTACAGACTCAGCGACAAATTCACCACCCCAGTCAGCTTTAAAGCGATAGACAGCCACGCGATCGCATTTGAGCAATTGCCGGATATCTTGAGTTGATGTCTTGAAAATTTCTTCAACTTCTAATGATTGGCGAATGCGATTGACTAGTTTTGTCAAAGCTTTTTCTTGTTCAGCAATCTGCGATAATTTCTCTGATTTAACTCGTACCTGGTCAAGATATTCTATTTGTGATTTAGCTAGACTAAATTGCAAGCCAATTTGCGCTAAAAAGTTAACTTCCCAATTCTGCCATTTCCGAGTTTCGGAGTTTTGATAAGCTGCTAATAAGCCCCATAGTTTTTCTCCTGAAAAAATCGGAACTATGATAAAAGCTTTAGCTTCATACTGCTCTAAAGTCTCTAGGTGACAAGCTGCAAAACCTGCTTGATAAATGTCATTCACAACAAAGCTTTCGCCTTTAGCATATCTACCCCCTTGAGTTTCTTGCAGGTAAGTATCTTCCCAAATTGTTTTCACTTCATGGGTTACTAGTTTTACCCAGCCATAGCCTACGGATTCTGCAATAAACTCGCCACCCCAGTTAGGATTAAAGCGATACACAGCAACGCGATCGCATCGCAGAGATTGGCGTACTTCTTGAGTAGTAATTCTAAAAACGCTTTCTGTATCTAATGATTGGCGAATGCGGTTAACTATGGTAGTTAAAGTTTTTTCTTGTTCAACTATTTGTGTTAGTTGCTCTGTTTTTGCTTGCACTTGTTCTAGATACTCAGCTTGGGAGATAGCGACACCAAATTGCATCCCAATCTCTGCCAAAAAATTAGTTTCCCAAGGTTGCCAATTCCGCGGCCCAGAATTTTGATACGCTGCTAATAAGCCCCATAATTTCTGCCCAGATAACACTGGAACTATGATATAGGCTTTCATTTCAAACTGCTCTAAAATCTCAATGTGGCATCGAGAATGATCGGTTTGATAAATATCATTAACAGTTAAACTTTCGCCTTTGGCATAACGTCCACCTTGGGTTTCTTGTAAGTAAGTATCTTCCCAAACAGTATTCATATTTGGGGCTACTAGTTTTACCCAAGTATTACCTACTGATTCCGCCACAAACTCACCACTCCAATCAGGAAGGAAGCGATATACAGCGACGCGATCGCAGCGCAGAAATTGCCGAATTTCGTGAGTAGTTGTCTGGAATATTTTATCAATAGATGATAAGTTGAGAATTCTATCAATAACTTTAACGATAGATTTTTGGGCTAATATTTCCTGCTGGGTGAGCTTTTCGGAAGTAAAGCTTTGGATTCTATAGGCAATTTCTGTAGTAACTTGAGACAGTAAGGTAATTTCTACTTCTTGCCATTGTCTAGCCGCAGCGCAATGATTAACTATTAGCAATCCCCAAACTTTATCGTTAATTACAATTGGTAAGCTTAAACAGGCTTGGATTTGAAATTTTTCTAAAAGTTGTTGTTGATAGGGTGTAACTTGAATCTGCGTACTATCATTAATCACTACAGGTTCTACATACTCTTGACTCTCATATAAACCAAAGGTAATACCTGGTAAATTTTCCCCGCGAGTCGGTGTCCAACCTCGGTTCAGCGATTCCTCTAAAACCTGACCAGTTTCCGAGCTAGTAAACTGATAAATTAAGGCGCGATCGCTAACAATTTTTTCCCTAACTTGTGTAACAGTAACTTTCAGTAGGGTATCCAAATCTGGAGCTTGGCGTACTTGGCTAGAGATACTTTGTAGTTGCTGTCGCCAACTCTTAAATTCCTGAGATACTGCATTGAATAAAGCCAATTCATCGCCAGCAATACTCGCTATTTCTGGACTACCATTTTGATTTTCTAATGCTTCTTTCTTATTAGCAGCATTACTATTGGTTTGAGCACTG
Organism: Nostoc carneum NIES-2107; assembly: GCA_002368155.1. Classification (GTDB taxonomy): domain Bacteria; phylum Cyanobacteriota; class Cyanobacteriia; order Cyanobacteriales; family Nostocaceae; genus Aulosira; species Aulosira carnea. The sequence continues at coordinate 5,193,108 of AP018180.1, forward strand.
CCATAATATTTCATTGTACACCCCTCAACTTTAATTAGTAATATTTAACTGAATTCCAATTGCAAGCAAAAATTTGGTAATTGAAAGCATAGTTAATCCAAACAATTACCAAATTTTAATTATGATTACCCCATATAGGAGCTTGGATAATTGCTAAAGCATCTAAGGTAAACATCATCTCTTCATTAGGACTAATAAAGTAACCCTGCAAAAAAGGTGACATTGCTGCCGAAAACAGTTCCGCGGAGGGTGTTTTCATTTCTTGATTATTTAACCACTCAATATCCGTTAATTGACGTACCAGTAAACCTAAAGATTTACCCTCATTTTCTATGACAATTGCCATCATTTTGGCAACTAAATTGGAACCTTGTAACAGCGAAGAATACCCTAGCATTTCCTCTAAATCAACTAACCACAGCATTTCGCCACGCCAGTTGTAAATACCCAAGACACAATTGGGCATTTGCGGAACACCGCAGATTTCTGCTAACGATATTTGTAAAACTTCAGTGATGTGTTGTAACTGAATTACGCCTGTATCTTTAGCCCCCAAATTAAAACTTAAAAATTTTTGTTTGGTTTCCAAAATAATTTTTCCTTTTTCAGGTAAAACTTTGACTTTATTTCCTGATTCCCCAATCCTCTATTTAATGATTAATCGCTGTAAAGTCTCTACTAGTTCTTTGCGATCAACGGGTTTTGATAAGTAAGCTTCTGCTCCCAGCATATTGCCCCAAACTTTATCCACATCATTATTTTTAGTGGAACAAAAAACTACAGGTATATTACTAGTTTGAGGATTAGTTTTTAGTTCTCGGCAAATTTCATAGCCGCTTTTACCAGGCAAAATTACGTCGAGAAATATGACATCAGGCTTATTTTTATCTATTTGGTATTGAGCTTCTTCGCTAGTTTTAGCACTCAATACATAGTATCCTGCCTGTTGCAAGTATGTACTGATGATCTCCATGTCTGTCAAACCATCTTCGACAACTAAAACAGTATTCATATTGATTTCCTATTAAATTTATACTGTGATTTTCAACAAGAAAATTAGCTTTTACAAAGCTAATGCATTTTTCATACATTAGCCTCAGAAAAAGCACTTAAAAACCAAAATCAACCGTTAATTTTGATAAAGAATATCTATTTAATTGTCATATTCAAGTAGAGTTTGGCTAAAAATTGTTAAAGTGATGCTTTACTTTTAAATTCATTTTCTACTTGAGGTTGCAAGCTGTTGTTGAATCGGGACAATATTAGCTGTGTTAGTCCTGAAACTATTGATAAACCTGGGGTATGTGCTATCGAGTTATTAAACTGAAAAATCAGCTGCTTGGAGAATTGTTAGAGTGTAATACAAATTTAAAAAAGCTGGAAATTATCTTACTTAAACAGTTAGCTAATTTTCCTGAAAGAGAAATTTGGGTTTAATATTTTTTTTGATTATATGCAGTCTCATGAGCCAGTAACAACAGGTAATTACTCACAGTAATACTTGCATTACAGGCTATTAACTGGAGGAGCGTTTTTCTTAGTTGAAGAAGCTGGGATAGGTAAATACTTGCGTACTATACCCATTACCTTATCACTAGCTACAGGTTTAGTCATAAAATCTGTAGAGCCAACCACTTTAGCGCGAACTCTATCTAAAAGACCATCATTACCTGTGAGGATAATTATTGGTGTGTGAGCAAAGGTAGAAATTCGACGCAATTGAGTGCAGATTTCGTAACCACTAGCAATAGGCATCATTAAATCTAAAAAAATCAAATCTGGTTTATTCTGGATGAGAATTGGTAAAGCTTGTACAGCATCATGAATTTTGATAAATCTTAACCCATGCGAAGTGATAATTTCTTCTAAAAGTTTCCCGACTTGGGGGCTATCATCTACACAGGCTACCAATGGTGCATTGGTCTTTTGAGGTGTTGTTGGCGTAGAATTCTTCTGGACTTCAACAATGTTTAAGGGTAAGTCAGGTATTTCTATAAGTTCAATAATACCTTTAAGTATATAAGGCAGTAATGAACGAGCAACGGGTAATGGATTCTGCTTCATTCTTACCGCTAAATCTCGCAGGGTATATTTCCCATTGATCAAATTTACAAAGTTGTTGTAAACAGCTGGACTTACTAATTGTTGGAGTTGTTCTGGCTTACGAATTATCGGTGCTAAATCAGGATATAAATTTGCTAAACCTGCTTCTGACCAAATTTTCCAGGAATCATGCATCTGTTTTAAAGAGACATCTGCACTAGTAAAGCTCATGGGCATTTCTACAATCAATTCTTGGCTACGATTGCAAGTTACATCTGAAAAATCAGACTCCTGAGCTAAATCAAAAAATAGTTCTGCTATTGTATTTTCTACAATATTATGGAATTGCTCTCTTTGAATTTTTTGTTTTTTATATAAAATTTCTAAAAGCCGATAATCCCAGTATTCATTTGCTACGTCCTGAGAATTTAAACGTATCTTATCTACATCTATTTGCGGGCAGTTTTGCGCCATTTGCCTTCGCCAACGGCGAAATGGATGAATCCCCCCTGATGCCCAAATTATTCGCCCTAGACGATAATAAAAGCTCCATTTGTGATTTTTTGCGCTTTTAAGATTTAACTTGCCATTGTACTGTAGTTGCGTACAATTTTTAAATTCATTAAGCACATTACCTAATATGACCATTTTTTTGACTAAATATATTTTGGTATTTGACTAAAAAATCAGCCCTGCTAACACTACATTACCCATATATTAGTCAAAATAAACACGCTTGAGTAAATACCAATATATTGGGAAAAATCTCCGGGATGTTGCTATTTATGCTGTATAGATTAAATAGATAAATACAGAGACAAGAATAAGCATTATCAACCCAAAGAATAGCAAAAATAGGGCTAATAGATGAGTTATCTGCCAAGGAATAACCCGTGATTAGCGCCTCTATTTTTCACCATAATTAAATAACTATGATATATGCAGGTATAGAATATGATTCTATGCTTTTTGAAGTTGAATAACGATCAGGATTTCTACTGATTTATATTGATGAACTCGTTGTTTTTTGTATGAAATTTTTCCTGATTTTGTAAGCTTTGGTTGAATTGTGTGAATTATATTGATTATTTGATTTTTTCGGCTGAAATTCGTTGAATTAATAACTTAATAAGTCTTGATATAATTTATCAAACAAGTAATTTTACTCAGATTCTACTACACCTATAAAAACTCAATAATTAAACGCTAAAAAACGCTAAAAAACGCTAACGATAGTTATTAAACGTCAAAAAAGTTGCGCTTAATGCGATATCCTAGTACTTGACTAGAAAAGTGCTGCTATACAAACAAAGGTTGATTCGTTAAGCTGTATTAAGCGCATTTTGCTCAAGAATTAATATCAGGTTTTGTTGACATTTTGATAACTGGCAATAGCTAACCTCACATTACCTTGATGTTCTGCCAAAAGGCGATCACCTTCTTCTTTATCTAAACCAGTCCAATGCATCAATAGAGCTAATTTCACCCAATTGCCGCTACGATCTAGCAATACTCCCGCATCTTCTCGGCTTAAATCGGTGAGGTCTTGCAAAATTCGCAAAGCGCGATCGCGTAATTTTTGATTAGTAACCGCCACATCCACCATGCGATTACCGTAAACTTTACCTAGCTTCACCATCACCCCAGTAGACAGGATATTTAAAGCTAGCTTGGTGGCTGTACCAGCTTTCAGGCGAGTAGAACCAGCTAATACTTCTGGCCCAGTTAATAGGCGAATATCAACGTCTGCATCAAATTTAACTTGCTCAGTCGGTACGCAAGCCATAAAAATCGTGATTGCACCCCTTTGGCGCGCAGCATTCAGCGCCCCATGCACATAGGGAGTTGTGCCACCAGCAGTAATACCGACTACCACATCTAATTGCGTAATTTGCCGTTGGGCGATCGCGGCTTCGCCATCCTCAGCCCTGTCTTCTAAATCTTCGGAACTACGCACCAATGCACCAGCACCACCAGCAATAATCCCTTGTACCAATTCTGGGGGTGTACAAAAAGTTGGTGGACATTCCGCAGCATCTAATACCCCTAATCTGCCGCTTGTCCCTGCACCAATATAAAATAAGCGTCCTCCCTGGCGCAGACGTTCGGCTGTATAATCAATTGCCTGTGCTAACTGCTCCTTAGCCGCAGCTACTGCTGCAACAGCCTTTTGGTCTTCGCTATTAAACAATTCCACTAGTTCTAGAGAACTTATCTGGTCTAAATTGAGACTATTAGCATTTACTTGTTCGGTCAAAAGATAGCCACGTTCTTGCAAATTTGTCATTTATTATTTGTCCTTTGTTATTTGTCATTTGTCATTGGGTAATTGGTAATTGGTAATTGGTAATGGGAATTTGTCTGCTTTCAATCCCCAGTCCCCAGTCCCCAATCCCCAGTCCCCCAATCCCCAACTACAATAAACCTTCAAGTCTACGACGAATACTGTCTAATTCAGAATCAGGTATTTCTGGTGCTGTTTCCTCTGTTTGAGTAGAACGAATGGTTTGCTCATCAGTATCATCAGCTTCAGGTTTCCAATCGGTTTCTTCTACATTGATTTCTGGCGGAGTTATGACTGCATTACTGTTTTCGGGGACAAGTTCCCAGTCGTAACCAGCGCTTGCACAAAATTCTTTGATTTCTTCCGCATCAATCGTTTCTACGCTAGGAGTAGGGAAATCTTGAGCTTCTAGCATTAAAGCAAAGCGAGTTGCATCATCTTCTGACTCAAACATCAGAATTTTATTGCGATCGCCTACCTTAACTGTATGGATTCCTTCGTTTTCCGTTCCAGCATTGAAAATCAATACAAAAACGCGCATTGGTGTAATCATCTATCTTTAATAGTTTTCTCGTCTATATCTTAATTAAAGTTCTAGGTTGTGCCTTCGGGGAAGTCGAGAGGCAGAATTTTCATTGATTGGGGAATGGGGAATGGGGAATGGGGATTGGGGACTGGGGATTGGGGAAAGGGGACAAGGAAAATTACCAATTACCAATTACCAAATGACAAATGACAAATGACCAATTACCCAATGACAAATGACCAATGACAAATCACTAGAAGTATTTCTTTAGATAGAGAATATTTTTGGAACCCCACCAGAGTGTTTTCGTCTAGGAATTATGTGTTTTCATCAGTTACCAACTTTCCTGAATGACAATGGCATCTGAACTGGGGTAGAAGTTGTTGCTGTTTTGCCTATCTCAACCAGTCAAGCGTGCCATTGATGTGTGCATACTGAACTACGCGCTGATAAACACTGCCAGTATAGAAATTTTAGACTGCAAAGTTTGCGTAGTTTACTTGATTACGGTATTCCTGACAATGCCAATATTATGGAATAGAACGATTTCCTCAATTGCAGCATCAGTCCTGAGGTTGAGTTGACGTATTCTAAGAATGGCAGAGCAATCTAGTACTAGTTAATGCCAGTAGTAAGCCAGCTACATTCGCCCAAAAAGAGTGACAGCAAATGACTAAGCTTCCTAAACAAGTTAATCACTCCCCTTCCCCAAATCGTAAGCGTTTCTGGTTGCTGGTGTTGAGTCGCGGTGGTATCGCGTTAGGGGGAGTTTTACTTTTGTCAGTGTTAGGCGGAATGTGGCGATTATGGAATTTTGTGCAAAAAGAGTTAACGCCGCTAGCCGAAAAAAATCTGACTACGACACTCAACCGTCCAGTACAACTTGGCAAAGTTACAGACTTTTCTTTAATGGGAGTGCGGTTTAGCGCTTCAGCGATTCCAGCTACCGCCACAGACCCAGATAAAGTGACAGTTGATGCAGTGGAAGTTGGTTTTGATCCGTTGCAGTTAATTGTGAACCGCACCCTGAAGCTGGATGTTACCTTAGTCAACCCAGATGTTTATATAGAAAAAGATGACCAAGGGCGCTGGTTGACTACTAACATTGCCTTAGGGCCTAAAGGCGGGCCTATCAAAACCGATTTGGATAAGATTCGGTTACGTAATGGCAAGCTAATTTTAGTCAACTTGCACCAATCCATAGAACAACCAGCTACAGCAAATTTACAACTAAAATTATCCGCGAATCCTCAACCTGCACCAGTTCCTGTGTCTTTTTCCCAAGTCAATGGCACTGGTCAACTTTTAAATGATAATCAGCTGCTACGCTTTGATATAGCGGCGCAAGCAGATAGTGGCGGTAATATTGGGATTCAGGGTGAAACAGGACTGAAGACCCAAGCCGCTAAGTTACAGCTACGAGGACAAGATTTACTAGCTGCGGACATTACCAGGATTGTCCAGTTACCACTGACTTTACAAGCAGGGCAAGTCAATGGGGATTTGCAGATTCAACTGAGTCCACAGCAGCAAACTTTATTGTATGGCAGTGCGGCTTTGCAAGGGGTAGCGATTCAAATACCCCGTTTACCGCAACTTCTCAACAATACCGACGGGAATCTCAGTTTCCAAGGGTTAGGGATTAAGTTAGAAAAGGTAGCTACTAATTACGGCAAAATTCCCCTGATAGCTGCAGGAATCATTGATCGAGAAACTGGCTATAAAGTAGTCGGGCAAGTCAATCAGGTAAATGTAAATAATGCCTTAGAAACTCTCAAGGTAAATCTGCCGATACCAGTAATCGGAGAAGTGAAGGCAGATGTACAGCTGGGGGGAGCCATCAATAAACCTATTCTCTCAGGTACAGTTGCCACAATTAAGCCTGCCCAAATTGACAAAATAGATTTTAAAAATGTTACTAGTAAATTTGAGTTTTCTACGAGTAATTCCTTAATTAGTTTTAGAGATATTCAAGGTACAGCCACCGTTGGGGGTAAAGTTACGGGTGGCGGTACAGTCAAACTGGGTAAAACACCGCAACTGGATTTTGATTTTACTGCTAACAATGTTCCTGGGGATGCGATCGCCCAAGTTTACAACACTACCCCATCTTTTCAAATCGGCACTGTCTCCGGCACAGGCAAGTTATCTGGTGTGGCTGGAGACGTTTACACTGTAGTGCAATGGCAAGCACCACAGGCAACTTACCCGGCTATTGGTACAGTTACAGTTGCCCCAGATAGAACTGTGGCTTTTAGCAATGTGGCTTTAAATGTCGCTGGTGGTAAGGTATTTGGGTCTGGTACTTATGCCAATCAACGTTGGCAAGCTGTAGCTGACGCAAAAGGTGTGCAGTTAGAACCCTTTGTAGACAAGACTAAACTGCAAAATGTCTCGTTGACGAGGGCAGAATTTTACGGTCGGCTGCGGCTGTCTGGTACAACAGCACCATTTACAATTGCTACCATCCGCCCTGAAGGTGCAGGGGTGCAAATTGGCGGAGGAACTGTAGCAATTTCTCAACTGCAGCTACAAGACCAAAGCTTTGCGGCGGAGTTAGTCGCCAATAATGTGCGGTTGGGACGAGTATTAAAAAATATTCCCCCTACTTTGGCTGGGCCATTGGCTGGTACATTCCAAATAGCAGGTAGCAGAGATAATTTCAGCCTCCAAACTCTGCGCGGTACTGGCGAGGGTAATTTGTTAGTGGCTGATGGTAAAGTCACAGCGAAAAATATCCAACTTAATAACGGTGTGTATCAAGCGCAACTGCGGGCAAGTAATTTATCTGTGCCCCAATTAGCACCGACATTTAAGCAATTTGGCGGTAGATTAACTGGAGATTTCCAAGTTGCTGGTACGGTTGATTCATTTAAACCAGAAGCAATTCAAGCTACTGGTGAAGCAAAGGTAAATGTAGCTGATGGCACAGTTACCGCCAAAAATATCCAACTGAATAACGGTCGCTATCAGGCTGTAGTTGCCGCTTCTGGGTTGGAATTAAAGCAGTTAAATCAGCAATTACGCGGTCAATTTGGCGGTCAATTGCAAGTATCCGGCACAGTACAATCACCAAAATTAGCTGATGTGCGGGCTGCTGGTCAGGTGCAATTTTCTCAAGGGATTGCGGCAATTCAACAACCAATCAATGCAGCGATCGCTTGGGATGGTGAAAGGTTAAATATAGAACGCGCTACGGGGCCGAATCTCAATGCTAGCGGTTACATATTAGCCAATGCTCAAGGTGCTGGCGTACCGGAAATTACGGATTTAAAACTCAATGTCCAAGCTTTAGATTACAGCTTGCAACAGTTGCCCCTCAACCTACCCAATGGCATTAATTTGGTAGGAAAAGCCGATTTTGCTGGACAAGTGAGCGGTACGTTACCTGTACCCAACCTGCAAGGACAACTGCGATTACGAAATTTGGCAGTGAAAAACTTTGCCTTTGAGCCTGTCCTCAGTGGAAATATTCAGACTGTACAAGGTAAAGGTACTAGTTTAGACGTAGCTGGTCAGAGCGATCGCATTACCGTTAACCTCGATGCTAAAAATCGCCCTCAATCCTTCTTAGTCAATTGGCAGCAAGCATCAGCCAGCGGTCAAGCCCAAGGGGATAGTTTGGCGATGAGCTTAAATAACTTCCCTTTACAGGTATTAAATTTATCTTTACCTGATAACACCCGTCTAGGTCAAAGTCCCTTAGCTGGTGCATTAACCGGGAATTTACAGATTAATCAACAAACATTAGCTACAGCCGGAAATATTGCGATCGCAAATCCAGCCGTTGGACGTATCAAGGGCGAAAGTTTAACGGCACAATTCCGCTATGGTAACGGTACCGCAAATATTACAGATAGCGCTTTTGTTAAGGGTAAAAGTCGCTACGCTTTTACAGGTAATGTCAGTAATTCTGGGAAAACTCCCCAAATTCAAGGGAAACTCAACGTCAGCGAAGGTAATGTCCAAGATGTCTTAACAGCACTCCAGGTATTTGAACTGCAAGATATACGCAGTGGGATGTCACTACCAACTTACGGTAAAGCTGCGGATTTAGTGACTGTCCCGCAAGGATTGCCCAATCAGCCATTATCGACGCAAATCGAGCGTTTTTACCAAGTTGAGGCACTACTAGCAGCGCAAGAACAACAGCGCTTAGAAGCAAATCCCATCCCAGATTTAGCCAACTTACAAGGAAGCTTTGGCGGAGAGATTGCCCTGAATACTGCCGCAGAAAAAGGCCTGGCAGTGGAGTTTAATTTAAATGGGCAAAATTGGACTTGGGGTAAAGAAGAAGAAAAGAATCAAGTAGGGCGGTTTTATCGAGCGGAACAAGTGATTGCGAATGGTAGATTTACAGATGGCGTTCTAACTTTACTACCTTTACGCATCACCTCTAATGAAAGACTGATTGCCTTTAACGGTAATATTGGCGGTAACGATCAATCGGGGAATTTGCAGGTGAGAAATTTCCCCATCCAGGTACTCAGTAATTTTGTCAAGTTACCCGTTGGTGTTGGCGGTAATCTTAGCACCTCCGTAGCTTTAGCGGGTAGCGTTAGCAATCCCAAAGCTAGAGGAGAAATCACCATTACCGATGGTACAATCAACCAGAAAAAAGTAGAATCTGCGATCGCTAGTTTTAGTTATGACAATAGTCGCTTAAATTTTGGCAGTAATATCCTAGTGACTGGTTCAGAACCTGTCAAAATTAACGGTAATATACCTTATAAATTGCCTTTCGCCTCTGTAGAACCTGATAACAATGAAATCAGCTTAGATGTCAAAGTCAAAAATGAAGGACTTGCACTTTTAAATCTGTTAAATAACCAAGTCGTATTTGAGAATGGTGAAGGAGAAGTAGATTTAACAGTTAGCGGTACCAGACAACAGCCAGAAATGACAGGTATTGCTAGCGTGAATAATGCCACTTTTTCTGCCCAAGCATTACCTGGAAAACTGAGAGATGTGACAGGTAAAATCACATTTGATTTTGACCGCATTATTGTAGAAGGTCTTCAAGGTAGATTTAGCAGAGGTAAGGTAGAAGCTGCGGGAGAAATTCCTATATTTAACAATCAAGAACAAGTGATTACCACGCCTCTCGCTGTTAATTTGGATCAACTGACTTTAAGGCTAAAAGGATTGTACCAAGGTGGTGCAAGTGGTAATTTACAAATTACTGGTTCTGTTCTTAACCCCGAAATTGGTGGTAAAGTCGAGTTATCTGATGGGCAAGTGTTGCTAGCAGAATCTGCTAACACTGCTAACTCCAAAAATGAAGAACCCACACTGACTAAAGCTGATAAAGCAGACCCGAATAATACCAAAAATACAACAGCTAGGTTAAATAATCTCGAACTAGTTTTAGGTAAAAATGTTCTCATTACTCGTCCCCCAATTATCAACTTCCAAGCCACAGGAAATCTGGCAGTTAATGGTTCCTTAAATCAGCCTATACCCGATGGAACTATTAAATTAACAGGGGGAGGAGTGAATTTATTTACTACTCAATTTAATTTAGCTCGTGGTTATGAACACACTGCAACTTTTAGAAAGGAACAACCCCGCGATCCCAATTTAGATATTCGCCTTTTTGCCAAAGTACTTGATGGTAATCAAACTACCGATATTAGCCGACTCAATACCGGAGGATTATCCACCTTAGAAACTATCAGAGTTGAAGCTAATATTAAAGGACTTGCTAGCAAACTTGACGAAAATCTCCAACTCACCAGTACGCCATCTCGCAGTGAAACAGAACTTGTGGCGCTGTTAGGCGGTGGATTTATTGACACTCAAGGACGTGGCGATAGTACTTTAGGTCTAATTAATATTGCAGGTTCCGCCGTATTTAACAACTTTCAAGGAGCATTTAACCAGATTGGTAATGCTTTTGGCTTAAGTGAACTACGCCTATTTCCCACCGTCCTTTCACAAAATCCTGAAGCTGGTAGAAGCAATTCAACTTTAGAATTAGCCCTAGAAGCAGGTGTGGATATTTCTTCTAAGTTCTCCCTTTCTAGTATCAAAATACTCACAGCCAATGACCCACTGCAATGGGGTATCAATTACCGCATCAATGATGAAATTCGTCTGCGCGCTTCCACCAATTTATTTGATGATAGTCGTGCAGTCGTTGAATATGATCGCAGATTTTAGAGTGAGTCAATGACCAAGCAATTAACTACGTTTATACAATTTTGAAAAAAGAACGCGACAGATGAATAGGGCACGGCACCTGTAAGATAATTGAATATACCAAAAGATTGTGGATGCCGTGCCCCTACAAAGCATTTATCTGTCGCAAAAATTATTTGAATTGCTATTAGTACAACTTCTCTAAAGTTGGCAGATGGCTTTGCCAAAACAATTTACCTCATAAGGGCAGTTATCAATACTACTCTGTTAAGCGTTTTGAAATTATTAAGGGTGAAAGGTTGTTTTCCCCTTTTCCCATTCCCCTTTTTTCCCTTAACCGAAAAGTATTGAGCCAAACGTTATATATTAGGTTCCAACGTTAATTATTTTCCTCATCCTTGCACATAGTGGCTGTCAAACTATAAGTGTCTACCTGAATCCAGCTATCCTGACTAATCGCCCAGAATCCAGTAAAGATGTTGTACTCAGATTCATTACCTGTGACGAATTTTACTGTTAAAGGAATGTATTGAGATAAGCTACCAAACTTTAGTTCTACAAGCGGATTTTTATTACTATCTCGCACTCCAAATACCCCATCAGTGACATTACCTGATGTCCGTACGTAAGCTTTTAATTCATACTCTGCATTAGGTTGAAGCTTAACTCTTTGGCTAATACCATTCCATCCAGAAAAATTTCGCATCCAGACGTTATTTTTACCAGAATTGCTATTACCTATTTCTCTATCAATACCTACTTGACCTTCACCTACCCAAGGATTGCTGACTGTTGGGCTAGCTTGTTGTTCAAAGTCACCATCTAAGAGGAGAGTAGGACAAGCAGCCTGTACTTTGGCAGAACTAAAATTGAAGCTAATAAAAGTGGTAATAAATAATGCAACTTTGCTGACCGAGAAGTGTTTGCTAGCCATATTTTGTTGTCCTCTTCACCCAGGGTTATTACCTAAGCACAAGAGTATATAGTATGTCTGCAAAATCAGCTTGAGGACAATTACTGAGGCTTGGTGTGAGAGACGCGATTAATCAGAGACGCGATTAATCGCGTCTGTACAAGAGGAAAAGTTATTTCTCCTTCATTTCCCAATCCCTATTACCCCTAATCCCCACTTAAAGACTTCTGTAAATTCTCAGCTTGTTGCTCTTCTTGCTTGAGCAGAAACATATAAACTAAACCAAAAATCACTATACCCAACACGCCATAAGAATAGGAAGCTTGTCCTCCGTGCCAACTATCAAAAGCAGCTTTGTTAGTTCCTTGCATTACAGCTAACATAGCAATTCTAATTCCATTAATGACAAATCCTAAAAGAATGGCAAAAATTGGTATAAAAAACCGCTTCTTTTTAGCGATGGGGAACATTACCAAAGCAATAATAGATATGCCTAATATATAGTTGATGGTATCTATGCCAGAACAACTATGAACAACTTTGATGCTACCCGTTGGTAAATAGATATTCACTCCATTAATCTTGACATCAAAGCCTGCATACCACAAAAGAAGGCTGGCAAATTTGGCACTCAAAGGAGAAATATCAAATAATAAATCGGAAACTACAGCCGGAACTCCCAGAAAAAATAAAATAATTAGTTCTTCCCAATATTGCTTTAATCCCTTAAAACCTGAGGCTAGTAAGCTAACGGCAAAAGCGGAAGTAAATGATAACAGCCGTAAGGTATGTTCTAAATTTTGTGTGGCACTTTGCCATAGCACCCAAGTAATTAGTAGCAACCCAACAATCGTAGAAAAAACATCACTTTCAAAGCGTAATGTATGACGTTTGTCCCATAATAAAGAGCCTGTAGCGAATAGAAATAAAATACTCATTCCTAAATGGCCGATATCATGAGCTTTCCAAACTAAGGTAAGACAGATTGTCTCTAGAGCGGCTGTAATACTTAAAAGCCAAAATGGTTCTTGTCTGAGAATTTTGGGTGAAATGATATTAGTCAAATTCATGGCAAGATTGGGTTTAGTAATGTCAAAATCATGATTTTTAAATAATATATTTATTAAATATAATACACTTCACTTATGAGTACTATGGGAAATATTTGATAATAAGTGATTGTGTGAATAGATTATTTTCTATGAGTTTGATGCTTGAAAATATAAATTTCGTTATGCAAAGAGCAAATAGTTAACAATCAGGGTCTTAAAGAAGATTGAGAATTACAAGAGAAAATAAATTTTATAGCTGAATATTTGATAAGTAGTCTGACAGAATTAATTACACAAAGTCATTGCGAATGGAGCGAAGCGGAATGAAGCAATCGCAAGGGCTGGGATTGCTTCGCTTCGCTCGCAATGACTGTAAATATTTTTGTCCAAGTACTTATTGCTCTCAATAATGTGCCAAGATTTGCGATCGCTCTCCTTTCTATTGATAGTTTCTAGGTAAAACTTCACTCACCATAAATTTTTTACTTAAACTAAGTGTTATCCCCAGGACTAATGTAATAAATCTTTAAGTAAATAAACGGAAATTAAATAAATTATTTATAAAGTAATTAGGCAAACTAGATGAATTTTTTGTAAAGTCAACACTTGTAGAGACGCAAAGACGCGATTCATCGCGTCTGTACAAGAGATTCCTCATCCCTCTCATCCTCCAATCCCTAAGACCTTACACGCCAGCCTCAGATGTCACTGGTACACAAGCATGAACTAAGGGTAAAAGTGGCCCTATTTGCTCTTGTCCATTGACTGCTAAGTCGCTATGACAGAGGTATACTTTCTCGGATACGCGGGACAGCAAATCTGCCAAAATTCTTTTTAGTCGCTCGTCTTCAGCGTTTTTCTCGTCTTCTGCTGTCCAAGGTACGCCTAACCTGTCTTGCAGAAATAAAGGTGCGCCAAATAATGTAGCTGCGCCACCTTTAGCCCACAGGGGGGAACTCGCATCTAACCAAAAATGCCAACGGTGAAATCTTCTACTGGAACGGTATTGGAAGATAGTTGCTAGGGTGACAGCTTTTTTAGCGGGGCCGATGGGGCGTAAAGGATAGGGGTTGGCGGTAATGGTACCGCGTCGCAGTAGTTGAATAAATTCGCTGATGGTGGCTTCCGCAGCAGCGCGTGTGGGTGAATTAGTTTGTTGCAGTCTGGTGTTAATTTCCCAATAGTGTTGGGCGGTTTCTAGCAATTCCCTTAAGGCTGCTAGCTGGTCGTAGGGGGGATTGCTGTCTTTACAAAGAAAATCTTGCACTGCTAGGTATAACAGGGAAATGGGGCTAGGAATTAATCGCTGTTCTTGTTGCGATCGCTGTTTTTCTAACCACTGTAATATTTCACTATAAGCTGTGGTGGCAGCATAGCCGATTCTATCCCAGCGCTCAAATGCTGTTACAGGTAATAAGTTGGGGCGTTCGGGGTGGGGTTCAAAGCAATAATCTGCGATTAACCCGGCGCGTACTGGGTCGATGTCGCTGCTGATTTCGGAGGAATTATCGGCGGTTTTTTGTCTGCGACTCAAAACTACTAGCATTTCGGCTACGGCATCTCGGTCTACTAAGCGACCCAAGCCGGGATAAACTAGGGCAAGTATGGTGAGTAATGCCCGAACTGCTGGTGAACTAATTAAGGGGCGTTGGTCGTTGAGGGGTTCTACCAGAATATTTTGCTTGTTGAGGATTTCGATGAGGGTATAACGGGCGATCGCATCTAAACCAGGGGCGATGACTGCGACTTCTTCCGGTTCTACTTCTCCTGACTTAATTGCATCTACAATTACTTCTGCGGTTTGCCGCAATAATTGGGCGCGGGAGGTAGTTTGAATTGATTGTACTGTTTCTGGTAAGCTCAACATCACCGCTGGTTCTGTGGCTAATTCCATCATCTGGGTAGCTAATTGCATTGCCAAGGACTCACGGGAAGGCCCTACTAAGTTTTCAACATCACAGCGTCCTGCTAAGGCTGCTAAATAGTTGGGATCTGCACCTAATCCTAAACGCACTGCACCCTCTGGATTGTAACTAAAAGCCCCTACAGCGCCTTGGTCTAACAAAACATCAAATAAATTACGGGCTATGCCAGGATAATCATCAACATCATCTGCGATTACAGCTTGGTAACGCTTCCTAAGTTGCTGTTGATATTGGGGATTGGGTAATAAGTGCTGTTTGTACAGTTCGGTAATAATTCCGTAGGTGAGCAATCCCTTGTCTAAACACCAATCGCGCCACTCTAGCAATAACGAGGCGAGAAATTCTGGCTCTAAATAGATGGGATTGTCAGCGAAACCGCTTGCTAAAATTGAGGAAATCTCTTCACAGGGTTTGCCACTGTATGCTGCTAGTTGCAGTAAATCGAGGATGCGACGTACTAAACGATACTCATTCATTCCCGCACGGCGGAGAGTTTCTTCGTCTAAATGCGATCGCCAAAGTTTGGTGGCTAATTCCTGTTCTGTTTCGGGGCGCAATCTCACGGGAAATTGTGCTTTTAGCTGCAGTGATTGTATCAGTAAAGGCCAAAATAAAATGACTTCATCCTGAAAGAAGCCTAAAGGGGTCTTGGCTCTAACTGGATATTTACCCAGGGTTGCTGTAACAATTCTATCTCCTAATTCTCTGCGATTATCATCATTGGCAGCCAACAGCAAAACCCCTGGTTCTGTTTGCCGTAAATCTAATCCTTTGGATAGTTGTTTGCCTTTTTTTTGTCTTTTTTGGGTAGTATAAAATGATCCGTTACCTTGGTTTTCGCCTTGTACCCAATCACAAAACTGTTTAACTAAACCTGTTGTTTTACCGCTGCGGCTACCGCCAACAATCCATACAGAATCAAAAACCACAAGCCCTCTCTTTGTAGATTTGTTAGTATAATTCGTGCGTTAATTTAAGGTTAAGAATCACCAAATCATGCTGGATGATTGCCGACGATGAAGAACTCTGTTTTTGGCGATAAAATTTACTCTTTCTTGCTGGGTCTTTACCGATGGTATTTACGCACACCAGAACGTTCTCTGGATGAGGCTTATAACGCGGCATTAAAAATTAAAGAACTAGAAGATCAACATTTTAATGGTAATAAAATAGACCCCGACTTAGCCATGTACAGTAATAATGTCATGGATTATTTTGAGGCAGACTTAAGAAAGCAATTAAAAATTGCGCGAATGCGACTAACAGAGTTTAAAGGTAGTCGGTGGTTTTTAAATGAAGGAAATCAAAAAGCGGCGACTAAAGCAGGTGTAGAATATCCTGAACCTTACGTAATTTTAGAAAAGCTCAGGTTTATCGACCAAATTATTTCTAAATATACAATTGTGGATGAAGAACCGAGTTCACTGGCTGTAGTTGATAGAACTCCGAAAGTTCCTACTAATTCAGCTATTAACCCTCCACCAATCACTAAACAAAAAGTTCCGATAACCGAGAGAAGCAAGCCTCAAGGAAAAGCAAATACAACGGGAATATTGCCCCGTTCAATTTTAAGTACCATTACTCGCCTGCAAGTAGAATTAGACCCTAATTCGGAACAAGATGTAGTTCAAAATTTCCGGCAAACGCAAAAAAGAACCATCATATCTATTAGGTTTATTTTACTGTTAATTATTGTACCACTTTTAACCCATCAACTAGCAAAAACATTAGTAGTTGGCCCTTTAATTGAACATTTTCGCGGTGCGGAAGCTGTGCAAATTTTCCTGAATGTAGAAATGGAAGAGGAAGCGTTAGCTACGCTAGAAAGGTTTGAAGAAAGGCTAAAATTTGAGAATTTGATTACCAAAGCACCGCCAATATCTACTGAAGAATTGGAAACTCACATGAAAGAGAAAGCAGGTGAGATTGCTGAGGAATTCCGCGAAGAAAGCGCGAATGCGATTAAAAATGTGTTTGCAGATATCTTTTCTGTAGGCGCGTTTATTTGGCTATTGCTTGTTAGTAAATCTTCTATCGTTACTATCAAAGAATTTTTCGATAATCTTGTCTATGGTCTGAGTGATAGCGCTAAGGCATTTATTATCATTTTGTTCACTGATATATTTGTAGGGTTTCACTCCCCGCATGGTTGGGAAGTAATTTTAGAAGGGGTTTCTCGCCATTGGGGTTTACCAGCAAATAGAGATTTTATCTTCTTATTTATTGCTACGTTCCCGGTGATTTTAGATACGATTTTCAAATACTGGATTTTCCGTTACTTAAACCGGATATCACCTTCTGCAGTGGCGACATATCATAATATGAATGAGTAGTAAATTGGTCATTTGTCATTGGTCATTTGTCATTTGTATAGGATTTTGTAGGGTGCGTTAGGCGTAGCCGTAACGCACGAAAAGCGTTTTTATTCAAAATTGGTTTTGGGGAAAAGGTGAAGGGTGAAGGGTGAAAGGTTGTTTCTTTCCCTTTTCCCATTTCCCTTTTTACCCTTAACCGACAAGTATTGATATGAGTCTGATAACCATGCAATTGGATTTGAGAACAAGTGCGATCGCACTTTTTTGCCAGCCATTAGCCACAACGCTGGCTGAATCTATTTAAAGGAGAAAGCAATGGCTATTTTTGAGCAAGTAATTAGCTTAAATTTTTGCGGAAAACAGCAAAATGAGTGCGCGATTTACCGAAATGAGTAGGCGTTAAGGCTTTTTACCTGCGGAAAACACTAAAATGAGTGCGTTATTTACCAAAATGAGTAAGCGTTAAGGCTTTTTGAGTAGGCGTTAAGGCTTTTTGCTTGCGGAAAACACCAAAATGAGAAGGCAATAAGGCTTTTTGGGTAGGTGAAATGGCTTTTTAAGTAGGTGAAATGGCTTTTTGCTTACTTGAAACAGCCAAACGAGAAAGTTACAAGCCTTTTTGTTTACTCAAAATATAAAAATGAGCACCTAATATGGAGAAATTATAAAGTGGGACTGGGGATTGGGGATTGGGGATTGGGAAGATGAATTGTAGGGTGCTACGGCTACGTTTACACGCTTTTAGAGAAAACAATCAGCTAAAATACTGCTGTTTTAACCAGAACTTCTGCCTTTTCCTTTTCCCTCTTTTCCCTTCAATTATTTAAAGTAAACCTTAAATTGTAGGATGCGTTAGCAGAGAGTACGGCATCGACAAAGATGGTGCGTTACGGCTAAATTTCATTGTCTCTAAGTCCGAAATCCTTGTACAGCCGTAACACACCCTACTTGATATTTACTTTTTGAGAAAACAATCAGCTAAAATACTGCTGATTTCTAGAAATTACACTCCCATAATCCATCAATTTACGGCAGCACGGGGGCGCAATAATTGCACGAAGGTGTCACTTACAGTATGGTCTTTAGTATCGGCGGCGTATTGAATAATTTTCTCCCGCAGTTCTTTGGCTGCATCTAAGGGGAGTAGGGTTGCTAGCAAGAAGTATACACCGCGAAAGCGCGGGTCGCCCATGTGATCGATGAGACGTTTTTCCGCTTCTTCATTCTCACCGAGAAAGTTCTGCACTAAAAAGAATTCCATTATTTTGTCGTGGCGGAAATACCATTCTTTCTTGGCTGCGCCTTCTTCGTTTTGCCATTGACGGCTAACGACCATTTTATATTTCTCGTCTTCTAAAGACTGTAAAACTTGGTAAAATTCATCTCCCGGTAAAGCTTGTTCATCGTTCAGCCGCATATCATATACAGCTTGGGAGAACTTCTTCAGCGGAAATTCCTGTTTCCACTCTTGCTGGTATTCGGTAGCCATCAAATTATATTGCTGTTGTTGCAGGTGGAATAATTCGGGGTATTCGCCTTGGGCTAGCATCAACGCTACAACAGTTAAATCCATTGGGTTAGAAAGAATTCTGTTAACTGCGGCTAACTCTTCTGCTGATGGCTGGTTGTTGAGAGTTTGAGTTAAATAATTAGCGCAGGCTTGCTCGTATTCACTACCTTTAACTTTGGCATCTTTGGGCAGGCGGGGCTGACGGGAAATTAAGAATTGCTGAATTTGCCCTTGCTCAAGGGGTTGTAATTTATATATCTTAGCTGTTGAGGGTGGTGTCCACTCTAGGGGCTGGGTAGTCATGATGATGTTCCCCCGGAAGTAGCTTTCGACAAATTGAGTGATTTTCGCCCTGGTGTCGGCGGTAACTTCATTGAGTCCGTCGATGCAGATATCTAAAGCACCACTGTAAATCAAATTCTTGAGAAAATCAGCATCTTGCGCTTGCCCGTGCAGCTTGGCTTGAATCGCTTCAATTACCCCTTTGTCACATTTGCGGGCGGGTAGATAAACCACCAGACGCGGTGAGGTTTTCACTAAATGGCGGAGAAACATGGATTTACCTAAGCCGGAATCGCCTTCAAGGACAATTTGCCCTTTGATATTGGGTAGTACCTGGGTAATGGCTACGGGTTCCTCAGTATTGGGAAGTTTGACTTGCGAGTCGGGGAAGTAAGCTTGGGGGTTAAAATTATCTAACCCAGCATCGGCAAGGAGGGAAGGCTGGAAAGGTTCAAATAACTTGCGGCGGAAGGGGGGAAACCAGGTGAGGAGAAAGCCGACATAGCCGACACCGAGAATGCGCCTTACCCAAGGATTCCAGAAGAAGATGGCTTGGACTTGGGGAAATTTGGGATAAGCGAAGATGAGAGCAAGCCAAAAAGCAGCGTGAATTAATATAGTAGTTCTGGCGTTAAAAAACCACTGCCAACCCTTGAGATTAACTATTACTGATTGCAGCGAATCAGCTTCGTTGTATCCAGCTTTTTTCAGGTTGTTGTAGTGAGTTTCTAAAATCACAATATCTTGGGGTTTCCAAGAGACTTTTCTGGCGACTACAGCAATTTGCTTGGCTAAGTCTTCCCGTAATCGTGCTAAACCTTGGCTAGATTCCCAAGCTTGAGCAAAGATCTTGAGAGTTTTATCAGCTTGAGCGTGGCTTAATGAAGTAGGAATTTTTTTAGGGTGAGGAAAACCCAGCCATGTCAGCAGTGTTTTGATTTCATCAGTGCCACCACTCAGGAAATATGTCAAAAATCGCCACTGTTCAAATTCTGATTGACCTGCGTAATAAATGCTATCTAGAATTACCACAACTTTATTTAAGTTGAGTTGTTCTATCTTTCCCAATGCCACTGCTGCACTCAAACGAACATTTATGTCAACGGATTGATCCTTGAGGATGTCGAGGATGTCTTTGACGTAGGGTTTGGCAGCTTCCCCCAGATTTCCCAATGCTGCTGCTGCACTGGCACGAACAATTGAGTCAACGGATTGATCCTTGAGGATGTCAGCAATGTCTTTGACGTAGGGTTTGGCATCTTCCCCCAGATTTCCCAATGCCACTGCTGCACTGGAAAGAACAAAATTGCCAACAGATTGATCCTTGAGGAAGTTGAGGATGTCTTTGACGTATGGTTTGGCAGCTTCCCCCAGATTTCCCAATGCCGCTGCTGTATCGCCACGAACATTTATGTCAACGGATTGATCCTTGAGGATATCAGCGATGTCTTTAACGTAGGGTTTGGCAGCTTCCCCCAGATTTCCCAATGCCGCTGCTGCACTCAAACGAACATTTATGTCAACGGATTGATCCTTGAGGATGTCGAGGATGTCTTTGACGTAGGGTTTGGCAGCTTCCCCCAGATTTCCCAATGCCTCTACTGCACCAGCACGAACAATTGAGTCAACGGATTGATCCTTGAGGATGTCGAGGATGTCTTTAACGTAGGGCTTGCCAGCTTCCCCCAGATTTCCCAATGCCGCTGCTGTACCGTAACGAACATTTATGTCAACAGATTTATCCTTGAGGATGTCAGCGATGTCTTTGACGTAGGGTTTGCCAGCTTCCCCCAGATTTCCCAATGCCGCTGCTGCACGAACACGAACATTTATGTCAACAGATTTATCCTTGAGGATGTCAGCGATGTCTTTGATGTAGGGTTTGCCAGCTTCCCCCAGATTTCCCAGTGCCGCAGCTGCACGGGAACGAACAGAATTGTCAACAGTTTTATCTTTGAGGAAGTCGAGGATGTCTTTAACGTAGGGTTTGCTAGCTTTCCCCAGATTTCCCAATGCCGCTGCTGCACGGGAACGAACAGAATTGTCAACAGTTTTATCTTTGAGGAAGTCAAGGATGTCTTTAACATAGGGTTTGGCAGCTTCCCCCAGATTTCCCAATGCCTGTGCTGCACCGCCACGAACACTTGAGTCAACGGATTTATCCTTGAGGATATCAGCGATGTCTTTGATGTAGGGTTTGCCAGCTTCCCCCAGATTTCCCAATGCCTCTGCTCCACTGGAACGAACACTTGAGTCAACGGATTTATCCTTGAGGATTTTGGCAGCTTTCAGGGCAATATCCTCTGGTTTGGGAAACACCAATTGCAAATTTTTTAGATCGTATTCACCTAATTTATCAAAAGCGTTTTTCTTTACTCTGTCATGTCCATCATCAAGGGCAGCTACAATACCGTTAATCTGCCAAGCTTCTGGCTTCGGCTTCGGCTGTTCTTTCGCACTCACCCAAGGTAAACACAGCAGGAGTGTCAACAGCAGGGTAAAGGGGAAGAGGAAGAAAAAGGAAAGCTTGTTACTCTGGCGGGGAATCGTGAGCATAATTGGGGGCAAGGCGGCAGATTACACCGATTATGAGTATAGTATCAACCTTGCAATTCCTAATTCCTGATTGTGAATCTTTAAATACTCACTCACGAGTATTCAAGGCTCATTAACGAAGCTCGGTTTTTAGCTCTAATACCAATTTCATGTGAAGTTGCACATATTTAGATTCCCCTAAATCCCCCTTAAAAAGCTATGCATTATAAAGGCGACGGTGTACACACAAGTCGAAAAAATACCTAAGCTATGCATTAAAGGACTAAAATTTTGTAACACTTAAAGTATCGCCCTAACCGTCATCCCGCCCTGCAATGAATTGCGGGCTAATAGTCAAAGTCCACTCAAGTGGACTGAAATATACTAGACCTTTTGCATGAATCTTTGCCCTCACCCTAAATCCCTCTCCCCCCGGGAGAGGGACTTTGATATCGGCTCCCCTTCTCCCGAAATTGGGAGAAAAAGCTGGGGGATGAGGGTAAGTTTTGTATTCGTGCAAGAAGTCTATTGTTGAGAAAGTGCGATCGCCACAAATTGAACTACGATGTCTACGACAGGCTACACCTGGGCTGTTGACTCTTGACAAATAACTTATTTTTTAATGCTAAATAAACTTACAACTATATCTCTCAGCCTACCTGTTGTGCTATTAACGTTCCTAGTAGGGATGGCTTCTTTAGGACAATTAAAACTCAGTCCCGCAGAATGTCAGCTGAAAAAGTGGTATCTTCCTGAATCATCTTCCGCCAATTCTCAGCAGAAATTACCAGTATTAATTCCCAGAGTCCCAGTTACTTGCTGTGAAGATGATACTTCTTGTATAGATCAGGCGATTTATCAAGTTGAAAATGGACAACCAGCGCATAAAAAAGCGCTGTTACAGTCGATAGATCGCAGTCTGCGCTATTTACAAACACCCAGGGCGGAAGCGGCTTATCAAAATTATCAGGTACCGGGAATTACACGCGATCGCGTTTACAAAAGTTTGATCAGATTCCGTCAGCTGCTACTAACGACAAATTCCGCAGCTGCATTGCATACAGCCATATCTCAAGAATTTGTACTGTATCAGTCAATTGGTAAGGATAGCAAAGGTTCAGTTTTGTTCACTGCCTATTATGAGCCAATGTATACAGCTAGTCGTCTACCGACGGCAGAATACCGCTATCCTGTTTATAAATTACCTCCCGATTTAGATTCCTGGAGCTTACCCCATCCCACACGCCTGGAATTAGAAGGGGCTGACGGTTTGCAAGCTGCAAAGGGGAAACTGCGCGGCTTAGAGTTATTTTGGTTTCGCGATCGCCTGGAACCATACATGGTGCAAATTCAAGGTTCTGCGAAATTGCAACTAACTGATGGTACGCTTACAAGTATTGGTTATGCAGGCAACATTGCGTATAATTACAAAAGCATTGGGCGAGAATTGGCGAACGATGGCAAATTACCGTTACAAGGGATGACTATGCCTATAATTCTCGACTATTTCCAAAAGTATCCCCAAGAATTGAACGTATATATTCCTCGCGATCCCAGCTTTGTGTTTTTTCAAGAAACCAAAGGCGCACCTGCACAGGGTTCTATCAGTCAACCACTGACAGCCGAACGTTCCATTGCTACAGATAAATCTCTCATGCCTCCTGGTGCTTTAGCACTAATTCGCTCTGAGTTTCCCTTTGCTGATAGTACTGGTAAATTAAAACATCGCATTGTCAGCCGTTACGTACTCGATCAAGATACAGGCGGCGCGATTAAAGGGCCTGGTAGAGTAGATTACTTTTTGGGGACTGGCAAAATAGCAGGCGATCGCGCTGGAGTCACAGTCAGCAATGGACAATTATTTTATCTATTACTTAAGCCTTAAAAATAAATTTCTTGTGAATTTTCAGCAGCCAAATGTTGCTAAATTTGCAATTTTATTTTGGAACTTTTAAAAGCATTCTTCGTCATTGAATTTAGGTATTATTACAAAGTTGTTCTTGCTTTGATCATGAGCATGAATATTATTTGTAATAACACCTATTGCTCGATTACCGCCACATAAATTCCAAAGTTAAAAATCAAAAGTCAAAAATCTTAAGGCTGTGATTTGATAATTTTGGTTTCTGGGAATCGGTCTAATTATGTACGCCAATCTGTACGAGGAAGTTTTGATTGTTGCAGCTTGTTCTTGCCTTTAGCATCTATTCAACGGTCAAATTTCAGGCAATGGCACTAAATTTATCAGTTTACAATAGGGGTTAACGTGCTAAGAATTTTAGTTGATGCCGATTTAATCTTAGAAGCTTTAATGAATCGCTACAACTGCGTAGAAGATGTTAGCAATCTCTTAGATGTAGCCCATCCTTTGGTGCAAATATATATAACTGATATCGGTTGGCAAAGGATTTCCAATTATATTAGTCGCCTGCAAAATTCTCAAATTGCTGAGATAGTAATTAATTGGTTACAAGAAAAAATCCAAATTTGCCCAGTTGACAACAGCATCTTACAACAAGCCAGAGTCTCACCCCTGCAAGATTTTGACTCTGCTGTAGAATTAGTTTGTGTGAGCGATCGCCTTCTTCATGCCATTGTCACCCACAAACCAGATAATTTTGCAGACGCACCGAATAAAGTGGTAATTTGGTCAATGACAGAATTGTGGGTGCGAGCAAATTTAGAGATGAAATATATGTATGCGGGGAAAGTAATTTAGTCCCACATACACAAAATTCAAGTTGATGAGGGTGTACGAGAAGAAGCGATCGCGATCGCTACATCCTCACGAGTTCCACCTACAATTAAAATTGTCCGAACCATCAAATCTAGAGAAACAGACGGATCGCCTGCTTCCATTTTGGCGACTCTTGACTGACTAGAATTAATTTTTTTGGCTAAATTCGCCTGAGAAAGATTATGTTTGAGACGTAATTCTTTCAAATATCTACTTAAAGATAATTTCATCTCAATAAAAGCTTCTTCCTCAGGGGAAAGTTCTAGAAAGTCAGATGCATTTCCTACACGCCAACCTGCTGCTTCTAGTCGTTGGCGTTTAGCTGTATCCATAAGTCAGTTGTTTAGTTAGTGAATAAATTAACTATCCTGAGACATTCTGTCATATAACTTTAACCATTTTTGACAGTTTTAAATCACCCTTTTGGGTGTTTTTATTCAGATAATAGCAATTTGAAAAAAGAAGGCGAAAGATTGTAGGGGCATGGCACTGCCATGACCTCTAGAATATATTGATGTGTCACAAACATGATTTGAATTGGTATTATTAGGGTGTTTTTGAGAAACTCTTGTGCAAACCGACAGACTGACGCAACAAATTCAATTCATCATCGAAATTGACCGCTTAAAGCAGATACTCCGCCAAACCCTGCTGATAGATGGTTCGCGCCGAGAAAACAGCGCAGAACATTCTTGGCATTTAGCAATAATGGCGATGACGTTAGCAGAATATGCGCCGGATGGTGTTGATATCGTCCAGGCGATCAAAATGCTCTTGATTCATGATTTAGTAGAAATTGATGCTGGCGATACCTTCTGCTACGATGTCCAAGCTAATTCCAGTAAAGCAGAGAAAGAATTACAAGCAGCATCGCGGCTATTTGGAATTTTACCTTCAGATATCGGTAGTGAATTACGTTTACTCTGGGATGAATTTGAGGCTGGAGAAACACCCACTGCTAAGTTTGCCGCAGCTTTAGACCGGATACAACCTTTGCTGCACAATCAACAAACAAAAGGTGGAACTTGGCGCATTCATGGTATCAGACGCGACCAAGTTATGAAACGAGTCGCACCTGTAGAAACAGGCGCACCAAAACTCTGGCCTTTTGTCCTGCAATTAATAGAAGACAGCGTAAGCGCAGGATATTTAATGGCTTGAAAATGGGCATGGGGCATGGGGCATAGGGCATGGAGAAGACAGATTTTTATGATAGGTTGTGCCAAAATCTGAAGTGAATGGCTAATACCAAATCAAAAAATCAAATCATGCGATACATCAATATATTCTAGAGGGCAAGGCACTGCCTTGCCCCTACAATCTGTCGCATTCTTTTTTCAAATTGGTATAACTTGATAGAACCAAGGAAACATTTAATTACCAATTACCAATTACCCATTACCCATTCCCAAAATCTCCTCCCATTCTGCTGACGAGAGAGGTTCCACTACCAACTCCATCTCAAAGCGATCGCTTGCAGCACTCATCAAAGCTGTAATAATTGTTTCTACACTCAAATGCTGGGGTAGTTTTACCTGCGTCCAAGATTCTGCACCAAATACCTGGGCAAATAATTCCGCATCTTGGTTTAAGCGGATGGAACCATGTTGTAAAATTGCCCCAGCGCGTCGTAGTTGAGCGCTACCAATGAGTTTACCGCCATCGCTTAGGACTAAATCTGCACCAGTAGCAGTCCCAAAACAGTTAGGGTTATTAATATAGCCTCGCCCAGCAGTACCATAGTGCAATTCTACGCCGAGCGATCGCCACCCTTGAATTAAAAACTCGCAAATTTTTTGGTATGCTTGCAAGCGATCGCCTGGTAATCCAGATGTAACGACAGTATAAGTTAAATCGCCTTGGTGCAATACTGCCCTGCCACCACTGGGACGGCGTACTAAGTCTAATTTTTCACCTTGCCAAGTTAAATTTTCCCAGAATTGTGGATATTGGCGTTGATGATAGCCCAAAGAAATCGCAGTTGGCGACCAAGTATAAAATCGCAGGGTTGGGGGATGGTTTCCAGTCTGGTGCTGTTCTAGCAACCAGCTGTCAATTGCCATTTGTACGTTACCAGCAGCTGCTATTAAGGGAATAAATCGCCAAATTTTAGAGTTCAAGAGTCAGAAGATGGTGATTGGAAGGCGAACTTTCAAGTTCCGAAGGCGGAAGATGGTGATTGGAAGGCGAACTTTTGAGTTCTGAAGGCGGAAGATGGAGATTAGAAAGCGAACTTTCGAGTTCCGAAGGTGGAAGTTGGAGATTAGAAAGCGAACTTTCGAGTTCCGAAGGTGAACTTTGGAGATTGGAAGGCGAACTTTCGAGATTCAAAGGTGAAAGTTCACAATTTTTTCTGAATTTATCGCTCCTCAAAGACGGTCAATTTCCAAAATATCAAAATTGTAGGGGCACGGCACCGATTCAATGTTGATTTTACCGAAAGTCTTTGGATGCCGTACCCTTACTTGCCAGATAAATAAAGCTTTAGCGATGATTTATGCTGCGCCGAACTTAGATTGCAAGGCTTCGTCGTTGTTATCTGCGATGGTTGCCACAATTGTAATGAGGCGGGAGACTTCGCCGGGAGATAATTCTGCTAGTGTTCTTGTGGAGATGACGACAACTTGGTTTTCAATAATACCGAAACGTGCTTCAAAGGTGCTGCTACAGTTTAACTCTAGTAAATATCGCATCAATTCCGGTTCATTTTTAGCAGGTAACTTTAATACCGCAGACCAAACCGTGATTGTATCCTCATCACTTGTACCACTAAGTTGCACAAATACTTCCACGCTGCCGTATTTAAATTTCCAGAGATAATTACCGTCTGGAGTTTGGCTAACCATTGCACTGTCATCTTGTTCCAAGCTATCGATGACATTTTCAATAACTTCTACATGGTTAATACTCGCCGTTTCCGCAATCAGATTCTCAACGAGTTCGTTGTTGGGTAGGGTTTCTTGGTAACTTGTCATACAGATTTTTTGTTGAATATCGTTACTGATTTATCTACACATACTTTATAGCTTGTCAACGCCAGTAGTTTTAGCTCCTAAAGTGATAGTCTGGTTTTCAGCCAAGTCAAGATTTAAGGGGAAAGGGGAAAAGGAGAAAGGGGAAAGGGGGAAAACAACAACCATTCACCCTTAACCCTTACCCTTTTACCTTTCCCCCAAGTCAGGATTCAGGGGAAAGGGAGAAAACAACAACCATTCACCTTTACCCTTTCACCCTTCCCCCAAACCTATTTCACTTTGACTGAAAACGCCTATCAAGATTACGCGCCTATGTCTTCTGTGTTTGAAACTGTGCAAAGTCGTGATGTTCGTCAGTTGGGAATTAACCCGAATCACTGGTATGTAGTTGCTCGTAGTAGTGAAGTCACAAATCAGCCTGTAAGTGTGGTAATTTGGCAACAGGCGATCGCGCTTTATCGAGATAGTAGCGGCAAAGTTCACGCTTTAGAAGACCGTTGTCCCCACCGCCAAGTTAAACTCAGTCATGGGCAAGTCGTTGGTAATGACTTGGAATGTGCTTATCACGGTTGGCGTTTCAATGCATCAGGTGAATGTTCAGCCGTTCCCTACCTCGCAGAAAATCAGAAACTCCCAAGTTGTAAAATCCGCCGTTACCAAGTCAAAGAACAAGACGGTTTTATTTGGCTATTTCCCGGAAATGCAGAACCATCTGTAGAACCTCTGGGTTTACCAGAATGGGAACATCTTAATTACATTGCTACAGTTTCAGTTATTAACTGTAATGCTCATTATTCTTATTTAATTGAAAACCTGATGGATATGTATCACGGACATTTACATCAGGATTTACAAGCTTGGGCATCAGCAGCTTTACAAGACATTGACGAAGATACTCATCGCGTAGATGCTCATTATACAGCCCAAAGTTACTATAAAATAGACAAAATTTGGTCAATATCCCAGCTATTTTTCCCCGCACTGCGGCGCTTACATCCCGAACCTTTAGATGTAAGTTACGTTTATCCTCACTGGGTTTCTACATTAGGAAAAGATTTTAAAATTTACTGTTTACTTTGTCCAATTAGCGAAACACAAACCAAAGCTTATTTAATACATTTCACATCATTAAATGCTTTTTGGCGATTGCACAAATTACCTGTGTGGTTTCGGCGGTTTATCAAAGATAGCTTGTTTGGTGCAGCGCAAAAGTTACTTGATGGTTTGGTAATTCAAGACGTGAAGATGATTGAAGAGGAACAGCAAGCTTATTTACAGAATCCAGATAGACGGAATTACGAGTTAAATCGAGCTTTGGTAAGCGTGCAAAGGCTGATGAGAATTCAGGCGCAGAAGATAGATAATTTCTCAAGCGCTGACTAATGACAATGAAATCATGGAAGTTGTAGGATGCGTTATTAACGCATCCTACACATACTATAGAAAGCTCAAAGTGAAAATGCGGACAAGTGATAGCTATCAAGAATACCTGATCGAATCTCTTCAAGAACCTGAGGAGGCTGCTGCATATATTGAAGCAATATTAGAGGCTGAAAATCCTGAAAAAGAACTGCTATCATCAGCGCTGCAAGATGTCATTGATGCCAGGCTAAGAATGAACAATCTTTCAGAACAAGCACAAATAACCTGGGAACAACTAAACAAGATATTGTTAGAAACTGGTGGCGCTGAGATTTATAATCTGTTGGCGCTACTCGATATCTTGGGGTTGAGAATATCGGTAAATATCAAGTAATAATAGCACCCAATACTTATCGGTTAAGGGTAAAAGGGGAAGGGTAAAAGGGGCAAGAAAAAACATTTAATCCTTACCTTTTCACCTTTTCCCCAAACCAAATTCTGAGGTGAAAATTCTTAAGCGAGCAGTATTATAATAGCACCTACCTCACTTTAGGCAGGTGCTATATCTTTCCATTTAATTTCAGGGATAAATAATATCTACAAAAGCTCCCTGAACTTTACTAATAAAGAATTATCAATTATTACCTTACAATTCTAGACAGCGCTACGGTTCAATAAGTTCCACAGGAAAACAGCGATAAGTGCGCCAATTACAGCAACGATGATACCAGTAATGCTAAGAGTCGGAGCTGTTAAGGCAAACGTCCCCGTAGTAAAGAACACACCTAAACTACCGCCAATAAAAGCACCGATGATTCCTAGCAGTATGGTTCCGAGGATTCCGCCACCCTGATGACCTGGATAGATAGCCTTCGCGATCGCACCAGCAATTAGACCTAAAACAATCCAAGCAATTATGTTCATTGTTCTGACGTTGATTAAGTAACGTTTTTCTTTGACAATTACACAATATCAATTGCTCTCCTCATCTTTAATCTGCCTTGGGAATCAACTATTCATCTACCTGAGGAGTAATTACAAAGCTCCTACTACTTTTGATATATGTCTTTAATTGACTATTTAAAAATTTTAAGAAAAAGCTCCTAGCAGGTCTAAGACTAGGGGCTTATAAAATTATTGCTTGGTAATAGTAGTATATGTATTTATAGGTATATCACTCCTCTACTTTAAGAGTTAAGCTTTAGTATTTCTAAAGTATTGTTAACTTTAAAAAAGTTATACTCAGAATCAATTTTAAAATCACAATATGATAATTACTCTTCTCAATTCTTTAACAAAGCTGTGGTTAAAAATGCCTAATACCAAGGAAATGAGTAATTGAGATTTCTCCGATTATCTGTTGGTAGGGTAAGAAGAAAAAATTTCTTTTGATTTTTGAGTAGAGACGCGATTTATCGCCTCTATGTAACCCTCGACCCTTGACCCTTAAAACAAGAATTTTGATGAAAACTATGTAATGGGGACAACAATTTGCTAAACTCCATCATCTGGAAGGCAAATAAAGCATTGGCAATTCAGGGGAGGGTCGCAAAGTGGCTCATGATGAACGTGCTGGAAGCGCAGAACTAATTCATCCGCAGGACTTTTCGTGGTTTTTCTGGTTTACTTTGCCACTCTACCCATACGGGGAACGGCGAACTATTTGTAAAGAAGTAATCAAAGATACAATCTGGACTTTTGACCAAATGCAGGGCATTTTCTATGTTGTTGTGCCCATTCGTATGACTGTTGTGAAGCTAGAAGCTGGGGGTCTGTTGATTTATGCTCCCGTTGCACCTACTCCAGAGTGTATCCGATTAGTCAATGAGTTAGTGGCAGAACATGGTGATGTGAAGTATATTATTTTGCCAACTATCTCAGGTTTAGAACACAAGGTCTTCGTCGGCCCCTTTGCAAGATTCTTTCCACAAGCACAGGTTTTTGTTGCTCCCAGCCAGTGGAGTTTTCCGTTAAATCTGCCACTCAGTTGGCTGGGTTTACCCCGCAAACGCACTCAAATCCTTCCCGCAGACAGCATAAATACACCTTTTGCTGAAGAGTTTGACTATGCGATACTCGGCCCCATAGAATTAGGCCCTGGTAGGTTTGCAGAAGTAGCATTTTTTCACAAGCGATCGCACAGTTTATTAGTCACAGATGCGGTAATATCTATTCCAGAAGAACCACCTGCGATCGTGCAATTAGACTCATATCCCTTGCTGTTCCATGCTAAAGATCATGCAGGTGACATAGTTGCAGATAACCAGGCAAACCGCCGTAAGGGATGGCAACGAATTTCGCTATTTGCATTGTATTTTCGCCCCAGCGTGTTAGATATCCCTGGATTAGGTGAAGTATTGCGCGATGCTACCAAAGCCCCAGAACGTTCTAAAAAAGCTTATTTCGGCTTATATCCATTCCAATGGCAAGCTAATTGGCAACGTTCATTTGATGCCCTCAGAGGCGATGGACGTTTATTTGTCGCGCCAATTTTACAGACTCTCATTCTCAACCGCGCACCCCAAGAAACTATTGACTGGGCTGATAAAGTAGCAAGTTGGAATTTTGAATGGATTATTCCTTGCCATTTTGATGCCCCAATCAAAGCACAACCGCATCAATTTCGCCAAGCATTTTCATTCTTAGAAAAGCAGCCAATAAATTCAGGTTTATTGAACAGTAACAGTTATCCCTTACCACCAGATGATTTTAAAACTCTTCAAGAAATTGACGAGAGTTTAAATAAATTTGGCATTGTACCGCCAGCGAAGGATAAAGTGTAAGGTTGGGGACTGGGGATTAGGTAACAGCAGAGGAAACAGAAGAAAAATTCTCATTATTAATTACCAATTACCCATTACCAAACCCCTATTACAATTTTTCCCACACCACTGAATAACGCCAAAATAAATGCTTTCTGACTTTCGATCCTGTAAGGTATTGTGAGTAAATTTGTTGCGCTTGCGATCGAGTGAGATATTTATCTGTGCTACCATGTTCTCGCCATGCTGCTATTGCTTCTGGTGTAGGTCTGAGGCGTTTGTTCTTCCACAGCTGCAATGTCCAATTTAATGGTACAGCAATTAGATTGGGCAATATGTCTTCTATCCCTTTCGCTTCTACTAGGTCTAAAATTAACAGCTTACCACCAGGTTTGAGCGCAGACTTAATTTTAGGCAATAATACATCTAATGGTAAATGATGCACTGTCGCAATTGAAGCGATCGCATCAAAATATTCCACTGGAAATTGCCATTGCAATATATCAGCAACTTGATACTTTATATTTGTGTAACATTGAGACTGTTGTTGAGCGACTTCAATCATTTTTGCAGAAAAGTCTACAGCAATTACTTCCTCGGCACGTTGCGCTAATAAGCGAGAAAAAACACCTTTACCACAGCCGATATCTAGAATATTTTTACAGTTTGGCGGTAATTGCTGAAGTAAAAAACTATGATAGTGATTGTTATGATCCCATTGCACAGGCGGAAGTAAAGCTAGCCTATCAAAATCTCGTTGAATTTTTTGATTTAGGATCTCACTCATGATTAATGTAAAAAATTAAGTACTTATGTTGTGAATTAATTTTAGGTGATATTTGATTTTGCAAAATCAATTTTCATAATGAAAGAAGTACCACCTACGCGGTTGATGATTTCAGTACCTTCTACTACTTGCCAGCCCAATCTTTGATATAAATGTAAAGCGGGATTTGAGCTTCTAATGCTGAGTGATATTGATGGGTAATAGGCTGGTGCGATCGCTAATAAATGATGAAGTAACTGGGTACCTATGCCATGATTTCTATATTCGGGAAGAACTGCGATCGCTAGTTCGGGAGTTTGGTCATTAACATACCCATATCCCTTATTTTCCTCTGTCAATAACCGCAACCATGCAGCCCCTACTTGTTGATAGCTGGGTAACAAGCTAGCAACATAACCCGTATCTTTTTCATAATCCCAATTTTTCACATATTTTGCTAACTCTGGATGATTCATCAAATCTTCCATTGTTAAATTGCCTTCTTCTGATAAATGCGCTGCTTCATACAGCATCCGCCACAAAAAAGGCTCATCTTCTGGAGTAATTGGGCTAATTACATAATCCATCTTCAAATCCTGTGAACGCACAATTTATCTATTACCCCCTGTGGCAAACTTAAGGCAAATTGCTCAGTGGAGTAGGTAAACCATCAATACTCATCAGATTTTTCTGCTGTTGATATTCTTGAACTCCTTGTTCGCCTTTTTTAATTGCCCAATTAACTAAACTCTGACGTTGGTCTTGATATTCATAAAGTGGTACGCCCAAGCCACAAGAAGTTTGCACCCGTTCAATATCAGCAATAATAATTTGACGAATTCCAGGTAAGGCAGGAAATAGAGGGGCAAAAGCATCCCACTCTGGAGAACCTGGTAAAATTACATACCCTTGCCCATATAACCGCAAAATTTTTGGAGGTTCTTGAAAAGCGCAAAACAGAAAAGTAATTCGCCCATTTTCTTGTAGATGGGCTGAGGTTTCGTTACCGCTACCAGTCAAATCTAAATACCCTACACGGTTAGGCGAAAGAATACGGAAACTCTCTAGCCCTTTGGGGGACAAGTTAATGTGTCCTGTAGGACTCAAAGGCGCACTACCTACAAAAAACAGATGTTGAGCAGCAATAAATTCTTTTAATTCGTCAGTGATGCAGTCGAATAGTTTAGCCATAAAATTTTATTTGGGTTTGGTAATGGGTAATGGGTAATTGGTAATTGGTAATTGGTAATTGGTAATTGGTAATTGGTGTTTCTCCCTCATCTCCCTCATCCCCCTCATCTCCCTCATCCCCCTCATTCATCGTGGAAGAAATCTTTTCATTCGCACAACCTCCTACCATACAAACGATTGACAGTGTAATTGTTCGACAAGCTGGTGTTGATTTGTCTGTGCTACGCCTCGATGTTATGCACCCATCGGTGAATGGTAATAAGTGGTTTAAGTTGAAGTACAACCTGTTAGAGGCTAGACAGAAAAATTTTACGACGTTGCTGACCTTTGGTGGAGCTTACTCTAATCACATCTATGCTACTGCGGCGGCGGGAAATCTTTTTGGGTTTCGCACTATTGGTGTGATTCGTGGAGAAGAGCATTTACCCTTGAACCCTACACTGAGTTTTGCCGTTCAGCAAGGTATGCAAATTGTCTACATTGACCGTCAGAAATATCGACAGAGATATACAGCAGAATTGCAAGCAGAATTAAATGAACGCTTTGGTGAAGTGTTCATTATTCCTGAAGGTGGCGGGAATTTGAACGGTGTGCGGGGGTGTGTGGAGATATTATCGAAGGGACAAGGGGAATTTTGCAAGCAACAGTTTGATACTGTATGCGTGGCTTGTGGTACGGGTAGTACTTTAGCGGGAATTGTACTCTCACTGCAACAAGGACAGCGCGTTATTGGGTTTCCTGTGCTGAAAAATGGGGAATTTCTGGCTGAGGAAATAGAGAGTTTCCTCAAAAATTATCGCGCCTCTGGTGTACCTACAACCAAAAACGCGATCG
Organism: Nostoc carneum NIES-2107; assembly: GCA_002368155.1. Taxonomy (GTDB): domain Bacteria; phylum Cyanobacteriota; class Cyanobacteriia; order Cyanobacteriales; family Nostocaceae; genus Aulosira; species Aulosira carnea. The sequence continues at coordinate 5,227,261 of AP018180.1, forward strand.
CATCCTGGGAACTAGTATGTAATTATCACATGGGCGGCTATGCCAAGGTAAACGATGGGTTATTACTATTTGCCCAGCAGTTCACCCAAGAACATGGCATACCCCTCGATTATGTCTACACCGCCAAACTGTTTTATGGCGTAATGGATTTACTCAAGCAGGGATTTTTCCCCCCAGGTACGCGTTTATTGTTAATCCACACTGGTGGGTTACAAGGTAATTTGGGGAGGGGATAGGGACTGGGGACTGGGGATTGGGGATTGGGGACTGGGTACTGGGGACAAGGAGAAATTACTTTTACCAATTACCGATTACCAATTACCAATTACCAATTACCAATTACCCAATGCCCCATGCCCAATGCCCCATGCCCCATGCCCCATTAATTCAACACCTCAATAATCGCTCTCAACCCATTGCTATTGAGTGTTTTTATCATGGTGTCGGCGTTATAGCGATTGCTAAATACTCCGGCTTGCATGAGGTTGCGTCCTTGGGAGACTGTGAAAAAGGCGGTTGGGACGAGGGATTGTACAAATTCCATGTCCTTTTGAGTTGCTACTTCTACTAGTACGCGGTAACGTGTGCCCATCGGGATACCATTACTCGGTAAGGGGGTGTTACTCATGGGACTGACACCCGCAGGTAATGGGCTGTTATTTGTGGGAGCAACAGTATTTGGTAATGGACTGTTATCCATTTGCGGAACAGCATTAGGTAATGGGGTATTCATGGGAGCCACAGGATTGGGCAATGGATTACCCATTGGCGCTGCAGTATTAGGTAATTGATTGTTATAGTTTACGGCTGGACTACCCTGTGGTACTGGCACTTTCCGCATATTGCGCGTATTGCCTAAAGGAATGTTGGAATTAGGTACAGGCAAAAGATTTGAGGGTGCTGGCGGCTTTTTAGCTCTGGTATTTCTGGGTGTGGCTGGCTGTGCTTGGGGATCGAATGGAGATTGGGGTGCGGTAAACTCGATCGCACTCGGATTAATCTGCACATAGTTTAACTGTGGTGTATCAGCAGAAGTTGCTGGTGCAGGGGGTACACTTGCTCTTTGGGTAGCGGCTGTACCTGCCAAGCTGCTAGGAACAGGAAAGCCGGGAACAGGTGAGGGAGTTGTTGCTGTTGTTGCTGGTTGTGGATTCGGCTTAGGAACGAGGCGAGATGTATTAGCTGGTAACAGGGGTAATAGTTGAGGATTCAATTTGCCAACCCTCATATTATTGGCAGAATTGCTGTTGGGTGCTGTTGGTACAGTTACCTCGTTGGGGGTATCTGCGGCACCAGGAGCCGAGAAGGTGATTTCGCCATTGGTAGGTGCAATTTCCGGCCCGCCTTCAGCAGTTGGCACATTTCGAGCTACTAATGTTCTGGGAGCTTGTAAATCTACCTTACCTGCAACGCGACTGTTGGTAAGAGTATTACCAAAAGCCGCAATTACTTGTTTTGCAGCACTGGCGTTAATGTCGTAGCGAGCATTGTTGCGGAATTGATTGCCACCTGCTTCGGCATCAGTGCCTAAATCTGGCATTGCTTGAGCGATCGCTACTATACCATCCTCTTTATTGCCCTCGATAATGTTATTCCGCAAAATGGGGTGGGCGTTAGCTTGGATGATGATCCCGGCTCTATTATTCTGAATTTGATTATTTACAATTGTCGGCGCAGCATTTTGGGCGATATTAATCCCAAAGCCTGTTTGTTGAAAAGTATTTTCCTTGACTTGAGCTTGAGAACTACCTGCAATGGTGATCCCATTGGCACCATTACTCTCAAAGTTATTCTGGCTAATAGTTGGTGCAGCATTGCCAGTTACAAATACCCCATCTTGGGTATTGCCTGTAAATGTATTCTGTGAAATTACGGGGTTACTAGATTCAATCCACAATCCATAACCACGACGGTTGGGGTTTGTTATTGTTACGCCACTTAAATTGACTTGGCTGCCCGCAATTATACTGATATTTTGACTACCTAAAATTTTGCTGAGGTATTCACCACCTCCCTGAATAATCACACCTCTACCTTGATTGTTCGCATCCCCTTGAATGGAAATACCTGGACGCAAAATCAAGGGAAATGCTTCTCCTGTTTCTGTGCTGTAAGTACCTGCGGAGAGCATAATCACGGTATTGGCAGAAGCTTTCTGCAATGCTTGGGTAATGGTTTTTAAAGGAGCGCTTTCAGTACCATTGCCCTCTTGGTCATTTCCGCTACTAGGATTGACATACATTACATTCGCCTGGGAGGTTGCTGTGTCGCTCACAGGTGGGACTTGAGCAATAACGCTGCTCAGGCTTGTTCCTAACAAAGTGATACAAGCTACTCCAATCCCAACGCTAAAACATAATATAGATGAACGAAAAACTTTAAACAGTCCCAGTCCTACTAAAGAAGATGGTTGATCAACCTTTGCAACCTGTGCTGCTGGTAGAATATGTGACTTACGATATCTAGAAAATAATATAGAAGACATTAACTTTAGCGCACTCCTGTGAGTTTACAAGAAATTTTTATACTCTGATTTGCTGGTATGGCGATAATGTTACTCAACATATTGACCAATTGCCTATTGGGAATACACAGTAAATCAGTTAAAAGACTGGTTTTTCCCAACAGGCATATAAAGTATTCATAAACCCTAGTAAATCATCAAAGATCCTAAAAAGAGTGCCTATATGGCAGATGTTGCTAATGCGATCGCAGCGCTAATTTTTGATGAAAGACGTTAGATATCAGTATATTCAACAATGGGGACTGGGGATTGGGTAATGGGTAATGGGTAATGGGTAATGGGTAATGGGTAATGGGGAATGGGTAATGGGTAAATTACCAACGCCAAATACCTAGCAGCAAAACCCAAAAATAAACACCGACGGAATGGTGTCCATCGGTGTTTATGGGTGATTAGAGTTAATGAATCAGGATTTTTCGCAGATTTTTATCAAAATTGTCTAAAAAAGGTGAACCTTAATGATTCACCTAGCGGCTGCTGCCTAAACTAACTGTGCTACGTAAATGACCGTTCTGAGCAAATCGCTTTTGCAGAATTTGCCGATAAACTTCTTCATAACTATCAGTCATTTTTTGGAGGCTAAAGCGGTTTTCTACGTGCTGACGGCAGGCGTAACGGTCTAAGTCTGCGACTTTATCAATGGCTTTGACGAATTCTTCGGTATTTTCGCACAGGAAGCCAGTTTTGCCGTGGTCAATGATTTCGACTGTAGACCCTAGTTTCATGGCAATTACTGGCGTACCAGCTGCCATTGATTCCACCATTACTAACCCAAATGGTTCTCGCCAGGTAATGGGGAATAAAGTAGCTACTGCACCTCCCATGAGAGCATTTTTTTGCTCGTGGTTAGCTTCACCTAAATACTGAATTTGTTTGCCGTCAATGAATGGTTTGACTTCTTTTTCGTAATATTCCACATCAACGACATCTACTTTCCCGGCAATTTTTAAATGCCAACCTGCTTGTTTAGCAACTGCGATCGCAATATGTGTACCTTTCTCTGGAGATATGCGTCCTAAAAATGCTAAATAAGGGGGATCACTGGGTTGGGGATGGAATTGATAACTGCTAACATCAATGCCGTTGTAGGCTGTGGCGACATAATTCAACCCTAATCTTTGCTCCCTTTGAGAATTGGAAATACTGATATAAGGTTGCTTTTTGGCATATTGGAACATCTTTTCATTGTCGCAGGTAAAGACACCATGTAAGGTGTGAACTGTGGGGGTCTTTACGAGATTTGCATAGGGCAATGCGGCACAACCCATGTGGGAATGAATGATATCAAACTCTTCTGCCATTTCATAAACTGTACCCAGTTGTAACATCTCATAGATGCCATATTCTTTCACATCAGGGTCAAGTCTCAGGGCACGGGGGTGAACAGAAACTAGTTTTGCCAAACTGATAGAATCTCCGGAGGCAAATAGTGTAACTTCATGTCCGCGTCGCACCAGTTCATCAGTCAGCAACCCCACTACCAATTCAATACCCCCATAAGCTGGAGGTGGTACTCTCTCCCATAGCGGGGCTATCTGAGCAATTCGCATCACAAACCTCCTAAAAAATTAGTCTTGGCTGAAAGATTTTAGCTTTGTGTACTTTGGGTTTAAAGAGTGCTACCAAGCATTGCAAACTCTTATAGAATCTCTGCTTTCAAGCCAAGCAAACGATTAACTACTTTAGAATCTTAGAGGTGAATTTATAGCTTTTCGTCTACCTAAGTAGGGAAATTATCTTATCCTGAAGTGGTAAAATTCATGCTTTTGAAATACGCTTTTATGACTTTTGTGATGAGGGAAAAGGAAAAGGGGAAATGGGTAAAGGGTAAATTTCCGCATTTTATCTTTATTGTTTACCAATTCACAGCACCAGATTGTACCCAATCTTTACATGGGTTTTTCCTATATAATATTGCTAAAATAGATTAATTTAGCCTCAGAAAATGATGCCTGTATAAGATTTTCAACTCTTTGCCCTTGTTAGCTTTTTTTAGGTAAATAAATCTAATATTTAAATTATACCAATTTGAAGAATGAACGCTACAAATGTAGGTTGGGTTGAGGAACGAAACCCAACACACCAATGCCTTGTATATGTTGGGTTTCACTCCGTTCAACCCAACCTACGCATCTACGCATCTGTCGCATTCTTTTTTTAAATTGGTATTAGTTGTATTTATTACTCTTTATGACTTTAAATGTCATCAAGATAGGGCATGATTCATTACATTGACTATCAAGGTTACACAATATATAATTATCGGCTACTAAATTATTAAAAAACTAGCTTAACGTGAATATTTCTCCCTCATCCAAAAAACCGCGTGTCTCATGGCAGGCGGTTTTATCAGTAATCATGTTTATGTTTATGTACCTACCTATACTGGTACTAGCATTCTATAGTTTTAATAGGTCACCTTATAGTGCAACTTGGCAAGGATTTACACTTGATTGGTATCGCCAACTATTCAGTGATGAACGGATTGTTTCGGCTTTGCAGAACAGTTTGATAGTTGCTTTCTGTGCAGTGGCTATTTCCGCAGTGTTGGGAACCTTGATGGCGGTAGGTTTAGCGCGTTATCGGTTTCCCCTGAAGAATGTCTATCGTGGTATAGCTTATTTACCGTTGATTATTCCCGATATTGCGATCGCAGTCGCTACCCTAGTTTTTTTAGCAGCGTTTGCTGTTCCCTTGAGTTTGTGGACAATTATCGCGGCTCACGTAGTTTTTTGTCTAGCTTATGTGGGATTGGTGGTGTCTTCGCGATTAACGCATTTAAATCCCCATTTAGAAGAAGCAGCTTTAGATTTGGGCGCAACACCATTTCAAGCTTTTATGCAAGTATTATTACCACAGTTAATGCCTGGAATTATCGCTGGTTGTCTATTGGCTTTCGTCCTCAGTTTAGATGATTTTCTGATTGCTAGTTTTACGGCTGGTAGTGGTTCTAATACTTTACCAATGGAAATTTTTAGTCGCATTAGAACAGGGGTAAAACCTGATATTAATGCTCTCAGCGTGATTTTAATTGTAGTCTCGGGACTTGTTGCTTTTATCGCAGAATTAATTCGTTCTTATGGTGAGGAAAATTAAAGTAATTGGTAATGGGTAATTGGTAATGGGTAATTGATAACAGGAACTTTTCCCCCTGCTCCCTGCCCCCTGCCCCCTGCCTCTTACCTCCTAACACCATTGAGGATTAGCTGCAATTAAAGCTGCTGCTTCGGAGCTATCCAAAGGTTGCGAGAAAAAGTATCCTTGAACAGATCCACAGTGTAAATTTCTTAAAATTGCTAGTTGTTCTTGTGTCTCGACACCTTCTGCGATCGCACTCATCCCGAGTTTATCTGCTAGGGCTACAATAATCTCGATAATATCAAGATTGCGCTTATTTGTAGTCATGGGATCAACAAAAGAACGGTCTATCTTTAACATACTAATGGGAAAGCTATAAAGACGACCTAAAGAAGAGTAACCAGTACCAAAATCATCAATTGAAATTTCAATCCCCAATTCTCTAAGTTTTGAGAGGATTGCAATAGCTTCATCACCATTTTCTACAATTACACTTTCGGTAATTTCCAGCGCTAAATTCCGAGGATTAAGATTTGTTGATTGTAAAATATTGCGAATATGACAAATTAAATTTGGCTGGCAAAATTGCTTGGCTGAGAGATTAACGCTCATTTTTTCTAATGAGTGATGAGGGTAAGCTTTCTGCCAAGCTTGCATTTGGCGACAAGCTTCAGTAAGCGCCCAGTAGCCAAGCTCAATAATTAGTCCAGTTTCTTCCGCCAAGGGAATAAAATCGACAGGATTAACTAAACCATGTTCTGGATGCTGCCAGCGCATTAGTGCTTCAAAGCCGATGATTTTACAGTTAGTCAGGGAAACAATTGGTTGGTAATAAAGTTGAAATTCCTGATGTTCAATGGCGCGGCGTAAATTAGCTTCTAACTGCAATCTCGTCAGTGCTGTAGCATACATCTCGGGATGAAATAGGGCATAGCGTGATTTACCTAAAGCCTTGGCTTGGTACATGGCTGTATCAGCATCCCTAATCAGCTGTTCTGGTTGCTCGTAGTTGAGTGTAGAACTTAAAGCAATGCCGATACTGGCGCTGGTAAACACTTCTTGTCCATCAAGATTCAAAGGCGATCGCAATTCTTGCTGAATTCGCTCTGCGACTTTAATTGCATCTGCAACATCTTGAATTTCTTCTAACAAAATAGTAAATTCATCTCCCCCCAGCCTTGCAGCCATATCTGTAGCGCGGATACAGGCTTCGAGAATGCGAGCGATAGAAATGAGAAATTGATCGCCTTTAAGATGTCCCAGACTATCATTAATAATCTTAAATCTGTCTAAGTCGAGAAATAATACCGCAAATAAATAATCTTGATGGCGTTTAGCTTTTTGCAGCGAGTGCTTTAACTGTTCCATGAATAAAGCTCGGTTTGGTAAACCTGTCAGCCCATCGTAAAAAGCATGACGCAGCAATTGTGATTCTGCTTGCTTGCGCTGTGTGACATCAAAAGCTGTACTAATTACTAAACTTCTACCATCGGGTAAATGTCCCAGTGGAGCAGTATAAAAATCCCAGATGCGGGTTTCACCTGTACTAGTTGTAATCGAGTACTCTCCTTGGGCGGTGCGTTCTGTTGATTGATATAAAAGGGCGATCGCATCTTGCATTTGTGCTTGACAAGTACCATAGGCTTTTTCTGCCCAATCTGCGATCGTGGGAATTTCTTGTGGGCAATACCCGGTAATTTCTGTCCAAGCACGGTTAATTTGGAGAATTTCCCCATCTTCAGCGTGCAGGATAATCGGCAAAGGTGCATCGAGAATCGCCCGACGGAAACGTTCTTCACTCTCACGTAAAGCTTCTTCGGCTTGCTTGCGGTTGGTAATATCAGAACGAATGGCAATGTACTGATATGGCTTGCTTCTATCATCTAAAAACGGCACGATGGTAGTTGCCACCCAGTAGTATGTACCATCCTTTGCCTTGTTTTTAATTTCTCCTTGCCAAACATCTCCTTGGGAAATGGTTAGCCACATCTGGCTAAAAAAGGTTTTTGGGTGATAACTAGAATTGATAATTCGATGGGTTTGCCCAATTAATTCGGCTCGGGAATATCCAGAAAGCTCACAGAATTTATTGTTAACTTCAGTGATGATGCCTCTAGCATCTGTAATTGCCACAATAGAAGATTGATCCAAGGCAAACTTCATATCTGCCAGTTCGCGGAAGGATTGTTGCAAGGCTGCTTCTGTTCGCAATCGCTCGGCAATTTCTCCCTCTAGAACTTGGTTTGCCTGAGATAATTCTGCTGTACGTTGCGCTACTCTCAGCTCTAATTCCGCATAAGCCGTTCTCAATGCTGCTTCGGCTTGTTGGCGTTTAATATCTAAGCGAGATAAAAATTTGGCACAATACCAAACTAAGCCTGTAAAGGCGATTACATTGCCAATTACATGCAGGCTCAAGCCAAATGCTTGATCGAACAACCCGATTTTTTCGCCAAACACCCACAGCCAACCTAAGATAAAGGGAATAGCGATCGCAGCTGGGAGGAGAACTCTTGCAGTCATTCCACCCGCGCTATGACTAATTACCAGACTCATCAAACCATGACTAGGATCTGCAAATAACGTACCTAGTGAGAGTAAGAAAAAAGAAATGGCTGTGTGAACAGCTGTGTGGGTAAAGGATGACAACCCAAATAAAGGTTTAACTCCGTAAATATAACCAATTAAAACCTGTAGAGATGTCAGGCTAGTCATCAGTGCCAAGATTTGCACTTGTCGGTAATAGATATTTCGTTGAGTAGCCAGCCATAAAGCAGAGCCAATTAAACTAAAGTTTAAGGCTGACACAGGTGACATTCGTCCAGGGCTAGAGGTGTGGATTGCTCCTACTTTGTCTGAAAACAACAGTTGATCAATGCCTAAATTCCAGCCAAATAAATGTTGACTCAGAGTGAGTAACCCTAAAAGTGCGATCGCCAAAGCCAAAGCCTGAGCTACTCGAAGTTTTAATTTTCTGCTTGAGTGTAAAAGATTTAACGCTAAACCAGATAAGACAAAACCTAAAGCCGTATTCGGTTTCATTGCCACCCACTGTGGCAATATGCTTTTCAAAATTTGAATATCAAAATACCAGCCGATTATTACCGCAGAACCCGCTAAGATTATGCATATACTTATAGTCTTAGAAGCGTTTTTTAGCGCATTAATAAGATGCTGTTCTAATGGAGCTTCGAGCATAAATATAAATAGTTTTCTATAGAAAAGATAGAAATGTCAATCTTCCATCTTCATGCACCTCTAGGTATATATATAATCTGGATTATTTCTAAATTTAGACAATCATAAAAAAGATATTAATGCATCTATATTAAGAGATAAATTAGTCAACATAAATGTGATTTACTATAGCGCTAGTAAAAATCTTCCAGCATAATATTGGCAGGTATTTTCACAAATCAAAACAAAAAATTGCCAAACATTTAAATAAACAGTCAACATCAATACATTCTTTTATATGCTTCTGTGTGTCTTGGTGGCAAGCAAGTATGATGTTACTTTCGTAATTAGTTATTAATAATACAATGAAGCTCAATTAAAAAATAAACTCCTGTAGATTCTGTACTGTCCACCCCTGACATTTTCTAGAATTTATCAAAATTCTTTTTGTTCAAAGCGAATATCCTGAATGAGGAATTAAGTTCATGATGCAATATCTTATACTCATCCGGAAAAATGCGGCATTTGATATTAATCAAAGAACTGCTAATAACGCCAATCATGCCAAGCATAAGATAGATAAATTTAAGAGCAATTCAATATAATTTTCAGGTATTTTTCCTTACTATTACCATGCCCTTGACATATTTAAGAAATTTAGATTATTATTCTTTCGGTAATAATAAATAATTACTCTTACTTATACTCATATTTAAAAAGTTACAAACAGAAAATCACAAATAAATATAATGGCTATCTTTTTAGGTATTATTTATTTGTCTAAAAATCTGTTTCGCTTTCGATAATATTGGGGCTAACTTTGGACAAGATGCTACCTACCCTACATTATGCAAATCTGCCAAAATCCCAATTGCTCAAATCCGTTCAATGCCTACGGCAATAGATTTTGTTTGAGCTGCGGACAAAGTAATTTTGGTCAAATCCTGAGAAACCGCTATCGCGTACTACGTCTATTAGGTGAAGGTGGTTTTAGTAGAACTTACGCCGCAGAGGATGCAGATAGACTAGATGCACCATGCGTAATTAAACAATTTTTCCCGCAAGTTCAAGGTACGGGACAACGCTTAAAAGCGGCGGAATTTTTTAAGGAAGAAGCATTCCGCCTCTATGAATTAGGCGAAAATCATACACAAATTCCGAGATTGCTAGCCTACTTTGAACAAGGTTCTAGCTTATATCTCGTACAAGAATTTATTCAAGGTAGAACTCTATTAGAAGAAGTTCAACAAGAACCTTTTAGCGAAAGTAAAATTCGGCAACTTTTAGCTGATATATTACCGGTGCTGGACTTCGTTCATGCCCATAATGTTATTCATCGTGATATTAAACCAGAAAATATTATTCGCCGCTACAGTGATGGCAAACCAGTATTAATTGATTTTGGTGGCGCAAAACAGGTAACACAAACTAGTTTAGCCAGACAAGCCACAGTAATTTATACACTTGGTTATGCTCCCGCCGAACAAATGGCTGGATTTGCTTGTCATGCTAGCGATTTATATGCTTTGGGTGTAACTTGTGTGCGGCTTTTAACTCAATGTTTGCCCTTACAAACTGATGATGGACAAGTTCAAGATAACCTTTATGATGCCATGAATGCTCAGTGGTTGTGGCCAGAAAAGCTGCAAGCAAATGGTATTACCATCAGCGATAGCTTAAGCAAAATTTTGCATAAATTGCTGCAACATTTACCCAAGGATAGATATCAAACAGCCGCAGAAGTTATTAACGATTTGAAGTCTACAACCACATCTGATTTAGAAGCCGAAATTATTGCTATTTCTCAAAAGTTGTTCTTACCTTTTGCATCAATTACTAAATCGCAAAAAGTTGTAGTGCCACTCCCCCCTTTACAAAGTTTTGAATTTGATGTAATCACAGTAGATACTGCAGGTAGAGAAGTCAACCGCGATCGCATTCAGAGTGAATACTTTGCAGAAGAATTGAGTAAAGCGATCGCACTCGAAATGGTGTCAATTCCTGGTGGTACATTTATGATGGGTTCACCAGATTTTGAAGGTGATGCAGATGAACGTCCCCAACGCCAAGTTACAGTTGCACCCTTTTTTATGGGCAAATTTCCTGTAACTCAAGCACAATGGAAAGCAGTCGCCGCTTTACCAAAAATCAACCAACCTTTAAGTCCCTACCCATCAAAAAATAAAGGCCCAAATCTACCAGTCGAAAATGTCACTTGGTATGAAGCTGTAGAATTTTGTCTGCGACTAGCACAAAAAACTGGACGTGATTATCGTTTACCCAGCGAAGCCGAATGGGAATATGCTTGTCGTGCGGGAACGAAGACATCCTATCACTTTGGTGAAACCGTCACTCCTGACTTTGTTAGCTGTAGCAGTGGCGATACGAGATATCGTAAAGAAACCACAACAGTAGGTAGCTTTGGAGTCGCCAACGCCTTTGGATTATATGATATGCACGGTTTAGTGTGGGAATGGTGCGCCGATCCCTGGCACAACAATTATCAAGGCGCACCCACAGATGCAAGTGTTTGGGAAGATGGTGGTGATATGCATCGCCGAGTATTGCGCGGTGGTTCTTGGAGTTTCGGTGCAGAACTTTGTCGCAGTGCTAGCCGTAGTTGGGATGAGTCAGATGGTGGGTTAAGGAGTTGCGGCTTTCGTGTGGTTTTTTCTGCTGAATAAATAACCTCGTAAAATTAGGTGCAACTCGAAAACTAACTCTTGTGACTAGCAAACTAACTCTTGCGACTAAAAAACTAACTCTTGCAACTAGCAAACTAACTTTTGCCACTAGCAAACTAACTCTTGCGACTAAAAAACTAACTTTTGCAACTCGCAAACTAACTCTTGCGACTAAAAAACTAACTTTTGCAACTCGCAAACTAACTCTTGCGACTAAAAAACTAACTTTTGCGATTTGCAAGCATTGCTAAAACAAAAACTCCCCTTAGTACAAGCGAGAGTTTATCTGATATAAAAATTAAAATTAGGCTCCACGCTCCTCACATTAACGAGATTTGCAGATTTTCTAGTTTCAGCAAAACTTTGAGCAAAGCAACTACACCAATTTGATCGGAAACCGCATCATCATCCCAGTCCCCATCACCTGTATATTTACCTCGGCTATAAAGATTAGTAGCTGACCATAAATAAGGATTGAGAACCTCTGGATGGTACAGCCTATAGCCAAAACCATTGTATTTCTCAATTTGCCAAAGCTGTGCTGCTAAACTCCAATCTTTTACTTGATCGAATTCATGAAGTACCAAGGCATCAATTGCACTTTCTTCCCAAGTATATCCAACTCCCCAGCCGTTGATTGGTGGAGCAATTGGCCTACCCTCGGGTTCGTTATATGTACGCTTTTTCAGCGAGTCACCATTGTGCAGATGTCTGGTGAACTTCAGGGATGATTCCATATTGTGGATAACAGCAATGAAGTACCAAGGTACATTTAGCTTGCGCTGCAATGCTTCATAGCGTCCGCGGTTTGAGCGGATAATTGCAACTGTATCTTGAGTAGAAGTCAGTTTCTCCGTTTTGATGTCGCAGCGATTCCACAGCTTCTGATATTCTGGTTTTAAATCGCGAAGACGAAGTGATGTTTCTGTTGTCATTTCTCTAAACACTCAGCGATCGCACTGGATTTTTTGGTGCCACAAAGGTAACTTATTTTCCTCTTGTTTACATTTATTGATACAAAAAATTAAGTTTTTTTTATCAAAAATAGGTACTTAATGATACATTAAGGCTTTTGCGTGTGTAATTGTAAATTTAGTTATACAAAGATGAGATACCTTGACACTGAGGATACAAGGGTAAATAACTATATATATGACTCATATTTGATTTTTGAAGTTTACGTAGGATGCGTTAGCGACAGCGTAACGCATCCGCGCCAAAGCTTTTAGTACGTTACGGCTTACTAAGATTTTTTCAGAAATCAAATCGGATTCCTATAGAAGTGCTATGTGTTTTTTAAACAAAGCTGAGTAAAAATTTTTCGCTTCTTTTCTGTTCCCTGTCGCTTCCTCTTCCACGCAAGTAAATTCAAGAATCGAATCAGATTCGTTTTACACTAGCAGTCAATGCAACTTTAAGAACTAAAAAAACACTTAGATGACAGTAGTTGAAAATGGCTATAGCTTTGTAGCGATAATTTAATTTACATTACGTGTCTACGGAAATATTTTACTAAATAACTTCCTTCACTTACACTATATAAGTGCTTTTTAAGCAGCAAATATGTACTTAAATATATACTCGTATCGTATATGAATAAGTAGCAATTTTGACAAAAGTTGTATCTTAGGTTAGCTTCTCAAACAGAATCAACACACACAAGCATTTTTGGACTTAGCTAGCAAGTAGATAATAGAGGCAATTACCAGATGAAACTACAAGATTTCTTAGGGAAACAAGAGAAATGGAATTTTGAGGCCATTGGGCAAGATGTAGAATTAAGCCGTCAGATTCAAGTTTTACTAATTGGTTTAGGTCTGTTAGATCCGCCAGCAGATGGTAAGTTTGGGCCAGTTTCCGCAACAGCACTAAAAACATTCCAGGAATTAACTAAGTCTGGAGAAAATGATTATTTAGGCGCAGTTACTGCTAAGAATTTAATTGAAACGAAACCGGAAGAATTACCACAACCAGCCTTAAAACTCAGCAATAGTATTCCCAGCCGAATTGTCAAATACTTGCAATTAAAAAATTATCAGATATTCACAGGAGCCAGACAATATAACATCGTTTATATAGAGGGCATGAATGAAGATTGGACTCTCAATGATGATGCACCCAATGAATTTAATGACAGACGCATTGTGATTGAAATTGTAGAGGGTGTGCCCAAAATTGTTAACCACTGGCAAGCAACCACTGAACCAGGCCGCTATTATACTTACAATCCCATGAACCCAGGTGGGGCTGCCAGAATTAAGTTTGGGCAATACAAAGCTTGGGCTGTTGGATATCACGGTAATGCAGACCGCCACGAAGCTTTAATTCAAGTTGCACCGATTACTGTGCATCGAGATTTTAACAAAGATTTTCAACGTACAGGTGACAAACTTGATACTGGCCTTTTCCAAGTTAATCAACACTGGGGTTATGATGCACCAGTTAATGATATCAAGAATGCCAGCGCAGGTTGTTTAGTAGGACGTAGACGCGAAGGACATCGCGAATTTATGGCGATTATTAAACAAGACCGCCGCTTTTTAGCTAATAATGACTACGTGTTCTACACTACAGTCATTCCTGGGGATGATTTACTCAAAACTGTCCCCGGATGAGGTTTTGGATCTCTATTTTGCTGTAATATAACTACTTCACAATCTCAATGCTATGCCCACTCGTACCCAGTTAATCTGGTGACAGTGGGCATAGTTTATTAGGGTTAGGAATTACGCAAGTGTCACATTTTTTTCGTTTAGACTGTCCAGGGTCAAATGTCAAAAGTCCAAAAAACCTGAATTTTTGACCCTTGACCCTTGACTCTTAAACCAGAAGATGAGTGTACCAGTTGCGTAAGTCCTAAGGGTAATATTCTCGCTCGAATAGTATCAGCAATCGAGCCATGACCGAAAATAAAAAGAATACAAGCCCTGAAATTTATTCGAGGGTGTTTTGAATTTTGAATTTTGAATTCGGAGCGAAGCGACGTGACTGCTGCTGTTTCCCTAGAAAACGTCTACAAATTTTACGATAAACGCCCTGTAGTTAATGACCTGTCTTTCACAATTGAGACTGGCGAAATATTTGCGCTCCTTGGCCCCAACGGTGCAGGTAAATCTACCACAATTCGGATGCTAACTACACTCACAAAACCATCCGAAGGACGGCTGGAGGTAGGTGGGTATGATGTAGTTAATCAATCAATGCTGGCTAAACAGTCTATAGGTGTAGTTTTACAGCAAGTTAGCGTTGATGGCGATTTAACAGTATGGGAAAACATGGAACTGCATGGAAGACTACATCACATTCCTAACCCCCAGCGCAAGCAAAAAATTAATCAATGGTTGGAGTATGTCGAACTAGCAGATAGACGTAATGATTTGGTAAAAACCTTGTCTGGTGGGATGAAGCGACGCTTACAAATAGCAAGAGCCTTATTACATCAACCACAAATTTTATTTTTAGACGAACCGACAGTAGGACTAGATCCCCAAACGAGGCGCAGACTGTGGGAGATTATTCGCGATTTGAATAAGCAGGGAATGACAATACTACTGACAACTCATTACATGGATGAGGTGGAATATTTATGTGATGCTTTTGGTTCAGCAAAACCAGGACGCATCGGCATTATGGATAGTGGTAAGTTAATTTCTTTAGGAACTCTACAAGAATTGCGCTCTACTTATGGCGAAGGTTTGGTAATGAAGCAGGTAGATGTTAATCAAGTAGAGGGTGATACTGCAAATAGTTGGGAATATCTATTTTTCCCTACCCTTGAAGCCGCTAACGATTATCTAGAACAACAGCAGAATAAAACTGGAATGATGGTGCGTCCTTCCAATTTAGAAGATATTTTTGTTGAACTAACGGGACGTAGGTTGGATTAATGGCTTTTGGGTGAAGGGGGAAAGGTTAAAGGGGAAGGGGAATATACAAAACCTTTCCCCCCTTTCCCCTTCCCCTTTTCCCGCCCCTACTTGATGAATATCTGAAACACTCAAGGATATTCATGAGAAACAAAGGGAACTGCGACTATTTCACCGATTGTTTCTCCTACTTGCACTTGCAAGCCAACGCCGCCAGCTTTGGTGCGAATGTAACCTAATCCAAAATAGCCATCGGCTGTTTCTGTGTAACTGGTGAGTTTGCCGACTTTTTCATCCCCAACGGTAATTGTTGCACCTATTTCCGCAGGAGCATTCAGTTTAATTCCCCAAAGGTTTTGCTTGACACCTTTATATGTATTTAAGCGGGCGATGGTTTCTTGACCGATATAGCAACCTTTATTGAAAGATATGGTTTGCCATAAACCAACTTCTAACGGATTGTAATCATCTGTCAATTCTGCATCTGGGGTTGGTCGCCCTTGTAATATTCGCAACGCATCCCAAGCGCGATCGCTCAACTCGACTGCGCCTAATGCTAAAATTTCACTCCACAGCTTTTGTTTTTCTGCAACTGGCAAAATTAAGGTATATCCAGGGGAAGCCAAACCACTACCAACGGCAACAATTACCCTATCGTTAACTAAAATGTTATTACCGTAGGGTTGACCAATAATTGCCCCAGCACCTAACTTTTCAATAATCCCATCACTAGCAGGGCCAATTAAACTTAAGGTGGCTGTTTCATCAGTCACATCGGTTAATTGCACTTTATCAGCAAAAAAGATATAGCGATCTAACCATTGCATAATAAATTCGCGGCGGTTAGGCGAAACCAACAATAACACCGCATCTTCTATAACATAGGCAGTGACTAAATCTATTGTCCGGGCGGTGGATGTCACCATCACCGTATCACACCCTTGCCCAGGCTTGAGACTTTGGAAATCATTAGTACTTTGATTGTGTAAAAACCTGATGCGGTGATCATCAGAAACACGGATAAGTCCCCAGTGAGAGCGATCGCAAACAACAACCCCTTCCTTTACCGCTTGGATAGCTGCTGCGTCTTGAGTGTCAATTGCAGATGTTGGCATGGTAATGCAGAGTTGCTTTGTGTCAGTGTTTTCGCATTGGAAATATTAGCAAATTAAGGGGCAAAGGGGAATAGGGCATAGGGCATAGGGCATTGGGAATAGGGCATGGGGCATGGGGCATGGGGCATCAATTACCAATTACCAATTACCAATTACCAATCCCCAATTACCAATTACCAATTACCTAATTCCCAATCCCCAATCCCCAATCCCCAATTTATGGTTTGATTTGAAACATATCAAAAATTACGTTCCCTAACTTTTATGATGTCGAAGGTTGCACCTGCTGTTGTGGTGTTGGGTCAAAATAGTGTGGCAGTAGGAAGGAAAATCATCAGTGTTTTGCCAGGGGCGACGCTATACGGTTTGGCGGGGCGCACTAGTGAGGTGGATGTTAGTTTTAGTAATTTTGGTGAGACGGTAAGGGAGTTATTCGCCCAAGGAAGCCCGGTAATTGGGATTTGTGCTGCGGGAATTTTGATTAGAACTCTAGCGCCGATGATTTCCGATAAGCGCCAGGAACCGCCAGTAATAGCTGTCGCTGAGGATGGTAGCGCTGTTGTGCCGCTTTTGGGTGGATTGAGTGGGGTAAATGATTTGGCGCGTCGCATTGCTGAGGTTTTTGATATCAAAGCCGCAATTACAACTACAGGCGACATCCGTTTTCGCACAGCGCTGTTGTCTCCTCCTGCTGGTTATCATTTAGCTAACCCTGACGATGCGAAGAAATTTATTTCGGATTTGCTAGCTGGGGCAAAAGTGATGTTAGAAGGAACAGCGCCTTGGTTGAGTGAGAGTCAATTACCCATTGATCCCAACGGAGAATTGACGATTAAAATTAGTGATCGCTCACTCAATCCTACACCCGATTGTCTGGTTTACCACCCCAAAACAATTGCGATCGCTATTTCTGAAACTTCGCAACCTCACGATCAACTATTAGCTTCAATACAGCAACTCCTCGCAGATACAGAACTTGCACCTGCATCAATAGCGGGATTATTTGCACCCATCGCCAGCGCCGCTTATCCTGCAATTCATACTGTGGCTGAAGCTTTAGGTGTACCTGCAAGGTTTTTTACCTCAAATCAATTAGAAAATTTATTATCGCAGGGTTATAGCCCCGCCCAAGCCGCAGCCATCGCAGCTACAGGTGTATCAGGGGAATTAATTGAGGGAAAAGACAGAGAAATTGCGATCGCAATTTCCCCTCAACCCATCGACCCCAGCACTATCGGTCAACCACGTGGGCGATTAGCTGTGATTGGTACGGGGCCTGGAAGTCAAGAGTGGATGTCTCCAGAGGTGAAAGAAATCCTCAAATCGGCTACTGATTTGGTAGGTTACACAACTTATTTAAATTTGGTCGGTTCTCTCGGTGAAGGGAAGCGAAGACATGATTCCGATAATCGCGAAGAAATTTCACGGGCGGAACTGGCGCTAGATTTAGCAGCCGAAGGGCGATATGTTGCTGTGGTATCTTCTGGTGACCCAGGGATATATGCAATGGCGACAGCAATTTTTGAAGTACTCGATTACCACGCTAAACCGGAATGGGACAGCATAGATATTCATGTAGCACCAGGAATATCAGCCATGCAAGCCGCAGCAGCTAGTATTGGCGCACCTTTGGGGCATGATTTTTGTGCAATTTCCCTTTCCGATATTTTAAAGCCTTGGTCAATTATTGAAGAACGCATTGCCGCAGCTGCTCAAGCTGATTTTGCGATCGCTTTTTATAATCCTGTGTCGAAAGAGCGTACTTGGCAATTGTCCGAAGCGAGAAATATTCTACTGCGTTACAGAACAGCTGATACCCCAGTAGTATTAGCACGTAATCTCGGTAGACCAGGGCAAGCTGTGCGGGTAATTACTTTGGAAGAGTTAGCACCAGAAGTAGCAGATATGCGAACGATGATTTTGATTGGTTCTAGCAAGACGCGGAAGATTCAGCGCCCTGATGGTAGTGTCTCCGTTTACACTCCACGCAGATACAGTTAAAATCGCGTTGCCAGAATATCTAGTTCGGTAATGGGTAATGGGTAAAAGAAATACCGTTTTAAGACACTCGGATAAGCGTTTTGAAATCAAAATTGGTTTTGGGGAAAAGGTCAAAGGTTAAGGGTTAAAGGTTTTTTCTTTCCTTTTTCCCATTCCCCTTTTTCCAGTTAACCGAAAAGTATTAAATATCGTTTAACAATTACCAATTACCAATTACCGATTACCAATTACCAATTACTAATGATGCCTTACGATATTTTGATGTGTCCCGGGGAAAACTGCCCCATTAAGCAAGAGTGTTACCGTTTTACTGCTGAAATTTTAGGTCGTCAGGATTTTTTCGGAACAGCGCCGTATAGTTTGACGACTAATTCCTGTGACTATTTTATTAGTAACCGCCCAGATGAAAATCAAATCCGGTTAAGAGCTTATCAAATTTGGCAACAAGCTGGTTACCCTGATGGCAAGTCTGTAGAACATTGGCTTCAAGCTGAAAAGGAGTTGATGTAAAAAGCATTACATATTTGCCTTCCGAGCTATTCTGAATTTAATTTGGCTGGGTATACCAAATTCCTGATGCTTCTTAGCTTACCCTGTAAGATGAAATCGGCTCATCTGAGCAGTCGAAATTCTTCACCTGGAAACTCATGAACAAATTTTTACTTCACTTGCTTTCGACTCCTGTACTGATTAGTTCTATCTTGTCTATGGGAGTGACAATCAATCAAGCTCAAGCAGCAGATCCAGTACCAGCAAATACTGACCGTCTATCTTGTATCCGCAATAAGCACAAAGTTGGTTTAGTCTGTATGAGAGTTTCTGTGTTGGCTCAAATACCGGAGTATCAGCAAGAAGCACAACCCTCTCCAGATGGTGTGCCGATGTTAGAGTTTAACGATCAAGAAAGCGATGCAGCCATTACCTTATTTGGCTGTGATTGTCCAGCTTGCATCAATTCCTTACGCCAAATGCGTGGCGTAACTCCCTTAGTTTATTAAGCTGATACGCGCCTAGATTAAATATTCTGGTTTTAGTGTCAAGAGTCAATAGTCCAAAGTCAAAGGCTAGCTTAGACTTTGGACTATTGACTTTGGACTTTTGACAACCTAGTGCGAAATGTCCAATTTAAATGCGTACTAGCTTACTTTAATTCAGTGCTTCTTGATAAATGATTTCTTGGAAATGAATCATATCTTTTTGTGGGTCGGCAAGGCTAACTTTCACTAATAACTGTTCGCCTAGATTTACCGAACGGCGGAAAGACATTGGCAATTGTAAACCCAAATCTTCTAAGAGAATTAGTGCTAAATTGCTATCTTCTCGCAGCCACATCAAGACTGTTACCTGCCAAACTTGATCTGGATAACGACGTAAATATTCTAAAGCGTAATATCTATTAGTTTGCCGTTCTACCATTGTCACTTCTTGGGTGATACTGGTGACGGTCATCATTACTTCTTTCAGCTGTTCGGCGGAGAAGGGTAAAACTTCACCGCGCAAATGGGCTTTCAGTTGAAAGTGAGTTAGCAAATCGCTGTAGCGGCGGATTGGGGAAGTCGCTTGAGTATAGGTATCCAAACCTAAACCAGCATGACGTACTGGGGTAATACTCATTTCGCTTTTGGGCATACAGCGGCGCATGGCACAGGCACGAACAAATCCGGCTGGTAACTGGAGTAATTCCTGTTCTGGGGGCAATTCTGGCTGTGGCTGACCGCGAAAAGGTAGAGGGATCTGGTGAACTTTACCGTAGCGTGCTGCGACTTCACCAGCTAAAATCATCATTTCAGCTACGAGTTGCCGTGATGAAGAATCATCTAAAATATCAATGCTAATCTCGTCGCCTTTGACTTTGATCATCGCCTCTGGCATATTGATGCTAATGGCACCTTGGGCGTAACGCCAATTTTTGCGTCGTTGTGCCCACATGGCGATCGCAGCAATTTCTGGTTCTGCTTGTACGCCTAATTCCAGCATCTCATCTACATCTTCGTAGGTGAGGCGGTATGTTGGCTTAATTAAGCTGGGATGAATACTAAAATCTGCTACCTGCCCAGTTTCATCTAAAATAATGCCAAAACTCAGGGCGCAACAAACTTTTCCCTGTACCAGACTCATCGGCCCAGTTGCCAAAACTTCAGGGAACATGGGAATCATCCCTGTAGGCAAATAAACTGTACTTCCCCGTTTCCTGGCTTCTAGGTCTAATTCATCTTCTGGCACTAATAAACGGGTGGGGTCAGCAATATGTACCCACAAACGTTCTCGTCCTTCAGCTAGTGATTCCCAACTTAGACCATCGTCAATTTCTGTAGTACTTTCATCATCAATTGTGTACACCTTTAGGTGAGTCAAATCTAGGCGATTTGTATCTAGATCGGACGGTGGAGAATCCATACGCTGCTGCGCCACTTCTAATACCTTGCTAGGAAACTGAACTGGAATGGATGAACGACGCAAGAACAAGTTTTCGTTGGGACTCCACCAACCCAAATCTACCAAAAGTTGTAATGCACCTTGGGGAGTTGCGGCTCGTCCCAGCATAGTCATGGTTTCTAATACTGGTGCCGGTGGCGGATAAGCCCGAGACAGGGAATCATAATTTACTCCCATCCGCACTACATCAGCTAGCAGGGCCGCATATTTTTCGATTGCTTCTAAGCGCTGGCGATCGTGGCGTTGCCATTCTACAGTTTCGCCTGTTAGGGCTTGTTCTACGCGCGCCAAAAATTCCTGCTGTCCTCTAGCTTTGAGGGCTTCTACTTCTAGCTGGTGTTTGCGTTCTGCTACCTGAGTGGTTGTCCGCGGTTCATAAGCATCGCCTTTTTGCTTGAAATACAGTTTGTCTTCTGATAACAAGCAATGGGCGGCGTAACAAAGTGGTGCGTCTGTTTGAGAAAACAGCAGATTCGCCATTTCCACTGGAGTGACTGTTTCTCCATCCTCAACCAATAATTCCCAGGCGACTTCCAAGCTAGATGGGTCGAGATATGGCTTGACCTGCTCTAAAAAGCTGCTAATCTCAGACGGCTTGAAGGTTTGTCCGGTAACAGTATAAGTAATTTGTCTAGGCGCGAGGCTGTGGGATTGACCGCGTTCATCTACCACAAACCAGCGGGTCTTGCCATCTGGGCGGTCTACCACTCCCAGACGGCGATCGCCTTGAACCCTAAATTCAACTAGCGTCCCCTTCTCCACAACTCTCGCAATTAATTTGGTGTACTAATAAATTTTAGATTTTGGATTAAATAATAACTACTAAATCCAAAATCTGCTGATTTTTTAGATTGTAGAACAAGATTCTACACTGACTTACTGAAAATTTTAGATTTTGGACTATAAAAATTTGCAGCTACATCTATTATCAACGTAGCTGCTGAGATCGCCCAGAATCTAAAATTCTTGTTTTCAACGGGAATTAGCCTTCCGCATTGATAAATGGCAACAATGCCACAATCCGCGCACGTTTAATCGCCAATGTCAAGTCTCTCTGTTGCTGAGATGTCAGCCCAGTAATCCGCCGTGGCAGGATTTTACCGCGCTCTGTGACAAACTTCCGCAACAAATCAACATCTTTATAATCGATTGGTTCTCCCGGCTTAATCGGAGACAGACGACGACGGTAGTAACTCATTTTTACTTAATTTCCTTGTGGACTGTGTGTGTGTTGCAATGAGAACAGAACTTTTTCAGTTCTAATCGGTTGGTGGTGTTACGCCGATTTTTCGTAGTGGTATACCGGGAAACACCGGGAGTACGCTGGTTAGCGTTAGTGCGACATTCGGTACATTCTAGTGTCACGATTATGCGGACACCTTTACTCTTAGCCATAATCTTTCAAACCGTAAAGCCTGGAGAGAATTAACACAAATGACTATCTTCTCACATTCCGCCGCAAATTTTCAACTAATCGCTTGACTTTTATATCTAGCGAATAGCCACGACGCGACGAAACTATGATAGTTCCTGAATAGCGGTCATGCAAAGCTTGACGCAACTGGGTATCATTAAAGGCCATACCACAGTCAATCGCCAGAGGAATTACTAGCAGTATAGCAGTGGGGTTAGCGCGAATGTTGCCCAAGGCAATTGACACGCAAATAGCACCCAAAGCAGTTATCGCTTCCCGCCTTAGCAATGCTAGCAGAGTCGGAATTCTACCTACAACCTGTCCCTCTTCGACTTCCAAAATTTTGAGGTCAAAAGCCCAACGCCCTAAACTTTGTCCCTGATTGTTATATACAACTAGTACCCGTAAAACTATCCAAGCGATCGCAAACACAAAAATTTGCATCACCTGAATTCCTAAATTGCTGTTTCCTAAAAATAAACTAATTAACCAGACAACAAAGAAATCCAATCCCAACGCCATACCGCGCCGCCCAAGTTCAGCCTTGGGATAGTGTTTTTGGGGTACTCTTTCGATAGTCATAAATGCTTAGGGGAAGGGGGAATGGGGACTGGGGACTGGGGAATGGGTAATGGGGAAGGGGGAATGGCTGTTTATACGGGGATATTTTTATTTAGGGGTTAAGGAATTAAATATTGCCACTATGTTTAATAGTAGATTGAAGGGTTAGGAAAAATGTTGGACAAACCGTCACAACTTTGACCCTTAATTTTTGAGTACAGACGCGATTCACCGCGTCTGTTCAACTCTTGACCTTTAAAAATTTCTCACACCAGGCGATCGCTTATGCTATCAGTCAGCGATACAGAAGCAGTTATTTTAAATTTAGTCCAACCTTTGGATACTGGGGGTAATACAGAAAATCTAGATTTATTAGCAGCCGCAGGTCGGGTTCTGGCTACACCTGTCACTAGTCAGCTGGACTTTCCTCATTGGGATAATTCGGCTATGGATGGTTATGCAGTGCGTTATGAAGATGTACAGCACTCAAGCGCTGAACAACCAGCCGTTTTGGATATTGTTGAGGAAATCCCCGCAGGTTATCAGCCCCAGTCTACAATTTTACAGGGTCAGGCAGCCCGGATTTTTACAGGTGCAATTATGCCGCAAGGTGCGGATACTGTAGTGATTCAAGAAGTAACAAGCCGCCAAGACAAGCAAGTTGAGATTCTCTCTGCACCAAAACTCCAAGAGTTTGTCAGACACAAAGGTGAGTTTTATCAAGCTGGGAGTCAGTTACTACCACCTGGAATTCTTTTAAATCCAGCAGAAATTGCTGTGTTAGCAGCAGCCCAGTGCGCTCAAGTCAGTGTTTACCGTCGTCCGCGTGTGGTGATTTTTTCCACAGGTGATGAACTAGTGACTCTTGAACAACCCCTAAAAGCAGGACAAATAGTTGATTCTAACGGCTATGCACTCGCAGCTTTAGTTAAGCAAGCGGGAGCAGAAGCGTTAATGTTAGGTATTGTTAAGGACGATCCTGTAGCGCTGGAGAAAACCATAGCCTACGCCATCGCTAATGCTGATGTGGTCATCTCTTCCGGTGGGGTTTCGGTAGGAGATTATGATTATGTTGACAAAATTCTAGAGTCACTAGGAGCAGAAATTCACATTCGTGCTGTAGCCATGAGGCCGGGTAAACCGCTAACTGTGGCTAGCTTCTCAACGCAAAATTCAGCGCTGTACTTTGGTTTACCAGGAAACCCGGCGGCGGTATTGGTAACCTTTTTGCGGTTTGTCCAGCCAGCAATTAAGAAACTTTCAGGGCTAAGTGAAGGTTGGCAAGTAAAATTTGTGAAAGTGCGATCGCATCAAGAACTGCGATCGGATGGTAAGCGTGAAACTTATGTTTGGGGACAATTACAGTTAATTGATGGAATTTACCAGTTTCGCAAAGCTGGTGGTAGCCACAGTTCCGGCAATTTAATTAATTTAGCTCAAACCAATGCCTTAGCTGTGATTCCAGTAGGTACAACGTTAATTTCTCCAGGCGACGAGATATTAATTTTGCCTACTTTATAGAGATTGGGGACTGGGGACTGGGGATTAGGGACTGGGGATTAGGAGGATGAGGAGATGCTTTCATGGGTAGGTATTTAAAAATCAGGTAGTAGAGAATTTTTTTAGTTGGAATTCCCTGACACCTTTAATAAACCCTATTGATAAATCCGCGCCAAAATACCAGGGTATTGTGGCAGTCTGGAAATAGGAAACACCTGCGACTTATGGGCAAAGTGGGTAATAAGCGAATGGCTACCTTATTAAAAGTAATGAAAAGGTGGGCTAAAACAGCCTTTTGTACATCAACTAATGAAAAAGTTGCTGTTGCTAAAACTAAAATTCAAGAATCTGAATGGTTAGCTGCTAGACAGCGATTTTTATGGCAAAGGTTGCAATTATGGCTATTACTAGCGCTAATCTGCTTATTTACCTTTACTTTGCGTAATATTTATGACTTATATTTTCCTTTAAAGGAATTTGAACCATTACCAGAGGCGTTCAGAACCCAAGGATTGTTGATCAATCTTGCTATGCTGGTAATTCTCATTATTTGCTTTAGCCTGCACAGAACTCAGTTTGGTCAGCGTTATCCTGGACTATTATTTGTCGGGTCTTCTTGGTCAATTAGTCTCGCATCACAGTTATTTGCTACCATCAAAGGCTTTGCATTCCCTGATACCCTGGGTTGGTCATTGCTGTTTTTAAGCCAAGCTACGTTTATTCCTGTTTCCTGGCGTTTACATTTGATGTCTCAGGTGGGTTTGCTGATTTACTATTTTGGTGTCAATACAGCTTTAGGACTACCAACCCCCATAGCAGAACATCCAGAAATTTATAATGTCACGTTTATCTTGTACGTTTTTTGGCTATGTGCAATTTGCGATTTGGGTGTTTACCTTTACGATCGCCTACAACGTTCAGATTTTTATGCTCATCAAGAATTAGAATCGGCTTATCAAAAGCTGAAGGTTGCAGAAGCAAAATATCGCAGTATCTTTGAAAACGCTGTGGAAGGGATTTTCCAAAGCAGTATTGATGGTAAGTACATTACAGCTAATCCTGCCTTAGCTAAGATTTACGGTTACTCATCGCCAGAGGAAGTAACAGCTAACTTCACTGATATTGAGCATCAACTATATGTTAACCCCAACCGCCGAGCCGATTTTGTCCGCCTGATTGAAGAAAATGGTAGCATCTCAGAATTTGAATCCCAAATTTACCGCCGAGACGGGAGTATTGTTTGGATTTCCGAAAAAGCTTATGCAGTTCGCGACGAACAGGGAAAGCTGCTGTATTACGAAGGACTAATTGAAGATATCACCAAGCGCAAACAAGCGGAAGAAGCCTTGCGAGTCTTTTTTCACGCAGTTTCTCACGACTTACGCAACCCAGTATTAGGTACTTTAATGGTGCTGAAGAATTTACTGGCAAATCCAGACAGCAAAATTACTATTTCTCGTTCGATTTTAGAACGGATGGTGCAAAGTAGCGATCGCCAACTCAGCTTAATTAATTCTTTACTGGAAGCCCATAGCAGTGAGATACAAGGCATAGCCATACAACGCCAGCCAGTACAATTAAACACAGTTGTCGAAGCTGCGATCGCGGATTTAGAACCGATGCTAGCGGAAAACCAAGCGACACTGAAAAATGCAGTCACCGCAGATTTACCATTAATTAACGCCGATCCAACGCAACTGTGGCGTGTGTTTTGTAACTTGATTGTCAATGCAGTGAAACACAACCCTCCTGGGTTAGAGTTGACAATTAACGCCATCATCAAGGAAGACAAGATTTATTGTACAGTCAGCGATAACGGTGTCGGCATCAGTCAGCAACAAAGCGATCGCCTTTTTGACCTTTACTATCGGGGTAATAGCTCTCGTAATTCCGTAAGTTTGGGATTAGGATTGTATCTCTGTAAGCAAATTATCTTAGCTCATGGTGGCGAAATTGGCGTAAATAGCGCTTTAGATAAAGGTGCAACCTTCTGGTTTACATTGCCAATACAGTAGTTATCAAATTGCTTACATCAAGAGGTTTGGTAATTGGTAATCGGTAATTGGTAATTGGAATTGTTACTTATGTTTATTCCCCTCATCCTTAATGCCTAAATTGTTAAAAAAATATGACATTTTTTTGTTACTAAAGTTACTCTGACTGTTGCTCACAGATGAACAACTTTACTCATGTCATCTAACTACACTTATTTAGGGGAGTTTGCATTCCTTTATAGACAATAATTATCAGCAACATCACCATATAAATATCAGTAAATCATGGGTAATTAAATCAAATTA
Source organism: Nostoc carneum NIES-2107 (assembly GCA_002368155.1). GTDB lineage: Bacteria > Cyanobacteriota > Cyanobacteriia > Cyanobacteriales > Nostocaceae > Aulosira > Aulosira carnea. Next base: position 5,253,917 of record AP018180.1, read on the forward strand.
ACGGTAATCACATCGGGTTACTAAACTTATAAATTTGCTCTTAAAAGCACTATTGACTCCTCAAAAATATGAGTCTAAGGTGATAAGTAGTCCTACTAAGGACTACTCACAATGCATCAGAAAGTTAGGAGGTATTTCCTATGATGATGATGATGGCTGAATCCATGACAACCGAAATGCAAACTTGCATGGATGCTTGTATGGAATGTCATAAAATGTGCATGGAAGCCATGACTCATTGTATGTCTATGTTCAAAGGCGGTAAGCAAATGGACATGAACATGATGAGCATGATGGGCATGATGCGTGACTGCGCTGAAATGTGCATGATGTGCATGAACATGATGATGGGCGGTTCCGAATTCATGGGACGCACTTGTATGTTATGTGCAGAAATGTGCGATCGCTGTGCAATGGCTTGCGAACAAATGAGCGACAATCCCAAAATGATGGAATGTGCTGCTGCTTGCCGCAAGTGTGCAGAATCTTGCAGAATGATGCAAATGATGCCTGCTTAATTTCAATAACTCGCAGAAGTTGAATCTGCAACCTAATATTCAAGCGCTCAGGCTCACAAAGTCTGGGCGCTTGAAGTCTAATGGTAGAAAAAAGTGCACAAGATACAATTGAAATAACAAGTATCAATAGGTATATTACTTATTGAAGATTTCAATATTTAAATGATTGCTATCAAACATTTTTCTAGCAAAATATAGAGTTAATTGTAAGCAAATTAGTTAAGAAACGGTAACTTTGTAAAGGCTGATTATTTCTTGCGGTAAAAGTGTCAGGTAGCTATGGCTGTCTAACTTCCTTGCTCTGTCGCAGTTATCTCAAAGAGTGTCAATATCTGAGTAATTTTCATAACCTATCCAGTCTAATTGGAAATATTTTACTTAAAAACCAATGTTTCCAAAAACACAAGTATTTTAACTTTCCTGCACCTCCCTGGATTCCAGCAGATTTGATCAAATGCTTAAGCCTATACTTTATGCTGTGAACAATTAACAATTAAAATCTGTAATTAGACGTAGGCAATGGTATATTACGTCTGTATAAGGGTAGGTAATGAAAACCGATAAATTTGGTAGGTTGGTAATAGGATGGGTGAAATTAAAATTTCCTGTCTGAATTACCAAGGATTTGCTTATGAATTATCAGAAGCTAGACGCTGCCCTAGCCACAGCCCTTAATGATGTACCAGACCCAGAAACACCAAGTTTAACAGTGTTTATCCATACCGAACCTATTTTAGATGCGGACGCAACTGCTATCTTAGAAAATCTTAATGTGGCTGGCGTAACTCCAGGAAAAGATACTTTTACAGCCACCCTTTCTGCCAATGCAATTGCCCAGCTATCTGCACAACCTTGGGTACAATATCTCAAGTTATCGCAGAAATTGCATTTAGTTAACACCAGGTTAAATTTCCGTAAATTGGGTGTTTAATTGACTATTTAGCGATCGCACTCTTATTAGCTATGTTTCTATACAGTTAAACACTGCATATTAAGAGTTGGCAAAGACTAAGCAAAAATATTGTGAACAGAATTTGACAATTTTTCTTAAAACTATAAGTAGCTACTTTGTTCTTTGTAAAACCTTGAGCATAGTAAGGCTTACTGCCTGAGAAATTGGGTTTTGTTAAAAAAAGCTAAGTTGTTAAATAGAGAGATTGCCGAGTTGTCAAACTTGATTGGCGATCGCATCTTTTTCCCAGGTGTTAATCAATACATAGCTTTTGATGTGCTATTTATTGGTAGCGACATATATCACCGGCAGCATTCTGTAAAATTCACTAACGATAATCTTTGATCCCCCCTTACCTATGGTGGCAGACAGTCCTAAACTTAAGGTGAGAGTTGAAAGGCAGTCGGGAGACATTTTGTGAAAAAAGTTATAGCAATCATTCTCGGTGGTGGTGCAGGTACTCGCCTTTACCCGTTAACGAAACTACGTGCTAAACCAGCCGTACCAGTGGCAGGAAAGTACCGCTTAATCGATATCCCTGTCAGCAACTGCATAAATTCCGAAATATTTAAAATCTACGTCCTGACACAATTCAACTCAGCCTCTCTAAATCGCCACATTGCTCGTGCTTACAATTTTAGTGGCTTCAGTGAAGGCTTTGTGGAAGTATTAGCAGCCCAGCAAACCCCAGAAAACCCCAACTGGTTCCAAGGTACGGCTGATGCTGTGCGTCAGTATATCTGGTTGTTGGAAGAGTGGGATGCAGAGGAATATCTAATTCTTTCTGGTGATCACCTCTACCGCATGGATTACCGCGAATTTGTCGAACGTCATAGAGAAACGGGTGCCGACATTACTCTCTCAGTTATTCCTATCGACGATCGCCGCGCTTCGGATTTCGGCTTGATGAAAATCGATCAATCCGGTAGAGTGGTTGACTTTAGCGAAAAACCCAAGGGCGAAGCTTTAGCACAAATGCGCGTTGATACCACCATCCTGGGATTAAGCCCAGAAGAAGCCCAACGCCAACCCTACATCGCCTCGATGGGAATTTATGTCTTTAAAAAAGATGTTTTGATCAAATTGTTGAAAGAATCTTTAGACAGTACAGATTTTGGCAAAGAAATTATTCCTGATGCCGCTAAAGATTACAACGTTCAAGCTTACTTATTTGATGATTACTGGGAAGACATCGGAACCATCGAAGCCTTTTATAATGCCAATTTAGCCCTAACCCAACTACCCCAACCGCCCTTTAGTTTCTACGATGAAGAAGCGCCAATTTATACCCGCGCTCGTTACTTGCCTCCCACTAAGCTGTTAGATTGCCAGATTACTCAATCCTTGATTGGTGAAGGTTGTATTCTGAAAAATTGTCGCATTCAACATTCAGTTTTAGGGGTGCGATCGCGCGTTGAATCTGGTACTGTCATCGAAGAATCCCTAATTATGGGTGCCGATTATTACCAATCTGCGATAGAACGCCGCCAATGCAATACAGTCCCAGATGAGATTTCTGTAGGAATTTGTGCAGATAGCATCATCCGCCGGGCAATTATTGATAAAAACGCTCGCATCGGTTGTGATGTGAAAATTATCAATAAAGACAACGTCCAAGAAGCAGATCGTGAAAGCCAAGGCTTCTATATCCGCAGCGGCATTGTAGTCGTGTTGAAAAATGCCGTAATTCCTGATGGGACAATCATTTAGTGATTAGTCAAGAGTCAACAGTCAAGGGTCAACAGTATATATTTTGACTTTTGACTTTTGTACAGACGCGATTAATCGCGTCTCTGCAACTTTTGACTGTATACTTTGGACTGATGTCTAAACTCTTGTTGTTAATTGGTCTTCCGGGTAGCGGTAAGTCAACTTGGGTAAAACGATTGCTCACAGAATGCCCCCAAACACAGCTGATTTCTACAGATGGCATTCGGGGGCAGTTGTTTGGGAATGAAGCGATTCAAGGGCATTGGCTGCTGATTTGGCGAGAAATTCGGCGGCTATTACACCAAGCTCAAACCCAAGGGAAAACAGTGATTTACGATGCTACTAATGCCCAGCGTCGCCATCGCCGTGAAGTGATTGCCCTAGGGCGTGAGTTCGGCTTTACCCACATTACTGGGTTATGGGCAGATACTCCAGTATGGCTGTGTTTAGCACGAAATCAACAGCGCGATCGCCAGGTTCCTGAAGAAGTCATTTTCAAAATGCATCGTCAATTACGGGATGCACCCCCAACCTTAGAAGAAGGACTCGATTGCCTAATTCGCTTATCAGGATTGCGGGAGTACGGGAATTGCACTCATCCTACGAGCAAGAACCCCACTTGATTTTTGATGATGTTTGTTAATTTAAAATCAGAATCTATTTGCTGGGCATTATACCTGGCAAATAACATATCTAACATCTTAGAAATAGAACATAACAGAAATTTCTACAGGAGGCTGGTAGATGGCTGCAACCGACTTCAAAGACTATTACGCAATTTTGGGAGTAAGTAAAACTGCCAGTCCAGAGGAAATTAAACAAGCTTTTCGGAAATTAGCCCGCAAGTTTCACCCTGATGTTAACCCAGGCAATAAACAAGCAGAGGCGAGTTTTAAAGAAGTGAACGAAGCCTACGAAGTTTTGTCAGACCCAGACAAACGCAAAAAGTATGACCAATTTGGTCAATACTGGAAACAAGCTGGTCAAGGCTTCCCCTCTGGTGCTGGTGTCGATATGGGCGGTTTTGACTTTAGCCAATACGGTAGCTTTAATGACTTCCTCAATGAGTTATTTGGTGGTGCTGGCCCTCGCAGTAACCGTCAAAGCTATTCTTATAGTACTTCCACAAATGCTTCTTCCAGAAGACCAGGCGGTTTTGGCGGTTTTAACGATTTTGGTTTCCAAGATATGGGAGCAGGGACTAGCCAAGATAGCGAAGCCACAATTACACTGACTTTTGCGGAAGCATTTGCTGGTATTCAAAAGCGCTTTAGCTTAGGTAATGAAACTATAGATGTGCGTATACCTGCTGGTGCTAAAGCTGGTACGCGTTTGCGTGTGCGTGGTAAAGGTCAAATCAATCCTATGACTCAACAGCGGGGTGATTTGTACTTAAAAGTGGAACTTCAGCCTCATTCCTTCTTCCAATTTGAAGGCGATAATCTTGTCTGTGAAGTTCCTATTACACCAGATGAAGCTACCTTAGGAGCTTCTATTGATGTTCCCACACCCGATGGTTCAGTGAATGTAAAACTGCCTGCGGGAGTACGTTCTGGCCAATCCCTGCGTCTACGGGGTAAAGGTTGGCCCCTAGCCAAGGGTGGACGTGGCGATCAGTTGGTAAAGGTGGCAATTGTTCCACCAAAAGATATGAGCCAACAAGAGCGCGAGTATTATGAAAAAATCCGAGCTATACGTACCTACAACCCCCGCAGTCATTTGCAGCAAATCAAGCTATAACTTCGCTGCAGTTGCAAAAAAAGCCTGCTGATGCAGGCTTTAAATAGATAATAAGCAACGATCGCTCTTGTTGTGATTAGCTAAAGTAAGCTGTTGAGCGATCGCCTGAAGGTTTTAAATTTTCATGCTGGGTACGTCTTGTTCTTCACCTTGATATTCCGGGAGATCATTAGGTGCGCCACAAGCGGAAACCTCAATGTCGTTAGGTGCGCCACAAGCGGAAATATTGCCGGTGAAATCGACATCTGCTTTTAATTCGGGATGTTGTTGCTTGCGTTCAGCAATTTGTTCGGGAGTCAGAATTTTGGACTCATCAAAACCTAATTCGATTTCTGTATGTAGTCCTTTATATTTCACCCGCTTCAGGTTGTAGAAGCGTTTGTTGAGAGTAGTTTGAGCAAAAGCCTTTAAGCAGCCTAAGAGATATTTCCGCTTAAAGGGATCTTTCACAAACCAATACTCTAGAGTTTTACGCATATAGAACCGCGCATAGTTCCGCAACACGCCTTTGAGAACCTCTTCCCGTTCCATTGCGTTTGGCTTCATGATCGGCGTAACAAAGTTATATTGCGAATAATCTCGCACTTCGACGCGATCGCCTAATTCTTGGAATAATTCCGAAAATGGCCAAGGGGTAAACATATTCCAGTTCACCATGTCTGGTTTCCAATCCAGCGCCATGTGATAAGTTTGTTCGATTGTGTCTGGGGTTTCGTTCTCTAAACCCATAATGAATTGCGCTTCGGCAACCATACCATTTTGTTTTAACAGTTGGATTGCCCGCTTATTTTGTTCAATTGTCGTTTCTTTGCGGAACAAATTCAACTTTAACTGTGCTGCTGCTTCTGTTCCTAAAGAAACGTGAACCAGTCCAGCTTTGCGATATAAAGGTAATTCATTTTCGTCACGCAAAATATCTGTGACTCGGGTATTAATTCCCCAATACACGCCCAAATTACGCTCGATTAATTCGTTACATAGCGCAATAAATTTGGGTTTGTTGATTGTCGGTTCTTCATCCGCCAAAATGAAAAAGCCTACTTTGTGCTTTTTCACCAAGATTTCAATTTCATCAACAAAGCGCTTGGGAGAACCGGAACGGTATTTGCGCCAGAATTTCCACTGGGAGCAAAAACGACAGGTAAATGGACATCCTCTCGCATAGTTGGGTACAGCTACCCGCACGTTCAGAGGAGTGTAAATATATTTCTCCCAATCTAAAAGATCCCAATCGGGAGTTAGAGTATCTAAATCAGCAATTGGCGGATGCGCTGGTGTCGCAACTACTTGACCATCTTCTAAAAAGGCAATACCTAAAATATTACGGCGATCGCTCACATCTGTACCATTGGCGATCGCGCGCAGTAAATTAACTGTAATCTCTTCACCTTCACCACGGATAATATAATCTACCCAAGGTGCTTCACCGAGAACTTCAGTATACATATAGGTAGGGTGAACCCCCCCCATAATTGTTTTTGCATTAGGGCAAACTTCTTTAACAATTTTTAGGGTGATTTGCGATTGGTAAATCATCGGCGTAATTGCCGTTGCCAGTACCACATCCGGTTGATATTTAGCGATAATTTCTGCTAAGACATCATCCGGAATATAGTCTGTCATCGCATCAACAAAGCGGATATTAGTAAAGCCGGCTTGTTTTAATGCTCCACCAACATAGGGAACCCAACTCGGTGGCCAATTACCAGCAATTTCCGCACCACCAGAATGATAGTTGGGCTGAATCATCATGATACGCATAGTTTTCTTCCTGCTGCTTGAAGAGGGTGAGAAAGGATGAAGTGAAAAGGATGTAGGGCAAAGCCCTTCCCGTTCTCGTAGCGTCTCCGTTATGAGAAGGTTAGGATGAATTTATTTACTTCAAACTTCATCCTTAATACTTCATCCTTCAAATTAAATCGCTTTAGAAAAAGCTGCATTTTTTCGCTTTTTGGTATGAGCATCGAAGACTGAGGCAATGTTGCGGATAAGTAATCTACCGCTCGGTGTTACCTCAATACCATTAGGTATCATCCGAATCAGTCCATCAGCTTCTAGCAATCGCAACTCAGATAATTCTCTAGCAAAATATTCATTAAAATCCGTATCAAAAGCTATATGATACTTTTCTTCAACGTCATCAATTGACAATTGGAACTGACACATAAGTTCCATAATTACAGTCCGGCGGAGAATATCATCGCGATTGAGACTGACTCCTTTTTCAATTGGCATTAAGCCTGTATCAATTGCTTGATAGTAACTCTTTAGCTGCTTAATATTTTGCACATAAACATCATGCAGCATACTAATAGAAGTAATACCAAAGCCAAATAAATCTGATTCTGGTTTTGTGGTATAACCTTGGAAATTTCTATGAAGTTGACCTTCTTTTTGAGCAATGGTGAGTTCATCATTGGGTTTGGCAAAGTGATCCATACCAATGAACCAATAACCATTCCCGGTTAATTCTTCAATAGTCATCTTCAGAATTTCTAATTTTTCTGAAGCCTGAGGTAATTCCGACTGCGGAATCTTTCTTTGTATAGGCTTCATCCAAGGTACATAAGCAAAGTTAAAAACTGCAATTCTATCTGGATCGAGTTTGATGGATTTTTGAATGGTGTTTTTAAAGGTAGCAAGGCTTTGATAAGGTAAGCCATAAATTAAATCAACGTTAACGCTCTCAAATCCAGCATCCCGAATCCATTCCATGACATCAAACAGCATCTTTTCTGGTTGGACACGGTTAATAGCTTCTTGGACTTGTGCGTTAAAGTCTTGAATGCCAAAGCTAATGCGATTAAAGCCTAAACTCTTCAAGAAAAAGATATAGTTTTTATCTACATATCTAGGATTAATTTCTATGGAAACTTCTGCTTGCTCATCCAAGTTGAATTGGCGATTGATTTTGTTCCATAAAAAATCCATCTGCTGCATCGTTAAATAATTAGGTGTTCCGCCTCCAAAATGTAATTGATGTACTTTGCGTTTTGAGGAAATTACGCCAGAAAACTGTTCGAGGTTACGCACCACATAATTTAAATATGGCTCTACAATTTCTTTTTTTTGGGTAATGATTGTGTTACAACCGCAAAAATAGCAAGCAGTTTCACAAAAGGGAATATGGAAATAGAGAGACAGAGGAGTATTTTTATAATTGCCAACCGCAATTCCCGAGCGCAAATCCAACTCGCCAAAATTTTCTTGTAATTCCGTTGCTGGCGGATAACTGGTATATCGAGGCAAAGCTTGGTCGTACTTTCTGAGTAACTCCGAGTTGAATTGGACTGTTTGCGTTGCAAGTTTCATGATGCTAGTAACCTTGAATGTTTTAATCCTGTGTTAGCGGCTAAATAGGAATGTAATAATTACCCCTGCTGAGTAATACCAATCCTCTAAAATCGGCAAAAGACTCAAACCCTAAAACCTAGTACCGCAAATTGATGCCGTAATTTTTACTAGATTATTTTGGGATTCAGTAATTACGAATTGCGAATTACGAATTACGAATTACGAATTGGTATTAATTCCTCTTAATCTTTTTTCAGTGCAGGTATCTAGTTTGGAGAGCAAAGATACCTACACTTTAAAAATGCCAAAAATCAAGAGTTTCCCTAAATTTCACTGTTGATGTGTGATGCTTAGTCAGCAGCGACAAGTTCTACTGAAGTACTACCAGGTGAACGTTCTGTGCTACCGGGTTTATCTTGGCGTGTAATCAAGTCAAAAACATGATCGCCAATTGCAATTCTCACATCATCTTCTAACTCATGGACAACATCGCGATTTAGTTCAAAGGCATAGTTTGCTTCTGCGACAATTTTCTCAGCTAAAGCATCATTTACAGGTAATGCATTTAAAGCATCACGATATTGACCTTTAAATGCTCTAATGGCTTCAACCGATGGTAATTGCTCAAATTCATGCAATCCAGTACCTTGATCTGGTGGTAAGTCTAGCGCTGAACGGATAATTTTCTTTAGACTTTGACCCCCAGATAAGTCTCCCATATAGCGCACATAGGCATGAGCTACTAGTAATGCAGGTTCAGTTTCAGCAACTTCATTGATGCGTGCTACATAAGTTTTACCTGCTTCCAGCGCTGCGATTTGCTCTCGCCAGTTCTCACCGTAGTAAAAAGCCAAATCCTTTTCCAAATTAGCTGTACGGTTCAATATAGGAAAATAAATCAGACTCATTACAGGATGAGTACTATAACGCTGAAGTTGTTCTTCTAAAGCGCTATAAACTAAATACAAGTTAGCTATTAGTTTGCGGAAAGGCTCTTTTTCGACAATCCCTTTGAGAAAACACTTCATGAAGGCTGTATTTTCCGCCATTGTATGGGATTGTTTTGTTCCTTCCCGCAACTTGCTTGCTAGATCGCTACTCATACTTGATTCCTTCAGTTTTGGATTTCTATATAACTTTATGGCTATATAGATACCTAGATGAACTAAACTTTTCAAAAATTAACTTGAGGTGAGCAAAAGGACTACGCGAATAATTGGGATTGGGGACTGGTGATTGGCGACTGGTAAGAGATACTAGTATTTCTACTCAGAAGTCAGCACCCAAAAAGTTAGCCTTGAGGAGGACTGCTAACTGATAACTGTTATATCTAAACCAAAATCTTTAAGAGCGCTAACACAATTATTTTGCAAGATTCCCTGACACAAAATTGCTCTGTAGAGTTTGGCTGAATTCAGTTTGACTTGAGGAAGAAAAGTTAGACTGAGTCTAGCATAGCTCAAATCTGTACCACTTAAAAAAGGTTTTCTTAGATCTGTTTGCTCTCTTAACTCAATTTTATGTGCGATCGCCCGCCAATTGATCAGCAAATTACCTTTTTATATACCCAGGATCTCGCAGCCTCAGCCAGCTTCTATGAAGACAAGCTGGGGTTTCATCTCTGGCTCGATCAAGGAACTTGTAGAATTTATACTGTAACGGGTTCTGGATACTTGGGCTTGTGTCAAGAAAGTGGAATTTTCAGGACAGAAATTAACGAAAAACAATCAAGTGTAATTTTTACTTTAGTTACACAGCAAGTAGATGAGTGGTATGAGTATCTACAACAACAAGGTGTAGAATTTGAACAGCCGCCTACATTCAATGAGAAGTACAAAATTTATCATTTTTTTCTGCGCGATCCAAATGGTTATCTAATAGAAATTCAACGATTTGAATCACCTACAATTACTTCTGCATAAGTAAGCAGCCTATCAGTATTAAGCCTATTCTCGAGCCCAGGATGTTTTCTTCCAGATAGTAATAAACAAAGCCGCAGCAACCAAAGCTCCTAAATTAAATTTTACCGCACTCTTCAGCAACTTGAAATTACCAGCAAGATTTATAGCTGGTAATTTTTGATCTGGATGATTCTGGCTGCGATTCACCTCTACTAATGTTTGAGTTTTTACTTCTTGCATACTCTTATGTTCAAGAAGATTATTAAATTCTGCGGCGGAAGCTTGGCCAATCTGCTGTTTCCAGTTGCTATTGAGTAGCTCCTGCTGACTATAATCTTGATTTAATCCTTCAATATTTACGTTATAAAGGCTGATAGTGTTATTGATTGCTAAAGGGATGAGTAACAAATATGATAATCCTACTAATAAACATAACCTTGATAACCATAGTAAAAACGGAAATTCCCATTTTAGACGTTTCTCTAACTTACCCGAGAATACTAAAACTAGCCCAATTAAGGTTATAGCTACCAGGTCTACTAGCGCTCCTATCATCTGAAACTCCCACACAGGATTCATAAAATTCAAGGGCACAAATATATCAATTAAGTCAATAAACACCAAAACTAAAATGCTATAGCCGACTGTACGAAAAAGTTTAGTTATCCATAGCAGAGAGTTAATAGTTTTACGCAGTTGTGATACTTCTATTTCTAGCGATTGGGGAATGTTAAATTCTTGCATTTTTCAAGACTTAGAGATTTTGTAGAAAATTAGATATAAGAAAATCCTATTGCAGGATTTTGTTAAAGCCTGCTTGTGAGTAGCACTAGACTGTAGCTTTCTTTAAATAAAAGCAGAAGCAATTTGTGCCTAAATCACGGCGAACCGCTTTTCCAAAATTCTCCAAGATTTTCTTGATGCTAAAAACTCAAAGTTGTATGAAAATTGGTATAGTAAAACTGAAACTGTTAAGCTTGTACCTCTGATGGGAATTCTACAACAGCTAAACAACTAACAACTATACCAAATAGTAGCAACACCCATTTTTTTACTATTACAAGAAGTAGAAACTTTTGACTTAAATATGTATTTTCTTTTTCTTGTAAGAGAAAGTTGAAAATAGCTCTTAACCCTAGAATTTGTTAATTCCAGTAAAAACTCGTAAAGAGATTTTTCAGAGATTTTCTTTAGTCTTATTTAAAGAGCTACAATGACAAATGTCTATCAGTAATTACACGTAAATTTCTCGCTATTTAGACAAGCGTGAATCAAAAAATGAAGATTTTTGGCTGTTGACAGCCATACAGCGTATTTCAGGTAAATGAGGTACGCAGGTAGAGGCACAGCACTGCCGTGCCCTTAGATCTGAAAATAGTTGTAATTACCAATTACCAATTACCCTAATTAATATCTTCTTTCCTGTGGCTGAAACATGGTAATTGCAACCGGACGATATTGAATATCAATCCCTGCTGGTGAATAATAAGCCATTGTATGTTTGAGGAATTTCTCATCATCTCTATTGGCATAATCTTCACGGAAATGTGCGCCGCGACTTTCTTGGCGATTTAATGCAGAGGCGAGAATTGTCTGCCCGACTACCATTAAACTGCGTAATTCTAAGGCTTCAACAATTTCTGTATTCCAAGATTTGCCTTTATCGTCTAAATATACCTGTGGATATTGTTGTTCTAATTCTGCTAATTTTTCTAAACCTTGACGCATTAATTCTTCAGTACGGAAAACGCCACAGTACTGAGTCATGGTATCTTGAAAAGCTTGGCGCACTTCGTTAATGCGGTATTTTCCTGGCTGTTCTAGTAAAGCTTGAATTTCTTGCTGCGCTTCTTTGATGTAACGTTGCTCATCTACTACTGGTAATTTGCGATTTTGCACAAAATTAGCGATCGCAGCGCCGGTTCGTTTACCATAAACTACGCATTCTAACAGCGAATTACTTCCCAGGCGATTTGCACCATGAACGGAAACACAAGCTGTTTCACCAGCCGCAAAGAAGCCATCAACAAAATTATCACCACTACTGCGGACTCTACCATCAACATTCACAGGGATACCGCCCATACAATAATGAATGGTAGGACGTACAGGCATGGGCTGAGTCACAGCATCAACACCAACTAAGCGATGGGCTTCTTCCCAGCAGAAGGGAACGCGACTCATGATTTTTTCTCTACCCATGTGGCGCAAATCCAGATATACAAATGGCCCCCCAGCACTACCATCAGCATGGATACCACGCCCAGCCCGTATTTCGTAGGCGATCGCCCGTGAGGTAATATCACGGGGAGCTAGTTCCATGCGGCTAGGTGCATAGTTCGCCATAAAGCGATCGCCTTCGGAGTTAATCAGATATGCGCCTTCACCTCTAACGGCTTCGGAAATCAGTACGCCAACCGGATATAAGCCAGTGGGATGGAATTGCACAAATTCCATATCTTCTAAAGGTAAACCTGCGATCGCGGTCATTGCTAAACCGTCACCAGTGGAGGCGTAATCATTGGAAGTGGTGTTATAAACGCGACCATATCCCCCGGTGGCAAACATTACAGCTTTAGCTCTTAGTACCTCTATATGCCCATCTAACAGGCGGTACATTACTACACCCTTAGCTTGCCCCTCCTCTAAAACCAGTTTCATTACGTACCATTCTTGGTAAACTTGCACACCATAGCGGCGCAAATTATTTACCAATTCATGTAAGATGGCATGACCAGTTTTATCCGCAGCATAGCAAGTCCGGTTGTGGGAATGCCCACCAAAAGCCCGTTGAGCAATTCTTCCATCCGGTAAGCGCGAGAACAGAACACCCATGTGTTCTAAGTCAATCACCACATTTGGGGCTTCTTGAGTGAGAATTGCTACTGCATCTTGGTCTGCTAAGTAATCCGAACCCTTAACAGTATCAAAGGCGTGGGCTTCCCAACTATCTTCGGTATCAACATTTTTCAGCGATGCAGCCATCCCACCTTGCGCTGCAACCGAGTGCGAACGAATTGGGTGAGTTTTAGCAACTACAGCAATATTTAAACTAGGGTTAATGCGGGCAATTTCTACCGCAGCACGGCATCCTGCCAAGCCCCCCCCAACAATAATTACATCATGTTCTAGCATAATTAATCTTGATTAGCCCCGATTGCAATAGAAATTACGTAAGCGATATATTTTTTTCGCAAAGGTTTTCCTTTGTGATTTGTCATTGGTCATTTACATTGACAAAAGAATGTGCAACTTGAACGCATATCAGCTTCGCAGACATCGCGCCTCTCCAAAAAAATTCCCTGTCTAGTGACAGGGATATAATAGCGATTTTGAATACTCATTTGAGCTTTTTGTGAAAAAAAGGATAAAAAATAAAATCAAGAATTGGTACGCAACGTTGAGTAGAAAAGATATTGCCTTTCCTCGTTCATACCCATCCCTTGATTAGTGAATTAATTTCATCCTAAATCCTTCATCCTGCAAATCTTTTCAGCTAGTTGCTTGTACAGGTTTTTGCTGGGAAACATTTCCTGGAATCGGTTCAGTTTTTGTTCCTGGCCCTACAGCAGTTAATTCAATATGATTTAACAATGTAGTTACAAATGCAAATAACAAGAAAGGCAGCGATAGCAGCACCACCAGACCAACAGTAGCTAAGGCATAAACTGGTCTTCTGGCACCCATCAGTGCTAAAGCTGATGCCAAACTTATAGTAATTGTAATTAACCAAACGATGATTTGACCGTAGATATCGCCAAAGGTCAAGGTACAGACAAACCGATAGTTTTGAATATTATTCATGTTCATCACATCCGCCTCAAGTCTCTCCTATAGGTTCTACCTTAGAGCCAGGTTTGACAAGAGGTCAATTTCTCAATATTTTTCCAAGGTTTGTAACCTTACTTTACACTTAGTTTGTTTTGTAAGGACAAATAATAACTATTTTAAGTCTTGAGGAAGATAATTTTTAATTGCTCAAGAGATAGCGATCGCATTAGGGACTTCCAAATCAAATAATTAAGCTGTTAAGCAGATAAGAAAGCACATTGAGGCTGCAGGAGGGCAGAGAGCAGAGAGTAAGGGGAGAGGGTTTGCAGCTTTTAATAACATGAAAATCATGCAATTTAAATGACGACTAGCTTAATCACTTTGCTAAGCAGGGCGAGAAGTGCCAATGAAAAGATTTCACAAGCCTTCCATGAAAGTCGAGGTGGGGATTGTGACTCAGAACTCAGCACTTGAATCCCAATTCTGCAAAATTCGGCAACAAATAGCAACGTAGAAAACCTTTTAAAATTTGGCTTTCGTAATTTTGAATTGGTATCATCTCTGCTTAACTTCGTTGCCAAATTTTAATTGTCTTATCTAAACTCCCACTTACCAACATTTCGCCAGAAGCCGTGAATTCTACTGCGGTGACTGTGTCAGTATGTCCGGTAAAAGTGCCTAGGAGTTCTCCTGTTGCTAAATGCCATAACTTGATAGTTTTATCTGCACTACCACTGGCAATAATTTGCTCATCAGGACTCAAGGTGATTGTGCAGACTTCATCTCGATGTCCCTTGAGAGTATTAATTAATTCTCCAGTTTCTAAATGCCAAATTTTGATTGTCTGATCCCGACTACCGCTAACGAGTAGCTTACCATCGGCACTAATAGCTAGGGAACGCACAATATGAGAATGCCCCATGAGGTTGTAGAGTGGTGGCACATCCTGCAAATTGCTTACCCCAGCTAAATGGGAAGTCCGCCAAACTTTGATTTTGCGATAGCTACCTGTGACGAGAATTTGCCCATCTTGGCTGAGGGCGAGAGCATGAGCTGCTGTATCATCTAAGGAAAGAGCGATCGCAACTTGTCGCTTCATTAAATCCCAAAATAAGATTTTTCTATCATCACCACCAGTCGCTAGCATTCTGCCATCTGGGGTAAAAGCTACGCATCTCACCACGCCATGATGTTTGTGCAAGATATCGATTAAATCTAATGCACCTACGTGCCAAATCTTGATGGTAGAATCTGCGCCAACACTGGCTAAAGTTTGTCCATCGGTACTAAAGGCTAAGGAATTAACTTCATCGACTAATCCAGATACCACCCAAGGTGCTTCTGACAATGTCTCGATTAATTCACCTCTAGTTAAATCCCAGAGTTTTGTTTCGCCACGGCTACCACTGGCTAATATGGGAGGCTTTCTATTGAGGTCACAGCTATTCATGTTGGCTGTGGGTATTCTCGCAGAATAAGCCAGGCAATTAATTCCTCTCGTATGCCCTTGCAAGGTCTGCCAGTATTCCCAGTCACCTACGATACTCTTGAGGGGATGCTCAGATGGGATAGTCTCAATTTTAGGTGCGATCGCTTTTTCTTTTACCACTAGTGCTACATCTTTTTTGCCTACTAGTGATTCTAAATACCAACTTAATCCACCTGCATACAACAAATCACTTGGTGTAATGAAGATTTTTGGTTCATTACATTCCACTTTTTCTGTAGGTAAAAACCCAGCAATCACTACTTGTTTTTCGTCGCCTAATTTACTACTTTGCGGATACAACAGGCAAAGAAAAATTAATACATGATGCTTTTTTATATCCTCTTGAGTAACTGACCACTTAATCTTATTTTTCTTAATCCCATTAAAACTTTCTCCATCGGCTGCATAAACTTGAATAGTCAATTTTTGGTTAGCTGTGAGCAAATAAGAAAATTTACTCTCACCACGTAAATTTCCCTCATCATCTAAAGCTATGTGGCTAATAGTGTCTTGCGACACTTTTTTTACCAACTTACCAAGGCGTTCCGCCATTACCTGCTCAACAATTTGCTCCCGCAAAATATAATCTTCCGCCTGCTGTTGAAAGTGTTGCGGAAAAGGGATTGTCCAATCAGGCGGTTCTGGATATTCAGGTGGTGTGGGAGGCGGATTTTTGGCCAGAATTTCTGCTTGTTGGCAAGACAACTTTTGCAGTTTTGCCAATGGCTCACCCCAAATTGTCATAATTTCACTATGACAATTTTTCACATGACTTTTCAGTATAGATAAGTCATTTATTTTCAGTTTTTTGACGCGGTTAAGGAAGTCAGCTTGTTGAGCTTTAAGTAAGCTAATCCAATCCATCTGCATGAGAGCGGCACATTACTGCATACCTACGGTAAGCTATACCAATCCAATTACTCAAGTTTATAATCTCTATTGATTAAAATTCAGTAATTATATCGGTTTCATAGAACACAAGCATTAGCATGAGTTCACGTTAAAGATGCACCTAAATAGCACCCAAACATATCATTAACTGATATGGCTGAGGTATAGAGAGTTAACTGATGTCAGATTATTCTAACTACAATGGAGAATAACATACTGTTTCCATCGAAACAGTTCTTAAAGGAAAAAATGGTGTGATTGGCAGCGGACAGCAAGAGTAGCGGCAATGTTAAATTATAAAATAGCCATGACAAGAAGTTTTAATTTACTGACTCTGAAAATACCTAAGAGAGTATAAATTATCAATATTGGCTAATTTTCCGATTGATTTTGTGGTAGAGCATTTTTAGTACTGTTGTTTGCCTCTAAATTTTGAATTTTCATATGTAAATCAAAATCGTTATGGCTCACAATAGTTTCTAAAGTCGCTATTCTTGCTTCTAAAAGCTCTATTTGCTGCTGTTGCAAATAACCATTTTTGGATTTTTTATTATCAGAACGCCATATCGCCACCGTACCAGCTGCTGCACCACCAATAGCTGCTAAAGGCAGAATTGCGCCACTTCTGGTCACAGCTGAAAGCGGAATACAAATTGCTAGGATTCCTACTGTCAGTCCCCAGATTTTGGAAGTAGCAGCTACTCTGATATCCGAGGATTGCTCTAGGCTGTCTTTAGATTTTTTAGCCATAAGTTTTTCCTAGATGAGTCTTTGTCTAGATTCGCACGATCGCTAAAAAAAATACTTCCTACATTTGGGTTAAGTATAATTACTCAATAGGGCAATCACCTCTGCGTCTTTTGCAGTAGCCTCATGCGATCGCCCAAAATAAAATATGTACATTAGGGGGGATGCGAATTTTTTCTGATTCGTCATTCTCTCCTCATGACTTTTAATACCCAGACCCAGATTATCGTATTTCTCAGTAAGCTAAATCAAGTACTCTGTGATAATATTATTCCTTATATTCAGCAATTATACTGTGAACATTATCAATTTTTCACGGCAATTACCCTTTGACCATAACTTTTTGGTTGTTTGCTTCTTACCTAATTTAAACAAAAATCCGCAAATATACCATACATAATCCGAGGTATTTGAATTTATTCTGAGGAGTGAATACATAAAAAGTCGATAAATTTGACTGTAAGACGAATTTTTTTTCATCTTTTAGTGATTTGAGACTAATTTTAAAATTCTTAGGGAAATACTGGTACTAAATAATTGGAAATATTTTATTCAATAGCCAAATCCTAAATTAAGTCCAGTTTCTCCTGTCATAAATACCGCTCGCAGTGATTGAGTAGCTCTATGCAATAAATAGAGGCTCAAAGTTAGGACTTATTGAAGTTTTATTTTGCCAAAGAAGACCGAAGATATGACAATGTGAGGAAAAGACATGCCAGAACATGAACGGGAAAAAATACGTCACCTTTTGGTTGTCAAAGACTTACAAGGGCAACGCACTATCCCTCTTCAAGATGCTACTTATTCTCTGGGAAGAGATTCAAGAAACGCTATTGTTCTACGTTCGCGCTCCGTATCCAGGCAACACGCCATTTTATTAAGAGTAACAATTCCCGAAACCGATCAATATGGTTTTCGGATTATTGATGGTGATTTTAAAGGTAAAAAAAGTACTAATGGCGTATTTGTAAATGGTAATAAATGCTTTTCCCATAACCTGCAAAATGGAGATGTAATTGCATTTGGTAATAACCAAGTTCACGCCAAATATTATGCTATTTCTAATATTTCCGAAAAAGCATTTTCGGAATCGATTACAGTAGAGGATATATCTAGCTTTTTATCCGAACAAGCTAATCCAGTCAATCCTTTTGAAACTTTAATTTCACCAGATTCTACGTTTGAGGGAGCTAGCGAAACTGTACTGGCTCGCCTAGCGTCCTTTCCCGAACTCATTCCTAATCCCATTATTGAAATGGATATAGAGGGGAATGTCATTTATCTAAATCCGGCGGCATCTCTCAAGTTTCCTAAACTGCGCGAATTTGGGGAAAAACATCCAGTATTATCAGGATTGCTAGATACAATTAAGAATCGAGATGCCGATTCTGAAAATTCTTTTGTGCGTGAGGTAGAAGTTGGCACAGAAATTTTTGAACAATCTATTCATTATCTGGCAGAAAGTGATTTAATTAGAACTTTTATAGTTAGGGATATTACCGAGCAAAAACAAGCCGCAGCCGAATTACGTCAGCGAGACAGGCTACTACAAGCAGTTGCCGAATCAGCCAATTATTTGCTGGTGGAAATGAACTACCAAGCAGGGATTGAGAAAGCTCTGACTATGATGGGTGAAGCTGCTCAAGTAGACCGTGCTTATTTCTTTAGAAATCATATCCACCCAATCACAGGGGAATTAGCATTCAGCCTCAAGTTTGAATGGACAGGCTCAAATATAGAACCATCATTAGAACATTGGCAGAATCTTTCTTATCAATCTTCTGAACTGGCTCGTTGGTACAGCACACTCTCTCGTGGCGAGTCGATTATGGGACTGACTCAGGAATTTCCCATTGATGAACAACAAATTTTGACCCGTGATGGTATTCAATCTATCTTCCTCGTGCCTCTGCGTCTGGAGGAAAAGTTTTGGGGTTACGTAGGCTTGGCAGACTGTTCAAAAGAGCGTCGCTGGTCAAGGCATGAAGAGTCTACGCTGTTAACTATGGCAGCTAGTATTAATGCCGCTTGGCAGCGTCAGCAAGTCGAAGAAAAGATTCGCTTTCAAGCGCTGCATGATTTGTTGACAGGATTACCCAACCGCCTGCTGTTTAACGAATTGCTCGATAAAGCTTTACCTAACGCCACTCGCACTTATGACAGTCTAGCTGTGATGTTCCTCGATCTAGACCGTTTCAAGGTAATAAATGATACCTTGGGGCATACATTGGGGGATACTCTGTTAAAATCTGTGGCTCAACGCTTGAGAGATTGTTTAAGAGCAGGGGATACTATTGCTCGTTGGGGGGGAGATGAATTCACGATTTTACTACCCCAAGTTAATCATCTTGACGAAGTCACACAAGTATCTCAAAGAATTCTACAAGCCTTAGAAAATTGCTTTGAAATTGAGGGACACGAACTTTATGTGAGTGCGAGTCTGGGGATTGCTCTGCTTAATGAAGATAGTCCTGACGCGGAAACCCTCATCCAGCACGCGGATGCGGCGTTGTATTACGCAAAAGATGCTGGTAGAAATAACTACCAGTTTTACACCACAGCTCTATGTACCAAAACACCGGAACTCCTGACTTTAGAAAAGAGTTTGCGTTTTGCTTTAGAGCGGGAAGAATTTATGGTGTACTATCAGCCTCGAGTTAATATTCTCACCGGACAAATTTCTGGCATGGAAGCGCTTTTACGCTGGCAACACCCAGAAATGGGATTAGTAGCGCCTAGTGTGTTTATTCCCCTGGCTGAAGAAAGCGGATTAATTGTCCCCATTGGCGAATGGGTACTCAGAACAGCTTGTAAGCAAAATAAAGCTTGGCAAGATGCTGGATTTACTCCCTTGACAGTTGCTGTTAATCTCTCCCTGAAACAGTTTCGTCAACCGAATCTGGTGGAAATTTTAAATAGCATCTTAAAAGAGACAGGACTAGAAGCCAAATTTTTAGAGTTAGAAATTACAGAATCAATCGCCATTGAAGATTTAGAATTTACGAGAAATGTGTTGGATGCTCTCCAAGAAATGGGTGTGTATCTCTCCATTGATGATTTTGGTACAGGACATTCTTCCCTTTCTCGCCTACAACTTTTACCCCTGCATCATTTAAAAATTGATAAGTCTTTTATCCAAGAGTTAACTCGAGATAGTAAAGTCGCTCATATTATCAAAGCGATAGTGGTATTAGGGCAGAATTTAGGATTAAGGTTAACAGCTGAAGGTGTAGAAAAAGCTGAAGAATTAGAATTTTTGAAATCTATCAACTGCGAAGATGTACAAGGTTACCTTTTCTACCGTCCGGTTGCTGCCGATAAAGCTACAGAAATACTGATAAAAGAGAGAAATAAGCATACTGAAGCTCAGTAAAATTAAATATTTACATAAAATATTATATTATCCTCATGAGTCTCTAATCATGAGGTAAATTTCATGGCGCTGGTTTTAGATAAAGTTGTTCCTTTTGGGAGGTCAATGGATGAATATGTCAAAATGTTTAATTTAACAAATGCAGATTTAAATAAAAGAATTATTGGTATTGGGGATGGGCCAGCAAGTTTTAATGCAGAAATGAATCTTCTCGGTAAAAGCGTAATTTCGGTTGATCCTCTATACAAATTTTCTGCGAAAGAGATATTAGCTAGATTTAATGAAGTAGTGGATTCTATTATTGAGCAAGTGAAAGCTACGCCTAATAATTGGGTGTGGAGCTACCATAAATCACCAGAGTATTTGCGTCAAAATCGGGTAAAAGTTATTGAAAAATTTATTGCTGACTATGAAGTTGGTAAGCAGAATCGCAGATATGTAACTGGTGAATTGCCAAGCTTGAACTATCAAAATCAAGAATTTGATTTAGCTCTTTGTTCACATTTTTTATTTTTATATTCTGACCACTTTAATTATGATTTTCACCTCAATTCGATTACCGAAATGCTCCGGATTGCTCAAGAAATCAGAATATTTCCTTTACTGACTTTAATGTCAGAACCTTCTCCCTATTTAGATGGGATAGTGAAGCATTATACATCTGCAGGTTACAGTGTAGAGATTGCAAAAGTTGACTATGAATTACAGCTAGGTGGCAATATGATGTTGAAGATTACTAGAAAAGATAATTGAGGATGGAAGTTAGTGGAGAGTCGGAGAGACGCGATTAATCGCGTCTGTACAAGATTCAAGATACCCTATTGCCAATTTAAGTGGATTCTTCTGTTAAGATTTCTGGTAAACTTGGGGGTTCAATAGTGTTTTTGGCATCATCAGAGAGAGATATAAAACCATCGGCTGCATCTTTGATAAAACCAGCTACAGGTACCGCAATTAGTAAACCCAACAAGCCGCCAATATAAGTTCCTACTAATAAAGAAACTATTACCCATACGGGTCTAAGTCCTGTGAATTTTCCTAGAAGACGGGGGGCGATCGCTTGGTCAATTACCTGGTCTATAATAATCGCGACTGCAAAAATCTTCACTGCTAGCCAAATATCATGGGACGCTATTATTAAAATAATTACTATTAAGCTGACGACATCACCAAATGGAATTAAGCTTAAAATTCCCACCCCTAACCCAAATAGTAAAGCAAACTGAATTTGAAAAGCTAAAAATAATAGTGTTTCAGCTACACCCATCAATAGAGCTAAACTTACTTGACCAATTAAATAATTTTGAAAATTTTGTTGCAGAGATTCTCTCACTTTTTGAGCAGACTCACTTGGTATTTTGTTAAAAATACCTTCCCAAATTCTTTTGCCATCTATCAATAGATAAAAAGTCAAAACGACTGTCACTATTACTTCAGAAACGCTATCAATAGTATCTTTGATAATAATCAGAAAATTATTAAATATAGACTCTAATTCATTAGGTAAGTGATTGGTTATCTGAGTTAGTATTTGACCAAAATTTACTTTTAATCTTGGATTACTCAGAGAATGATTGAAAGCTTGAATTTTTGCCTCATTAGCATCAATCCATTGAGGCAAAAGTTTAGCCATTTCATTAAATTGTTCCAAAGCTAAGGGAAATAAAGTAATGCCTAAACTAATTAAAATTAATAAGGCTGATATAAAAACTAGCGCTACTGCATAATTACGCTTAACACCGCGTTTTTGTAGTTGTGTAACTGGATAGTTTAAAATAAAAGCAAACAAACTTGCTAAGACAAAAATCGTGACTATGGGTTGAAAATATTGAAAAAATTTAAATACTAGCCAACCATTAAGAAACACTAAAGGAAATAGTAGCGTTAAAATTAGTACTTTAATTAGTTGATTGAGTGAGAAATTCATAATATTTAGTTACAAAACTCTGATGTTGGTTGGCAAAGAGAAAGTTAATTTACAACTGCGATCGTATGTCACTCCTCAAGGTTGATGAGCAGATAAAAATATTTTTTTACTTTTGGCTTTTACTTGCTGCACTAGCTTTCTTTAAAAGCCAAAAATTGCTCTTCATTAATACGTCCAGTTTGATACAGAGTTTCTGTAATTTCCGAAATGGTTAAAACTGCATAACTATTGTAACCATTTGCTTTTAACCTATCTTTCACTCCTGCTTCATGGTCGATAAAGACCACGATATCATTAACTTTTAACCCTGCAGATTGTAATTTTTCTGCTCCTTCAATTGCACTTTTACCACTAATGAGAATATCATCCACAACCACAACAGTTTCACCAGGATGGAAGTTACCTTCAATTACCTTACGAGTTCCATGTGCTTTTACTTCTTTGCGTGGGAAAATCATCGGATAATTCAGACGCAAAGCTAAACCTGTTGCTGTTGGTAAAGAACCGTAGGGAATACCTGCTATCCTATCAAAAGTCAGATTTTGTAAAATCTCTGCATAAGCAGTCAGTACTAGATTAAAAACTTGCGGATTGGAAATTATTTTCCGTAAGTCGACGTAATAAGGAAATGTTGCTCCTGATGCTTGTACGAAGCTACCAAACATAATGCAACCAATATCATACAGTTGTAAAATTAAATCTTGCTGTGGATGTTGGTTAAAAGAACACACATCAGGTAGC
Organism: Nostoc carneum NIES-2107; assembly: GCA_002368155.1. Lineage (GTDB taxonomy): Bacteria > Cyanobacteriota > Cyanobacteriia > Cyanobacteriales > Nostocaceae > Aulosira > Aulosira carnea. Next base: position 5,276,971 of record AP018180.1, read on the forward strand.
CACACAGAGCAGCTGGAATTCTCTTGAATAATGTTATTTTTGGCTAAGTTAATTTCTGCCCCTAAAGATGCAATTTCCTGAGCTAACTGTGGGCTACTTAACATATCTTGAGGCACAGGAATCAACAAGCCATCACCGTGATCATTCAAACCTGAAGCTAAAATTTCATTCAGATTATTCTCTTCAGCCCAGATACTACGAGCCATAATTATTCTTTCAGGGGCTACGGCTCTAATCAATGCCAAAACTTCAGGATTGTTAGTTCCCACTTCTAAACCTAATTGTTCTGGTGTACCCCAAGTTCTTGATTCTTTTACTACCTGTAAATATAGCGGTGATTCGTTAGTAGGATATTGCTGTAAACTTTCGGCTCCGGGGTTAGATGTACAAGATAAAATAAAGACTGCTTTATCAGGATAAACTAAAAATGGTGCTACATGATCTTGCCCAGTATAAGGGCTAAGAGTAATAGCATCTACTTGCCATTCGGTAAATACAGTACGGGCAAAAATAGTACTAGTGTTTAAATCACTGTGCTTGGCATCTAAAATAATGGGAATATGCTGGGGAATTGCTTTTAAAGTTTTATGTAACAGTTCTAAACCAGGAATTCCTAAAGCCTCATAAAAGCCGAGTGTTGGTTTATAAGCACAGACAAAATCAGCAGTTTCAGCAATAATAAATTGCAACCAATTCCACAATCCCGCTATCATATCTTGTTCTGCATAGCGGTGAGGCATCATCTCTGGATTGGGGTCAAGTCCTACAAATAGTAGGCTTTGGTTATGGGTAATATTATTTTGCAGTTTATCAAAAAAGTTCATAGTTATTATGAGTCCAGAGTCAAATTTCAAAGGTTAAAAATTAATAGTAATTGCTACTAAAGTCCTGCAAACCATTCATAGCCTTGGTCTTCCCAATAGCCTTTAAAAGGTGATAAATAACTAGTTAGTGTAATTTGAGTTACCCATTTACTCTGCTTGTAACCCAACTTAATTGGCGAAGCTAAACGCAGAGGTGCGCCATTATCAATGGGTAAAGCTTCTCCATTTTTTTGATAAGCTAATAAAGTTTGGGGATGTAAAACTGATGCTATATCCCAACTTTCATAATAGCCATCGGCTGATTTAAAATAAGCATACTTGACATTAGCTTTTGGCTGAGCAAGTGTGAAAATTTCTTTTAAACGTACACCACCCCATTGCACGATCGCAGCCCAGCCTTCTACACAAACATGGCGAATAATCATGGAAGTGAGGGGTAAAGCGCGAATTTCTGCCATAGTCAAACTCAGAGGTTGATTAACTTCACCATCAATAATTAAGCGATACTTCTCCTCATCAATAATCGGAGTAGACCTAAAGCTATTCACAATTAACGCTTCTGGTTGAATTTCACTTAGCGAAAATTCTGGTACTGGCTTTTGTGGTTTAAAGATGAAAGTTTCTACCTTCTGGTTAAGTGGTTCTGATAATTTACCCACCAAATCTTCAAAGCTAGGTGTACCACAGCCACCAAGCAATAAACTAGCACTAGACAATCCAGAAATTTGTAAAAATTGCCGACGTGTAAATTGAGGAATATTTCTGCGAATTAAACCCATATCAAAAAGCCAAGAAATAATTTAGCTAAACATAGAATTTGCAGGGTGGGCACTATTCAATATTCATACAGTATTCGAGAGTAAAATTCTTGTTACAACAAGAGTTAGATTAATTTTTTGATTATGTATCTGCAAGCTGTTGTGGTGCTTAGTACCCAATCTAAAATAAAAGGATGATGAATACCAAGTTACCAAAACATCGAATCTGTAAGTTCTTGACCACCAGCTTGCCGTCCTAGAAAATAGTGGGCGATCGCAAATACAATTACAATAGGCACTGAGGCAAAATGAGCAATACGCAATGCTTGCCAACTGCCAAATAAATCCACAATCCAGGGAAATTGAGCAGGTTTATACATACCTATACCAGTAAATAAAGCCAAAAGTAAGATAGGAATAATAGCTGTATAAACAATGCGATGCCAAGCATAAATTAATCGCTTGGTGTTATGAGTTTTCTGTAATGCTTTTACATCATTAGTACCAACAAATCGATGCCGCCAACGGCGAGTAATGAAAACATAAACTCCATACCATAGTAGATTCAGCGAAAATAACCACATAGCAAAAAAGTGCCAATGTCTACCCCCAGCTAGCCAACCTCCTAATGTAAATAAAGGAAAAATATGTATACCTGTACGCCCACCAAAAACCGGGTTAGCATTATAAATTTGTAGTCCGCTGGTCAGCATAATAAACAAGCTAATGATATTAATCCAGTGGAAAATTTTAGCTCCTATTGCTTGATTTGGTAACTTTCGTGGTTTAGAGGGAATAGTGGCAGTCACTTAACTTTACTCCAAATTCACAATTTAAAATTAACAATCTTTGCGTTGTATAAGCAGTTATACAAAACTGTGATATCTAGAAGACTACAAAACTTGTTTTCCTATTTTTTATTAGCAGTTAACTATTAATTATTTCAGACTTTTGTCATTTAGTTCATGACTCTAGTAGCGCCAGGCGGAAGTCAAAAGTCAAAAGGAGCCAGTGCGTTAGTGCGTGGCGCGGATTTCCCGCGTTGTAGCAACTGGCGTTCAAAAGTTAAAAGACTTGTACGAATACCATAATCAGTGAAGTTACTATAACGATTTTCGTAAAAAAGTATCATTATTAATATAAGAATTCCATCTTTTCTATGTATAAATTCTGACTCTATATGTTGGGTATTTTTACAATAAACTACTTACACAGCGATCGCGCATTCAGCACAATCGATTTATTGAGGTCTTTTGACCTCCAAATCAAGCTTAAGGATGAAAGCACCATTACCTAATAACGAAGCCCAGAGACTTGAAGCACTTTCCCAATATCGAATCTTAGATTCAGTATCTGAAGCAGCTTTTGATGACCTGACTTATTTAGCATCATATATTTGTGGCACTCCCATCGCCCTAGTTAGCTTAATTGATAGCAACCGTCAATGGTTTAAGTCCAAAGTTGGTTTGACAGCGCTAGAAACGCCCCGCGATATTTCATTTTGTGCCCATGCAATTTTAAAATCTGAGGTTTTTGTGGTTTCTGATGCCACAACTGACGAAAGATTTGCCACAAATCCTTTAGTTACATCAGATCCGCATATAGGTTTTTATGCAGGTGTACCTCTAATTAATGGTGAGGGATATGCCTTGGGCACACTTTGTGTGATTGACCATGTACCAAGGGAACTGACTGTAGAACAGATGGAAGCCTTAAGGGTTTTAGGCCGTCATGTTATTAGGCAACTAGAGCTGCGACGCGATTTAGCACATTTAGGACTGCCACATCAGAAAAATAAATATATCAAAAAGACACGTATGCAATTTTTAAAAAAGATTGCGGCAGCATTAGGACTAGCATCTACCATATTAGTAATAACTGGTATATTTTCCTATCAAAATACAAAAATATTTATTGAAAATCTGAATGCTGAAAAAACTACAGAAGAGAAAATTTATACTCAAGAAAAACTGTTATCTCTGCTCAAAGATGCTGAAAATGGCGAATTTGGTTATCTGCTCACAGGAGATAAAATTTATTTAGAACCTTATAACATAGCAGTTAGTAATATTAATTCCCAAATTCAAGAACTAAAAAAAATATCAGAAGAGGAGCCCCAGCAGCAACAAAAAATTGCTCATTTGGAAGGATTAATCAAAGGAAAATTAGCCGAAATTCAGGAATCTATAGATTTTCGCCAGCAAAATAGTTCTGATTCTAACTGGCAGTTATTTTTGAGCAATCGCGGTACCAATCTCATGGATGAAATCCGCAAGCTGATGGCACAGATGCGAACTGAAGACAGCCAGCAACATCAAAAATATGCAGCAGCAGCCAAAGCCAGTGGCGCGAAGACAATTTTGACAATCGTCATCGCCATTAGCCTATGTTTTATGATTCTCAGTGTGGTTTACTACCTGATCTATCGCGAACTTAAAAAGCGATCGCAGACCGAGGCAATCATAGAAAAAGAGCGCTATTTAATCTCAGAAATTTTAAATACAGTTGCAGCTTTAGTAATCGTTATCGATACGCAAGGGCGAATTGTTCGCTTCAATCAAGCTTGTGAGCAAACCACTGGTTACTCATTTGATGAGGTTAGGGGTAAATATTTCTGGGACATCTTGCTAACTCCAGAGGAAAAAGAGCCAGTCAAAGCCGTTTTTCAGCAGCTACAAGGTGGTCAATTTATCAATGAGTATGAAAACTACTGGGTGAGAAAAGATGGTAGTTTGCGGCTGATTGCATGGACAAACACCATCCTTAAGGATGATACTGGGCAAGTTGAATATGTCATGGGTACTGGGATTGATATTACCGAACGCAAAAAAGCAGAAGCCGCTTTGCAAGATAGCAAGTGGTTTACCGAAAGCATTGCGGACAACTCACCCAGTTTGATTTATGTGTTCGATTTGGACACCATGAGTGCTATTTATACCAACAAACCTGCGAGTAGATATTTGGGTTATGAGTCAGAAGAAATTACAGCAATGGGTTCAGACTTTCTGACTAATCTTATTCATCCTGACTATTTGCCCAGCAGAATGAAATATTTCGAGGCTGCTCAAAAACTCAAAGATAACGAGGTAGTAGAGTTTGAACAACGGCTAAAGCATAGTAGTGGCGAGTGGCGATGGTTTTGGCATCGTGAAACCATTTTTAAACGCAGAGCCGATGGTACGCCGTGCCAAATTATGGGTACTGCACATGATATTAACGATCGCAAACGCGCAGAACAACACCTAACTGCCCAATATGCCGCAACCAGCGTATTAACTGCTGCTAATAATATTGCTGAAGCTATTCCCCTGATTTTGCAGGGAATCTGTGAGAGTTTGGGTTGGGATGCAGGGGAAATGTGGTTAGTGGATCAACAAGCCAATGTATTGCGTTGTCTTGATATTTGGTTTGCATCATCTCTAGCAAAATCAGAGTTGGAAGCATTTACCCGACAAACCACTTTTGCTTTGGGAATCGGGCTACCTGGTCGTGTATGGGCTGATAATACACCTGTTTGGATTGATGATATTTTGGCAGATGCCAACTGTGCCTGCCAACACATTATTGAAGCAGGATTGCACACTGCTTTTGGTTTTCCTGTCTATAGTCGCAACCAAACTTTTGGTGTGATCACTTTCCTGAAACAGGAGAAGCAGCCAATAGATTTAGATTTGCTTGTGAGTCTGACTACTATTGGTAACTTATTGGGTCAGTTTATTGAACGCAAGCAGGGAGAAGAAGCACTCCAACGCCAAAATTTGCGATCGCAATTATCGGCTGATATCACTCTCAAAATTCGGGAGTCTTTACAAATAGATGAAATTCTGCAAACCAGTGTTACCGAGGTGCAAAAGCTGCTGAAGGCAGACCGAGTACTGATATTGCAATTAGAATCAGATAGCTCTTTTACAACGTTAAAAGAAGTAGTGATGCCTGACTTGCCTACAATCATGGGGCAGAATATCTTCGATCCTTGTTTTAGCGAAAATTACATTCAGAAATACCGTCAAGGTAGAGTTAGCGCCATTAACGATATCGAGCAATCTCAGATTCAACCTTGCCATATCGAAATGCTTCAGCAATTTGCTGTGAAAGCTAACTTAGTTGTACCAATTATCTTAAACAGTCAACTTTGGGGATTGCTGATTGCTCATCAATGCCACCATCCGCGGCAATGGACTAATTGGGAAACGGAACTTTTACGAGAATTAGCTGACCAAATTGGTATGGCATTAGCCCATGCTAAATTGCTAGAAGCAGAAACTCTCCAAAGACAAGAACTTGAAGGTGCTCGTAGCCAAGCAGAGTTGGCATCTCAAGCTAAAAGTGCTTTTTTAGCAAACATGAGTCACGAAATTCGTACCCCCATGAATGCCGTTTTGGGGATGACTGGCTTATTGTTAGACACGGTGCTGAATGCGGAACAGCGAGATTTTGTGGAAACTATTCGCATTAGTGGCGATGCTTTATTAACATTAATCAACGAGATTTTGGATTTATCCAAACTAGAGGCTGGGGAAATGGTTCTCGAAACTCTAGACTTTGATTTATCAACCTGTGTGGAAGAAGTAATCGATTTATTAGTTCCCCAAGCTCATAGTAAGGGGATAGAAATGGGCGCATTAATACAACGCGATGTTCCTACTTACCTCAAAGGCGATGCTAGCCGTCTGCGGCAAATTTTAATGAATTTACTCAGCAACGCTATCAAGTTTACTGGTAAAGGTGAGGTCTTAGTCCGAGCAGAATTAGAATCAGAAACTCCAACTACAGCTACCATCGGTTTTGCGATTACAGATACAGGTTTGGGTATTTCCAAAGAAGACCAAAGCAAACTGTTTACGCCATTTACCCAAGTAGATGCTTCCACTACCCGTAAATATGGCGGCACAGGTTTAGGGTTAGCTATTTGCAAACAGCTAGTAACTTTAATGGGGGGAGAAATTGGGGTAGAAAGTCAGCTAGGTGAAGGCTCAAAGTTTTGGTTTAGAGTGACGTTTGCCAAGCAAATCCAGCCTGTCGCACCAATTAGCGATCGCGGATTTTTAAAGAATCGCCGTTTATTAGTTGTGGATGATAATGCTACTAATCGTAAAATCATCTACCATCAAGCTACCCGGTGGGGAATGCAGGTAGATACAGCCGACTGTGCAGCAGCGGCCTTCAGCGCTATACAAAAAGCTTATCAGCAGTCACAGCCTTATGATATCGCTTTGATTGATATGCAAATGCCCGACACAGATGGTATGAGTTTAGGAGCCAAAATTAAAGCCAATTCTGCCATTGGTGAGATACCTTTGATTATGCTGACCTCTACTAATCAACGGGATGAAGTTAGACAATCACTGCAAATAGGATTTGCTGCTTATTTAGTCAAACCTGTGAAGCCTTCTCGCCTCTTGGATACTATTATGAATAATTTAGGAACCGGGACAGAACCTCATAATTTCGATCATTCAGAAGTTACAAAAATGTCAAATTCTGTGCAAACCGCCCAAACTAAAGTTGCTACTAAATCTCAGTTAAGAATTCTGCTAGCTGAAGATAATCTCGTCAATCAGAAAGTCGCTATCAAACTATTGCAAAGCTTAGGCTACAGCGCGGATGTGGTTGCTAATGGTCAAGAGGCACTGGAAATATTAGAAAAAGTTCCCTACGACTTAATTTTTATGGATTGTCAGATGCCTGTGCTGGATGGTTTGGATGCCACAAGAAAAATTCATCGTCTGCCCGAAACCGCCTTTGCTAGCCGTCGTCGTCCTGTGGTGATTGCAATGACTGCTAATGCGATGAAAGAAGATAGGCAAAAGTGTCTGGATGCTGGTATGGATGACTATTTGAGTAAGCCAGTCATTAAAGACAAACTTGCCGCTATGTTAGACCATTGGGGAAGCATGATTTTGAAAACACAGGATACTGTGGCTTGTAAACCTGAGGCGACTACCACAGAAACTAATCCAGTAGGTTTACTAATTGATTGGGAACACCTGCATCAACTTTCAGAAGACAATACAGAATTTGAATTTGAATTATTGGAAATTTTTGTTGAAGATACTCATACTCATTTAGATATCACTAAAGCCGCAATCGAGAATAATGACTTTGAACAACTAGCGCAAGAAGCTCATCACATCAAAGGTGCTAGTGCTAATGTGGGTGTTACACCTATGCGCCGAGCCGCAGAACAATTAGAACAACTAGCTCACGAGCAAGAACGGCGAGGTACTGCAAAGTTAATTGATGAGTTAACTAAATACATTGACCAAATTCAAGCATTTTTAGAAAGCCAAAATCATCAATAATATTTACTAATAAATAAACAGTAACGAGCATCTGCTGTTGGCTCATAAGTTAACTGATCGGCAATCTCCGACATAATTTTTAAGCCGCGTCCACGCTCTTGATCGTTATCTTCAAAGTCTGACACTTCTTGTAATTTTTGCTCTAAATCGAAAGCTGGGCCTTTCGACAAAATTCTGATTTCTATATTTTCACTTGAACGTACAGCTTCTAATTCAATAGGTGTATCTACAGGTAGATTTTTGTGTGCGTGTTCCACAATGTTAGCAAAGCCTTCTATCAGCAAAGTTTGGCATTGCCACCAGATTTTGGCATCGGGAATTGGTGGTTTGTTGATCTGCTCAAACCATGATAAAACTTGTGCAGAATTATTCAGATCTGTATCAACTTTGAGATAAATTTTATTATTCACTGTGACTTTAACCTTTCAATTTTATTGATTTCATTAAGTAAAAAGTAAGCCTAGCAAGTTTAATATTTTATTATATAATATTTAATTACAGTTTTCATGGTTAATATCAGTGCAAATCTTAATTGGATTCACCATGAAATCTGAGTTTATTTCTATAAAATTTCATGTTCAAAATCTTGATTATTGATGATGACCCAATAGTGCGGATAGCACTAAAAAGAACACTGCAAAACCAAGGTTATGATACGACAACAGCCAGTGATGGGGAAGAAGGAATTGCCCTAGCAAAGAGCTTAACTCCGGCTCTCATTATATGTGACTGGATGATGGCGAAACTGGACGGAATAGAAGTCTGTCGTCGCATCAAAGCCGATCCAGAATTAGCAACTACTTTTTTCATTCTTTTAACAGCTAAAGGTGCAGCTCGTGGAGAAGAAAAAGATAGAGTTATGGGATTAGATGCGGGTGCAGATGAATTTGTCTCGAAGCCAATAGAGATGAATGAATTAAAAGCCAGAGTCAGAGCAGGGTTAAGGCTACACCAACTAAATCAAGATTTGCAAACTCAAAAGCAGGCTTTAGAGCAACTCAATCAAAATCTGCAAACTCAAAAGCAAATTTTAGAAGCAGAACTAGCTGAAGCTGCTGATTATGTGCGATCGCTTTTACCATCGCCAATGGTGGGAACAGTTACAACAGAAGCGTTGTTTATTCCTTCCGCACAGTTAGGTGGCGATTGCTTTGACTACTACTGGCTAGATGATGATCGTTTAGCCATTTATCTGATGGATGTATCAGGACATGGGGTGGGTTCAGCACTCTTGTCTGTATCTGTGCTGAATGTGTTGCGATCGCAGTCTCTACCCAACACTAACTTTAGTCAGCCAAAAGAAGTGCTTTACGCTCTCAATCAAGCTTTTCCCATGAGCCATCACAATGATAAGTACTTTACCATCTGGTACGGAGTTTACGATCGCTCAAAACGTCAGCTAATCTACGCGAGTGCTGGACATCCACCCGCAGTATTGTTATCTGGACTAGATACAACAGACATTAGTGTAAAACAACTAAGTTCTTTAGATCTACCTATTGGCTTTGTCCCTGATGTGGAGTTTGAAGATGCAACTGTGGAAATCTCTGCTCACAACAGTTTATACATTTTTAGTGATGGTGCTTACGAAATTCATCAGCCAGATGGTCAGCTTTGGGGTATCAATGCTTTTATTGAATTGTTAATCAAATGTAGCAATGATAAGAGCAATCAGCTTCAGGAATTATTGGCGCAGATTTTGTCTTTAAATGCTCAAGAAAATCTAGAAGACGATTTATCTTTGCTCAAGGTAAGCTTTGTTTAACTAGTAGCTTGTCACAGAATTCAAAAAACTCTAATTCAGGGTTTTAGGCTGCTGGAAACAGTCTATTGATTTACGCCAACCTGTAATCATCAAATTTGTATATACACCTTAACTCTGGATATTTCACTGTACTGACAATACCTGGCGTTGAAATTCCTCACGGTCGGCAAAGTTTTGAATAATTCTATCTACTTTAGTTAATTCAAATAACATTTTGACTTGCGAACTGGCAGAACAAACAAAGAGTTTGGCGTTAGCATTGCGTACTATCTGCATGGCTGAAACTAAAGCACCTAAACCAGAACTATCAATAAAGCTTACGTCTTTAAGGTCAATCAATAATACATCTAATCCTGTTTGCCTAGCGACAATGTCGCTAACTTCACGACGCAATTGATTACCCCTAATAGCATCTAAAATACCTGATGGCTCTATGATTGTTAATTTTATTTTCATTGCTGAATTTTCCTGTTATATAGATGATGAATTACACCTTCTTATTTTGGCATTTAACTAATCAAAACAGCAAGACATATAATAATAAAATTACAAACTTTTATGCTGTAGAATTCACTCAATAAGCATTAAAATTTAATTGCCTTATTTCAGTAAAAAGACATAAAACCACATTTTAACTAGGTCGATGTAAAGAAAGATAACTAGTTAAGGCTGTCATTCTTACAAAGTTCTGAGCGGAGGAAACTTCGCAAGAGACTTTGCGCTTTGTCATTGGTAAGAGTTTCAAGCCTTTTTACATTTCGTACTCTAGTTTGTTTTATTGCCAACGACTTATTTAATACCGATTTTTATTTGCTATCTCTAATTATTGATTACCTCTCTTTACTCACCTAATATTACTCATTCCCTTTTACCTATTTTCCAGTCCCCAGTCACCAGTCCCCAGTCCCTACTCCTACGAATCTTTCGACGGTTTCCAATAGGAAGCACGGATCACAGACCAAAGAAGTGATAGGTTATAAGTAGCCCAAACGCCATTGAGTAAGTAAACCCAAGGATAATCTAAACTACCAATTGCAAAGCGATATAGGCTCCATAGCATTCCCAAAATACTCAAAATAAACATGAGTAATTGCGGCCAAATTAGCTTAAAGTAGATACCTGACTGCCGTTCTTTTGGTGTAACTTTAAATTTAATTGCTTTTCCAGAAAAGACACTCCAGACAGCTTGGATGAGCAGCGGAAATATTGCGATCGCGTATTGTTCGGAACGCCAGATTTCTCTAGCTGGTATTCCCCAAGCTGCTGACAGAAATGTCAGTCTATTCATAATAAAAGCCGGGAAAAAATGTAAGGCAAAATCATAACCCTGTGTTTGCACAGGGATTAATCCTGTAAAGAAATAGATAATAGGGCAAGAAATAAAAACAAAAGTAGAAAAACCAGCAAAATAGCTATACATTGTTTTAAAATAATGCAGCTTTTGCCAGAATGTTAGTCCAGCTTTGGTTAGGGGATTTTCTCTGACTAATACTTGAATAGTTCCTTGGGCCCAACGTAGTCTTTGTTGCAGAGTAGAACTCAAATCTTCTGGTGCTAAACCTTCTGCTAAAAGTTCATGGTGATAAATAGATTTCCAACCAGCACTATGTAACCGCATAGCGGTATTCATATCTTCTGTAATACTTTGGCTCGATACGCCGCCAATCAATTCAAATTCATCTAACCTTTTTTCATCTTTGGCATATTCATCAGCAAAATATTGTAGTCCGACACTAATCAGTGCTTCTCTTCTCAATACAGCATTAGTTCCTGTATAGAAGGCTGCATTCATCCCATCTTTACCCTGTTGTAGCGGCCCATAAAATAAATTGGCTCGATGTCCAAAGGGATCATTGTCAGGAAGATTATAAAAACCTTGGGGTGTCTGGACAAAGGCAATTTTGTTCTGCTCATATTTGCCGCCAAACAGATTGTAATTATAGAAATATGGCAAAACACGCTTGAGAAATTGTGGTTGAGGAATATGATCGGCATCTAAAGTTAAAATAAATTCCCCAGCTGTTTCGCCAGAAAAAATTGCATAATTGAGGTTACCGGCTTTTGCATGATGTGATACACCAGGTTGTTTAGGGCGAGCAATGTAGCGTAATCTAGCCAAATCACCCAATTCTAATTCCTTTTGGTGAATAGCTTTTGCTAAGAATTCTTGCTCAGTAATCAGGCGTGCTTTTAAACTTTTTTGAGCAGTATGATTATTTTGATAATGAGGGCTAAAATCAAGGATAAATTGCCGTAAACTCTGCAAAAATGTTGTACTAGGATTTTGAGATTGGTTATCTTCTGGAGATAAATTTTGTAATAATTCTTCCGCATCCAACAAATTAGGTTTTAGAGTTTCTAATTCTTGCAAGCGCTCCATGAAAGCAGCAAGCTCAACATCTATTTTATGAGCTTCTTGTTGCAGTAATGGTGACTGTAAGTCTTCAATACATAGCCTTTCTGACATGGTTCGCATCTGAGGCGAGTTACCATCATCTAATATATAAACTCGGAGCTTATTAGGAGGATAATCTATATTTAAAGCGGCTCTGGCAGTTGCTTCTACAATTTCGCTTGGCTCGTTGTAACAGGCGATAAATACATCTACATTCGGCCAATTAGGCATTGTTAAGGGAGGCATTAATTGATCGAGAGACTTAATCTGTCTGACCAAAGGTCGCCACAATCCTACGACAAACATCATACCGCCGAAATAGCTATAAATTTCTGCTAGCAGCAAAGGTAGAGATAGCCACAGAGCATCAAAGTTGATGGAATGGGTAATACGCCATTGTAAATACCAAGCACCAAAAATTAAATTTATCTCTGCCAAATAACGGAATAGTAGCGTTCTTTTTTTGAGTGTAGAACGGCTATTACCAGGAAAATCGGAGGAATGATCGACAAACGATACGGAAGTCATGTTAGCACCCTAAAATGAACTAAAAAATTAACGAACGTTTTTTTCTAGCTTGATAAAGCAGACTTTCTAAAATAACAGCGTTAGTATTAACATCTAGAGAATTATTAATACCTAACCCTTGATTTTCATATTTGCCAGTAAAGTAGCCATTATTTAAACTAGCCAAATTTTGCACAGCATCTCGCAGCATTTTTGTGTAGGGATCGTCTGGCATGAGTGCATACCAACAAAATGCAGCTTTAGTACTGAGAAATCGCAAGTGGGGATAACTTTTTTCACTAACACTAGTAGCAGGCCAAGTTACTCCATTTGCATAGACGCTGTAATAAAGAAAATAAGGCGGACGATCCAAAGAATCTTCGTTGACAGCAGTTAAGATATTGGTGCGCTTAAACCTTTGTACTTGGACTTTGAGCAGATTTTCGGTTTGAGCTTTAATTGCATCTGTCCATCCTATTTCTAATCCCAATAATAGATAAGGGTCATTTGTTAAGTAGTTAGTAGCGCCAGAATTTTTTAAGTTCCGTCTATCAATTTGTAAGCTAATACCATCTACTTGCACTTTGTCGGTTGGGGGATGAGCAAGAGCTTTATTAGCTTGGATATTCCACAGCTTTAAACTATGAGCAGCGTATTGTTCGTAGCCTAAACGCCCCTCTTGTACCTCACGAATTTTGCCCCCAGATTCGGGAACACCGCCATTTAACCAACCATCCTTAACTAGTTTGGTTAACTTCCAGCCAGCCACAATATGATTAATGCGATCGCTATATTCGGGATAATGCGATCGCAAAATATGCAATGCTAATAAAAATCTGGCTAAATCTAAAGCAGACCAACCACTCTTACCCTCTGGATCAGGAGTATTATTGAGTTTTTGCATTTGAGCAGTACTGGTGCTATAGGCTTTATTGGGCAAACCTGTAGCTGGTAGTGGTAGCGTTTCTAGAGTCTTCAGTAAGGTGTTGACGCGTTGTCGAAATACATCAGTTGATAATAAATTTAATTGTCGAGCCGCAAAAATTCCTAATAAAGCACTACCCTGATCCCACCAAGTCGTCCAAGCTATGTTGTGGGATGAATTAACTAAACCTGTTTGGGGATTCCAATTGCGTTCAAAATATTTCCAAGCACGTTGAGCAGCAATTAAATCTGCTTCTTTAGTTAATCGGGGTTGAGAGATATTTTCAGTAGGTACAACAGTTTTTTCTGGAGTAGGTGTAGGCTTTGGCGCAACTAATGGCGGACTGAATGTAGGGTTGGGCACAGGCTTTACTTCCTCTACAGGCGTAGTAGATTCTGAATTCCCAGAGTCAGGATTGAAGTTATCAGGAGCAGCAATAATTACCGAAGGAGTACATTGCCATACCTCTTGAGGACAGATGGAATGCCGATTGATTTCCAGATACAGTGCAGATTCCAGAATCACATTATTTAACCCTATTAAATCAGTTGCTCTATCGCATAGAGCTTGATTGAAGTTTGCCAAGTATAGTTCACTACTCCAATTTGCACATTTAAATTTAGAGATTTGTTATCAATTTATACATAAAAACTAGCGAACGTACAGGAGGAAAATATGGAGTTGGGGACTGGGGATTGGGGAACTCGGGGCCCCCTCTGGGGATAAGGGGTAATGGGGATTGGGGACTAGGGACTAGGGATAAGGGAGATGTAGACGCGTAGCGGTGAGCCAGTCCGGTGGACGGGTTCCCCGGCATAAAGGAACTGGCGCTCGCGTAGCGTATCCGAAGGATTCACCCGTACCCCTACGGGGAAGCAAGCTACGCGTTAGCGTCTCTGAAAGAGAAGGGCTTCCCGTAGGGTGGGGGACAAGGGGAGAAATCATTATTACCAATTACCCATTACCCATTCCCTACTTCGACGGTACCGCTAACAAATTCTCTAGCTTTTGTTCGCTCAAGTTGACGGTGTCGCTACTGTTGGAAACCCAGTATTGACCTGAGGTATTAGAAATAAATTTGGATGTCTGTTTCGGGGTGCTGGGTAGACCGTGACCAGAATCCCCTTCACCGATCGCTTTCCACCAGGGGGAATTCATGGCGGTATCAGGGCGAATTAAGGGTTGCTGCTTGGTGACTTTATACAGCAAGGATTGCAGAATCATACTATTGGTGCTGCTGGTAAAACCAAGGGCGATTTTGCCAGTATTTTCGTAAAAACCCTCATGGAATCCAAGTAAAGGATTATACAAATCAGTTGTAGCAGTCAGTAATTCTTGGGCATATTTATCGTCTGGAAATAGGGCGTTATAAGCGAATGCAACTGCTGAACTGACTAATCGCCCATCTTCTATAGGTTTGCCATCATCACTTAAAGCTGCCCAAGGTTGTTGATTACCAATAATTGTGCTGTGAACAATGTAGGGTTGTTGATGAGTCACTGTTGTGCCAGCAGCGGTGAGTTTGCCAGTGTTGTGATAGCGTTCGGCTTGCGCTTGGAAAATTGGTGTAAAGAGCGATCGCATTTGTGGATCTAGACCAAATTCTAAGGCGTAGAGTAAGAACGGATTGCTGACTGTATATTGATTTGTGTTTAAGGTGGTGTTTGCTCTAGTACGTGCAATTGGTACTTGAACGCCCTCTACTGTTGCAGTTTTATATTGACCACCAACAGCAGAGCGATCAACATCAAATCCCCACAATTGGAAACCACGTGCAGCATATTCCTCATATCCTAAGCGGGTTTCCAGCTTCACACGGGGAAGCGATCGCCCTTTTGCATCTTTAATGGCAGTAGCACTGTAAATAATGCCGTTACGTACCACCCGCAAGTAAGACCAATCAAGAACAATTTGATCGATAGCTGCTGTATATTCTGGATGACAGGTTTTCAAGTTATATAGTTCTGCCAGCATTCGTCCCACATCCAAAGCCGACCAGCCATTGCCATCTGGAACTGGGTTAGTACCATAATCTATGGGTTGCAGCGTGCGTGTATCATAACCTCGGTTTGGCAATTCACCAGCAAACAAAGGCATCTGTGCGATCGCGGCTAACAATTGCCGGGTACGTTCATCAAATTCTTTCGGTTTGATGATATCCAGTGCTAAAGCTGCATGGAGTGCAGCTAGATAATCTGCCAATCCCCAGAAAGTTGCTCCTGGAACATCAGCGCGATCGTTCAACAACCCATTTGCAGATTGTAAGTTGGCTTTGAAATATCCCCAAGCTGCCTCAGCATAACGTCTTTGGGTCACAGTTAAGGGTTTTGCTGGTACTGGATAAGACGCTGGGAAGGGATTACCTACTGGTGGGATGGGTGCAACCGCCACTATTTCAGCATTTGAGTCTGAGTTAGCGGGTTTTTTACCTGTAGATGTTGGATTATCAGGATTTTTAGTTGTAGAAGCCGAGTTGCTAGGATTTTTACCTGTAGAAGCTGAGGTACTGGGATTTTTACCTGTAGAGGCTGGGGTACTGGGATTTTTACCTGTAGAGGCTGAGGTACTGGGATTTTTGCCTGTAGAAGCTGAGGTACTGGGATTTTTGCCTGTAGAGGCTGGAGTATTAGCATCGGGATCTATTGGTGGTGACTTCGATGGTGATGCTGGAATAGTCACTCCATTAGATCCAATCAGAGGGCGATTACCTCTAGCTTTGTAGTATAAAATCTCTAGAATTAAGCCATTGGTGTTGCCGCTCAGAGATTTATTTGGTTGTTTAGTTTCCTCATATAAACCAGCGTAAAAACCACCCTTAGGGCTAATCAAATCCTTGACCACTTCAAAAACTTTTTGAGCATAGGTATTATTGGGATAAAGATAACGCCAGCCAAATGCAGCCTTAGTACTGATGCTCCGCAACTGTGTATAGGGCTTATTTTTTTCTGTAATAGTTGCCCAAATTGCACCATTAGAATAAATAGTATTGTAAAGAAAATAAGGGGGTTGATCAATGTTATCTTCTGAGACGGCAGTTAGCTGTCCTGTAGCCTCGAAGCGGCGCTTCTGTACTTCTAAAACTCTGGCTGCAAAATCTTTTAAATATCCTTCTAAACCAAATTCAATACCATCTAAAATATAGGATTCGCTGACTACATAATTATTAGCATTAGTTTTTTGATAGTCACGGGTGTCATAAGGAATTTGGATGCCATTAATTTCGACCATTTTATATGGTTCTAGAGCTACAGCTTTGGGTGCTTTAAACCCCCAAAGTTCATAACCTCGCACTGCATATTCTTCATAACCAAGTCTTCCTTCTTGTACCAACAAGGTATTTTTATTCGGTAAAACCGCAGCACCAAATAATTGACCATCTTTGAGCGATCGCGCCAACTGCCATTTTGCTAAAGTTCCTTTGATCCAATCTTTATATTGCGGATGGCAGGTACGAATCACGTGAAATGCCGCAAGTAAGCGACCAATATCTAAAGCTGACCAACCAATACCTTTTTCCACTGGTTTATTAGTGTAATCCACCAATTGTCCCGTAGCAGCATGGTAAACTTTATTTGGTAAAGCACCTTCAAATAATGTAAGTTTCCCCAAAGTAGTGAGGAATTTGTTCATTTTGGTATCGAATTCAGTTTGGTTAATTAAATTAATCCAACGTGCTGTATTTAACGCCATCAAATAATTGCCAATATCCCAAAGAGTGCCTGAGGGATACCCACCAGTCGAATTAGCAAAACCTGTTGCTGGCTGGTAATTTTTTGCAAAATACTCCCAAGCAATCTTGGCGTAATTTTGTTCTTCAGGTGTGAGTGGATTAGGGAGACTGCTACAACTATTAGCACTACCCCCACCTCCACCTCCACTATTAGGTTTTTGCGCTATAGCTACGATTGGTAGATAAAATAAAAATTGCAAAAATGTGCCAATGAGAAAGAATGCAATCGTTCTCATTAGCCTTTTTTTATGGCGTTGCAGCATATTGAAAAATGAATTTTAAAAAATCAATTTGGGATTAGGGAGATTTTTTGCTAGCAGAACGCCCTGATTTTACCCCTGCCCAAACTGTCAGCGGCTTGCCTACATGTTTATAAAGCAAACTCTCAAGAATTACACCATTATTATTAGCAGTTAGAGACGTATTTAGCTTCTGTGGATTTTCGTAGAAGCCGCTATACCAGCCATGTTCAGATTTGAGATTTGCTTGCACAAAATCAAATAATTGCCGAGTGTAAGCATTGTTATAAAGTACATGCCAAGCAATTGCAGCTTTGGTGCTGAGAAACCGCAAATTACTATGTTTTTCTTGTTTTTCTGTGATTGTTGTCCAAGGTTCGCCATTAACCAGCAAGCTGTTGTAAACAAAATAGGGAGGAAGATCTACGTTATCTTCAGTAACAGCTGTTAATTGTTTAGTGTTATGATAGCGAGCTTCTTGAGCAGCTAAAACTCGGTCTGCATAAGCTTTAGGTAAAGCTTGAAATCCAGTTTCAATCCCATCAAGAATATAAGGCTCGCTCAAAACATAGTTATTGGCTCCCGAATTTTCGTAGTTACGCTGGTCGAAAGGCACTCCCTTACCGTAAATATTGGCAAAGGCAACATCAGACTGATAATCTAAGGCTTCATTGACATCCAAACCCCACAGTTTTAAACCATAGGCGGCATAATTTTCATAGCCTAAGCGTCCTTCTTGGTTGTATTGTTCCTTACCTTGGATGACGCTTGTACCATACATTTGCCCGTCTTTAGTTAGACGTTGAACGTGCCAATGCTGCCAGACAGCATCAGTTTTGGGTTTTAAATGCGGATATTTTGCTCCCACTATCTTGAGCCAGATTGCTATCCGTCCCAAGTCAATAGCTGACCAGCCGATTTCGGCTTTTTTATCTGGACGACCGTAATCTACAGGTACTAGGGTTTGAGAATTGTAGACTTTGTTAGGCAATTCTCCCTTATATAAAGGCAAAGATGCCAGAGTATCCAGCATTTTGCTGACTCTGAGGTCAAATTCTGTTACAGATATAAAATTGAGTTCTCTAGCTGCAACAAAAGCGGCGATCGCGGATGCTTGATCCCACATTGTGATAGCGGTATATCTATCCACAGAGTTGACCAAGCCAGTTTCTTTGTTCCAATTACGTTGGAAGTACAACCAAGCTTGATGAGCAATAGCTACTTCTCTTGGAGTTAATGCTCCTACTCCCGGCGCAACATAAGGAATTGTATTGACTGTCACCTGACTAGGAATCACAGGTGTACCAGGCAATGCTAAAGATTGAGCATCAAGCTTGGCAATAGCTTGTGCTGCTTTATTATTTGTATCAGAGTGAGAAGTTGAAATTTCAGTTTTTAGCACAGTATCAGTACTAGTTAGCTGCTTAGATAAATAATTTAGACTAGCGATAGCGATTATAGCTGTAACAACCCCTCCCACGGAAGCTAATAAAGATAAGCTTTTAGGGGGTGGTTCAAAATCATGTGTCATGACATCTTTCCACTTTGACGTGACAAATCATACTTACTTGCTAATACTAGTAATAGCTCTGATTTCCTAGGAGAAATTAATACAGATTAACCGCTAAGAACCCAACTGTAACTAGCTTGGGCACGGGGCATGGGGCATGGGGCATTGGGCATTGGGTTTTCTTCCTCTGCTTCCTCTGCTACCCCTGCTTCCTCTGCTACCCCTAATCCCTCATCCCCTAACAAATCTGCCGATTTGTTGTGTCAAGTCATACCAATTCTTCAAATCTAGGCGGTAGATAAAGTATCTACTTAAAGATACAAATTTCTTTTCTTATTGTCATCTTCCACAGTCTTATAGAAAAAAGCTATCAGCCATTTTCTTGAATTGCTGAAGGGGAACATAACCTCAAAAGGATGTTTGTCTCATCATAAGTATATTTTTGTAAATTTGTCCAAAAAAAAGTTTCCGAATATACTAGTGAATCAAATCTTTTGGTCTAGTTCTGCCCATCAAAGGCTTGACTCTATGAGTTCTACAATCAAAATTTTTCAACCATCTGGTATTTTTAATGGAATTCAAGGTAACCAACTGCGTAGAGAAGTGAACTCTGCAGTAGGCGATGGTGTTGAGATTGTCTTAATTGACTTGGCTAATGTAACGCTAATGGATAGTTCTGGCTTGGGCGCGCTCTTGTCACTGCTGAGGATCATGAAAGAGTCAGGTGCTAAACTCTTTATCTGCTCGGTGAGTGAGCCTGTACAAATGCTGTTTGAAATGACAAAGATGGACAGTGTTTTTGAGACTTTTGCGAATCAGGATGAATTCAACCGCGCCATTCTTGTGTAGGGATTGGGGATTGGGTACTGGGGATTGGGGATTGGGGATTGGGTACTGGGGATTGGGGATTGGGTACTGGGGATTGAGAACTGACAATTAAAAATACCCTGCGGTAAGTTGGTGCGCGTCTACAAAATTCAAAATCATAAGGATGTGTTCAAAAATGGATGCAGATGAAGTACAGAAACGATATGCAGCTGGTGAAAGAGATTTTAGCCAGGCTCAATTGACTGGAGTCAACCTGAGCAAAATTAAAGTAGCTGGAGTAGATTTCAGTGGTGCTAACTTAGCTGGCGCTAACCTCAGCGAAGCTAACTTGTTTGGAGCTAATTTTACAGCAGCAAACTTGGCTGGTGCGAACCTGACAGGAGCAACTGCGATCGCAGCTATTTTAGTCGGTACAGATCTGAGTGACACATCTCTGAATGGCGCTGATTTCAGTGGAGCCATCATTACAGAGGCTAATATCACTGACGCTAACCTCACAGAAGCAAATTTAACAGGTGTAAATCTGAGTATGTCTAACTTAGTTAGAGCTAACCTCATGAAAGCAAATATTAGTGGTTCAGCACTGCTATTGGCGACAAATCTCAAGCAAGCAGATTTAAGTTGGGCAAATTTGCGGGGAGCTAATTTAGCTGGAGCAATTTTAAATCGGGCTAATTTAACTGAAGCTAATTTGTGTGATGCTAACCTAACTGGAGCTAGCCTCACTCAAGCAAATTTAACTAAAGCTAATCTCCGTGCAGCCAGTTTGCTAGAAACTGATTTAACTGGTGCTGAACTCACAGAAACCAACTTGACGGGAGCTAAGGGACTGGCAGAATAGTAATTTCATTTTGGATTTATATTGAATTGCAAATTTCTTTCTGGGTCTAACTTGTATGAATCTATCTATCGCAATTACTGTTCAAACTGGTATGACCTTGATTGAAATATCAAACTAACAGATGAGAAAAATTAAAAAGGTTTTTACTCTGTTGCTAATAGCTACTACAGTCATTTGCTTTTTAGTAACAGGAACAAAATTATCAACTGCAACCGAGATTCACTGTTCTTTGTTAGGTAAAGATTGCCAAACATTGAGCGTGGTACAACAGCCGCAAAACTTATCTGCTGCGATCGCTAGTACCGTGAAGCAGCAATTAAAAGTATCACCGAGAGTAGTATTTTTTGGTTCAAGTACTACAGTTGGTGTAGGTTCTACTAGAGGCGATCGCCGTTGGAGTACGCTGCTTTCGCGATATCTGGGTTGGCAAGAAATTAACCAAGGCTTGTCCGGTTCTAAAATTACTAACTTTTATAAGAACTTGCCATCGGATTCTCCTTGGCGTGTTCCACCTGCTGTTGAGCGATCGCATCAGGATGTTTTGCGTTATGAGCCAGATTTAGTGGTGATGATGTATGGCACTAATGATATTTATCGCCAAGTTCCTTTAGGTGCAGCTAGCCAAAATCAGCCAGGGACATTCTATACAGATCTGAAAACTTTACTAACTGATTTAAAATCAGCTTTACCACCAGAGCGATTAATTGTTTCTACGCCTCAACCAAGTATTAAAACTCAAGACAGTCGAACTCCTTATGATTTGGCATTAGAAGCAGGTGCGGGTCAAGTAGGAGCAATTTTTATTGATACCGGACATGAGGCATTTCCCGCATCAGATTTACCCCAATATGCTGCTGATGGCTTACATCCCAACAACTTGGGACACGCTGCGATCGCCTCTTTTATGGCAGCTAAAATGGTGGATTTAGGTTTAGTAGCACCACCACCTACGGCTGTGGGAGGAAATCAGTTAAGCGAAAAGCTCGTACCTCTCAAAGGCGGGAAACTCCGCATCGATTTAGATAATCCGTTGACATTTGGAGAAATCCGCACAATAGAAGCTGAATGGGTAGCTTCTGGTAAAGCAGCTTTGGCGATATTCCGTCCTAACGGACGTGGTGGCTATGAAATTGTTTACCGTACATCTAGTTTTGCTGTGAACCCAGGACGCGATCGCATCAAAATTCCTCGCTGGTGGGTTCTCGATGGCGATCGCTTGGCTGTGTGGACTCAAGGCGACTGCTTAGGCTCAGAAGCGACGAGCCAAGGAACAGCACACCATTTATATTCTGCTGTTGAGTCTGATGCAGATATTAACGATGTAACTCAGGAATTTCTTTCGCCAGATTCCTATCGCCTAGCTATTTGGACGGGAAAATAAAGCCACTCAATTTTAGATTTTGGATTGGTAAGTGCGTCAACAGAATGAACAATAAACATTGTTTTCCTGTTCTCTATTATCTCTACTCATTAAGATACAGTAGATGATAATTAAATAAATTACACAGGTAGGGACACAACATATTGTGCCCCTACAATTTCTTAGTCTTTTTTCCTAGTGTAATTAATCGATTGCTATAAAAATGTAAGCCTAAAAGCCTAAATTTCATAGCTTATCAAAAGCGAAGATGAAACGTGAATCCCATTAAATTTCTAGAAATTTTTTAGCGAGATTCTGTGCCTTGATTGGGTAGACCAGGGGCTGTAATATTACCTCCAGGCGCTTCTGGATCTGCACCCTGACGAACATCAGTTCCGGATTCTTGGCCTGTCATTCGATATCTTTCATCAAGAGGAGTATCGCCTTCTTCTGTAGTCGGTACAGTTGTTTGGGTTCCTGGATTATCTTCAGGGTCGTATTTACCTTCATCTTGGCGATTGTCGGGAGGAGTTTTCGATGTCATATTATTTGCAACATTGAAACAGGTTATTCTTTTAGGCTAGTTTTTAGTTGCTTGTGAATTCTCTATCCTCAGAGATGAATAGTTCTATAACTTAATTCGGAGACAACCTAAAATATTAATAATTTTAATTTGTAGCTGCTAGCACAATCGGACTTAATCTTTGGAATTTGCTGCTTAATTTGTAATATTAATGACAATATTGCTTAAAACTATATTCTAGCTATTGAAAGAGTTATCACAAGTTCAGCTTAGTTAGTATTGTCAGCATTAGGTTTGATATTATCTTCTGACTGATAAGCCCTCGGCTCTACCGCAGGGCTGTTTCATTTTCAGAAATTTGCATAGTTAACAAGCTCAAGAATACGCGACTGACATATTATTTGAATTCCTTCGTTATACCAATTTTAAAAAAGAATGCGGCAGATTGTAGGGGCAAGGCAGTGCCTTGCACTCTAGAATATATTGATGTGGCGCAAACATTATTTGATTTGGTAAGCTGTTCCACATTTAACTTGCATAATTTGGGCGGTCAAGATGCCCACCCTACAAGATTTATATATATTTAGGTATGCAAACTAGACATGGTTGAGCTTATTATCTGTAGCTTGCTCTTAGAGAATTGGTATAAGTTATAAAGCTTTCAATATCCAATAGTATTTAAAAAAATATAGGGCACAAAAATTTTGTGCCCTAACATCTATCAAAATAGGTAAAATTTAATTCTAAATTTCAGACTGAAGGCTAGAGCTTGGTTATTTATTAGCTTGTTCTACCATCTTTTTGAGACGCATATATGCTTCTTCTGGTGTGAGTGGTTCGGAGTGGTTTTCATCTGGAATATAGAACTGTCTGCTATCAACAAAGTAGCGTACTACAAAACTAGGAATTAGCCCTAGTTCCAACGCTTTTTTTCCAAATTCTTCAGCTCTTTCTGATAGGCTAGCCTCATCATGAAAAGAAGGCTTGTTGGTAGTCATAAATATTTCCTCTACATAATTACTAATGCGTAATTGAAAAATTCTAAAAATAATTAGGATTTTTCAGGTTGTTTCAGTTCTAATGAGGTTCTAGATTAGAAGCTCAAATTAAATTCAGAATTTTGAATTATTTACCAGTTAAGTAACATTCGGTAATTAAATTGAAATTTATTATACTATATTTTACGGAAATTGTAGCAATTAATATTTTACTTACACTCTATCGGTAGCACAAATCTGTTGTTAAACGCTGGGTATATGAATTGAATAGCCGCCAGAGAATGAAGTCTCTGGCTAATAGCTAATACCAATTTCAAGAGCGATCGCTACTACAGATGCAGGTTTACCATGTAATGT
The DNA here is from genome assembly GCA_002368155.1 of Nostoc carneum NIES-2107. Lineage (GTDB taxonomy): Bacteria > Cyanobacteriota > Cyanobacteriia > Cyanobacteriales > Nostocaceae > Aulosira > Aulosira carnea. The sequence continues at coordinate 5,300,833 of AP018180.1, forward strand.
GCGTTAGGCGTTAGCCGTAACGCACGAACAGCGTTGCTAATTTTAACAGTCTATAAAGACAAGCGAGTTGTAATTCGTTGCATAGCTTCTTCTACATTTTCGCGGCTATTGAATGCGGAAATGCGGAAGTAACCTTCACCCGCAGCACCGAAACCAGAACCAGGGGTTCCGACTACATTGACAGTTTGTAGCAATTTATCAAAGAATTCCCAGCTAGATAAGCCATTGGGGGTTTTCACCCAAACGTAAGGTGCATTCACACCGCCATAAACTGCTAATCCGGCGGCTGTGAGTTTCTCACGAATAATTTTGGCGTTTTCTAAATAGAAGCTAACTAGTGCTTTAATTTGAGTTTGTCCCTCTGGAGAGTAAACGGCTTCCGCACCACGTTGCACAATGTAAGATACACCATTAAATTTGGTGGATTGGCGGCGATTCCACAGCTTCCACAGTTCGACATCAGAACCGTCGGCGGCTTTGGCTGTGAGGGTTTTGGGTACGACGGTTAAGGCGCAGCGAGTTCCTGTAAAGCCGGCATTTTTAGAAAAGGAGCGAAACTCGATCGCCACATCTCTTGCACCTTCAATCTCATATATAGAATGCGGAATTTCTGGATCGGTAATATAGGCTTCGTAGGCTGCATCAAAGAAAATGATGGAGTTATTGGCTTTAGCATAGTCTACCCATGCTTTGAGGTGCGCTTTGCTAGCAGTTGCACCTGTGGGGTTGTTGGGGAAGCAAAGATAAATTAAATCAACTTTTTGTGAGGGAATCTCTGCGGTGAAGTTGTTCTCGGCGGTAATGGGAAGATAGACTAAGCCAGCAAACTCACCTTTATCGTTAGCGGTTCCTGTATTTCCTGCCATAACGTTGGTGTCTACATAGACAGGATAAACAGGATCGGTAACAGCGATCGCATTATCATGTCCAAAGATTTCCAAAATATTGCCTGTATCGCACTTAGAACCGTCGGAGATAAAGATTTCGGAAGCGTCGATGTCGGCTCCCCGTGCTTGGAAATCTTGAGCAGCTATTTTTTCTCTTAACCAAGCATAACCTTGTTCTGGCCCATAGCCTTTGAAGGTAGCGCGATCGCCCATTTCTTCTACGGCTTTGATCATAGCTGTGCGACAGGCTTCAGGTAAAGGTTCTGTGACATCACCAATCCCAAGCCGAATGATTTTCGCATCTGGATTAGCTTCAGCAAAAGCATTCACCCGTCGTGCAATTTCGGGAAACAGGTAACCAGCTTTCAACTTGAGGTAGTTGTCGTTAATCGTTGCCATAGTAGATTGTGAAAAACGCCCTCAAACAGCTTACCGAATTTTGAGATTTTAGATTTTAGATTTTGGATTGTTGGCGTAGCCTCTCTGTCAGGAGAAGATTTATAAGTTAATTGCTAATTGCTGGGTGCGATCGCATTTTTTGTTGGCTGCTGACTGTTGACGACTAACAAACCCCAATCTAAAATTTTGCTCCTGCTTTCTTGAGTACAGCAACTATCTTTTGCCAATTACCTCCAGTCGCAACACTCAGTGGTGATGCACCCATCTGATTTTTAACATTTATCTTCGCGCCCTTAGCTATTAGCATTTGTACAACTTTTACATAATCATCTTCATAGTATTGAGCAGGGGGAGAGCAAGCAAACATCAGTGCAGTACTACCTTTTAGGCTTTTGGCATTAACTACAGCACCTTTGTCTAGCAGTAACTTTGTCATTTCTACCCCAGCACGATAGGTATATCTAGCTGCAACCATCAAAGGTGTAATGCCATATTGATCGCCATAATTCACATTTGCGCCTCGCCGCAGCATCATTTGAACGCTTTGCATGGCACCATCACTCACCGCTAATGCAAAATATCTATCAGGATCGCCGCCATTATCAAGATAATTTTTTACCACATCAATCTGATCGGTTGAAACTGCTTCAATTAATATGTCATCTTGACTCTGTACTTCTGTTTGAGCAATAGCAACAGAGGGTGAGCAAAGCAATATAAGTGCTAACAGTAGTCCCAGCTTACTGCATAAGTATTTTTTATTCATAGCTCAAGCAAAATCTTCTACTGGAGCCAAACTTCACTTTAGGAACAATCTTTTCCGGACTGTATCAAATTTTCTTCTTAAATCTATTTAGTTTCAAAAGTTCTAGCTAATTTATCCGCTTGGTAACATCTTGCTTGCTGTATATGTAGAATGCGGTTAATTAAAAGCGATCGCTCTTTGCTCAACAATGTGAAATTGTGAATCCCCTTGTGGGGAGTAAGTTAGCGGAAAGTACGGTTTCTGCTGACGTTCAAACTGCAGTGGAAAAGCTTAAATCCCCTTGTGGGGAGTATGTAAGCTCAAAGATGTTCCGGATCTGAGAAAAATCAATTTGAAATTTTTCAATCCCCTTGAGGGGAGTATATAAGCTGAAAGCTAACTAAGTTCCTCAATATTAAGTAGCTTGGTAGCAGTTTTAATCCCCTTACGGGGAGTATATAAGCTGAAAGTTATAAAAGATTAGCTCACATCCAAATTCAACAACATAGTTTCAATCCCCTTACGGGGAGTATGTAAGCTGAAAGCAACCAATGTTTTCTGAGAATCATTAGCAGTTTTTGTTTCAATCCCCTTACGGGGAGTATGTAAGCTGAAAGTCAAACATTTCTTAGCAATATTGCGGTAGATATGAGTTTCAATCCCCTTACGGGGAGTATGTAAGCTGAAAGTTTCTGAGCACGAATGATACAAAATTCAGTAATAAGTTTCAATCCCCTTACGGGGAGTATGTAAGCTGAAAGCCATCGTGGCGCGGCTGGCTTACTATCGAAGTGGCTGTTTCAATCCCCTTACGGGGAGTATGTAAGCTGAAAGACAACTTCAACCCGCGTATCTTCATGGAACGTGCTGGGTTTCAATCCCCTTACGGGGAGTATGTAAGCTGAAAGCAGTAGGGAATATGCTTTTACGAGGTTCCATGTCCGTTTCAATCCCCTTACGGGGAGTATGTAAGCTGAAAGATTTTATTTCTCTCGTTGTATAATTCAACAGCTTTTCGTTTCAATCCCCTTACGGGGAGTATGTAAGCTGAAAGATGTAGCCCTTGTGCCTGCTCTGGCAGTTCAGGATGTTTCAATCCCCTTACGGGGAGTATGTAAGCTGAAAGAATAATTACAAAGAACTTGATAATACAGTAGAAAGCGTTTCAATCCCCTTACGGGGAGTATGTAAGCTGAAAGTTTGGTGTAGCAGGTGCGGCACAGGGAGAAAATAGTTTCAATCCCCTTACGGGGAGTATGTAAGCTGAAAGTTTAACCCACTCTGCTTTGTATCTACAACACGTAGCAGTTTCAATCCCCTTACGGGGAGTATGTAAGCTGAAAGTGGTGTGGGCATGGCGAGATAGTGAGCCTGAAACATGTTTCAATCCCCTTACGGGGAGTATGTAAGCTGAAAGTCCGCCCGTGGAACACGAGATAATAAGCAGACTCTAGATAGGATTTTGGCAGCAGCCTATTTTTTGTTGAAAAATCAGGTTGCAAAAACTATCAATTGAAACAATTGAAACTCCAAAACTATTTTATTGTCTAGGTTCTGGCGATTTGGCAGCAACCCCAGGTTTTTTGCTCCTGCTTTGCCCTGCCAAAATTCTTATTACACACTAGAATCTAGCAGCTGATTTGTCAATCTTTATTTTCCAGCTAATTGGTAATAGAGGACATGAAATACACTTGCTGAAAAGCTATAAAACAGCCCCTATTTAACATTTAATAACCAGAATCGCCAGTAGTTGCTGATTCTTGAATTACGACTTGTGACTGTTGAGCATTAATTGTTGATCCGCCTCTTCTAGCAATTTGCTGTTGGGAAAACATTTCTCGCAAAACCATTGCTGGATCTACATAGTTAGTGTCATACTTCAATCCCCAATGCAAATGAGGCCCGGTAGTTCTTCCAGTCATTCCTACTCGCCCAATTCTATAACCTGTGGGGATATTTTGACCTTCAGCAATTTGAATTCCACCTGCGCGATCAACTAGATAACGACGACCAGAGATGACTTCTACATTGCCTTCCATGTGACAATAAGTATGCTCCCATGTGCCGGATTTAATGATTATATGGGTGCCACAGGCATTGCGATCGCCTACTTTCAACACTCTACCAGCCCACCAATTGCGAATGTAACTACCTTGTGGAGCTGCAATATCTAAGCCGCCATGAAATTCCCAATTACTACCACCAGTAGCAGAACGGCGATAACCAAAAGCAGAAGTATAACCTTGAAAGTTTTCTACAGGAAAAGATGCAGCTAGCCAAGCATTGCTGGAATTGGCTTTATTTGACTTAACTTCTCTAGCCCCAGCAACTTCAGGTTTCGGTAATATAGTAATTAAACTTACCAGACTCAATCCTATTGTTAATAAAGTAGCTCCGTATACTAATGCTTTTTTCTGACGCATACTCATTTTTCGTCCTCAATCCAATTGATGTATCAGTAAATTGCTTGAAAATTACAGTTGAATATGTTTAAAAAAGCTGCTGTATCAGCCAATTTATTATTGATGTTGCAATATCAAGACATGATAATATATCACTTGTAAACATTGTCATGTCAAGTTATCTGGCTAACAAATCAGATTTTTTAAATATCAAATTGGTGGGTTTAATTAGTGCAATTAAAAACCAAATAATCAGCTTTAATTCGGCATTTATCATACATTTCAGTACACAAGTATAATCGCTAATCGGCGTAGTGGTTAGCTAGGAATTACGGATTAATTGCATATCTAAGAGAAAATACCTGTGCTTGTTTTCACGGAGTAATAGTGTATGTAAGTTTATTCGCCAAGGGCTACAAGTAGAGTCATGGCTGAGATAATTTACTACTAAGCGAATTGCACATCCGGTAAAATACTGTTAATTTTAGTCAGAAAATTAATGAAACAGCTAATTGAGCATCGATCCCAGCTTTAACGCTAAAATTAGGCATTTGCGACACTCCGACAAGCTATGCTGACAGAACTTTTGCCTTTCCAGTTTGAATTGGATAAAATTGCGATCGCTGGAGCGAGTTTGTGGTCTTTGGCATTATATTTAGCTTTTTCACGAGTTAGTGAATGGGTAATTGTGCAGCTAAATCGTTGGTTTAACTTCGCTGAACAATCACTCTACACCAGTCGATCAGAATTCGAGAAAACTCGTAAAGCCAGAGAATCCCAAAACGCTTTCTATGCTTCCTTGTTTAGTATTGTGCCGTTTTTGATAGTAGGCGCTTTAGTTTACTGGGGTGTTGAAATCAGTTTAGGTCGTAGTTGGGGAATTAGTACAGGAATACTTGCTTGTATTTCTTCTGGTATTTATGAACTAGGAAGGCGAGATGGAAGTTCTTCTGATGAATAGACAGCAAAAGTAACACCGTTGCTTCCCAGATCCCCGACTTTTTGAAAAAGTCGGGGATCTCAATTCCGTTGAGGCGATCGCACAACTAGCTTTCCCCACTACATAAGCGTTTCAAGTATGACCACCCGAAATTTTAAGGCTATATTTAGCTCAAGACAAAACAGGGGTGGGATAATGCGGATAGCAGTGATAGGTGATTATACAATTGCCAAGGCAAGCGATCGCACTTATATAAGGACAGTATTCTATAAATATGACACTATAGAATACAGTCAAATCATCTCAAACTCGTGAGTCAACCAGATCCACTTTTAGCGAAAATCCTATCGGGGATATCTGATACCGCAATCCCTTTTGCCCAACTATGGCAACTTTTAACTAGACTAGGCTTTGATGAACATATTCGTGGCGGACATTACATTTTTACCAAACAAGGTGTTGAAGAAATATTAAACTTACAACACCATAATGGCAAAGCCAAAGCCTACCAAATTAAATTAGTCCGTGCAGTAATTCTGAAATACCAGTTAGGAACTAAAAATGAACCTTCGTTATGAAATAATTCTCTACTGGAGTAAAGAAGACCAAGCATTTATTGCTGAAGTTCCAGAATTACCGGGATGTGCTGCTGATGGGCAAACTTATCAAGAAGCACTAAAAAATACAGAAATTATTATGAAAGAATGGGTTGAAACTGCTAAAAAATTAGGTCGTACAATTCCTGAACCTAAACAACGCATAATATTTACATAAAACTGTAGGATGCGTTAGTAACGCATCCTACGATAATCTCACAAATTAATCATTGCAGCTATTCCTGGGAGCGATCAAATAATTCCAGCAAACCAACTGTACCAACAAAAAAAGTATAAGTAGCGTATTTTATGGGCAACTGTTTTCTGGAAGGTGCATAAAAACCTGCAATAATTGCTTCAATTAAATGGCAGGAGACAGCAAAACGCTCAAACCAAAAAATTGGAGTGAGGCTACTTGGTACTTGAATAGTATGGGTAATTGCATAAATATTCCACAGTTCTAAGCCAATAGCGCTGGATATCAGAACCGTAGATATGATTTTGATAATAGGTGCAAATTTTTCCTGTATATATTTGAAATTCATGCAATAGCAACCCTATTTAAATTTTGTTTTTTATCTAAAAATTTTTTATTCAGTATTAATTTATCATTTTTAGCGATTCAAAAATGATTTGAGATTGCTATATCTTGCATTTATTCTAGTGTAAAAATCCCATTAATAATTAAGAGAAAATCTTTCATTTCCCTAATTTTTGTGCTTTTGATCAAGTGTTATGCCTAATCTATTAAATCTGCACGGGGTTTAAAAGTTTCAATTTCCCGCAATTTCTCATAGAGTTCTCGTTCTTCAGCACTAATAGTTTTAGGGGTAAGTATTTGGATTTCGACTAATTGATCGCCACGTTTACCGCTTTCGTTGGGATAGCCTTTGTTTGCTAAACGGAATCTTTGACCAGACCTCACTCCAGAGGGAATGGTCATTTTTACGGGGCCATCAAGAGTTGGTGCTTCTACCTGTCCGCCTAAAACAGCTTCACTGGGAGTTACTGGAACTTGGCAGAAAATATTAGAACCATCTAGCTTAAACAAAGGATGTGGTTCGACGGTAATTTTTAAGTATAAATCTCCGCCACCAATACCTTGATTCCGCAGCCGGATAGTTTGACCTGTGACCATTCCAGGGGGCATACTTACTTCTAGCGATCGCCCATCTTCAAGCCTAATCCGTTCATTACCGCCTACATAAGCTTTTTCTAGGGGTAGGGTTAATCTCGCTTCAATATCCCGACGGGCGGGGCGTGGTGGGCTTTTGGGGACTGTATATTCAACTCGGCTTTTAGTCGCACGAAATGGATCGGTATTTGTGTTGTTAGCTGCACCATTTTTGCTGCTTTTACCATTACCTACGCCAATCACCTGATTAATAAAACTTTCAAAATCAGGAAATTGACTGGGATCTACTTCTTGATTGTTGCGATTGTTATTGCGATTATCGCCCCAGGTTTTAGCTTTGGGGGTTTGTTTATTAAAGCCTTTTTGTTTCCAGTAGCGGCTAAATTGGTCATATTGTGCGCGCTTGGCTGTATCGGAAAGGATTTCATAAGCCTCACCGATGTCTTTAAATTTCTCCTCAGCTTCTTTGTTTCCAGGGTTAAGGTCGGGGTGATACTGTCGCGCTAACCGCCGATAAACCTTTTTAATTTCCTCACTTGAGGCTTCTTTAGGTACTCCTAAAATCTCGTAATAATCACGAAAATTCTGCAAATTTTGCATAGTTCAGGTATTCAACTTTAAATTTGAGATTGTAGTTTTTGGTAATAGGTAATGGATACAGTCAGTTGTCAGCTGTTGTTTTGCTTCACGCTGACTAATAACAAATTACCAATCACCAATCACCAAATCCGAATTTTGAATTAATTTCATCCGCTACGGGGAAGTCAAAAGTCAAAAAGCTAAATTTCCAGCTATATTTCTTCTAACTTCTGACTGCTGGCGATAATAGCTAGGAGTTACAGCCAATCATCATCATCATCCCAGTTATCTTGGTAGCTGGGGCGCGATCGCCGATTCGACCGATTGTCAGAGGAGGAGGAACGATTATCTCTGCCATAGCCGCGGTTAGAATCCCTACCATAGTCTCTACCGGAATTACCGCTGTAGTCTCTGTTAGAATCTCGACCAGAATTGCCGCTATAGTCTCTACCGGAATTACCGCTGTAGTCTCGACCAGAATTGCCACTATAGTCTCTACCGGAATTGCCACTGTAGTCTCTGTTAGAATCTCTACCGTAGTCTCTACCAGAATTCCCGCCGCCATAGGAATTATTATCCCAATAGGAATCTCCTCGCGGATAATCGCGATCGCGTTCTTTGTCGCCACCGGTAAAGATATCGCGAATTGTGCCAAATAAATCGTCGTCTTCGTCCTCAGCATAATACTGGCGGACTTCGCGATTTAGTTCATACAAAGCATCTTGCAGGTCAGCGTAGGCTTGGTCAATGCCGCGATCGTCGTCTTGCTGTAAACTGTCTTTGAGTTCGCGACAAATAGTATCGATGCGTTGGCGACGGCTGCGGGCGAACTGCATTCCAAATTCGAGGGCGACTTCTCGCAGTTGGCGTTCGGCTTGTAAAATCAATGCTTCGGAACGAGTCCGCTTTTCTACTCTTTCTTTACGTTCTCGGTCAATATCGGCGTATTTTTGAGCATCCTGAATCATACGATTAACTTCTGATTCGCTCAAGGTAGAAGCGCCTTGAATTGTGATACTCTGCTCTCTGCCTGTGGTGCGATCTAGGGCTGTTACTTGTAAAATACCGTTAGCATCAATATCAAAGGATACTTGAATTTGGGGAATGCCTCGCGGTGCTGGGGGAATACCATACAGCTTGAATCGTCCCAAAGACTTGTTATTAGCTGCCATTTCCCGTTCGCCTTGGACTACGTGGATTTCCACAGTATTTTGGTTATTTTCTGACGTAGAGAAAATGTCAGAACGGCGCACTGGGATAGTGGTGTTGCGGGGAATTAATTTTTTCATCACACCGCCGATGGTTTCCAAGCCTACAGATAAGGGGGTAACATCCAACAGCAGCACATCTTTCAGTTCCCCAGCCAAAATACCTGCTTGAATAGCTGCACCTACAGCGACCACTTCATCAGGATTCACATTTTCACTGGGTTCTGCACCAATTAAGTCCCGCACTAACTGCTTGACCATTGGAATCCGGGTAGAACCGCCTACTAACACCACTTCTTCAATATCTGCGGGTGCTAGGCCAGAGTCTTTGAGGGCGCGTTTAACTGGGGTGCGTAAACGTCCCACCAAATCACCGCATAAACCTTCAAATTGAGACCGAGTCAGGCGAGTTTCTAGATGTTTGGGGCCGTCCTCTGTGGCAGTGATAAAAGGTAAGTTAATCTCGGTAACGCTAACTGCCGAGAGTTCGATTTTGGCTTTTTCTGCTGCTTCCATCAGCCTTTGTAAAGCCTGGCGATCGCGTCTTAAATCTACACCTTCTGCTTCTAAAAATTGCTCTGCTAACCAATCTACAATTTTTCGGTCAAAATCATTACCACCAAGCTGCGTATCTCCACTAGTGGCTTTAACTTCAAAAACACCATCACCAACTTCTAAAATCGATACGTCAAATGTACCGCCACCTAAATCGAATACTAAGATGGTCTCCGTATCACCCCGATCCATTCCGTAGGCTAAAGAAGCAGCTGTAGGTTCATTAAGAATCCGCAATACCTCTAAACCAGCAATTCTGCCTGCGTCTCTGGTGGCTTGGCGCTGGGAATCATTAAAATAAGCGGGAACTGTAATTACTGCCCCTGTCACAGGTTCGCCTAAATAGCGGCTAGCATCATCTGCCAATTTCTTCAGCACCATTGCCGAAACTTCTTCTGGGGCGAATTCCTTATTTAACCGGGGACAGGCAACTTTAATATTACCAACTTCATCTTTGCGGATAGTATAGGGTACACGCTTAGATTCTGGGCTTAATTCACCATATTTTCGCCCAATAAAGCGTTTAACAGCAAAAAAAGTGTTTTGGGGGTTGAGGACGGTTTGTCGCCGTGCCATTTGTCCCACAACTCGTTCACCTTCTTTGCTAAAGCCAACAACGGAGGGGGTTGTTCGCGTTCCTTCTGCATTGGCAATCACCACCGGCTTGCCACCCTCCATTACGGCGACTACTGAGTTGGTTGTACCCAAGTCGATGCCGACTACCTTGCCCATGCGTTACTCTTCTCCTAATGTGTCTTAACTATATATATTATGATTGGAAGAGACTGCCCCTAGCTTGATGCTGTGGAATCGGTATACCTCATCTAAATATTCATGATTAAGGTAAGAGCGATCGCACCCTTAGCCAAAGAAGCTAGTTGCAAGACTAGGATAACATTGACATAAACAATTGAATTTAAAAGAACGTCTCCAAGCTTACCTATCAGAAATAGCGCGAGAACGCGATCCCTATATGGCGACAGCTGGACATTTTTTTGTCCAAGAATATATTCGTCAGCAATTTAGCCAATGGGGAAGTGTGGAAATCCACACCTTTGATGTTGGGGGAAAAATTTGTCAGAATCTCATCTTAAATTTGCCGCCAGCAGCTACAAAACAACAGCGAAATTTACCACCAATTTTAATAGCAGCTCACTATGATGGTGTACCCGGAACAGTAGCCGCTGATGATAATGCTACAGGTGTGGCGGTTCTGTTGGAATTGGCGAGAAAGTTTGCAGCTGAACCAGTTAAATATCCCTTGCGGCTGGTGGCTTTTGATATGGAAGAATATGGCTTATTAGGTAGTGCTGAATATGCAGCTTTATTACGCCAACAACAGCAACCACTACGTTTAATGTTGTCTTTAGAAATGTTGGGATATCAAGACTCTACTCCTGGTAGTCAAAGTTATCCTCCTCCCTTAGAACGCTTTTACCCCAATACTGGGGATTTCATTGCGTTGATTGGAAATCTGCGAACAATTCCTGACTTAATTAGTATGAGTCGCAATATTCGCCAAGCTGGTATAGGTAGCCAGTGGTTACCAGTCCCCAATCGCGGTTTAATTGTGCGGCAAACGAGACTTAGTGATCATGCACCTTTTTGGGATGCTGGCTATCCGGCAGTTATGGTCACAGATACGGCATTTATGAGGAACCCGCATTATCATAAACCGAGCGATACGATTGCCAGCTTAGATTTAGATTTTCTCACAAGTGTATGTACAGGGCTAGAAATTGCCATTCGGCGGCTGTAAATTTGGGATTAATTACCGAGACTCAAATCTTCTGTATTGGTCAAGTTGCTGGAAAGCGATCGCACATTTGGCGTTAAGCTGATTAAATCATCAATATTGCGTTTCATTGTTTGGCAAATTGCATCCAGCGGTAAGTCATTGGCATCATAACCAAAGGGGTTTTCGATTTCTAAGCCGATAGCTTCAATCCCAAATAAAGTAAAACTGACTAAAGCAGAAATTAAACCTGTCCACCAACCCAAGCTATCCACCATTTGAAATGGTAACAGCAGACAATAAAGAAATAATAATTGCTTTAAATGAATTGCATATGCCATCGGCATTGGTGTTCTTAAAATCCGTTCGCAAATTCCTAAATTATCGACTAAATTATTCAATAATTCTTGCATAGATGTTAACTGGTAGCTATTGAGGCATTTGCAGTTATATCTTTGTTGTAAATAATCGCCAATCCAAAAAGCCACTTCTATGGGCGGATTATTCATGATTTTCAATTCCTGATACATAGACGACGGCATCAATTCTTTTAACTCCTGATTGACAGGTTCGCCGCGTAAATGTAATTTCATCGCTACAGCAAAAGCTACTAATAGATATAAAGCTGTAATTTTATCTTTTCTATCTTCTGGCGAAACTTCATCAACACTTACCCAAATTTGCCTTGCTAAATTTCTGACAGTATTGACTATTGCACCCCAGCTTTTTCTACCTTCCCAAAAACGCTCATAAGCTGTGTTTGTGCGGAAAACTAGTAATAAACCTAAAACAATACTGGGAATAACGCTGCCTAATATAGGTTGGGAAACTGGAAACTTATAATAGTGAAGTATAGAAATAATTATTCCGAAAATTCCAAACAATAAGACATTTTTAGCAATAGCTGAGATCACCGAGCCTTTAAGCTGTAAAACCATTGGAACCCGTTTTAATTTGTCAGCTGCCATGCAATTTACCTAAATAAGCAATCAAGTGAGCGTTAGATAACCTCAAAATAATAACTCTAGGGGTAGCACAATTGGCAACAATGATGACACAGAAAGTTTGGCTCCAGGGATTAGTAAGCACTGAAGTAAGTGGGTCGGCGAAATTAAAGATAACTGGCTGAGGCTGTCATCTTTAAATGCACAGCCCTAATTATCTTGGTTTTATATCTCTCGACTGATTAATTCTTTGTACAAGCTCAACATAATGAGCAGGTATAAAACATCAGTGAGAACAACCCATGACTGAAGAGTTTCAGAAAGGCGATAAGGTAAAGTGGAATACAGCGCTAGGAGAAACCACTGGTGAAGTGCAAGAAAAGATTACTTCGCCTACTGATATTAAGGGGCATCATGTAGCCGCTTCTCCAGACAATCCAGAATATGTGGTAAAAAGTGACAAAACAGGGAAAAAAGCCGCGCATAAGCCTGATGCACTAGAGAATGTTGAGGAATAACTCTAGGATTCACATTGAAGTTTTGCAAATCTAGGTATAGTTTTATGCCTTTTCTCTGTGAATTAGGGCGTTGCGATTAAAAATAACTGAGAAAGGCTGTCATTTTCTATTGGTAAGGGTTTCAATATCATTTATATTTCGTAACATAGTTGGCTGCAATTACCGACTTACTGACGCTAGAAATTGCTAGCTTTTATAATTCTGATAAAACTACATTTGACCCTAAAGGCATAATCGCAGTAGCGTAATGGGTTCTTTGCGTCTCTGAGTTATACCATTCTTTTACCAGTACAAACTCAGTTTCTGGGTCATAAAATAATACAGCCAAGGATATCTGACCTTCCCAGCAATAACGCACATTCCCATCCTTAGAGAAGTACACAGCACCTCTACCATGTGCAGAGAAACCATTCACAGCAGCTCTAGTTAGAGTATTCCAAGATACATATTTCATAATGCAACCTCCGGGAGTTAGATTTTAGTCCTTCCATCCCAGATATACGTGCCAAAACATTACCCATCAGTATAAAAACTGATAATTTTTACACTTTTTTATTGCCCATCAAAGATTGAAGTCATAGCCATTAAAGCTTGCATCTCATCCTTTGCCCGTAGAATCGATTTTCGGGTGAGGCATTTAGATACACTCAATTGGGTAATTGGTAATGGGTAATTTTCCCTCATCTCCCCAGTCCCCATTTCCCCTTATCCCCAGAGGGGGCCCCGAGTTCCCCAATCCCCAATCCCCAATCCCCAATCCCTAATCCCTCTTCCTGTACCATGAGTAAATATCAATAACCTTTAATAAACAGCCTATGTCTTCGGCTCCGCTAACATTAAACTTGGTTGAAGGTTCTGTTTCTTTCAGCTTTTCCGCCCAAGCTGCACGGGAATTAAAAGCCGCTTTGGATGAATTAATGGTTCGTCTCAAAAATGTCGCGGCTAAAGCCACTCCAGGGGGTGGTAAAGTCACTCCCCAGCCTCCTGTAGAGTATCGCTACACTGGCGAGGTATTCTTAGAAATTTTTTGTAACCCTAATATTTGGCCTACACCCTTCGCGGCGAAAGTCTTACTCACAGTCCGTGATGTCAGCATTCGTTTAACAACAGAAGCGGAACTGACTCGTGTGATTGAAGATGTTAATCAGTACTTGGAACAAGTTGGTTAAATAAGCTGTTACGCATTTAAATTGTATATTTCGCGCTCAAGAGGTCAAAAAGTCAAGAGTCCAGGGTCAAAGGCTAGCTTGGACTTTTGACTCTTGACCCTTGACAGCCCTAACGCCAGAATATTTAATCTAGGCGCGTATCAGCTTACTCTGTCTGCTAATGCTTATTAATGACTATCTTCCCTGAAAAATTACCGGAGCAGTTGAATGGGATAACTGCCCCGGTTAGGGAATGTACATACTATATTCAGGGCGACATCGGATGTAAACAAGGATAGATTCCCGATGCGATCGCTACTGGTAAAGTTGTATAAATCAGACTCTAATGCTTCGTCTTAATCAGAAATTAAAGATTCTGGATGGGAAATTTTCATTAAAAACAGAGATGATCCCAAAAATTTTTCACTTGAATTATTTGTTGTCAGGCTCAATATGCAACACCAAGTCCCCTATCCAAAATCTGGAACTAAGGTTTGATTAGTCGTTGTCCCATTCTTCGCGACCAATCAAATCGCCAATGCGATCGCGTAACAAAAAGTCACATTTTTCTAATTCACATTCAACGCAAACCCACTCTCTCGCAGGGATGTATTGACAGAGTGTATATATTGGCTGTTGTCGGCTGACCATTCCCTTTTGCACCAGTCGGCGTGCTTCATCTTGAATTACATCTAAAGAGTAGTAACTGATAGAGGGCACCGTATTCACACTCATGATTTTTACTCACAAATTACACGTAGATAGTGTTCCCGATATTTACTTGGAACAAACATTACAAGGATTAGGCTTGTGGCTAAGGTTTTGTAGTTTGCTATACGGAACTAATTCCATTTTGACGCTACATACCCTCAAATTATCTAAAGAAATGTAAACAAAGTCAACATTTTCTGACATTTATGTTGAATGGGCTTCATATAAGAATATCAGGGTAGTCAACATCACCTGTTCAAGAAATTTTAGGTTTGCTATTCAAAAGGGTCTAAAGGCTTGCTGTTAAAGGTTTAAAGCTTAATTGGGTCATTAGGAATAGTACAGAAGAAGGATTTCTGCACCATAAAACCTTATCTAGCTTTGCGGCTATTTGTATATAAATAATAGCTAGGAATCTCTAGCAGCAGAGATTAGGGTATAAAGTGTTGCCTAATATAAGCGTCTACCCTACACCAGAAAAGCTTGCAGCATCTCATCTGTTAATGATTTCTTAAAGAATTTCGCATTTACTGTGTTAACTGGGACACAAAATATAACAACAAAATTTGTCATTTAGTTTTCATGTTTGGTGTTGGTTATTTTTCCCCTAGCTTGAAAGTGCTGAGTGCTGAGTTTTGAGTCCAAATCCATTGAGACTTTCATGCAAAGCTGTTGAAATTTTTTTCATTGGGACTGTTTCCTCATCCCCCATTACCCATTACCCACATTGAAACAGACGCTATTTGGTTACGTCTGTAAACAGTTTGGCGAATTTCTTGGTATGAGATTGTTTGCGAAGTTACTTTGTGGTTTAAATTACTTATTCCGCAAAATCATCATCATAGTCGTCCGAATTGTTGTCATCCTCTCCTGACAAGTTTTCGGATGGGCGGTCAGATTTGAGTTGGTTCAATAACGTTAGTACTCTTGTACCGCGTTCTAAAGAACGGTCTTCGATAAATATTACTTCTGGTGTGCGACGCAGCCTTACCCTAGCACCCAGTTCGCTGCGGACGTAACCTGTTGCTGACTTTAGGCCAGCCATTGTTTCTGCTTTAGCGTCTTCTGTGCCATAGATACTGACGTAAATTTTGGCGTGTTGTAAATCGCCAGAGACATCAACATCGGTAACACTTACCATTCCTGTACCCACACGGTCATCCTTAATCCCGTTAAGTAGCATTTGGCTAACTTCCCGTTTGATCAATTCAGCAACGCGGGAAACGCGGCGATTTGTAGCCATAAAAATTACGCCTCCTCACAGAGGTTGAACAACATCAATAAAAATATAAATGCAATTTTGGGAGGACAGTGCTTGACATTGACAATGCTGTGAGCAATTGTCTTTAGGGTAGCCTCCCTAGAACCCTTGTTTAAATTGTACTTAAGCCCAGCATTGCACGCAGGGTGAAAGTAATAAAGGCTAACCCGCCAATAAAGAAACCTAAAAGAGCAATCAAAGTAACTGGACGTTTTAACAATGGAAACAAAGGTTCAAGCGTGTTCAAAAAAATACCTAAGATGAGCGAAATTAAGTAGCGGGGGTAGCGCAGGACGTTCTCCCAAAATCCATCAAACATTTATTTAGACTGCCTTGTTATCGACTATAAGTTTGTTTTCATCTGCTTGTTTAACTTAATTGTAATCGATACCGTATGAAAATTAATAAATTCCGATAAAATATGATTTTCAGTTATATTAGTTAGATTTCGTAAATTTAAGTCCTAATGAAATGGTAAGTCAAATTCCCCAAGAAATTTGCCCGCGTCCGTTTTTGAAGTGGGCAGGTGGTAAAAGTCGGTTAATTCAGCAATATATCCCTTATTTACCAAAAAAATATAAGACTTACTATGAGCCATTTATTGGAGGGGGTGCAGTTTTTTTCTACTTAAAACCTCAGACAGCAGTTTTAACTGATATTAACGCAGAATTAATTACTACTTATCGTTGTGTTCGCGACAGAGTTGAGGAATTAATCTGCCTTTTAAAAGAGCATAAAAATCAACATAGTAGAGAATATTACTATACTGTAAGAAGTAATCCTCAAGGTACAGATTTAGAAAAAGCTGCTCGGTTAATTTATCTTAATAAGACTTGTTTTAATGGATTGTATCGAGTTAACTCTAAAGGTCAATTCAATGTACCTATAGGCAGATACAAAAATCCTAATATTTGTGATGAAGGTTTACTGAGAGCCGCTTCAGCAGCCTTGACACACACTGAAATTAAACAAGCAGATTTCTTAGAAGTGTTAAATTACGAGACCAATAGCGGTGATTTTGTCTTCTGCGATCCGCCTTATTACCCGATAAGTAGTACCAGCTATTTTACAAGTTACAGCCAAAATTCTTTTGATAAAAAAGACCAAGAAAGGTTAAGAGACACTTGTGCTAAATTAGCCGAGCGCGGCGTTAAAGTTATGGTCTGTAATTCCGATTGTGATTTTATCAGGAACCTCTATAAAGAAATTAATTTTAATATTTATCCTATAGAAGCAGCACGTTCTATTAATTCTAATACAAAAAAAAGAGGGATGATTTACGAGGTATTAATTACCTCATATTAACTAAGGAAATTTAGCTTTGTAGCAAAAAATTAAATTTACAATTTACTAGTAAATTTATTTAGGAGCTAATTAATTAACAATATTTATTTGCCCAAGCAATAAATCTATCTAAAGTATAAACTGCCAATAAATTACGATTATATGTAACTTGTTGTCTCAACCAATTAATTGCACCTTCTCTCATCCCTTCACCACCAATAACTACTATAGTTGGTGCAGGATAAGATTCTTTAATATTCAAATTTAAATAAGGAAACTTTTCATCAACAGAACCACCACTTTCTTGCCATTTACACTCAATAATTAATCCTGATGGACTGGTTGACGCGCCTACAACAAAAAAGTCAACCTTTAAAGCAGTTTGATAAATTCCTGCGCCGATATAAACCTGCTTCCCATAACGCTTGGGTAATAAAGTGGCTGTCAGAATAAACTCTGTGGACACATGATTTCCTACTTGGAAATAATTATGTCCATTCAAAATTGCTTCTACATTTCCTTCTAGGATATTGCCAGATTTATTTGCCCGTGCGCCTTGAGTCATAGCCATACCGAATTAGTCTGCCAAAGTTTCCTAAATTCTAGGATTTCATGGAAGTAGCCACTATTGGTATGTTACTTCATATGTATTTTCAATTTCGATATAGCAATCGGGTTATGAGCAATTTAATCTGACGAGGAAGCAAGCTAGGCGTAGCATTTGGTAGTAAACAGCAGGTTAAGCAGTAGCTATCATCAGAGTTTGAACAAAAGATATAGTATTGCTGACCCAACAAAATGCTTGTGTTCGATGAAGGAATCAGTGTTCTAAATTGATAACCGGATTAATCGAGAAAAACTCAATTTTTTAGTACCTTTGTACCAAGATATTTTATTAATTGCTGGTAACTGGAATAGAAGCACGACAATGATTAATTACTATTAAAAATGGGACGTACTGTCAGCAGCCTAATTCCTCAACTTGACTTTTGTGAGTAATTCTTCTTTAATGCGGTTGAGAATTGATGCTTCATCCAAAGTTGCCAAAATTTTACTAATTACTGCTTTTGGCCCATCAGGCCCCCATGCTGCGCCATTTGCTAAATAAGCTTTAGTAACTTGGCCAATACCGTAAGAAGAAATACCAGCTACCCCGGCTTGAGTTACTGCTACTGAAAGATAAGGGCCAATAGCAGCACCAGCTGTCGCTGACGCAGAGATACCAAGTAAAGTTTTTAATCCACTCAAACCTAAATTTGCCAAGAGTTCGCTAGCGCCAATACCGCCCATACTCAGAGCAATTTTTTGCAGCAATTGCACAGCGCCAGCTTCCGTCATGGGAATACCGTAGAGTTTCGATAAACCGACAATCAGCGAAATATCAATGACAATACTGCTGAGTATATCTACTACAGTAACCGGATTGAGAGCGATCGCTAATGCTTTGGTCATGACAGCTTTCCAAATTAGCGCATTGGCGTTCTGTTCCCGAATCATCAGTTTACGCTGTACTAGTTGCTCGTTAACAACATCTGCATACAGCATCGTATTTAAAGCCACTAAAGCTTTACCTTCACGCTGCAAAATCTCTAAGATTTTTAACTTCAAGTCGTCAACTTGAGCATTACCTGTACGCAACTGCACGCCTCTGCTACCATCAGGGCGACGAACTGCTGTCTTGACTAATGGTGATGCTGCAGCCATGACAATTTCTAGAGGCGAGAGTAACTCTTTAACTCGCTCATCACGAATTTTATGATAAATTGCCATCCGGTCTGCTTCCGGATACTGGTCTACTTTGTTAAACACCAAAATTATCGGTTTACCAGCTTCTCGCAGCTGCGAAAGGGCCTGGTGTTCTAACTTTGTCATATCGCCAGCAATGACAAACAAAATTAAATCTGCTTGTTTTGCTATCTGTTCGGCTAATACAGCGCGAGTTTCACCGTCAATCTCATCTAATCCAGGCGTATCAATTAATTCCACCTGAGATTTACCTACGGCGGGTAAAGTGACTCTTAAAGCGCGTTCATTTTCCCCTATAGCTTCCTCGTTAATACTCCAATTTACACGCTGTGCATCACGAGTCACGCCATGTAGGGGCCCTGTTTCAAATACACTTTGCCCAACTAAAGCATTGAGTAAAGAAGATTTACCACGCCCCACCATACCAAAAGCCGCAATCTGCACTACCATGCGTTCTAACTTCCCCAGCATGGTGTCTAAATCATTGATTTCCGCCTCTAAGCCTTGCTTTTCTTGGGGAGAGAGGTCAAGATTAGCTACCAAATTTTGTAACGCTGTTTGTGCCCTTTTATAGTTGAGTTCCGTTTGAATATCTTCAAAACTAAAAATGGCACTATCTAGTTCTTCCTCCCAGTTGGGTGAGTCGCTGTGATGAGGTTCGGGCAATATCGAAGTCATGTGAATTTTAGATGTGAGATTTGGGATTTACCTCAGTTCTGATCCTAGTTATTTTTAACCGTCTTTCACCATCCACAGG
The DNA here is from genome assembly GCA_002368155.1 of Nostoc carneum NIES-2107. Taxonomy (GTDB): domain Bacteria; phylum Cyanobacteriota; class Cyanobacteriia; order Cyanobacteriales; family Nostocaceae; genus Aulosira; species Aulosira carnea. The sequence continues at coordinate 5,320,383 of AP018180.1, forward strand.
AGAAAACTCAAAATAGCTTTTGGGAAAAAGGTTAAAGGTTAAGGGTGAAAGGTTGTTTCTTTTCCTTTTTCCATTTCCCTTTTTCCCCTTAACCGAAAAGTATTGGCGTACTTCCAACAGTACCGGATTAATAATTACTTCGGAACGGGCTTTTTCTGTATCGACGGCAATAGCCCAAGGTAAATCCTCTAAAATAGCTTGCAGTCTAAGGGAAGGATGTACAGGTTCAATCGATTCGGGAAAAAAGCGCACTCCCTCTACAGTGTTTAGGTGAAAATCTTGTTTCACTTTTTCAATGGTAAATTGACTGTAGGGCATAAATACTCATTTTCTCAATTTACTGGATAGCCTGAGTTTATCTTCATTATTAGGCGATGAGGGCTGGGGGATTGAAAATAAAATTTTTGTGATAAATACCCTGCTTTAACCCTTCTTGTGGCCAATACTCAACTCCTACAGAAAGGAGTGTCCGAAAAAGTAGTAAATTGAAAAATGCATCTAGTAGCGTTAGGAACTTGACTAAATCACCTGTGCGGAAAATCGTTATTGCCGGTAACTGGAAAATGTTCAAAACTCAGGCAGAGTCCGAAGAGTTTTTACGCGGATTTCTGCCTCACTTAGAGGACACACCCGAAGAACGCGAAGTCCTGCTGTGTCCTCCTTTCACTGACTTAAGTGCTTTATCGAAGTATTTACATGGTAGCCGTATCCAATTAGGCGCGCAAAATGTCCACTGGGAAGAAAATGGAGCCTACACTGGCGAAATTTCCGGCCCCATGTTGACAGAAATTGGTGTGCGCTTTGTCATTGTCGGTCATAGCGAAAGAAGACAATATTTTGGCGAAACAGACGCAACTGTTAATTTGCGGCTGAAAGCTGCTCAACAGAGCGGTCTTACCCCCATTCTCTGTGTAGGCGAAACTAAAGAACAACGAGATGCTGGTCAAACAGAATCGTTGATTATCGGTCAGCTAGAGAAGGGCTTGGTCAATGTAGATCAGGATAATTTGGTGATAGCTTATGAACCAATTTGGGCAATTGGTACAGGCGACACTTGTGAAGTCACAGAAGCAAATCGGGTAATTGGCTTAATTCGTAGCCAGTTGACTAATCCTAATGTTTCGATTCAATATGGTGGCTCAGTGAAGCCCAATAATATTGATGAGATTATGGCTCAACCTGAAATCGATGGTGTTCTGGTAGGAGGCGCAAGCTTAGAACCGGAAAGTTTCGCTAGGATTGTGAACTACAACTAGTCTCCATTTTGTGGTTGTTAAAAGCAGCAGAGACGCGATTAATCGCGTCTGTACTCAAAAGTCAAATAGAATTTTGAATTATTTGTCTTCCTAGTCCCCAGTCCCCAATCCCCAGCCCCCAATCCCTATTCCCTCACCCCTAATTTGTCTATGTCAACTAACTTAATGATTCGGGGACGCTGTTTCCAATGGGGACAGCAGACTTATCTCATGGGTGTCTTAAATGTAACGCCTGATAGCTTTAGTGATGGTGGTGAATTTCACTCTACTGCTGCAGCTGTAGCACAAGCCCAAGCACTAGTAGCTGCTGGCGCTGATATTATTGATGTCGGTGGTCAGTCTACGCGACCAGGAGCAGAGCAAATAACTGTTGTAGAAGAATTGGAGCGAGTGATACCAGTTGTCAAAGCCCTGCGTTCCGAAATTAATATACCGATTTCTGTAGATACAACTAGGGCAGATGTAGCTAAAGCATCTGTAGCTGCTGGTGCTGATATGATCAATGATATTTCTGGTGGTACTTTTGACACAGAAATGTTACCAACGGTAGCGAGTTTAGGTGTGCCTATTGTGTTGATGCACATCCGGGGAACCCCACAGACGATGCAACAACAAACTGATTATCAAGATTTAATGGCAGAAATTTATAATTTTCTTGCAAAACAAATAGCTACTGCAATAGCTGTAGGCATTGACCAGCAGAAAATAATTATCGATCCTGGTATTGGTTTTGCTAAAAACTATGAGCAAAATTTAGAAATTTTTCGCCGCTTGCGGTCATTGAGAGCACTTAACTGCCCTATTTTAGTAGGGCCTTCTCGTAAAAGTTTCATCGGTCGGATTCTCAATCAATCAGATCCCAAAGCACGAGTCTGGGGAACAGCTGCGGCGTGTTGTGGGGCTATCTTTAATGGTGCTGATATCCTCCGAGTTCACGATGTGAAAGAAATGCGAGATGTTTCACTTGTAGCCGATGCGCTGTACCGACAAGAAGCACAGGTTTAATATATTGACGGTGTAAATAAATATACCGTATATGGCACTAGATAGCTCCATTAATCATTGTTTTTGCCGTTACCTTCCATATTTGTGGTCTCAGCAATCACTTCTTTCATCAAATCACCTGATTTGCCAGGATCTACAAACACAACTTTCGCGTTTTGGCTTTCACCTAGCCTGTAACTAGCATTGATGTAATCTTGAGCCACCAGATAACGCAAAATTTCTTTACTTTCAGGATTGGTGCGTAAAGCCTCAGCAATTATTTGCATAGAAGTCATAGTTCCTTCTGCTTTCTTAATTGCGGCTTGGCGTTCTCCTTCAGCTTCGGAAATTAGCGCCCGTTTTTTGATTTCAGCGGCTCTTTCCTCTTCCATTGACTTCCGCACGCTTTCAGGTGGCGTAATGCGCTGAATATCTAAGCGGATAATCTCAACACCCCAACCAGCTGTTGTATCATTCAACTGGTCTAAAATGGCTCTGTCCATCTCTGAGCGAGAGACATTGGTTTCTTCTACCGTATTCTGAGCGATAATTTCCCGGAGTGTGGTGTGTGCTAGCTGTACCAGTGCGCCTTGGAGATCATCAATAGCATAAAAGCTCTTTTCTATATCTTTGATGCGCCAGTAAAGAATAGCATCAACTTCTAGGTAGATATTATCTCTGGTGATGACATTCTGGGGCTTGATGTCTATATACTGCTCCCTTGTAGTATCTTCCATGACGATCTGATCCACCAAGGGAACAATAAAGTTCAGCCCTGGACTTAATTTACGATGATATCGCCCCAATCGCTCTACTAAAGCGACATTTCCCTGATTAATCAGTTTCGCAGATCCTAAGGCATAACCTATAAGCGCTAAGACTATAGCAATAATTGGCTCCATATCTGCTCCTAATTTAGCTTTTGGAGAAATTTTAGTTTAAAGGACATGGTACTATCTTGTCCTAAATCTAAGTCTAATGTTTTAAGTTTGTAATTTTCCGAACACGAGATGCAACATTGCGATCGCAAGTCTCAACTCGTCTTGTGCAGATAGGACATTTTGCCTCAATGCAATCGCTATTAAAGCACCTTGATTACATACTGGCAAGGTCTAGGCTCCTCAAGACAAAGGTTTTCAACTCCACGATTGTATTTTTTGCTGAGTGTGGTTGCGATCGCATATTGACCAAGCCAATTACAAACAAAACCCACTTGCGTGGGTTTAAATGCTGATGCTTGTGTTAGCTTCCATTTAATTACGAATTATGAATTACGAATTAGCAATTATTTGGTCAGCTGATCAACTACAAAACCTAACCAGGGTTTGATATTTCTAGGTAAATCAGAATTCAATCGCAGGGGTAATTCTGGTGTAGAAAGAGATTGAGCGTAAGCAGGTGTGAGAAAAGGTTGATATATTTTCGCTTCTGGGGTTGACTGTTTGACAAACGCTAAGGTGACACCACGAACTAACTGACGCAGAGAATTGGTTTCGGAACCGCGCTTTTCTGGAAAAATGGTAGTGGCTGTACTAGCGCTATAGCTGGGATCGCTAATACTTAAGTGAGTTCCACCAATAGCCGTTAACAAATATTTGCTGCTTTGCAGTTGATTAAAAGGTGCGATTTGGTGTTTCAAGGATGGGGTTAAAGAATCTTCAGTGCTAGTTAAAATTAATACTGGATTATTAATTTTATTTAGACCTGTCTTACCAAACAGATTACCAACTACAGGGTTAAAAGCGATCGCACTTGTGACTCTTGGGTCTTTTAATTGTAGTTTCTTTTCTTTTAAGGGCGCAGCCGCACACTGTAACCAATCCCCAGGTGATTCGTTGAAAGAAAGAGAATTTTGACAGAATTGTCTGACTGCTTCTAAGTCTACTTCTGGGCCTAATAAGGCTAAAGCAGTATAACCGCCCAAAGAATGACCGATGACAGTGACTTGATCAGTGTTGAATTTTTCTTGTAGCGTTCCTGATTGATTGTTGAGTTTGGCTAGTTCGTCCAGTAAGAAACTAATATCTTTGGGGCGTTCAATAAATTCTGTAGCTGGTAGGATTTGACTTAAATTTGTTGGCGTTGAAGTTTGATAAATAGCACCGTTAATCTTGCTATCTGGATGTTCAATCGCCGCTACAGTGAACCCGTAGGAAGCTAAATGACGCGCTAAGTAGCTCAAAAATTTGCGGTTTGCACCCAAACCAGGAGAAATCACAACTAATGGTGTTTGGGTGTTACCTTGGCTCCAATAAATATCTACGGGAATGCTTCTTTTACGTTGTTTATCTTGTAGAGTTAGGGTTTGTTGTTGTACTGCTTCTTTACCAATAGCAGCAGGATCAAAGCTAGGTTGAAAAGTTGTAGTATTTTTGACTAACAAATCTCTTTCTAGCAAAGTACTTAAAGCTTGACTTTGCAGGTAATTGCTGTTGAATTCTACGGCAATTTGAATAGCTTTAGTTGCGTCTAATGTCACATTTTCTTCTGGGTAGGCGCGTAAAAACCCCAGAACACTCAAACCGTTAACTTGACGTAGAGATAGATTGAGTGCGGCTTGGAGACCTTCTACTGTACTACCTGGGATCGCAACCCCCAATGATGAAATTAACTGTTGACCTTGTGGCGATCGCACTAGATCATCAAAAAACTTATCAGCTAATGCTGGATCTACTTGTACCCGCCGATTCAGTAATTCTTGAAATTGTGGAGTTAAGAAAGGGCGAAAAAGTTGGAGGTTTTCTGGAAGTTTCCCAGTTTTGGCAAATGCTTCAATATCGCCGATGGCGATCACTTGCTGAAATGGCCCTAAGCGGATAGTGATTTTTTGGGCTGCTAAAGTTGAGGTCATCCCCGCACCCCAACTGAGTGCAATGGTGATGCTACATAGTAACCCTTGCACCCAAGATATTGTATGCCGCTGTTTGCTACGCCAAAAATGCATATTAGCCATTAATTATTAGTTACAAAAAATTCATAACGCATAACTGTGACTGGTCAATATACACTTTTGTTGCAGTCTGGGGACATAAATCCGCAAGCAGTGTCCCCAGTACCGAGCCAAATCTAAAATCCAGAGAAGATAGTTCTAAGAATCCCGAAAACAGTACCGATAGGATTGAATATCACACCAAGGGTATCACCAGCCTGAGCTGTACCATTACGGCTGACTACAACCACATCGTTATTGCGAAGTATAGGATTAGTTTGCTCGTTGATTCCTTTGGAGAAATCTACTTGTACTACACGTTTGGTCACAGTTCCATTGGGATTCAAGCGAATCAAATCCACAGCACCGCTTTTCGCTCTAGCATCGTTAAATCCACCAGCAGCTAGCAATGCTTGGTTTAATGAACTGTTTGGCTTCAGATCTACAGAGCCAGGTCTTTTAACTTCGCCTACGACACCAACTTGAATAACTGTAGGAGATAGAGTAGTAGTTGCTAATTGAGTAGCTTCTGCGGGGTTAATTTCAGTGGCAGTGGGGATAACAATTGTATCTCCATCTTGAACGATGACATCTTGGTTAACATCACCACTCTGCAACAGTTGCCAAAGATTGACATCTATAGTTTGTTCTGTCCCTGTTCTGGTGGGGCGGCGGATTTTCAGATTGCGAATATCGGCTTGTGGTGTAATTCCCCCAGCTAGTTGAATTGAGCGTGTGAGAGTTGGGTAACCAGTACCAATAGCTCCACCATTTTGCCCTTCTGTACTACCTTGAGTAACAAGATAAGAGCCAGGACGGTTAACTTCACCAATTACTGCTACCGTGCGTGGTCTAGTAGGGTCGGCAGCAAAGTTAGCTGCAAACAAATTGCGTGCTTCTGCTACGTTAAAAGTAGTGGCAGTAGGCACAACGATGGTATCTCCATCTCTTAAGGTAATATCCTGCCCAATTGTGCCTGTTTGGATAAATTGTTTTAAATTAAGTGTTACTGTTTGCTCACCAGTTCTGCCTACCTTACGACGCAACTGCACTTTAGTAACATCGGCTGCGAGTGTTACGCCTTCGGCTGTGGTCAAGGCTGCTAATACAGTTGGGTATTGTACGCCAGGATTGTTTCCTGCGCCTCCCTGTAAGTTGAGAGTGTAAGCTCCTGGGCGTGTAACTTCCCCTGCTACGAAAATATTGATGGGGCGTGGTGATAGCAGGTTAACGGAAATTAGAGGACGTTTCAGAAAGCGTTGGTATTTTTCGCTAATTAAATCAGCGGCCTGTTCGGTAGTTAGCCCGAGAACTGAGACACTGCCAATTAAGGGTAAGTTAATCGAGCCACCAGGGGGAACTTGGTATTCACCCGTATATTCTGGTACTTCAAATACGTTTACCCGTATCAGGTCGCCGCCGCCTAATAAATAATTAGTATCTATAACAGATGATACTGGTGGCGCTGCAGGTGGTGTAGTTGGTGCTGTAGTAGGTGTTGTGAACTGAGCATTAGGTAATACTGGTCTTCTATTCGGTGATACCGGTTGTCCCTGAGCTTGACTGGCAGATGGCGCAGCAACATTAACAGCCGTTAACACAACCACACCCATAATTGACTGAGTGAGGATTTTAAGCAAACCTGTATTAAGCATATTTACCTAAGACTCTGAAACTACAATTGCTAAAATACTGTCTAAACATTTTAATCTTGACTATACGGAATAATTCAAGTTCCGCCACATTCTTATTTTCTTATAAAAACTTGACCTTCCGGAGAAGTATTTGTTGCCGGAAATTGAACTTTCAGTAAAGCTAATTTAAAGTTTGGGCAATTTAAATCTTAATTTATAGTAAATCAGGCAGTGATGTTACTGAAATCTGTTGAGAAATTTGCAAGTTAATATCAATTAAGTATTGCTATCTACCTAATTATGCTGTGTTATTTGTAATTTGACAGAAGTTTAACTTAGCTATTGCCTAACTTAATTCTCAGTATACTTAGCAGAAATTACCAATAGTAATCCTACAGTTAATTGCGTTAGTGAGACAAATTATGTTTGTGTCGAATCTGTTGCATAAAAAACTCTTCAAGAGAGAGACGCGACAAATTCATTGCCATAATTTGTCCTCCCATAAGCCGGAGGCTGGCTAGAAAATCATAGTAATTTTCTTGTTGTAGTGTACCTTGCCAAGAACCATCAGCTTTAAATACGACATTAGGTAACCATTTTTCTAGAGTTTCGCCGTTACCGCCGATACCTTTGACTTCATAGATGCTGGAGTCGCCTAATAGTTCATGGAAAGAACCAGTACAGATTAATTCCCCTTGAGCGAGAATGGCAACGCGATCGCATAATATTTCGACTTCACTCAGGATATGGCTGTTGAAGAAAATTGTCTTACCTGCGGCTTTCAGTTTTAAAATAATTTCCCGCATTTGGTAGCGACCTACAGGATCGAGACCAGACATCGGCTCATCTAGAAATACTACATTGGGATCGTTGATCAGTGCCTGAGCCATACCAACGCGCTGTAACATCCCCTTGGAATAGCGACGCATCTGTTTTTTGCGCGCATCAGCCTGAGAGAGACCGACCAATTCTAATAGTTCGGGAATGCGTTGGCGTTGAACATGGTGGGGAATTTGGAATATTCCCGCCGCTAGCTGCAAAAATTCCCAACCAGTGAGATAGTCATATAAATAGGGATTTTCTGGTAGATAGCCAATATATTGCTTAACACTGCGATCGCCTAATGGTTTACCTAGCAATAATCCCCTTCCAGAGGTAGGGCGGATAATTCCTAGTAAAAGTTTTAATAGAGTGGTTTTCCCCGCACCATTGGGCCCTAGTAACCCAAAAGTTTCCCCCTGGTGAACAGTTAAAGAACAATTTTTGAGGGATGTAACTTTTTGATGCATCCAAAACCCAGTACGGTAGACTTTCCGCAACTCAGAAGTAAAGACTACGGGTGGTGCATCAGGGGTATTTAGCTGAAAGTTAGGAGCGTCTACAACAGACTTCATCGCAGTTCCATAAACAATTACCAAATTTGCCAAAGTTACGCTGTAGGGCAATAGCTTTGTTCACTATAGAGGGTACCCATTGGTTAGCAATAACTAACATGATTGTGAAAATTGTTGCCAATGAAGTACTTAACAGAGAGTTGGAGGCAAAGCCTCTAGGATGCGATGAAAGCCCAGCCAATTAGGGCATGGTAATTTCCCCATACAAGCAAAATCCCACCCCCTGAGCGGGAAGTGGGATGAACTTCAGCATATTATGGTTATTGCTTTACAAAACCCCTTTAGAACTGGGAATCATCCCAGCACGCCGGGGGTCGATTTCCACTGCAATCCGCATTGCTCTAGCAAATGCTTTAAAAGTTGCTTCAATGATGTGGTGGGAATTCATGCCATCTAACTGACGAATGTGCAATGTTAATTGGCTATGGTTAACCAGCGCCACGAAAAATTCCCTGACTAGTTGGGTGTCATAGGTTCCTACGCGCTGAGTAGGAATTTCTAAACCATAGCTGAGGTGGGGACGACCAGAAAAGTCTAATGCTACTTGCACCAATGCTTCATCAAGTGGTGCGAGGAAATTACCAAAGCGGACAATACCTTTCCTGTCACCTAGCGCTTTACTGAAAGCTTGTCCTAGGGTAATGCCCACATCTTCGTTAGTGTGGTGGTCATCAATTTCCCAGTCTCCGTTGGCTTGAACATCTAAGTCAATCAGCCCGTGGGAGGCAATTTGATGCAGCATATGATCCAAAAAGGGAATCCCTGTAGCTGCCTTACAAATCCCTGTACCATCAAGGTTGACAGTAACTTGGACATCGGTTTCACCAGTTGTGCGATGAACAGAAGCAATTCGAGGGCTGGGATGAGATGGTTCGTGAGAAAGATTAATTTCGCGATCACTGATTTGCATAGTTAGTGGGGATTGGGAATAGGGGACTGGGGACTGGGGATTGGGGATTGGGGATTGGGGAGATGAGGGAGATAAGGGAGATGAGGGAGAAATATCATTACCAATTACCCATTACCAATTACCCATTACCAATGCCCCATGCCCCATTCCCAAAATCTACTACATCCCCATAATTTCATATCCTGCATCCACATATATGACTTGTCCTGTAATACCTGTGGACAAATCACTACACAAGAAAGCAGCTGTATTACCTACTTCTAGCTGGGTGACTGTGCGTCGCAGGGGAGCAACTTCTTCTACATGGTGAATCATATCTAAAATGCCGCCGACAGCGCTAGATGCCAAGGTACGAATCGGCCCGGCGGAGATGGCATTAACGCGGATATTTTGTGGCCCCATTTCCGCCGCTAGGTAACGTACACTAGCTTCCAACCCTGCCTTAGCAACTCCCATAATGTTATAGTTAGGAATCGCCCTAATGCTACCTAAATAAGTGAGGGTGACGATACTTCCGCCTTCGGTCATTAAAGGTTTAGCTGCACCGCTCAACTGCACGAGGGAATAAGTACTAATTTGAAGTGCCGTGTTGAAGCCAGCGCGTGTTGTTTGGCTAAAATCTCCACTCAAATCGTCTTTATTAGCAAAAGCCAAGCAATGAACTAGGATGTCTAGCTTTCCCCATTTATCTCGAATGGTGTCAAAGGTAGACTGAATCTGTTCATCGTTTTGGACATCGCAAGGAAGAAATAAGCTGGGGTTCAGCGGTTCTACTAATTCCGCAACTTTTTTCTCCATTTTGCCTTTTTCATCTGGCAAGTAGGTAATACCTAAGTTAGCTCCAGCTTGGTGTAGTTGTTGGGCAATTCCCCAGGCAATTGAGCGGTTATTTGCAATACCTGTAACAAGGGCGTTTTTTCCAGTTAGATTCAGCATGAGAAATGATGAGTGTAAACAATCATTAGGAGCATACTAGAATCTGAGGCTAGTTTATCTTGGTTTTACAGAGGATTTGTAAAAATGTTATTGGTAAGGGTTTTTACAAGAATAAAATAACTGTTTATTCCTTAACAAATTCTCAAGAACTCTTGATTTTGTCTTTAAAAAAACATTGCTAATACAGCTGATGTAACTAGCTATTCAAAAAGTACTAGCTAAAAATATCAAAAATTATGTATCATAATAAACAAATAATTAGGAAACAATAATTTTGAGTATAGGAAAGTACAGAAAGGTTGACGGTGCTTTATTGATTTTTCAGGTGTATTCTTAGGTAATCAGTTTTTGTTTTTCCGGCATTGGGTAGGGGAAGGGAGATGATCGTGACACAAGATAAAGCCCTAGCAAATGTTTTTCGTCAGATGGCAACTGGAGCATTTCCTCCAGTTGTAGAAACGTTTGAACGCAATAAAACGATCTTTTTTCCTGGCGATCCTGCTGAACGAGTTTATTTTCTTTTGAAAGGCGCTGTTAAGCTTTCCAGGGTGTATGAGGCAGGAGAAGAAATCACAGTAGCGCTGCTACGGGAAAATAGCGTTTTTGGTGTGTTGTCATTGCTGACGGGAAACAAATCGGATAGGTTTTACCATGCCGTTGCATTTACCCCTGTAGAATTATTGTCAGCTCCTATTGAACAAGTAGAGCAGGCACTCAAGGAAAATCCAGAATTATCAATGTTAATGCTGCGAGGTCTTTCTTCGCGAATTTTACAAACAGAGATGATGATTGAAACCCTCGCACACCGAGATATGGGTTCAAGGTTAGTGAGTTTTTTATTAATTCTCTGTCGAGATTTTGGTGTTCCTTGTGCGGATGGGATCACAATAGATCTGAAGCTATCTCATCAAGCGATCGCAGAAGCGATCGGTTCTACTCGTGTTACCGTCACCAGGTTACTCGGCGATTTACGTGAGAAAAAGATGATTTCTATTCACAAAAAGAAGATTACTGTGCATAAACCTGTTACTTTAAGTCGGCAATTTACTTAAAAGCAATTGGGGAAAGCAGAGGAGGCGAATGTTGTGTTTTTAGAAATCACACCACTATGGAGGTAAATCTAAAAATTGATTAAGTTCAGCAATTGCCAATCTCTGATTTCCCGCAGAAGATGTTTGAAAGTAGTAGGCTGTATCTGGAAGCATTTCGGTAGCTGAAGATGACCACTGGGTACATCCTCATTGCAGCAATTTTAATTCTAGGGGGCGTACTTGCCACCGTGGGCGATCGCATCGGCACACGAGTTGGCAAGGCGCGCCTTTCTTTGTTTAAATTACGTCCAAAAAATACGGCAGTCATAGTAACTATTTTTACTGGTACTTTAATTTCAGCGTCTACTCTGGCAATTTTATTTGCTGCTGATGAAGGATTACGCAAAGGGGTGTTTGAGTTAGAGGATATTCAAAAAGACCTCAGACAAAAGCGCGAACAACTCAAAACTGCGGAAACCCAGAAAAGTCAAGTAGAAGGGGAACTAAATCAAGCCAGGAAAGAACAGTCCCAAGCCCAGCAAGACTTACAGGTGATTAATCAGTCCTTGCAGGCGGCGAATGCCAAACAACAGGTAACACAAGCTCAACTTAACCGCACTCTCAAGCAACAAGCACAAACCCAAAATCAGTTGCAACGCACTCAAAGCCAATTAGGCCAAGTCGTAGCACAATACCAAAAAGCAATCACAGAACTGCAAAGCGTTGAGGATGAGAAAAAGAATCTGTTGGCGGAAATTGAGCAACGCAAAATAGAACGCCAAAGACTGTATGCTGAAGCCAAGAAAGCGATTGATGAAGCTAAAACAGCAATTGTCAAACGCGATCGCGAATTAGCCAACAGACAAGAGGCGATTGAACAACGGGATCAAAAAATTGCCCGGTTGGATAAACTCATTCAACAACGCAATCAAGAAGTTGCAGCCCGCGAGGAAGTGATTGCTAAACGGGAATCTCTCCTAAAAGACTTAGAAAAGCAACAGAACTATCTAGAACAAGAAGTAGCCAGGCTGGAAAAATATTATCAGTCATATCGTGACCTGCGTTTAGGGAAATTGGCTTTAGTACGGGGTCAAGTTTTGGCGGCGGCTGTCGTTCAAGTCACTCAGCCGACAGCAGCACGTCAAGCAATCACTCAACTGCTCCAGGAAGCCAATCAGAATGCTATCCTCGAATTAGCTGAACCTGGGACAAATACCTTAAATAATGTAGAAATCCTGCACGTTACCCCGGATCGCATTGAGCAATTGATCAAGCAGATAAATGATGGTCGAGAATATGTCATTCGGATTTTCTCTGCTGGTAATTATGTCAGGGGAGAAAAGCAGATAGAATTCTTTGCCGATTCAGCGAGAAACCAACTGGTCTTTTCTGGGGGACAAATACTAGCCAGCACTACTGCCGATCCCAAGACAATGACATCCTATCAACTTAGGCAAAGGTTGGATCTGCTGATTTCTGCTTCGCAATTTCGCGCCCGAAATGCTGGCATCATTGAAAATGTTCAAATCGATGGTACTTTTCTACGCTTTGTTTCCCAACTCAGGCAATCTGACCAAGCATTAGAGATTAAAGCGATCGCAGCTGAGGACACTTTCACAGCTGGGCCGCTGAGAGTCAAACTAGTGGCAGTAATCGGCGGCCAGGTTATTTTTAGTACTTAAAAAATTAACCAACTAGATATTAATCCGATTTAAGCTGATTTAAGCGGCTGATATATCTTGAACTTGTAGTTCAAAAAGAGCCAGCAGTCTAAATGAGAGTGTGGTTACAGTTGAACTTTTAAATTTTAATTTGCTTATGAATCTCCGTGAATTCTCACCGACACAACCAGTCATTTTAGGCTTTGATCCCGGTCGAGATAAGTGTGGATTAGCAGTGATCGGGCTGGATCGGCAACTACATTATCACCAAGTTGTACCCGCAAATGCCGCGATCACTACCATTGAAACCCTGCGTCAAAAGTACCCTATTTCCTTGATGGTAATGGGTGATCAAACTACAGCCAAGCAGTGGAAACAGCGACTGCAAAAAGAATTAGTAGAACAGTTGAATATTATTTTGGTGGATGAACGCTATACCACTTTAGAAGCACGCGATCGCTATTGGCAAATGTATCCGCCTAAAGGACTGACAAAACTATTACCGCAAGGTATGCGACAACCACCACGCCCCATAGATGACATTGTTGCCATTCTTTTAATTGAAAGATACTTAAATCGCCTAGCCGAATCAGTTAACAGTTAAAAATTGTCAGGAAACCCTTACAGTTCGGCGCGAATAGTAAAAGCATAGTCTCCTCCAGGCTCTAACTGATAATCTTGTTTCTCCAAGAAGCGACCTAAAGGTTCTTTAATTAAGGCGCGACCTTGAGAAGGCTTTACAGACAGTTCTCCTCGGCGAAAATGCCATTGGAACTGCCATTCATACTCACCCGCACTGACTTCGCCCTCAAGGAAGCCATGTTGCCAAGATTGGCGGGTTATTTTGACATGGGCAATGGTTTCTGGCAGACGTTTAGCACTCACAATGCTGTATATCAAGTTAGGAATTAAAGTTAACCACGTAGGCTAATTCTTTTAATACCAAACATAGCGTAAATTCAGAAACTGACAAAGTGAGTATTGTAAATTGAGTCTCACGACTGATACCTATTTGGGATTTTAGATTTGGGATTTGAGATTGAAACCTTTGAATACCAGGCTGTTTCCAGATTATCAAACAATACTACTATCCCCGTTTGGAATGAATGAGCAGTTACATGAACTAAATACAGCCCAACCCATAAAGGGTAAGCAATTTAATCATTAGTCGGTTCCTTAGAAACCAGACAAAAGTTGATATTTAGCCGTTTATATCATTTCAATTTAATCATGATTACTATACGTGGGTAGGGGTTTAGCGTTGCTAAACCCTTACGAAGAATCTATATGTATCAAAATTTTTGGGAATTGGTATTACTGCTAGCTAGAGTGCTTCTTAAACAGTTATTTTATTTTGGAAATACATTTACATGAACTCCAAAAAATAAATCAACAACACATAGGGGCATGGCATCCCAAGATTTTTAGAAATTCAAATATCTTATCTATGCCTTGCCCCTAAGATTTGGGTATTTTTTTAATTTTTGTCAGTCCTGAATTACATTGAGTCTCTGTAGACAGGCTGAATTTTTTTAGCCGCGACTTCTGTCTTGCAGCTCGAATAATTTTAAAAGTTGAATAAGAGAAGCATACAGCGATGCCTTGCCCTAAGGCATCGCGGATTTTAGATTCAATCTAAAATCCTAAATCGATTACCGATTTACTGCTGCTGCTTCCCGCGCTGCAGCTGCTTGGTCAGGATGGATACCTAAACGTGTAAGGTTGATCCGACCTTTGTTGTCAATTTCGCGCACTTTGACAATCACTTCATCGCCTACGGCCACTTCATCTTCAACTTTGCCAACGCGGTAGTCAGCTAGTTGGGAAATGTGGATCATGCCTTCTTTACCAGGCAGAAATTCCACAAAGGCACCAATAGGTATAATGCGAGTTACTCGTCCCACATAGACATCACCTTCGTGCAATTTACGGGTCATGCCTTGGATGATGTTTCTAGCTTTCTTCGCCTTACTTTCATCCACAGCAGAAATCGTGACGGTGCCATCGTCTTCGATGTCCACTTTTGCACCTGTTTCCTCAGTAATGCCTTTAATGGTCTTACCTCCAGGCCCAATCACCAGACCAATCATGTCAGGATCAATCTTGATGGTCAATAAGCGTGGCGCATAGGGTGAAGTTTCTGTGCGTGGTGTATCGATGGTTTGCAGCATTTTGTCTAAAATGTGCAAGCGGGCTGACTTAGCTTGATGGACTGCTTGGGCAATAATGTCCAATGACAGACCGGAAATTTTCATGTCCATTTGTAAGGCAGTAATTCCCGTATCCGTACCAGCGACTTTAAAGTCCATGTCGCCTAAAAAGTCTTCAATGCCCTGGATATCGGTGAGAACGCGGACTTCATCACCTTCTTTAATCAAACCCATCGCCGCACCGCTGACGGGCTTGAGAATTGGTACACCAGCATCCATTAACGCTAGGGTAGAACCACAGACTGAACCCATTGATGTGGAACCGTTGGAAGAGAGTACTTCCGATACTACACGAATTACGTAGGGGAATTGTTCTTTAGGAGGTAGCACTGGTAACAGCGCTCTTTCTGCGAGTGCCCCGTGACCGATTTCCCGCCGTCCTGGGGCGCGCATCGGCTTAGTTTCTCCAACTGAGAAGGGTGGGAAGTTGTAATGGTGTAAGTAACGTTTAGATTGGTCTGTTTGCAGGTCATCGTTGAGGTTTTGGGCATCTCCGGGAGTACCAAGGGTACAGGCGGATAATACTTGAGTGAGTCCGCGATTAAACAAACCGCTACCGTGGACGCGCTTTGGTAA
This sequence comes from Nostoc carneum NIES-2107, assembly GCA_002368155.1. Taxonomy (GTDB): domain Bacteria; phylum Cyanobacteriota; class Cyanobacteriia; order Cyanobacteriales; family Nostocaceae; genus Aulosira; species Aulosira carnea. The sequence continues at coordinate 5,335,904 of AP018180.1, forward strand.
AACATCAACTAAACAAGAAACAGGACGCACTTCATCGAGTTTGCGACCATCAACGCGGACGTTGTCTTCGATGATTTGACGGCGCATGAAGTGTTTGGTAATTTCCTTGAAGGTGTTACCAAGGGCTTTGCTATTGGCGGCTGTAGCAACGCGAACTGGGTCTTCTTCAGGGAGTTCCGCGATCGCATTGGCAATATTTTCTTTAACTACATCCAAAGCTGCATCGCGCTCTGGCTTAGTAAGTTCAAATTGCGCGAGAATTTTCTTAATCTCTTCACTAGCGCGATCGCTAATAAACTGCTCTAATGTTGGGTCTGCTTCTGGCGGTTCGCCTTTGACAATTTCTAGACCTAGTTCTGCAACTAAATCTTGTTGTGCTTTGATTAAATCCCGTACAGCTTCGTAGCCAAAATCAATTGCCTCAATAATATCGCGCTCTGGTAACTGGTTGGCTCCCGCCTCGACCATGATTACCCCATCTGGTGAACCCGCTACTATCAAATCTAGGTCTCCAGCTTCAATTTCTGCGTAGGTTGGGTTAATGACAAAATCATCACCTACTAAGCCTACCCTTACTGCTGCCATTGGGCCATTAAAGGGAATTTGGGCAATCAGGGTAGCAATTGAAGCACCTGTCACAGCTAACACATCGGGGGGTACTTGCTCATCCATTGACAATGTCAAAGCGACGATTTGCAAGTCATCGCGCAACCATGAAGGGAACAGCGGACGCAGGGGACGGTCTATCAGACGGCTAGTAAGAATTGTTTTTTCTGGAGGACGACCTTCACGCCGCATGATCCCGCCGGGAATCCTACCCGCAGCATACAGTCTTTCTTCGTAATCTACTGTGAGGGGAAGAAAATCAATGCCTTCTCTGGCTTGCGATCGCGTAGCTGTTACCAAAACAGCTGTATCCCCTGATTGTATCAAAACCGACCCACCAGCCTGGGGAGCTAGTAGGCCAACCTTCAGTCGAATATCCCGTCCGTCAAAGGATATTGACTTATCAACTTCTGTCATTCAGTTTTTTTTCCTTCTATGCACGCTATTCTCTCTCTGTGGCAATCCTAACATTTCTGCCCTCTAGCTGGCTTCAGGTACATACAAAGATAAACAACTTTGTCAACATAAAGCACGATACATCATCAGTGCGTCTACTACTTCTCCATCAGCTAACTTAACCGCTTGGGGAATACGCCCAATAATCTCAAATCCCAATGTCTGCCACAGGGTAATTGACGGTATATTAGTTTCAAAGACCAAATTAAACATTACTGCCTCGTAGCCCAGGCTAGTTGCGATCGCTAGCATCGCTTCTCCCATAAACCGCCCTATGCCCTGACCCCGCAACTGTGGTTGTACAATAAAACCAGCGTTGCAAATATGGCTACACCGACCGGGAAAGTTTGGTTTTAGATAAAAAGCCCCTAATATATCTTTGGGTTGGTGTGTAGCACCCTGCTCAATAGCCCTAACGACAAAGGCATCCTGACTCAACCAATAAGCCGCAAATTCTGCCGGAGAAAGGGATTGCTTTTGAGGATAGGTTTTACCTTCAGTAATTACTAGATTTAATAATGCTCTCACTTCTTCTTGTTCTTGCGGATGCATATAATCTAGTTCTACCGTCATGCCATTTTTTATCACATGATTATGGGGCAATTGCATTATTATAAATTTGTATTTATCCTAATATTTTCAATGTTTATTATATTAAAACAAGGATAAATGAGATATGAATCTAATAAATTTGATAATTAATATAGTAAATACTTGTTGAAATTAATATTTATTTAAAAACTAGATAGGTGAGAAAGCTGATGTGTAGGGCAATACCCTACATAGATAAATCAAGCAAATGCTGATAAAGATGAATATAGTCAAACTAGGGAATTTAGCAAATGAATTCAACCGCCAATATTTCAATAAAAGCTTAGAGGATAAAAGATTATATATTACTATTATGAAATACTTATTATAAGTAATTATTGACGAATTTATTCTTGATTTAAGTAAAGCATATAAGTAGTTGAACGGTAGTTAGGAAATGGCAATTTTACACGGTATTTGGTTAAATAAACAGCAAAACAGTAGTTTATTTATTTGGGGAGAAACTTGGCGTTCTGCACAGGATAATGCTGATGGTAATGTTGGTTTTGATATTCCATCAAATCCCTTGGCAATGGCACCACAGGAGTTAAGCGAGTGGTTGCATTCGCGAAATCTGATAATTCCTAATTTAATTCCAGAACCCCAGGTAGCTGTTAGCACTGGCAGAAAACGTCAAAGTGCAACTGTTACGGAAGTAAAATTGCCCAGCGAATCCCAAATCATTACTTTACCAACTCAAATATCAGAAGGCGGCATTTTTCCCATACATTCCGCAGTTGTTGAAACGCCAATATATTCTCAAGCAGCAGATTCTCAGCAATATCTGCACCCCTGGCGAGTAGAGGGTTTTTGCCTAAATCCCAACGCCGCTATGAAATTTTTGGCTTCTCTGCCGTTAAGTAGTATTAGCGGCAATGATGCCTTTTTAGGTGGAGATTTACGCTTTTGGTCGCAGGTAGCCAGATGGAGTTTAGATTTAATTTCTAGATGTAAATTTCTCCCTAATATTTCTAAAGAAACTGATAGTTTTGTTGCTAGCTGGCAAGTACTTTTAGATAGTGGTGTAGATAGCACAAGGTTAGAGAAATTTTCACAGTTGATGCCTTTAGCTTGTCGGACATATCTAATGGGGACTGGGGACTGGGGGCTGGGGACTGGGGAAATAACTCAATCACAACTGTATATAGATTTACCTTTGCAGCCGCAAGAATTACTATTAGGATTTCTCAACAGTACGATTGATGCCCAAGTGCGAGAAATGATCGGTTCTCAACCCTTAGTGGAAAATAGGGTGATGGCATCTTTACCAGCGGGAGTGCGACAGTGGTTGCAAAGCTTAACAAGTGAATCGGCAAAAGTTAGTGCAGATGCAATTGGTGTGGATAGGTTACAAGCAGCAATGAATGCTTGGACGATGCCGCTACAATACCAATTAACTTATAAAAGTTTGTTTCGCACTTGCTTTGAATTGCGATCGCCTGATGCTGGAGAGTCAGAATGGAAATTGGTATATTACTTGCAAGCTGCTGATGATCCAGAATTTTTAGTAGATGCAGCAACAGTTTGGCAGCATCCAGTTGAGCAATTAGTCTATCAAAATCGCACCATTGAACAACCCCAAGAAACATTTCTGCGCGGTTTGGGATTAGCTTCGCGGTTATATCCGGCGATCGCACCTAGTTTGGAAAGTGAATATCCGGATTCATTTAGCCTTAACCCCATCCAGGCTTATGAATTTATTAAGTCTGTTGCTTGGAGGTTGGAAGATAGCGGCTTAGGGGTAGTTTTACCGCCCAGCTTGGCAAATCGTGAAGGATGGGCGAACCGTTTGGGTTTAAAAATTACTGCTGAGACACCCAATCAAAAGCAGGGACGCTTAGGATTGCAGAGTTTGCTGAATTTTCAATGGAAATTGGCAATTGGCGGACAAACGATTTCTAAAGCGCAATTTGACAGGTTGGTAGCATTAAATAGCCCACTGGTAGAAATTAACGGCGAGTGGGTAGAGTTACGTCCCCAAGATATTAAAACTGCCCAAGCATTTTTTGCTTCTCGAAAAGAAAAAATGTCCCTCTCCTTAGAAGATGCTTTGCGCTTGGGTACAGGGGATACCCAAGCTATTGAGAAATTACCAGTCGTTAGTTTTGAAGCATCTGGCGCATTGCAAGAATTAATTGGGGCGCTGACAAATAATCAAGCGATCGCACCTTTACCCACACCTGCTAACTTTAAAGGAGAGTTGCGACCTTATCAACAACGGGGTGCGGCTTGGCTAGCCTTCCTCGAACGCTGGGGTTTAGGTGCTTGTCTCGCGGACGACATGGGTTTAGGAAAAACCGTGCAGTTCATCGCTTTTCTATTACACCTCAAAGAACAAGATGCATTAGAAAAACCTACTCTCTTAGTTTGTCCTACTTCTGTATTAGGTAACTGGGAACGAGAAGTTAAAAGATTTGCTCCCACACTCAAAATTTTACAATATCACGGTGATAAACGACCCAAAGGTAAGGCGTTTACAGATGCGGTGAAAAAGTACAATTTAGTCGTCACTAGTTACTCACTAATTCACCGAGATTTAAAATCACTGCAGAGTGTGGATTGGCAAGCCATAGTATTAGATGAAGCCCAGAATGTGAAAAATTCTGATGCCAAGCAATCTCAAGCAGTTCGGCAATTAGAAGCGACATTTCGCATTGCTTTGACTGGTACACCAGTAGAAAACAGATTGCAAGAACTTTGGTCTATTTTAGACTTTCTCAATCCTGGCTATTTGGGTAATAAGCAGTTCTTTCAACGCAGGTTTGCTATGCCAATTGAAAAGTATGGCGATTCTGCTTCATTAAATCAATTGCGCTCATTAGTACAACCGTTTATTCTGCGGCGATTAAAAACAGATCGTGATATTATTCAAGACTTGCCCGAAAAGCAAGAAATGACGGTATTTTGTGGGCTAACTCCCGAACAAGCGACGCTTTATCAAAAAGTGGTGGAAGAGTCTTTAGCAGAGATTGATACCGCCACAGGATTGCAACGTCGAGGAATGATTTTAGCCTTATTAATTAAGCTCAAACAAGTCTGCAATCATCCAGCCCAATATTTAAAAGCAGCCACCTTAGACAAATATAATTCCGGCAAACTTCAGCGCTTGGATGAAATGTTAGAAGAAGCTTTAGCAGAAGGCGATCGCGCTTTAATTTTTACTCAATTTGCCGAATGGGGTAAATTACTTAAACCCCATTTAGAAAAACAGCTAGGACGCGAAATCTTTTTCTTGTACGGTAGCACTAGTAAAAAACAACGTGAGGAAATGATTGACCGTTTCCAACACGATCCCCAAGGGCCACCAATTATGATTCTCTCTTTAAAAGCTGGGGGTGTAGGCTTAAATTTAACCAGAGCAAATCACGTCTTCCACTTTGATAGATGGTGGAACCCAGCAGTCGAAAATCAAGCCACAGACCGAGTATTTCGGATTGGTCAAACTCGCAATGTCCAAGTACATAAATTTGTTTGTACAGGCACATTAGAAGAAAAAATTCATGACATGATTGAAAGTAAAAAACAACTTGCAGAACAAGTTGTAGGCGCTGGAGAAGATTGGCTTACAGAATTAGATACAGACCAACTCCGCAATTTACTTTTACTAGATCGCAGTTCGGTAATTGAAGAAGATGCCGAATAATTTAGTAGTGACAACCCAATTATTCAGCACGGAATAATTCTCAATGTAGGGTGTGTTGTCGCCTAGCGCAACGCACCATCCAAAATTTAAGGTGCTACATCTTCAGCAATAACAAAAAATCCAAATTTATATTTAATAGACAATACCTTTATATCTAGACTGTACGATTATGTCCAACCAATTTGCCCACGGTTATGCTTTGTTAATTGGAGTTGGTGAAACAGCCGAACCACAATGGTCATTACCCGTTACAGTCAAAGATGTGCAAGCAATAAAAACCGTGCTAACCGGTAAAGATTTGTGTGCCTATGATTCCGCAAATATTCGCTTATTGCAGAATGAGCAGACAACACGTAGTGCAATTATCGCTGGATTAACCTGGTTACAAGAAAAAGCAGCCAGCGATCGCAATGCCACAATAGTAGTTTATTACTCCGGTCATGGATGCTTTGACTTAGCAAGCCAGTGTTATTACTTACTGCAACATGACTTCAAATCCTCAGATATTGCTAACACCGCCTTATCTGCCTCAGAATTTACACAAGCCTTGCGACAAATTCAAGCAAAACGGTTGTGGGTAGTAATTGATAGCTGTCATGCAGAAGGTATGGCTACTTCCAAAGGCGAACTACCTGCCGATTTTATCGCCACAGCCTTACCCAAAGGTGTTATAGATGACTTAAAGCAGGGAGAAGGAAGGGCAGTATTTACATCATCCAGGGGTAATCAGAGTTCTTTCATCCGCCCTGATGCTACCATGAGCGTCTACACTTATCATCTCGTTGAGGCATTGCGGGGAGCGGCTAACAAGCCAGGAGACACCACAGTGATGCTCTCCAACCTCATCAATCATTTAGGGAAAACAGTGCCAGAAAGCGCTAGAACCCTGTGTAGACAAGAACAAACGCCATTTTTTGATACAGCAATGGAAGATTTCCCCATTGCCATGTTGCGCGGCGGAAAAGGACTAGCAAACTCAACCCCAGACTCGCCTAAAATAATGAGCGATCGCGAAGTCGTCACACCTGCACTCGCAAGAGCAAAACGAGCATTAGCTATTTTAGAAGAACAAGCCGCTTCCTTTGGAATCAGGATTCCCGTAGATTTGCAGATTGAATTGGAAGAAAAACGCCGACAAGTAATTGAATTAGAATCCCGCCATCAAAGAACCGGATTAGATTAATTAAATTACACAGCTAGGGGCAAGGGCATTGCCCATTGGTGTCAACTTAACATGAAACCCTCTTACCGCAAGGAACTGAAGTTCCTTGCTCATAGCCAAAGTCATCTCAAGATGACTAGATATCCTCAAAATCTTGAGTCTACTTCAGTAGACTTGGGCTATTAGCCTTGGAATTCATTCCAAGGCGGGTGACAAAGCTAAGACAGAGGCTATTTTTAACTTCAGTTGACACAACTAAGAAATGCTGTGCCCTAAAAATTATATTGACTTCCAAGAAAGTTACACGAAGTTTCGCGTTCCTTTCAGCAAACACCGAGAAATTTACACCAACCTTCCCCTTCCAAACACCAAACGCCGAGTAATTTACACGAACTTTCGCCTTCCGAACACCAAACGCCGAGTAATTTACACTAACCTTCGCCTTCCTTTCACCAAGCGCCGAGTAATTTACACGAACATTCACCTTCCGAACACCAAACGCCGAGTAATTTACACTAACCTCCGAGTTCCTTTCACCAACTTCCCCCTTCCAGGAATGCCGTGAAAAACTTATACAATCAAATGAGATGAAAATCTTCCCTAAATTGGCTCTCAAATAAACTAAAAAGCTAATTCCATCATAATTAATTGCATATTTTCTTATTATTAATACAACTCTATGGATGATCGAGAAGCACTACAGCGCACTCTCAACCGTGCCCGTCGCGCCCTCCAGATAATAGAAGAAGAAAAAGCTAGTTATGGCATTCGAGTTCCAGTAGATTTGCAAATTGAACTCGAAGAAAAACAAAAAGAAGTCGCTAGCCTAGAAGCGCGATTAAATCAGTTACAGGGAAACCCCTCCGTAGCTGTACCAGATAACCTCCCCCGCTATAACGATGTATTTGTCGGACGCAAAGCAGAAATCGTCCGTTGCATAGAAGCACTTTCACCAGAAGAACGGGGTTGGGGAGTGGCGATTGATGGGATTGGCGGCATGGGCAAAACAGCATTAGCGCTGGAGGTAGCCCACCTAGCCCGTAAACAAGCGCTATTTGATGCTTACCTATTTGTTTCCGCCAAAACTACCTGGCTAACAACCGAGGGAGTACGCCAAGAAACCCTGGCTTTATCTTCCCTGGATAGCTTCTGCCGAGAATTTGCCAAAGGCTTAGGACAGACAGATATTGTCAAAATAACTGATGCCACCGAACGCCGCCGCGCCCTGTTAGATGCCCTGCGGGGAAGGCGTGTTTTGCTGATTTGGGACAACCTAGAAACCCTGAATACAGAAGAACGCGAGATGATTGCCGAGTTTCTGCGGAAACTCCCCACCCCCAATAAAGCCATCATCACCAGCCGTCGCCGTACAGGAGAAAGCGCCCTCACCATCCGCTTAGATCATCTCTCGCCAGCAGAGGCTTTAGAATTAATGCAAGCCAAGGGACGTTTATACCCCCGCCTTGCCCAAGAATTAAACGCAACCAAGCCAGAAATATTGACTGCTTTATATGAAGCAGCTGGTGGCAACCCCTTAGCGTTAGACTGGACTCTGGGACAAGTGGCACACAAAGGTTACTCGATCAGTATTGCACTAGAACGGTTGCAGAATGCTGCCAACTCCAACGACCTCTACGGCTTTCTATTTGCCGATGCTGCCCAAACTTTGACTAATAATGATCGCACAGTGCTTTCTGCCCTAGCTGTATTTCGCACACCAGCAACAACAGCAGCATTAGCGGATGCTACCGATTTAGTCATCACAGCAATTCAACTTTCTTTAGAGCAATTAGTCACTCTATCTTTAGTGAATGACTTGGATGGTCAACGATTTGGACTCCACCCCCTCACCCGCACCTATATTCGTGCAGCAATTGGTGGTACAGATACTATAGGAACACAGCCGCTTGGCAAAATTCACTTTGACTCTGCTGCTCAACGCAAAGTTTTGCGCTACTGGGTAGACTACGCCCAGAAGTACGGGGGCAGATCTGAAAACTACAAAACCCATGAAAAGCTAGAAGCCGAATGGCAAAACCTAGAGAGCGTAGCTACAATCTTGCGAGAAATGGCTGGTATCCCCGGTACACTGCAAGACCGACAAGCCGCCGAGATGCTCATAGATTTGGAAAATGCTTTGTATAACTTCCTCTGGTTTCGTGGCTACTGGGATGAACGGGTACGTTTGGGTGAGTTGCGATATCAGGCAGGAAACGCGCTGAGTCAGTGGAGTGATGCAGGTTGGGGTGCGTACAATGTTGCCTGGATTTACTACAATCGCGCCGAGACAAAACGGGCAGCAAGTTGGGCAGCACAGATGGCGGCAGCGATGGAACGGGGCGGTAGCCGTCGGGATAAGGCTGTTGCAATTCGGTTGCAAGGAGTGATTGCAGAGCAACGCCAGAACTGGACGGAGGCGGAACGGCTATATCAGGAGGCGTTAGCAATTTACCGAGAGTTGGGAGAAGAAGAGAATGAGGCGATCGCTCTCAACGATTTGGGAGGAGTTGCACAATCTCAGGGACAATATGACCGCGCCGAGTCCTACTACAAGCAAGCATTAGCTATAGATGAAAAGCGAGGAGATAAACAAGGACAAGCAGCTTATTGCGCCAACTCGGGACTTCTCGCCCTTTACCGCAACCAACCTACAGAAGCCCGCCCCTGGTACGAGCGTGAGTTAGCCTTAGCTCAAGAAGTAGGACGGCAAGACTTGGTAGCTGATGCTCAAGCGGGGCTAGCACAAGTCCTAGAAGCGGAGGGGCGCTACTCAGAGGCGCTAGCCTTAGCACAGTCTGCCCTAGAAATCTGGGAACGCCTACGCGATCAGAACTTGAATTTTTCACGCCAATTGGTTGAACGGTTGCGACGCAAAGCAGGGAAATAATTTTTAATTCGTAATTCGTAATTCGTAATTAAAGCCTTTCCTCCTTACTCCTTCCCCAAAAAGTCAAATTATCAACTTGAAGATTAATCATGACTAATTACACCCTACAAGCAAGCCGTGAATGGTGGTCACAAAGATGGCTCGATTTATTAGATTCCTATCGCTTTAAAAAACGTTTAGAACGCGCGAGAAACTATTCTCGTCAGGGCAATGTCCTCAGCATTGAATTTAAAGGTGCAAAGGTATTAGCTAGGGTACAAGGTAGCGAACCAGAACCTTATAAAGTATCACTTTCCTTAGACCCCTTTAGCGATGAAGAATGGAGTTATGTAATAGAAACTATGTCCAAAAAGGCAACTTTTGCCGCCAAGTTATTAGCAGGAGAAATGCCCCAAAATATTGAAGAAGTCTTCACTGCTAATGGACTTTCCTTATTTCCCTTTACTTTATCAGATGTCCGCAGCAAATGCTCTTGCCCTGATAAAGCGAATCCTTGTAAACACGTAGGTGCTGTGTATTATCAGTTAGGCGATAGATTCAGCGAAGACCCCTTTGTACTATTTAAATTGCGCGGACGTACCAAAGAGCAAATTATCAGCGATTTACGCCAATTACGTAGCGCTAAAATTGATGTTTCATCAACAGAAATATCTGATATTCAACAGCCAGTTACTAATAATCAAAATACAATTAAACTTGACTCATTCTGGCAGTACAATGAACCCCTTGATTCTTCTTTAGTCGTCATTGCTCCCAGTGGTAGCGAAACTGTATTAGATGTATTAGGCCCCATTCCCCTAGCGAAAGAAGAAGAGAACATCGGCAATTTAACCTCTAGCGATGTCGTCATGAAATATTTGCAAACAGTTTACCAAGATGTTAGACAAAAGGCGGTTTTAGCTGCCATGAATGTGGGAGGGGCTTAATACGGCATTCTTCAATCGAGCTTAAAAATGGGCATGGGGCATTGGGCATTGGGCATGGAAAAGAGAGATTTTTATGCTTGGCGTGAAATTTTTTCATTGGGACTGCCTTATTTTCAAGTGATACCAATTTGAAAAAAGAATACGACAGATTGTAGGGGCAAGGCAGTGCCTTGCCCTCTAGAATATATTGATGTGTCGCCAACATAATTTGATTTGGTATGAGCTAATCATGGGAAAAACCCACACCCAACCATGAAAATCTACCTTTCCCATGACGATAGTTGTCTCTCCTGTCGGAGACGCTACACGTAGCTTGCTTCCCCGCACGGTAAACCCAAGCCTGTCTCCCCAATGCCTCATGCCCTATGCCCCATGCCCCATGCCCTATGCCCAATACCTCACTACTGATAAAATGCGGATAATGCGTTATACTTCGTTAACGCCCCTATAATAACCACAGGGGTGATTTTGGTTGGAAAGTTTTCACCTCAAAAACCGAAAAATAATTTTACATTCGGGGTTGTATTTATTACAGGTGGTTGAATGCTATAAATTGCAGAGTAATCTGGTCAAACCCACATGGAAGCCCAAACTAAAGTTATTTCGGTACAATTATCTGATGGTACAAATGTAAGAGTAGAAGCCACCCTCATTGGTGAGCGTAAATTGACTATCCCCACTCGACCTTTTAAAGAAGTCACCATTGCCATCGAATCTCTTAGTAGGGATATTGCAGAAGTTATCCAGAAAGTGAACCCCGATAAGGCTAGTGTAAAATTTGGTGTGGAAATTAGTCTGGAATCAGGTAAACTCTCACCTATATTAGTTAAAGGTACCTCCACCGCCAACCTGGAGATTACTTTAGAATGGGGCAAAATTCCTATGGAGGAACTAAAAATTCCCAATTCCATAGTCAAGCAGGAATCTCCTCTCAATATGGGCGCTTAGACTAGGGGCTAAAAGTTTTATTTAATACTTAACACTCAGATTAGGGATTTCTACAGGTTGGTTAGTTTGATTGTTTTATTGCCCAAACTCTAATCGTGCTTTTTCCACCAAATCTGCTGTGATGACATCTTGCTTTGCTTGACGAGCTAGCTGCTCAATTCGCGCTTTTGCTTGCGTGCGGACAAAAAAGGGAATATTTTTAAGTTTTTCTTTTGCTTCTGCTGTCCATCCCAATGAATCTGAAAATTTTGGTTCACTCATATTTAGTACCCTTTTTTCAGTAATACCAAGTATTGAAATAAAGTTTGTACGCCTTTCTTAATGACCTAAATTATGTCATGTGGCGGTAACAGCAAATAAAAATAAAATATAAAATACTCAGTAAATAACGAGCATCTGGGAATTACCAAAGATTGAAAAGCTAGGTAGCAATACAGTTCAGTGAAAGATAATTTTAGGTTGTGTTGAGCGATAGCGAAACCCAACAAAGCCGCTTTGATGTTGGGTTACCCTACGGGAAAAGTAAAATTTTACTGGGCACGTAAATTTTCAGGAAAATTACTCAGTATCTTTCCATAGCTGCTTCAGAGGAATGCTTGTTCCAAAATCTATTTAGAGACAGAGTCTTACTATTTAAATTGTTCGTCATGAAAGAGTTGGTGATATTAACCTCATCCTCCTAAATCGCGTAGCAATGCTTCTACCCTAGTTACACCGTCAAAGTCATTCTTTCTTTGATATAAATCACGAGCTTTGTTAAGTAAAGTAGTGGCTTGTTTGCTTTGCCGTCTTTGCTTATACATTGAACCCATTAACTCATAGGTTTGGGCATTGTTGCGATCGATATTAATTGCTTGTTCGTATGCCCAGTTAGCGGCTTCGTAGTCTCCTAGACGAGCCTGAGTGACAGCTAATCCTAAATAAGCATTCAGATTGTTACGGTTTAATTGAATAGCACGGCGATAAGCTTCTTTTGCTCCAGGGGTATCGCCCATATTACCTTTGATGTAACCCACGGCGTAATAAAAATCGCCGTTATTGGGAGTAATAGCTAGGGCGCGACGATAAGCTCCTAGTGCTGCCTGAAAATTTCCTTGTTGAGCATATAAATAGCCAATTCCTGAATGAATTTTGGCATTTTTAGGTTCAAGGCTGGCTGCTTGTTGATAAACAGAGATTGCTCCATTATAATCACCAGCATCTACTAGCCTCCGCCCTTCTTCTAGCAATTGCTTAACTTCTGGACTTCTGGCTTGAGATAACAAAACTTGTGCTTGGGCCGCAGGAGATATAGGAACGACAAAACTTCCTAATAGCAGCAGACTTACTATAAATGATATTCGTTTGTACACAGTAAATTTCCTGATTTTATAGGGAACTTTTTTCTTGTACATTAAAACAGAATTTTTTTTTTTTGAAAACTGTATTTATGCCATTTTATAAAATATTAATAATTTCACATAAATACTCCGGGTATCAATAAGATGAAACCGAGATTTTACGTAAATTTTGAGAATGAAGTATCTAAAAACAAGTATTTCCACATATATATTTAGCCCAGTAATAGAAAAATATCTTTAGAGAAGGGGTTAAAATTATACGTTGCCGATAAATTTAGGTGTTGTAGAGAGTCCCAGCTACAAAAATATTTCATTACTGTATAGATAGGGAGACAGGGAGCAGGGGAATCAATTTGAGATTTTAGATTGCCGATTTTAGATTGAATCCAAAACGTAAAATATAAAATCCAAAATTGATTGATGCTCATAGCTAAGCCTGCGAGCAGAACCAAATTTTGAGTTAAAAATCTTACCTCTTTTTGGGAAGACTGAGAAAATATTTATACCTTAAGCAACAGGCAAGCTAGGTATAAAACTATTCTTCAAGCATAGGTTTAGGTAACGAATTGTAGGCTTTAATTCATTATTCATAACTGATAATTTTCTGGGTGTTGATATTTCTCCTCATCGAGCCATTGCTAGTTAAGATATATTTCACCTGCAAAATGTTCCTGCATTCCTCATTGGCTATTCAAGACCATGCTTGGTCAAAAATCAACTGAGACTATTTTTGAGGCAAAATTTATGATTTTAACCACAACTGATGTAATTCAAGGCGCTGTTATTCAGTCCTATTTAGGCATTGTTACGGCAGAAGTTGTGTATGGTAGCAATTTCTTAAGAGATTTTTTAGCTAGCATTCGCGATATTGTTGGCGGACGCACTGGTAGCTATGAACGTCTTTTTGAACAAGGTCAACGTAAAGCATTAGATGAATTACAGCAACGTGCAATGCGTTTAGGAGCAGATGCTGTGATTGGTATTGAAATTGATACTGGTACAATCAATGTCGATCAATCAGGTGTGCTGCTATTAATTACTGCCACAGGTACAGCTGTAAAGGTACGTTAATTTAAATTTCATCTCGAACAATGTAAAAAAAGATTCTCGAGGTTCTAGATAAGTTCGAGAATCTATACTTATTTATTTTTAGAAGCTAGATAAATATGATTTGGTAATTCTTTTAACTTTATAAAGTTTTATAGTGTATTGTTGATATTAATTATTTTAAAGACTTATTAATTTATTCAAAATAAATAGTGCCGATAAAGAAAATATTTAGCTTTATTTCTTATGGAAATTACATTTGATTTATTCCTACTAAAGATAGAGTACATAACTCTTTCTGTTGATAGATAGAAAAAATTATATTTAGCAATTTAATTTATAAACATCAAGTATAAATATACCTGGAAAAGCTTTACTGAAGCATTAAGGGAGAAAATAGTCTATGTCATATGCAAATCGAGTAGGCGACCAAGTAATTCCACCGGAACAAGTGGTCACTGGTAGATCTGCTGAATATCACGATCTGGTGCGTTGGGGGCCAATTATCTCTGGTGTGTTAGTTGCCTTAGTTACACAATTGATTTTAAGTGCATTGTTTGGTGCGATCGGTGCTGGAAACGTTGCAGGTTCAGGCGCACCAAGAACTATTGCGCCTAATGTTGCGAGTAATGTGGGTCTTTGGTCAACTATCGGTTTGTTGATTTCTTTATTTACTGGTGGTTGGGTGACAACTCGTGCTTGTGGCCCAATGAACCGTAATACAGCGTTGCTTAATGGTGCAATTCTTTGGGCAACTACTTTAGCACTGAGTTCTTGGTTGTTGGCAAGTGGGGTATCGGGTGCTTTTGGTGTTGCGGCTTCTAATGCAGCAGCAGTTCTCAACCAAACCCAACAATCGATTAACAATGTGCCACAAAATATTCCTAACGTAACTGCAGAACAAGCTCGTGATATTGCTGCGGCTACTTCAAGGGGCTTGTGGTGGTTTGTTTTTGGTTCTTTGTTAGGTTTGTTAGCTTCACTAATTGGCGCTGTTGCTGGTGCGCGCAAACCTCGAGCTACCACTTACACCACTGAGGTTAGATAAGAAGGCTCGTAAATAATACTAGATTGATTGTTATAGCGCCTTTTTTAAGGTGCTTTTTGATGGTTAACTTTGATTTGCCATTTGTTGTTATCACGGTGAATGAAGCTTAACCATTAAATTTGTAGGGATGATTCTAAAGAATTTCCAGACCAGATTGTCTTTAGCGATCGCTCTAACTTTCTATAGGCCTAGCTATGGCACAATAAAGAACGGTAATAAGAAAAATATTGATAAGGTAATTTAGTGAGTCCTACTGCTCAAACCACAGCGAGTACGCGACGTGTGGTATTTCCGTTTACAGCTATTGTTGGTCAGGAAGAAATGAAACTGGCCCTGCTGCTGAACGTGATTGACCCCAAAATTGGTGGTGTGATGATTATGGGCGATCGCGGTACTGGTAAATCCACAACTATCCGGGCCCTGGCCGATCTGCTACCAGAAATCTCTGTTGTTGCTAATGACCCCTTCAACAGTGACCCCCAAGACCCCGACTTGATGAGCGATGAAGTCCGCCAAATGCTAGAACAAGGGGTAGAAATCCCCACAGTTCCTAAAAAAGTGCAGATGGTAGATTTACCTTTAGGCGCTACAGAAGACCGGGTTTGCGGTACCATCGACATTGAAAAAGCTTTGTCTGAAGGTGTGAAAGCCTTTGAACCAGGACTTTTAGCCAAAGCTAACCGGGGTATTCTCTATGTGGATGAAGTAAACTTACTAGATGACCACCTAGTAGACGTATTGCTGGACTCCGCTGCTAGTGGTTGGAACACTGTCGAACGGGAAGGTATTTCTATCCGCCACCCAGCCAGGTTTGTACTTGTCGGTTCTGGTAACCCTGAAGAAGGTGAACTGCGTCCTCAACTTCTTGACCGCTTTGGGATGCACGCAGAAATCCACACAGTGAAAGAACCAGCTTTGCGGGTGCAAATCGTAGAGCAAAGGTCAGAATTTGACCAAAATCCCCCAGGGTTTCTTGATAAGTACCAATCCGAACAAGAAGCACTACAACAGAAAATTGTCAATGCTCAAAACTTGTTACCCCAAGTTACCAGCGACTATGATTTGCGGGTGAAAATTTCGGAAATTTGTTCGGAACTCGATGTTGACGGCTTGCGAGGCGATATTGTAACCAATCGCGCCGCCAAAGCTTTAACCGCATTAGAAGGACGTACCGAAGTTACAGTTGATGACATCCGTCGTGTAATTACTTTATGTCTGCGTCATAGACTACGGAAAGACCCCTTAGAATCTATTGATTCTGGCTACAAAGTGGAAAAAGCTTTTGCGAGAGTGTTTGGTGTGGAACTTCCAGAAAGTGATGCAGCACAAAAGAACGGTACTGGTCAAAAGTTAGGGGCGAGGAGTTAAAGTCAAAAGTCGTAGAGACGCGATTAATCGCATCTGTACAAAAGTCAAAAGTCAAAAGGCAAAAGGTTTGTATATTAAGGCTTTTGGCTCGTTGAAATGGTTACTCTGTTGAGGCTGTATTGTACAAGAAGGGTGTCGCTAAATCAACATAGACACCTGATCAGCTTTCCGCAGAGTAGCCCGCCTCTGCGGGCAAGAAAAGTTTAATTATGTAAGTCTAAACTTACAGCCTGTAAGCATTTCTCACAACTTCTACTAAATCAAATAATGTTTGCGACACATCAATATATTCTAGAGGGCACGGCAGTGCCATGCCCCTACAATCTGTCGCATTCTTTTTTCAAATTGGTATTAGAACTCAGTACTCAGCACTTCATTAAAACTCTGCACTCAAAAGCTATGAGATTTTGGCATTTTTGGTTAAACAGCTTTATTGTATCCAGCCAATACAACCCACCCCGGTTTGTAGAGTTATTAATGTTAATGCTAGCGATCGCAATGCTAGGGATGGCGACTATTTTGCCAGAAAGTCCACCTTATTTAGTGCTGGGTTTGAGTTTGGTAGTTGGGGCATCGATTTCTATTTTAGTCAGAGAAGCGATCGCTCCCTCACCTCAAAGCAAAATTACCCAATTCACAGCATTACTCTTGCTCTTAATTAGCCTCTATGGTTTTGCTGACTTGCTGCAAACATTTTGATTAGGTTGGCAAAATTTAAAAATAATTGGCTAAGGTTGTTATTTGTCCTTAGTTATTTGTCATTTGTCATTTGGTGTTTGTCAGAGGGAACAGGAAATAATTAGGACTTACGTAAAAGTCATGGAATTACGTCATTACGAGCGAAGCAACGTAATCGTCTGATATTCTGGGATTGCTTCCCTACACTGCGTTCCGGTCGCAATGACAAATTTTGTTTGCGTAAATTCCTGATAATTTTGAATTGTTTGTTTTCCCCAGCTAATACAGCAATAGGGAACATTGTTTGTTGAGTGCATAGTCTACTTACCGGAAACTAAACCGTTGGAAATAAACCAAACTAGGTTACGAAACGTCAAGAGGTTTGAAACACTTACCAATAACTAATGACCAATGACAAATGACTAATGACCAACTATCTTTAATTACACCGCTCTCTTTAGCTTTAACTTCAAGAAAGCTAAAGAGACGCTAAAATCAATTCAGCCTTTGTATTGTAGCGGTTGTGTCCCACATCACGCAGAGTACGGTTCACTGCATAAATCCTGATTGTCAACGCCCTTATCCCCAACCTTGGGGAAACAAATTTTGCAATAGCTGTGGCGCACCGCTACAGTTGTTAGATCGCTATGTGCCAATTCAGCCTTTAGGATCGGGAGGATTTGCCCAAATTTACACAGTTTGGGATGTTAAAACTCAAACAGAAAAGGTGCTGAAGGTATTAGTAGAAAATTCCGCTAAGGCGCTGGATTTGTTTAGACAAGAAGCTTCAGTTTTAATTAATTTACGGCATCCGGGAGTACCAAGAGTAGATGCTGATGGGTATTTCCTCATAAATTTGACTAGTCCCCAACAACACCAACTACCTTGTTTGGTGATGGAAAAAATTAATGGGCAGACTTTAGAAGATATCCGCAAAAACTATGCTCAAGGCTGTCCAGAAGAGATGGTGTTGAACTGGTTTACGCAAGCTGTGGAAATTTTGCAAGAATTGCACAAACGCCAGATTATTCACCGGGACATCAAGCCTTCTAATTTGATGCTACGCAACTCTTTGTCAAATTTACCTGTTAAAAATCAGCTGGTGTTAATTGACTTTGGAGGAGCAAAACAATTTAGAGATTCTCAGCCGCGTTATCAATCAAGTTCAACTCGCTTATTTTCTTCGGGTTACAGTCCCCCAGAACAAGTGAGTGGTGGGAACGTGGGGCCGAGTGCTGATTTTTATGCCTTGGGTAGAACAATGATTGAGTTACTCACAGGCAAATATCCGCCAGAATTAGAAGATTTGCAAACTGGGACTTTGCAATGGCGGAATCGGGTGAATATTAACCCCAAATTTGCAGATTTGTTGGATGAGATGGTGCAGGAGGATGTGCGATCGCGTCCCGCAAATGCAAATATCATTAAAAAAAGATTGACACAGCTTTCTTCTATCTCGCTACAACAGCAGTTATCTTCTTTACTCCAAAATACTAGTCAGCAGGCATCAACTAGGCTGACTCTACTCACCCAATCCCTAGAAAGAGCAGTAGGGAAATTTACTAAAGCTGTAAGTAAAACTACGCTCTTAATTATCAAGGCGATCGCACAATTTTTGCTCGCTTGTATCATCACAATCTGGGCGATGATGCTAACGGGAATGGGTGCAGCTGTAGGAGCGATCGCAGGTTTCTTTTTAGCCTACCGTACAGTGTTAGGCGATCGCGTGGCGCAATTTATCTTTCTGCAAGTACCTGGCTTATTTCCCGAAAATCAAACTGTATTAGCATCAGAAGTGCTGATTTTTGCAGCCGCAGGTTTAGGTACTGCATGGGGACTGACTCTAGCTGGTGGTTTTGCCCAACGCAGGCGATTTTTGGTGGTGTCGTTGATGGGTACAATCAGCTATGGTTTAGGCTGGTTAGCGTTGCAATTAACCATCCCTAGAAACAGCAATGAAGGCTTGGTAGTTTCAATTGTGTTTGCAATCTTCCTACTCACATTGAGTTTAGGGCTTCGCAGTCATCGCATAGTCTATGCTGTCATTGCATCTTTGGGAACTGCACTAATTTTTGCGGCTTTAATTCGCTTAGAGTTACTACCAACTATCTTCCAATTTTCCAGTCCACCCCGATGGCCAGAATTATTACCACCAATGATTTATTTTGCGTTTGAGGGCATTTTTCTCAGTTTTTGGCTAGGCGTGAGTTATTACCTCATCGTCCCTGGGTTGCGCTTGTTAGGTTGGCGTTAGGGATTTTCAACTAAAAAAATATCTTATCGCTGTGTAGGCAAAAGGAGCAGAGGAAAAAAATTCTGATTTCTTTTTCACCCTCAAAATTTGGATATTTATACCAAATCCAATAATGTTTGCGACACATCAATATATTCTAGAGGGCAGGGCATTGCCCGTGCCCCTACAATCTGTCGCATTCTTTTTTCAAATTGGTATTATTTTTTAGAGTTCCCTGTATAGAGGATTATGTAGCAATACAGTTCAGTTAAGAAAATTAATTGACAACAAAACCCAAAAACTAGTTATTCAACAAAAAACTCAACAATAATTTTGGAGGGGGTTTGGGGGACGCAACCATCACCCAATCGGGGGTTTGGGGGAGAATCCCCCAATTGAGCTAGCTTTTACACAACTGACAAATCAATAAAATTTTGCCTTGATATTAAACGTCAACCGTAGGTTCTAATAACTGAACCGTGGCTGATGGCGCTGCTACTTTAACTGACTGTTTTTTACTAAAACTCAGTCCAGCTTCACCTTTATCAATAAAAATCGTGTCTCCAGGAATAAAGGTATTTTCCAGTAGCTTGGTAGCAATGGGGTTTTCGACTTCACGCCTAATTGCCCGTTTTAGGGGACGTGCGCCATAAACTGGGTCATAACCTGTTTCTACAAGGTAGTCACAAGCCTCTGCCGAGATGTCAAAAGAGATTTTTTGCTCTTTAAGGAGATTTTCGACGCGTTTGAGTTGAATGCGAATGATATGGCGCATTTCTGAGCGACTGAGGGTGTGGAAGATAATAATGTCATCCACACGGTTAATAAATTCGGGGCGGAAGTGCGATCGCAAAGCTTCGGTTACCCGATTTTGCATCATTTCATACTTGGAGTCGTCACCAGAGACATCAAGGATATGTTCGCTACCGATGTTACTGGTCATGACGATTACGGTGTTGCGGAAATCCACTGTTCTACCTTGAGAATCAGTAATTCTCCCGTCGTCCAAGACTTGCAACAAAATATTGAAGACATCGGGGTGGGCTTTTTCCACTTCATCCAGCAGCACCACTGAGTAAGGATGACGACGCACGACTTCGGAAAGCTGACCGCCTTCTTCATAGCCTACATACCCTGGAGGCGCACCCACCAACCGAGAAACAGAGTGTTTCTCCATATACTCGGACATATCCAGGCGTACCAAAGCATCATCAGAATCAAAGAGAAACTGTGCTAAAGCGCGGGCTAGTTCAGTTTTACCTACCCCTGTCGGCCCCATGAACAAAAATGAACCGATAGGACGACCCGGGTCTTTCATCCCCGCCCTAGCACTACGAATGGCGGCGGCGACGGCGGCGACAGCTTCTTGCTGACCGATAACGCGTTGATGTAAATGATGCTCTAATTGCAGCAATTTCTGCCTTTCCGATGCCATGAGGCGATTTACGGGGATTCCTGTCCATTTAGCGACGATTTCCGCAATATCTGCCTCTGTTACTTGTTCACGCAGTAGTGTGGAACCTGTGCTTTGAATTTTTAACAGTTGCGCTTCTTTAGCTTCGCGATCACGCTGCACTCCCTCTAATTTGCCATACTTCAATTGAGCGGCTTTGTTGAGGTCATAGTCACGTTCGGCTTGCTCAATTTGCACTCGCAAAGCGTCTTCTTCTTTCTTTAAAGCACTAATCGCTTCTAATATCTGCTTTTCACCTTGCCATTGGTCGTTAAATTTTTGCTGCTTGGCTGTCAAGGTGGTAATTTCTTGCTCAATACGCTGCAAACGTTCTTTGGTTTGCGCCGTACCTTTATCTTCCCCAGCTAATGACAGCTTTTCCATTTCTAGCTGCATTAAGCGGCGGTCAATGGTTTCCAGTTCTGCGGGTTTGGAGGTAATCTCCATTTTCAGCTGGGCTGCAGCTTCATCTACTAAGTCAATGGCTTTATCTGGTAAAAAGCGGTCAGAAATGTAACGCGCTGACAACGTTGCGGCGGCTACAAGTGCGGAATCGGAAATTTTGACGTTGTGATGAACTTCGTAACGTTCTTTTAGCCCCCGCAGAATAGAAATAGTATTTTCAACGCTGGGCTGATCGACAAATACCTGCTGAAAGCGGCGTTCTAAAGCTGCGTCTTTCTCAATGTGCTTGCGGAACTCATCTAAAGTTGTCGCCCCAATACAGCGTAATTCGCCGCGCGCCAGCATCGGTTTGAGCAAATTCCCTGCATCCATTGCCCCTTGCTGGCTAGAACCTGTACCAACAACGGTATGCAGTTCGTCAATAAACAGTACTATTTGCCCGTTTGATTCTGTAACTTCCCGCAAAACAGCTTTTAATCGGTCTTCAAACTCACCTCGGTATTTAGCTCCAGCAATTAAACTCCCAATATCTAAAGAAATTAGCTGGCGGTTTTTCAGCGATTCGGGAACGTCACCATTTACCATGCGCTGCGCTAAAGCTTCCGCGATCGCCGTTTTACCTACCCCAGGTTCACCAATTAAAACGGGATTATTCTTACTGCGGCGCGATAATACCTGAATAACGCGGCGGATTTCATCATCTCGCCCAATTACTGGGTCTAGCTTCCCTGCTTTTGCCTGTTCTGTTAAATCTCGACCAAATTTTTGTAAGGCTTCATAGCGCGACTCAGGATTTTGATCGGTAACTTTTTGGCTACCGCGCACAGTTTTGATTGCCGCCTCTAACTTACTACTATCAACATTAAAGCGTTGCAGGAGCTTCCGACCGATGCGATCATCTTCAGCAAAAGCCAGCAGCATATGTTCTATGGAGATGAAGCCATCTTTCATCCGCACTCGACTTTCTTCGGCGCGATCAAGCAGAACATCCAAACTCCGTCCTAGATAAAGTTGATCGCTTTTCCCCACCTTGGGTTGACGTTTAGTAAAAGCTTCCAGTTGTTCTTGCAAGGCTACTGGATCAACCTCAGCTCGAGCGAGAATACGTATTGCAATGCTAGTAGGTTCTTCTAACAGAGCAATCATTAAATGTTCAACATCTAGTTGCTGTTGTTGATAAGCACGGACTATATCCTGAGATTTCACGATCGCTTCCCAGGCTTTATCAGTAAATTTATTAGGATCTGTAGGTTGCATCTTTAATAATTTTCAGGTTGAGATTTCAGAATTTTGCCGCCAGTGGAAGAGTTTCCTTGCTTGTAAGATGTGGCGCGATTTTAGTTTAGAAATTGCCGTTTGGGGAAGGATAAAGGCACAAAAAGCTCAAGATAGTTAGCTTAGTCGTGGTCATAGCCGAGAATTAAAACTGTGCTACTTCATAGTTCATACTTCCTGCTTTGCTCGTAGTTTCCCCCTCAGTAAATATCGAAACATCATTCTTATGTATCGGCTTGTATCTCTAGGTGCAATTTAAAGTTGCTAATTTATCAGCGATAGTGTGACTGACTTCTATACTGATGCTATCGCATACAGTGTAGGCTGTTCACCAACTTGCTCTGCCAAGCTGAAAGATATAGGTGAGCTTGTAGCCGTCATGAAAATTGCATTTGTGAATTAATGCATTAGTATAATGCCATCTTAAGGTCAACTTGTTAGCAATTAAATATTTCAGTTCTGTTATCTAAAAATCTTTAAATAAAAAGCGCTGATTCTAGAATTTATTCCTATTCAGTGAATTAACTTAACTTGATAGTAATCAGGAATACAAATTTCTGTTCAAAGTCATCAAGGAAGCGATCACCATACCTATTGATAGGAAATCCTTTTTTTGAAAATTGATTTTTAGCTTTCAGCATTGGCGATCGCTCAAATGTTTTACTTTGATAATTACTTAGTTACCAGTGTTTGTGATTCCTGTTTACCTTCAATTCCTAAAGTACCCAATTGAATCAGTTCCACCCGATAGCCGTCTGGGTCTTCTACAAAAGCAATTACTGTAGTACCGTGTTTCATTGGGCCTGGTTCTCTTACTACCTTACCGCCACGATTTCTAATTTCTTGGCAAGTAGCATTAATATCGCTCACACCAATGGCAATATGACCATAAGCATTACCTAATTCGTACTTTTCCACCCCCCAGTTGTAAGTTAGTTCTATGACTGTATTGTCACTTTCGTCACCATAGCCAACAAAAGCTAGAGTAAATTTTCCATCTGGATAATCTTTTCGCCGCAATAATTTCATTCCCAGGACATCAATGTAGAATTTCAAAGACTCTTCAAGATTGCCCACCCGTAGCATTGTATGAAGTAAGCGCATAATTACCTTTGCTTTATGTTGGATTCAGCTATTGTCGTCTGCCAACATTGTACATACAACACCGTTTGACTTTCAGAGTCATACCAAAAACCCAGTTTCTCAGCTTGTACTCCTATGGGGAAGTAAACTAAATACAGTCTCTACATTGGGAGGCTGGTATTGAGCAATCATTATCAGCAGAAATAAGAAGAAAAGCTTTGATAGTGAGCAATGTAAAAAAATTACTGATAAAGGTTTATGTTTAACTGCTAGCGGCTTTATTCAGATTAACTTTACATTGTCAGATCCTAAATAAATCTGTAATACCGCAGAAATTTTATTTCCAGAATAATACTACTTTTTCCGATTTAACCAGGCAAACACGTCATCAACAGAGAGTGTTAAATTCAATTCTGCTAACACTGGTAATATATCTTTTCCTGATAACAAATCTGGCAAAGAATTCGGTTGATAAACCAAAATACAGCGTTCATTTGGGTCAATCAACCATCCTAGCTGACTGCCATTTCGTAAACAGTGTAAAATATTGCCAGTTACTTTAGTTTGACTTTGAGTAGGTGATAGAATTTCTATTAACCAAGCGGGTGCAAAATCAATACCAGTGCTGATAATTTCTCCACTGTCATCAAGTGGTAGTTGATTGGTAGAGATAACAACTACATCAGGAACGACTGAACGATTACCGAAGGTACAGCGCAATTCAGGAAAGGCTTCATAGTCACTTTCCAAGCCATCAATTACAGCAACTAAGCGTTTCTGCAATAAGCTGTGTTTACCTCCTCCCATAGGTTTCTGAATTGCTTCTCCGTTAATATATTCCCAAGCTGGTGACTCCTCAATGTATCGAAGTTTTAAAAACTCCTCTATAGTCTTGCTTTCTGTAACTGTGTGTTGGTCAGTGGTTTGGTCAACTAGTGGGGGCATCGCATTCATTTACCTCTGGCAATCCCTTCCTGAATTGTGGCATACTCTTTACCTGCATAACTATCGTAGGCTGGAAAAAGTATTGATTTGTTTTTTATTTATTAGGATAAATGCTGTTTTAACCAACTCCGAAAAGCTTTCAGCGTTGCATTTCTACCTGCGGTTTTACTGTTTTCCAGATATTGGGGAATTACTGCAATCAAAGGTAAATGCGGAAAATTTAAACTTGACTGAGACTCTACATAATTTCCATCTTGTAAAAGATTAATTTTCAATATACCTTTTTCAAATCGCCACAGTTCCGGCACTTTTAAAGCTTGATAGATATTTGGATGGGTACGAGAGGTAATATCAATTTCTAATGCTAAGTCGGGTGGTGGATCAACTGTTAAATCTAGTCGCTTTTTGCCACGAATCAAAGCTTCATTTTTAATATAAAAACATTGATCGGGTTCTATCCCCTGAGTCATCAATTGATTTTTGAATGTGGTAGAGCCAAGACATCTAAATTCAATATCTAATTCTTCTAATAATGCTTTGATCAAATCACTGATAATTTCTTTATCGTCTTCATGTTCTGGCAATGGAGCCATAATTTCTAAGATTCCCCTGTCATAAGCAATTCGCACTGCACGATGTTCGCCCAACTCTTCAATAATTGTTTCTAATTCTTGCCAAGTGACATCTTGCAGTAATACTCTTTGCCCTGGTGGAAGATGGATGCGCTTTAACTCCAATAACATCTTTCTAGCTCCTTGCAGTTTAAAGACTTCAACTCCAACTCATAAATTTTCTGACTAAATAAACAGTGATAATCAGATTCTCTCAAATTAATTGGGCAAAGTGCGATCGCTCACAGGTTCGCCGTCGTGATAACGTACATTCACTTCCCACCCATAACCTCAACATAAAGCCTTCATTGATAGTTGCAGCAGAATGTATTAATTCACACAATCAATTCAGGACTGATGTTCTTCTCAACATAAACAATACCTTTAGGTAGCAGTACACAAAAACCATTTTCATAATGAAGGAGAGCTTCATTATCTAATACTCTCAGTATTTCTGATCGATATCTGCTGGCATTGGCGTATTTAATCCACTTGATTAAATCTATATCACTGACCTTATCTGGCTGCTTGTAGTATAGAACAAGTAAAGTTTTTTGCTCCGCCTTCAGTTTTGTATTCTGCACTCTTATAAAGTTGCCAACTTCTACTATGACAGGTATTTTTGTTTCGTTAATACTTTCAACAATTTTTCTTGCTTCATCAATGCTATTGATATGATAATTGCGTATTAGTTCAACTAAGATCCAGTCTGCGGAATGTGATACAAATAAGGAATCAGAGTAGTTTGGGTTTACTTCGCCACCAACATGAGCAACATTTCTCTTGTTTCTCATATCAAGAAGAACCCTTGTAAGTTGAGGAATAAAAAAGCGAATACCTTCTGGTAAGCTTGTATTATTGATAACACGATTTATTATTTTTTGAGTATCTAGTTGCTTTCCTAACGTAGTATAGGTGCCTGTGTCCAAAAACTCGACTAAACGTAGAATACACTCACAGAAACGAGCAGCATTTAATTCTGCTGGCTGAAATTTTCTTAGAAAAAACTGTTGCTTGATATGTTGATATTCATCAAGCAAGGCAATAATAACATCTTTAGGTAACTTCGTAGACAAAGCTGCTTCAATTTGAAATCTTTGAATACTCATGTTTCTTAGTAATTGTAAACAATACTCTAACTAAGCCACCCTTCTACAACATTTTCAGCATCAGGTGTTAGATAATATAAACTTTCTGAGGTTCGACTGAAATATTTGCTGTAATCTTTGGTATTAGCTAAAGCTTTTGAGAAACTATCTTTACTGACTGAAACTGTTTTGTATCTCTTAACAAGGTAGTTGTATGCTAATCCTGGCTTAACCGCATTCTGAACTTTCAACTCTTTGGTAATATCATATAAAGCAAGAAGAGCGTATTCAACAGAAGTGTTTAGCCTTCTCACATCAAAGCTGTCAAACCTAGATTGTATTTGAATCCATTGCTCAATGTTTTGAGCATCCTCTTTTGTCTTACGAGAACCTTTATTAGAATTTTTACGGCTTGAATTCCAATACTCAGTACCTTTCAAATCAGAATCTTGCATTTCTAGAAGAATTTTCTTGACTTCAGCCTGTCCACCAGGATTAAGTTTAAAAGTTCCATCAGACTTTACGAAGAAGCGGCTTGCAAGATCATTAAGGTAACTTGTGTAATTTTTATCGTGAATACCATTATCTTTAGCAGCTTGATTTAGATGCTCTTTGAGGACTGGCTCGTTGCAAAGTATATTGTAAGCCCAAACATAAAGCAGACTAAATCTCTGTTGTTGAAGCTTTTTATTCTTACCTTTGTAATCAGGAGTCTTTGAAACAAGAAAACCTTGTCCATCTTTTTCAAAGTAGCTTAAAGGGGAGTTAGCTTCTGAGAAACTTTGAACAGTATTATCAATCGTCTGTTCTTGGCTATATTCATCTTGGTTATGATCAATTTCTTCTTCCAATACTGGAAAGGGAGGTAAGATTGGTTGCTGTTTAGCAAATGATGTACGGTTTAGAACTTTAACAGGAGTTAAAGGAACATAGCCACCTAAAACAGATGCAACTTTATCAATTGCAGTATCAGTAAAAGACAAATTCAGTTTCCTTGAGTAATTGTTGTCTGATTGTTCCTCTTCTAAAGAAAAATTATTCATAGGAGTAGGATTAGGCTGAGGAGCGTCAATTAAAGTGCCACACTTTAAGCACTTGCTCTTGTCTCTCAGCAAATAATTGTTGCATTTTAGACACTTTACCTGCCGTTCACAGCTAACGCAGAAGTTATATGCCTCATCAATTTTAGTGTCGCAATATGGACAGTTGGGCACAGTTTGCTCTTCCTAATTTTTCTCTAAATACTCGACTTGCTAGTATAACCTGCATTTCGTATTTCAAAGTGTAGCATATTAATAATTCAAAAAATATTACTAAAAAGTGATTGTTTTATTAAGTATTAATCTTGGGTTTTATTGGTAGTTATTTGTAGGCTTAGTCAGCCGCAGGTATCACTATCTAAGAATCATTAGCCACTTCTTAATCATCCTGTTGTATTACAAAATGAAGTGATAAATGTGGGGTATAAGCGAGTTTTATTTTCTTGTAACGTTTACTTGTATAGGTACTCACCCAAGTTAACGAAATAAAAAAGCCCGCAGATGCGGGCTTTTTTATTTCATCGAGGAACTTTACTTAGCGTTTCGCCAACTTCTTCGCCATCTTCCGCAGACGAATCGATTTTGGTGTAACTTCCACCAATTCATCGGGGCCAATGTATTCCAAAGCACGTTCTAAACTCATGTCTATCGGTGCTTGCAGTTGCACTAGTTCATCACCACCAGCAGCGCGGTGGTTGGTCAACTGCTTGGTTTTACAAACATTCAGTTCTAAGTCTTGGGGACGATTGTGTTCTCCTACAATCATGCCTCTGTAAACTTTAGTACCTGGTGTAATAAAGAATGCGCCTCTATCTTCCGCATTCTTCATGGCGTAGAAGGTAGAAACACCTTCTTCAAAGGAGATTAAAACGCCTTTGTTCCGGGCTTCAATATCGCCAGAAAGTTGACGGTAATCCAAGAAGCTGTGGTTCATGATGCCTTCACCACGAGTCATCCGCATGAATTCACCACGGAAACCAATCAAGCCACGAGCGGGAATGATAAACTCTAGTTGAGTGCGATCGCCACTACCTGGTTGCATATCTTGCATTTCGCCTTTGCGTTGTCCCAGGCGTTCAATACAGCTACCCACTGCATCAGCAGGAATATCTAACACCAGGAGTTCGTAAGGTTCGCAAGGTTGACCGCTGACTTCGCGGTAAATTACCTGTGGCTGAGATACCTGAAATTCAAAGCCTTCCCGGCGCATGGTTTCAATTAAGATACCCAGGTGAAGTTCACCACGACCGGAAACGAGGAATTTATCGGGAGAATCGGTTTCTTCCACACGCAAAGCCACGTTGGTTTCCAGTTCGCGGAAAAGGCGATCGCGCACTTGGCGTGAAGTCACTAACTTTCCTTCTTGACCTGCAAAGGGCGAGTCATTTACCCAGAAGGTCATTTGTAAGGTTGGTTCATCCACTTTAATCAGTGGCAAAGCTTGGGGTTCATTGGGATCTGTAATTGTTTCTCCAATGTAAGCATCAGCAAAACCAGCTACCGCCACAATATAACCTGCGGTGGCTTCTTCCATTTCCACCCGTTTCAAGCCTTCAAAGCCCATCAACTTGGTGATTTTGGACTTGACAATTGCGCCACTTTCTGTGATTAAAGCCGCTTGTTGTCCAGCCCGGATAGTGCCGTTGTGAATTCTGCCAATTACAATCCGTCCCAGGTATTCAGAATAATCTAGGGTTGTGACTTGCAATTGCAGGGGCTTGTTAACGTCGCCTACTGGTGGTGGAACGTGTTGCAGAATTGCATTAAACAGGGGTTGCATATCTACCGCTTCTGCTTCCATGCTTTCTTTGGCATAACCACCCATACCGGAGGCAAACAGATAGGTAAAGTCACACTGGTCTTCATCTGCCCCTAATTCCAAGAACAGATCCAAAACTTTATCAACAGCAATGTGGGGGTCAGCGTTCGTACGGTCAATTTTGTTGATGACAACGATAGGGCGCAGACCTTTTTCTAACGCTTTTTTAAGTACAAAGCGTGTTTGGGGCATTGGCCCTTCATTGGCATCGACAATTAAAAGACATCCGTCAACCATGCCCAGTACACGTTCAACTTCACCACCGAAGTCAGCGTGTCCAGGAGTATCAACAATATTGATCAGCGTATCTTTGTAGCGAACCGCTGTATTTTTAGAGAGGATTGTAATCCCCCGTTCTCGTTCCAAGGCATTGGAGTCCATGACGCAATCCGGAACGTCTTCCCCTTCGCGGAAAATGCCGGATTGTTTAAGGAGTGCATCAACCAGGGTGGTTTTGCCGTGGTCAACGTGGGCAATAATGGCGACGTTACGAATTGGGAGCGTCATAGAAGCTTTACTGTGAACTGTAGAGGGGGTTATTAGGTGTACATTTCGATGCGAGGATTCTAGTACCGCTGGGCGGAAATCAAAAGAAGCCACTGCTTGCAGCAATTGGCATTCAAAAGTCAAAGGGAACCAGTGCTTTGCTTTGGTCTCAAAGTTTTGGCAACTGGCGTTCAAAATTCAAAAAGCTTATAGCATAGGCTTTTCGCGGGTTTTGAATAGTTGCTTTAGTTGCGCCTTGCTGTACTAGGCTGTTTTAACAGAATTGAGGATGAAGTTCAAATTCTGTAAAGAACCTTTAACAATTCTAGCGTAATCGTCACAATTGCGGCGACTTTTGCGATCGCTGCCTAGCCAGAAAATTAGGTAAGTTAGATTCTATATTTCGGCTTTTCAATATTTACTCACTCGTCAAGCTGCTTTTTTCGCAAAATTCTGGAATTTAGTTACCTATACTCACCCTTAGCAGATAGAAATCTAGACCATACCCACCGCAGGATATTGATCTGTCTGTATGCCAAAATTGACACCAGTGTTGTTAACTTCAGCATCATGACTTGGGCATCAGGAAAGCAATTGCAGGGTGGAAAGTACAGGATTGAACAAGAATTAGGTGCAGGAGGCTTTGGTATCACTTATTGCGCCAAAGATAATTATGGGCGCTACGTGGTAATTAAAACTTTGAATGAGCAAGTACAACACCGCCCTGACTTTAGCAAGTTTCAACAAGACTTTCTCAATGAGGCGATAAAACTCGCTAAATGCACTCATACCCATATTGCGCGGATTGATGAAGTAATTCATGAGGATGGCTTATGGTTATTCCTCATAGGAAGCTTGTCTGCGTTCGTCACAGATGTTGGTTAAGCGATCGCCTAATTTTTCAGCTACAGTGCGATCAATATGGGATTTCCAAGAAATAAATTATTCCATCTTGTGGGGCGGACAAGATGTCCACCCCACAATAAATACTGGGATATTTTTTTATATGGAAGTCCCTATAAACTTTTTAAAATACAATGCTTTCCGAACGCTTTACCGCCGCTCTTGTTTACGCCACTGAACTGCACGCCAAACAAGTACGTAAAGGTTCTGGTGTTCCCTATATTGCCCATTTATTAGGCGTAGCCAGTATTGCTTTAGAATACGGCGCAAATGAAGATGAAGCCATAGCAGCACTTTTACATGATGCTGTAGAAGATCAAGGCGGTGCAGCCACTAGGGAAGAAATTCGCCGCCGTTTTGGAGATAATGTGACAGCAATTGTCGATGGCTGTACCGATGCAGATACTATTCCCAAACCGCCTTGGCGACAGCGTAAAGAAGCATATATTGCTCATTTACCGACAGCATCGCCATCAGTTTTGCTGGTGTCAGCTGCTGATAAAATCTACAACGCTCAGTCTATTGTCAAAGATTACCGCGTCTTGGGCGAATCGCTATGGCAGCGGTTTCAAGGTGGTAAAGAAGGTACTCTCTGGTATTATCAAACCCTTGTCGATACTTTTAAGCATACTGGGCCTACGGCAATGGCTGAAGAATTAGCAAGAGTAGTGTTAGAGATGACAACTTTGGCATCTTAAAAAAAATGAAGGATGAAGTGACAAAAAATTAGGCTTCATTCTTCATTCTTAATAATTAATTAGCTAAAACTGTAACGTTGGTGACAGTCCTTTTTTGCCTAGCGGAACATACTACTTACTGAACTATCTTCGTGAATTCGCCAGATGGTTTCGCCAAGTACATTAGCCACTGAAAGCACTACCAGCTGTGGAAAGCGATCGCTTTCTGGGATGGGGATAGTATTGGTGACAATTACTTCCTCAAATATGCCACTAGACAACCGCTCAATGGCAGGTGGAGAGAACACCGCATGAGTTGCACAGGCATATACCTGACGCGCCCCTTCTTCTCGCAGTAACTTAGCCCCAGCTGCAATTGTGCCGCCAGTGTCGATCATATCGTCTACCAAGACTGCTGTTTTCCCTTTCACGTCACCGATGACGTTTAAAACTTCGGCAACATTATGAGCTTGGCGACGTTTATCAATAATCGCCAATGGAGCATCGTTCAGTTTTTTGGCAAATGCTCTTGCTCTTGCTACACCACCAACATCAGGAGAAACTACTACTAAATCATGCAGTTGTTTGCTGGCCAGGTAATCTAATAACACTGGCGAACCGTAAACATGATCGAATGGTATGTCAAAATATCCCTGAATTTGGGCTGAGTGTAAATCCATTGCCAGAACACGGTTGGCACCTGCTTGTGTGATCAGGTTAGCAACCAATTTTGCAGTGATGGACTCTCTTCCTGCTGTTTTCCGGTCAGCGCGGGCATAGCCGTAGTAAGGGATTACTGCTGTTACCTGCCTTGCAGAAGCACGACGACAGGCATCAATCATAATCATTAATTCCATTAAATGATCGTTGACTGGCTGACAACATGGTTGGATGAGATAGACATCACAACCCCGAATAGATTCTTGGATTTGAATATAAAGTTCGCCGTCCGCAAATCTTTTACGGATCATTGGGCCTAGATCCATACCTAGGTAACGAGCGACTTCAGTAGACAGTTGTAAATTGGCAGAGCCAGAAAAAAGCCGCAGGCGATGATTTTCATTCAGTCCTGTTGCAACTGGCTGCACTTTGGATAAAGTTGCAGAACTGAGCACAGCAGATCCTCGATGTGCATTCATGGCAATCTTAACATCAGCAATTTAGCAAATTTAACCGAAATAGTGTAAAAAAATATCTGCAAAGTTAAATCATTGCTCCTAAAAATTATGATTTGCTAATTTTTGACTAACTTTAGTTAACAAACCATTGATAGCTTAACTGAATACCCTGTATATTAACTAGGCCTATTATTCGGATTTTTTGCTGTGTAGAATGAAAACTCCAGCTTTCCGAGCAAAGTTTAGGGGATAGCTGCTTATACGCAGCTATTTTGATGCCTATAATAAAGTTTTTACATTTCAGTGAAATGACAACGGGGTATTCTCTAGTCGAAAGCAGAGCAATTTTCTAAGGAGCAGCAAGATATTCTATAATCCTATCTGCAAATTTATCAACTGGTATACTTGACCATTTTTAAAATTTTAATTTTGCAAATATTTTCCACAAAGCAGATTCATCTATGGGTTGACAAAGCTGAGTGCTGGGTGCGGCTATATGCTTAACACTTAGATACTGAGAACAAAGTGTCAAAATCAAGTTGAGTC
Organism: Nostoc carneum NIES-2107; assembly: GCA_002368155.1. Taxonomy (GTDB): domain Bacteria; phylum Cyanobacteriota; class Cyanobacteriia; order Cyanobacteriales; family Nostocaceae; genus Aulosira; species Aulosira carnea. The sequence continues at coordinate 5,368,286 of AP018180.1, forward strand.
AGTCTTATTCAGGCTGACTTCGCACACCATAATAGGCAAGTTCTAACCTTACCAGAAAGCGCAGCTAACAACAATTACTGATTCTCCAATTATTTTCAAATGCTAATCAACTGGGAGACGATTTTGCAGCTGGGCAAATTTTGGACAAAATGCACAAAGCACAGTCCGGTTGTTATAAGTACTTATAAGGTAGGGTAGAATATCGCCGCTAGTAATTGTTGTCACTGCTTAGACTTCATCTTTAGTAGAGACTTTATTCTCAGTTGCCATAACATTTAAATTAATTTACTATGCAACCACCCATTACAGTTGGTACTGTCCTGCAAAACCGTTACCGGATTATCCAAATTCTCGGACAAGGGGGATTTGGCAGAACATATCTAGCGGAAGACCAGAGGCGTTTTAATGAACTTTGCGCCATTAAGGAATTGATTCCGACAACAACCGGAACTTCGGTTTGGGAGAAAACGCAAGAACTTTTCCACCGGGAAGCGGCAATTTTGTATCAAATCGAGCATCCGCAAGTACCGAAATTCCGGGAAAGGTTTGAAGAAGACCAGCGTCTGTTTTTGGTGGAAGATTATGTTGCAGGTAAGACTTACCGGGCTATCCTTTCGGAACGTCAAGCTGTTAGTCAGACATTAACAGAAAAAGAAGTTTTACAGTTGCTGCGCTCTTTGTTACCTGTGTTAGCGCATATTCATAGTCGGGGAATTATTCACCGAGATATATCACCAGAAAATATTATTTTACGTGATAGTGATGGTCAGCCAGTTTTAATTGACTTTGGGGTAGTTAAAGAACTAGCAACGCGATTGCAATCCCCCAATAGCACTGCACCAGTTACCACTGTGGGAAAATTAGGTTATTCTCCCAGTGAGCAAATGCAAACAGGGCAAGCTTACCCTAATAGTGATTTATATGCGCTTGCAGTAACTGCGATCGTTTTGCTGACTGGTAGAGAACCCTCAGAGTTATTTGATGAAAATCAACTTACTTGGAATTGGCAACAATGGGCAAAAGTAAATCCCCAATTTGCTCAAGTTTTAAATCGGATGTTGAATTATCGGCCTAGCGATCGCTATCAAAATGCGGCTGATGTCATCCAAGCATTACAATCTGTAGATCAAGCAAGTGTGGTTAATCCTAATGTCACCAACACCAATGCTGTCTCTAATATGCAAACGATCGCAGTCGGTGGTCGTCCGCCTCAGCCAGCACCATCCCCTTCTCCCAACAGACCTGCACCTGTAATTCCACCCAGCAATCATAGCTCTGTTTTAGATAATCCTTTAGCACTTGGGGCGATTGGCAGTGCTGTAGTGATTCTAGCAGGAGTCGGTTCTTGGGCTTTAGTTAGTTCGATTCGCAGTCGCTCGACTACACAACCAGAAGCACCAGTACAAACTTTTCCTTCGCCAGTTGTTTCTGGTGGTACGACATTAACACCTACACCTACGAATACTGAGCCATCTGTAATTAGCAAACGCCTCAATTTAGGAACAAATAATATAACTACAGTAGAAGATACTCTAGAGGAAAATCAAATAGTTCAGTATAGTTTTTTTGGACGTAAAGGTGCAAAATTATCTACTTCTATTGCTCAAGGAACTGGTATTGTTTTATCAGTTTTAGATGCTAATAAACAACCAATTGATAATACTGCTAATCAAGTTCAATCCTATGAAGGTATATTGCCTGTAAGCGGTAGATATACTATTCAATTAAATTTAGTTCCTGGTGTGGCTGAAAGTAATTATAGTCTCAATGCGGCATTAGAAAGGGTAGTCAGAGAAACACCCACACCCATAGTAACTTCTACGCCAACGCCTACAGAAACTCCTACACAAACACCTATAATTACTCCTACACCAACGCCTACGGAAACTTCTACACAAACACCTATAATCAGCCCTATACCAACGCCTACGGAAACTCCTACAGAAAGTCCTAATTCTCCGGCAGAACCAAATAACTTACCTAACGATAGAACTTCAAATCCAAGTAATCAATAGAAAATTGGTTAGGACTTACGCAAGTGTCACATTTTTCTCGTTTAGGCTGTCAAGAGTCAAGAGTCAAAAGTCCAAAAAACCTGAATTTTTGACCCTTGACCCTTGACTGTTGACTCTTAAACAAGAAGTTTGGTGTACCAGTTGCGTAAGTCTTGTTGGTAATAGGTAATGGGTAATTGGTAATTGGTAATTAGGAAAAAAGAAGATTTTGTATCTAATTTATTTAGATAGAATTTGCTATAAATCAAAATAAAAGGGAAATGTCAAATATCAACGCACTACTAATTACTGGAACCGATACTGAGGCGGGTAAAACAGTTTTAACAACAGCATTAGCTGCTTATTTGCAAAAATATTTTCCCCAACGCAATTGGGGACTAATGAAACCGATTCAATCGGGAGAAGGCGATCGCGAATGGTATCAAAGGCTGTTTTCCCTCAATCAAACGGCGGAAGAAATTACACCGTTGTACTTTCAAGCACCTTTAGCGCCTCCCATCGCCGCCGCTAAGGAAAACCGCCAAGTTGATTTAGCTGTAGTTTGGCAAGCTTTCTCTAAAGAGCGATCGCGTCGGGATTTTGTGTTGGTAGAATCTTTAGGGGGTTTAGGCTCACCAATTACAGATGAATTGACAGTGGCAGATTTAGCCGGAGATTGGCATTTACCCACAGTTCTGGTAGTTCCAGTCAGGTTAGGTGCGATCGCGCAAGCAGTCGCTAATGTCGCATTGGCTAGACAAGCAAAAATCAACCTCAAAGGAATTGTGCTCAATTGTGTACAACCCCGTTCTGATGCTGAGATAGCCGACTTAACGCCACCAGAGATGATTCAAACACTCACCAATATACCAGTTTTAGGCTGCTTACCTTATCTAGAGAACCTCACCGATTTAGATAAATTAGCTCAAGTAGCCTCAAATTTAAATTTAGAAACACTAAATCTTTGATAACGATACACTGGAAAAATACTCATCAGCTGTCGTAACTCTAACTTGCATTGTTGACTGCTGACGGTTAACTGTTAACAGTCAGCAATCAACGAATCTCATGAGTGATTGTGTAATTTAAAAGCGTAATAGGTATCATGGTTTCTACCTTCCCCAATCCTGGTGCTGTTGACTTATCTCATGTTCGGCTTTCGATCCGTGCATTACAAACTCAACTAGTAGAATGGCGACGGCGACTACATCAAAAGCCAGAGTTAGGTTTTCAAGAAAAGCTCACATCTGAGTTTGTCTCCCAGAAGTTGCAAGAGTGGGGAATTGAGCATCAAACTAATATTGCCCAAACTGGTATTGTTGCCATCATCAAAGGTAACAAACTTAGCAGTGGTAAAGTTTTGGCAATTCGCGCTGATATGGATGCTTTGCCAATTCAAGAACTGAATCAAGTACCTTATTGTTCGCAACATGATGGCGTAATGCACGCTTGTGGACATGATGGACATACTGCGATCGCACTTGGTACAGCTTACTATCTTCAGCAGCATCGCGATGATTTTGCTGGTACTGTCAAAATTATCTTCCAGCCAGCAGAAGAAGGGCCAGGGGGTGCAAAACCAATGGTGGAAGCAGGGGTACTAAAAAACCCTGATGTCGATGCCATTATTGGATTACATCTGTGGAATAACTTACCCTTGGGGACAGTGGGTGTCCGGGCTGGGGCATTAATGGCAGCTGTAGAATTATTCCAATGTACAATTTTAGGCAAAGGTGGACATGGGGCGATACCACATCAAACTGTAGATTCTATTGTCGTCGCTGCTCAAATTGTCAATGCCTTGCAAACTATTGTGGCGCGGAATGTGAATCCTATTGATTCCGCCGTGGTGACTGTAGGCGCGCTTCATGCTGGTACAGCGCATAATGTAATTGCTGACACAGCCAATATGAAAGGCACAGTTCGGTATTTTAACCCAGCTTTTCAAGGATATTTTCACCAGCGGATCGAGCAAATTATTGCAGGTGTCTGCCAAAGTCATGGTGCAAGTTATGACTTAGAATATATCTCCCTTTATCCCCCGGTCATTAATGATGCTGGGATGGCAGAATTAGTGCGATCGGTAGCAGCAGAAGTGATAGAAACTCCTGTAGGAATTGTGCCAGAATGCCAAACTATGGGCGGTGAAGATATGTCATTTTTCTTGCAAGAAGTTCCAGGTTGCTATTTCTTCTTAGGTTCTGCTAATCCTGACAAAGATTTAGCCTATCCTCATCATCATCCCCGTTTTGATTTTGATGAAACTGCCTTACCAATGGGTGTGGAAATATTTATTAGGTGCGTGGAGAAGTTTTTAAATTAGTTTGCTGGAATAGCATATTTCATGAAAGCGATCGCATTTATGTTGTGAGTGAGTAAGCCTTAGCGTAGCCCGCAGTATGCATCGCTTTTGTCATTTACAATCTAGTTAGGGCTTGCTGAAAAATCAAGAAAAAGTGACAGTCTCTGGATTATCAGACCCTAGAAGTATATTCAGGTGCAACAAAAGAAAGTAAAATAGCCCAAAATCCTTGCATCACAGTGGTCAGTCCCACCACTGTGTATCGGAAGTAACCATGTACCGAAAAGAAGAATCAACTCCAATTGCACCGTCAAACTTCTTGCTTCCATTTGAGGGAAAGTTGTCATCAGAAAATCGTTGGGTAATCATGGCTGATTTAATACCCTGGACAGAATTTGAAAAGGAATATTCTTCATCTTTCTCCGCAGAGATGGGAGCGCCAGCAAAATCATTTCGGATGGCGCTAGGCGCATTAATAATCAAAGAAAAGCTAGGGATAAGCGATAGAGAGACAGTAGAACAAATTAAAGAAAATCCTTATCTACAGTACTTTATAGGGATGTCATCTTATAGTAATGAATCTCCATTTGACGCATCAATGTTAGTACATTTTCGCTCAAGAATTAGTGCTAACCTAGTGAACAAAGTGAATCAAGAAATGGTGAAGAAGATGCTAGAGACAACATCTTCTCAAGAGGCTAAAAAAAAACCGAATTAGAAGAAAAAGAGGTAAGTGAACCAAAAAATCGGGGAAGATTAATAAAAGAAGCAAGCTCAAGAGGACGAAAGGATTCGTAATTCTATTGAGGGAAAGTTTGGACAAGGTAAAAGAAGGTTTAGCCTGGGTAAAGTGATGGCAAAACTGTCTCATACTTCTCAAACAGCAATTGCTATTACTTTTTTAGTCATGAATCTTTCTACTCACCTGTCACGGGTTTTTTATGCCTTTTTAGGTCTATTTTTCCAAAATAGACCTTTTTTAGCCAATGGCATAATTTAAATTTATGATTTTCCTAGCTATAGGCAATAAAAAATTATATTTCACTTTGCTTAGATAACTAGTCAACCCTTAAGATTGCTTTTTTATGACTTTTTCAGCAGACCCTAGTTAGAAATCAATACGCTTAGGTTAAGCTCATTAGCGATTGATTTGTCACTTATTAAAAAAGACAGCATATTTGGGGGAGAATCCCCCAAACCCCCGATGGGGTGACGGTTGCGTCCCCCAAACCCCCTCCAAAATTATTGTTCTGTTTTTTTGTTGAGTAACTAGTTTTTTGGTTTTGTTATCAATTAATTTTCTTAACTGAACTGGATTTAGTTAGAAATAAGACTTTTGGGCGCTAATTTACTGCATCTATAGCAATCCGATTTGATTTGTGAGAAAATACTGAGACGGCAATAAAGTATGATTTATAACAAGTTTTGAGTTGTAGCGATGTGGATGCAATTATTAGAAGATTTTATCAGACAAAGCTTGGATAAACGTGAAATTACACGGGCAATGGCAGTCAAAATGCTGCTGTGTGGATATAAACATAAAGAGATAATGCCAATATTGGGGGTTTCATCAGGCTTTATAAGTACATGGAAAAAAGCATTTTTTCAAAACGGAGTTGAGGGTTTAAAGTTAGCACATAAAGGCAGCAAGGGATTTTTGGATGCACAACAACATCGGTCTGTCATTGAATGGTTGCAAACCAAGGAGCAATGGACTCTTAATGAGTTGGAGTATCAAATTGCATCTAAGTATGGAGTGATATTTGAGTCCAAACAAAGCTACTATGATTTGTTTAAAGAAGCACGTATTAGTTGGAAGAAAGCTCAAGCTAATAATCCAAAGCATGATCCAGAATTAGTTGCCTTAAAAAAAAAGAAATTAGTAAATTGTTGGAGACGCGAAGAGCCGAAATCGAGTCTGGCAAACTAGTTGTGTTCATGGTTGATGAATGCCATTTACTCTGGGGAGATATCTGTGGATATATCTGGGGTCAAATGAGTGAGCGCATATTAATTCCAGTTGTCAATGCTCGTGATAAACAAACATACTTTGGTGCATTAGACTATAAAACAAAGGAATTTCTCACCTATTCTGCCAATAAAGGTAACTCGGAAAACACAATTAATTTCTTGGATTATCTTCGTTCACAACGCCCTGGTGCAAAACTTTTAATCATTTGGGATGGAGCTAGTTATCATCGGTCGCAAAAAATCAAAGATTATTTAGACTCTTTGAATGCGGATTTAGAAAAAGAAGAATGGGTGATAACTTGTGAAAGATTTGCCCCACATGCACCCCAACAAAATCCTGTAGAAGATATTTGGTTACAAGGAAAAAGACTGATTCGAGAGTTTTATTTTCTCTGTCATTCTTTTTCTGTTGTTAAGGCCTTATTTGAGTTGTCAGTGCATGGTCAAATTTTTAACTTCCCTAAGCTTCATGAATATGGTGTTTTCTCATGAATGATTTAGGATTGCTATATAAAGCGTTAAATATTTAGTACAATAATAATCCAATTAATAACTTACCGTTTAATTTGCTTAGGAAAATCAGGGACTAATAAAGATTGTTCTAATTCACCTTGTTCATTATAAAATTTCATTTCTCCTTGTTCATTACATAGCCATACTTCTATAGCTTTAGCTTCTAAATATAATTTCTGTTTAAACTCCATCTCTTCCAAATTGTTACCGCTAGATTTAACTTCTATACATATTTCTGGTGCAATTGACGCTGAGATTTCATCTTCAATTTGAGCAAATCTTTCTTCTGAACACCAAACAACATCAGCAACTTTTACTCCATCTGATGTGTTAATAGCGCATTCTGGCATGACTTCTCCCGTACTCAGTAAAGATTCTAATAAGCGTTGAATTCTTCCCTGGTAAAAAGAATGTTTAATCTTTAGTGGAATCATGACAATTTGATCCCATTTATTTAATTCAATTTTGAAAGGTAAATTTTGTAAATTTTTATTTTCACAAACTTCTTCCCATCTCATAATTAATATTTTCCGAGAGCAAGAGAATGATTGATTTAATTTTAACTGATTCATTAACAGCGATGTCTACGACGGGCTACGCCTACGCACGCTGCATAGTTACAAAGGCGATGTCAAATTTGCTGTTGTAGCAAATACTTAGGGATAAAAGCCAACGCTAAAACTTGGACTCTTGACTCTTGACAACCTCAGCGCCAAATCTAAAATTTCAACACGTAATAAATAATTCAATTAATCTTCTGCTTGCAACAACCAAAAGCCACTGTAAGTCATCCCGGAATCATCTGGTTGGACTAACAAAAAGTGTAGCCCCTGACTTAGCTGTTGACGCTGTTGATAAGCCTTAGCCGCCGCCGCCACTTCTGCATCTTCAAAGGTAGCAACAACCCATCTATCTGCTAAACCTGCTTCTAATACCAAGCCATCTGGCGCACCAGCAATATAATTCAAAGATACTGGACGCGCTTCGTGTAACCACCGTACTAAACGCATCGATTGTCTTCCACCGTAAATCACTACACCAGGAACTGGTGCTGTGGAAGGTAAACCGAGATTCAAGGGTTTGAGAAATTCTGGCAAATGGAGAATGGGAATTGGGCGATCGCTAAATGCAGTTTCTACATCACCAGCACTCAGCGTTGCAAAGCGCCATTGTTCTCCCCAAAGGTTTTCTGGTAATGGTGCAGGCGGTGCTTTATCTATAGCTATGGAATATTGTTTTTCCTGTAACCATTGCTTTAATGCCAAAGTGCGGCGAGTAGGTTCGACATTAATACCTAAATTACGTCCAGCCGCTTCAATTAAACTTAAAGACTGAGGGCGAAATACTTGGATTGTATCTGGTAATTTTTCACCAGATGCTAGCTGAATTTGAGCAGTCAGCCAAGTGGAATTTGCTTCTTTTTGGGGACAGCTAGCGACATACTCAAAACTGCGATTCGCATCACAAATTAACAACTCCCAAAGTACTTGTTCTGTTGTATCTTGCTGTAGACTCCGGTAAAAATCAGCTTGCCAAATGTTCATATTAAAAACCTAACCGCTAATTGCGCCAAGGAAGAAATTAGTATTTATTATCGATGTTAATCGGCATTTCAAATTAACAAATCTTGTGGCACAGACATTTTGTCCACCTTAATAATCCAGCTTCAATACCAATTAGCTTATATCCATAATCATTTAATTATAATTTTTAATTACGAATTACGAATTACGAATTACGAATTACGAATTAGAAATTATTACTCGATTTCCTCACAGCGAATTAATAGCCTTTCCATCGCCTCTGCTAGGGATATTAATTCTATCCAAGAGGAACCGCTAACTAAATTTTGCGCGTGGGCTAATCGGTTGCGTAGCTGTTCGGCAGATTTGAGAAACCGTTCTCCAGATCGCTTTGATTTCAGTTCAAGTTGTTGAAGCAGTTCTGGTTGATTTAAAACTAACTCTCGTTTATCACAAAATTGCAGATAATCTAACAAATCTGTAGCTTCATTTCTCTCTTGGCTTTCTCGCCATAGACGTTGCGCTACTTGTAAGCGTTCTGGTTTGAGAACTTTTTGCCAAGAATCTTGAGGATAGTAAAGCCGCACCAAACGCAACAAATTCATCTCTAGCAGCGTTACTAAGCCAAATAGCAGCATTCGTGCGGGTGCTTTTTGTAAATCGCCACAAGTCACAATCCCTGTTACTTGATTGCAATCAAGCACAAATAACCGTGGAGTTTGTTGGAGAATAGGTAGCAGTTTCATTAGTGGAGTAGAAATCGCAATCAGTTCTTTGGGATGAAACACTCGCTGATACTCACTGCACTTACCAGCTTTGGCTTTCATCAAGCTGCTGCGTTCTACATAACCGCTGATAGTGTCTCCCGACTCCACACCCACAACATCAAAATCCTTTGCTTGCATCCAATGCTGAACTTCAATGACATCAGCTTCCGCCGAAACTGCTTTGAGGGGTTCTGCAACATATTCAATGGTGATGTTGTTCTCAAACAAACTCCGCAAATCTTGAGAACGCGATTTAAGCTGTTTCATCTGCGTTTATTAATAAGTCATCCGCAGTATCAGTATTTCATGACAGTCTGCATCGTTTCAGTGCAAACTGTATCCTACTGTGGATAGCATCCTGCTAGCTAATTAAAATATTAGGCGATCGCTTCGATAAATAAAAAGCTGAGTACCATGTAGCGTGCGTTAGATACAAGCTGTAACACAAGAAAAGCCTTAGCAAAGGTACCTTACACTGAAGCGATCGCACTAGTAAACATCAAGATTTCTCAAGAATGAATTGCTAATTTTCCTTAAATTCAAAATATTTCTTTTACAGAAAGTATCATAATTCTTTGCTAAGTTTGATTGTAAACTGTTTTATTAACAGTTATAGCAACACATTGCTAAAGCAGTATGTTTCTGATTACTCTTAGAAATTTTATTTAATATAAATTTATGAGATTTTTAGCAAAGAGAAATTTACAAAAAGTTATCAATTTAATCTCACTTGGTTTGTGTTTAAGTGCAGGCAGTGTCTTAGCCCAAACATTAGCTCTTCCTAATAATTTAATTGATTTTAACTCTGATGAGGGTAAAAAATTATTGATTGCAAGCAAATCAAGAGAAGATTTTTTTCCTCTTAGCAGTCAGTTTGTGACCCAAAATAACCAAGCCTAGAAAGCGATGAACAGCGACGATAGAGTCTCAGGTAAAACACGCGGTTTTGTATTTGTCAGTAAAGGTTCTTGATTTCACACCAGGATGAAAGCTGAGTTTTAGATTTTTGTGATTCAGAGTCCACATAGCAGGTTATAGCCTCTCCCTAGAAGCAACTTGGTAGTTATGCTGTGACAGTCATTTTCTGGGGATGTATTTTGTCATCGTCAGCCTTGGCGAAGCTTCTCATTGAGAAGGAGAATAACCTGTTGCAAGGTTTCCCCTGTTATGGGCTAATTCTTCAGTAAAGATTGACTAGTCGGAGATTTAAAACCCCAATTTTTGAAAAACTTGGGGTTCTGGGCAGTAAGTTTTGGTGGAGTCAGTGCTTTTCACATTTCAGGCATCTGGGCATGAACCAAAGTGATTTTTCATCTAAAATTGGCATGGTCAACCTGTATCAGCCATATAGTTAGCGCTTTAGCAGCTTACAAGCACTGTAGATGCGAAGTGGTGAAGCAGCAAAGCCTTCTCTAAACTTCTGGCAGAAAAGGCAGTTGCTATTTTGGGCAAGGTACAGGCAGTTATAGAAGCTATATATGAACCTAATTTGATATTCTTAAAATTTAAATTAATGTGGTAAAGAATACTAAATATTTAATTAATCAACGTAAATTGAATGCATACGACTACAACGGCAGTAACAATGAATATATTATTCACAGATTTCCAGCACCCGCTCAAATAATTTTAATTTTCACAAAGCCAATTATCAGATTTATGAGCAGTGAGTAAAGCTATAGTGTATTTAGCCATGCCGCAGTGACAGCAGTCCCAAAATAGTATATGAGACTTCTAAAAGTTAAAATCCTGATACAACAGACAATTTTTGTGCAAAATCCGAATGAGATTGCTGTAATGCGGTTAAGCTGAAATTCTCATGCCAAAGTATTTTAATAATTAGTTGAGACACGCACTCTAACTCGATGACAGGCAAATACGCAAGACATAATGCATTTCTGCGGCTAGTGTCTGGTAATGGAGCACCATTAAGGTCAGAATCCCGCTACTCGCTGCTCCCTAGTAAAGAGATGATAATTGGACGCGACCCTAGCTGCCAAATTGTCTTGGATGCCATGATGTACCGGATGGTATCTCGTCGTCATGCTGTGGTTCGTCCCCTCTCTTCATCTCCAGATAACAAGTTCAGCTGGCTAATTTGTGATTTGAATAGTGCTAATGGCACGTATTTAAACGGACAACGTTTACAAGGTTGTCAGGAATTACACTCAGGCGATCGCATTTCTCTGGGTACGGATGGCCCGCAGTTTGTGTTTGAGCATGAGCATATCTCCCAAGCAACAATTATGACCAGGCCGGCGGCACCCCTACCTTCAGCTGGTGCCTTTCCAGGTCAATCAAAATCAGATTCAGTAAGTTTTACACAACTGTTCCCCATTATTTCCACTGGTAAAGATTTAACTCGTAAAGCTTACCTAGTACCAGGAATTTTAACAGTTGTCTTTGTGGTACTCATGTTTGCTACGGTAGGTCAGCCGCAAGCAAATCAAGTAATTGTCGCGAGTTATATCGCATTTGCTGCCTATTACTTTGTTTACCAACTTTGCGGCAAACAAAAACCTTGGTGGGTACTTTTATCTGTGGCGTTGGGTACGGCGCTAATTTTGAAGAGTCCCATGCTGGATTTGTTTATCTTTGTATTTCGGGGAATATTGCCTGGTAGTTTGCCCTCAGCCCAAGATTCGATTACTTTCACCGAATTACTGGTGCGAATGTTCTTTGGTGCTGGCTTAATGGAGGAATTACTGAAAGCAATACCTGTATTAGCAGCATTAATTATCGGTATTTTATTGCCCTCACCTTGGCGAGAACGCATCGGCATTTGGGAACCTTTAGATGGGATTCTCTTGGGTACTGCTTCGGCTGTGGGCTTTACTCTGTTAGAAACTCTTGGTCAATATGTGCCTGTGATTACTCAAAATGTGGCTCAACAGGCGGGAGTAGGAACTGGTCAACTAGTAGGGTTACAGCTACTAATTCCGCGCATTTTAGGGTCTGTCGCCGGACACATGGCTTATAGTGGCTATTTGGGATATTTTATTGGCTTGGCTGTTCTGAAGCCGCGTCTGATTTGGCAAATTCTGCCCATTGGTTATGTGAGCGCTGCGGCACTCCATGCGTTGTGGAACGCTACTGGTTCGATTAATGCTTTGCTGTTGGTAATTGTTGGAGTGTTATCTTACGCCTTTTTGATGGCAGCAATTTTGAAGGCACGGGCGCTTTCACCAACGCGATCGCAAAATTTTGCTACCCGATTTCTGGGGCCTAAGTGAAAAATCGGGAATAGAGGTGCAGGGGAATAGGGAAGCAGAGGAGCAGAGGGAGCAGAGGAGAAATGAAAAATCACTTTTGACTTTTGACTTTTGACTCTTGACCCTTGACTAATATTCTCTGTCTTTCGGTAGATAGCGCTGCTTTTGTAATCAGCCTATAGTTTTAATTATCTTGGGTAAAGTGTGCTGAAAAAATATAAGCAAATAATTATAAGACCCGCAATACAAGTGTTGTCGAGTGCGGGCAAAGCTAAGAGTCGTCTGAACTGGTTCCCAATTATCGGGATATAAGACTACTGAATTTAGGATTCTGACTGAAAGCTATTTAATTCGTTCAGGGCATAGTAAGAAATCGCTAAACTAACCTTTGCTTGCTCGACTTCCGATAAACTTGTCCACTCACGATTGCCCAGCTTAGTAATCATGGCTTTTGGGCATTGGGGTTCGCCACTACGCATAGCATAAGCATAAGGACGGGCTAAAACTAAGAGATCATCAGCGCCCCAACTTGGTAACATATCTTGGACGCATCGCACCAGTTGTTCGCCAATTGGCTGTTGGGAGGAAAACATCTCAGCAGCATTTTGGGCAATGGTATTCAGCCAACCTTGGGGTACCACCACAAAAGCTTCTTGCAGACTAGCCATCAAAATCTGTTTCAGATTATGGCTTTTGGAGGCTGAATCTACATTATGTGTAGACCAAAGGTTATCAAGTTGACTGGAAAAATCTTGCGATCGCTTATTAAGCTCATCTTCTTCCCATAAATCATCGCTGAGAAACTGTTGTTCTAATTCGTTAAAATAAGCTTCCGATTCTTGGTCAGCAGGATTCCAGGGATAAGTTGCATCTGCTGGCTCTAGTAAAGTGGCTAGAAAATCTAATTCCACTTGAGATGGTAAAGAATTGAAAGTGTTTGAATTGTTAATGTTGTTAATCATGTGACGCTCCCGATTGTTTATTTAGCGGTATTGACAGCTACAACTGTCGTGATCGCGTTTCCGCAAAAATAAATTGAAATTTGTCTAGAGTGAAAAAAATCTTTTCAGGATGTTGTTAGGCTGTTACAGATGGCAATTGCAAATAGACTGATGCTGGTTGTCATTTGTTATTGGTAATTTGCCATTTATATCAAGAAATTACTAATTACTAATGAAGCTTTTCACCAGCAACAGAGAATATCTAAGCACATTCACTGATTAAGACTCTTCAATGAGAAACTCCCATATTTCACCTCTAGAACTACCAAACTTTAACTGCATTCCCGATGTCAAGAGGACTTCCTCCCGGAGGATTTGTTGCCAACCATTAGCACTAAAAACCCAAGTAGTGCCGTAGGTGGATAAATCTTGCAAGTAATAACTTCTTACCGGATTACTACCAGCCAAACTATTGCGGCAGATAATTTCCGCATGGCGTTTAGAAACTGAAGGTTCTGCGATGATAATATCGTTGTCTTTGATGCGACCAATGCGAGTGACTCCAGAACGTAACAACCAGGTTTTACCTCCTGGTGAAAGCGATCGCAAAAAGGCTGTAGGTACCGAGGCAATTATACTCGGAATCGTAGTATCTGGTAGCTCTGTAATTCCCTCATCAAAACTTTTAATCAGTTCGCCACAAAAATCGGGATGCTGATAAAGAACTGGTAAAGTCCATGCAGGTTGATTAAACTTATATAGTGTTAATAATTCCTGTCTAGCTTCTGCTACAGCCTCATCAATTGGCTTGCGCGATCGCAATGCTTCGGTAAAAGCTTGAATAAAACTGTGGCTTTCTTGATCAGCAATTTCATCGCGCATTCCTAACACTGCGGGTACGCCATGACGAATCAATACTTCTGCCAAACTACTAGAAGGTAGAGCTTGGTTATTTGCAGATGCGGGTTGTGCGCCCCAACAAGCATTAAAAACTGCTAATTTCACACCATTTCTGGTCAATACTTGGGCTAATTCTATGCCATTTAACCTCATCCCTGGCTGCAACAACAGTACCCCGCCATCTGGATCGGGGAAACCATGTCCGGCATAGAAAAAGACATTGTAAGCTTTAGTTTCCAACTCCTCAATCAACTCTTGGGGGGTAGGTTGCAGCAGGGTATGTACCATGCATGGCGCATAGCCTTGAGAATTACTACCTAATGGCCCCGCTTTAGTGAGGGTTTGGGTTAAAATTTCTGCTTCTTTTTCCAAATCTAAATCTTGGTCTTCTCCTAAAACCAAGAGAATATTCAAAGCTTGATCTGTTCGCAAATAAGGCAGTGATTCAACTTCACTGGTTGTCCGGCTAAATACTATATCTTGAGAGAGAGACATTGCCGATTGACCAGGCTCGCGTTGCATAATCTCCCAAGGTAAAGCGATCAAATCTGGATCGCGAATTTCCAACCGCAAGCGCAAGCGTGTATGCAATCCCATAGCCATACCTCGGCTGCGTTCTAAACTGCCAAGAATTGGCCCATCAAATAACCAGCGCCACAAACTAATCCCCAAATATTGCATCAGACGACTACTGTAGCCAGCCGTTTGTCCGGAAGGGGATGAAATTAAATTTAATGGTGATGGAGATGTCTGTGGCAGTGCTGAACGTGAGGAAATATCTAAGGGAGTATGACCTGCAAACATTTCCTGCCATTCTTGCCAGACTTGAGAAAGTTCAGCCGGCCAGATACAGTCATGCAGAACATAGCCACTAGGATAAGGAGCCTTTACAACCCAGATGGCAAAGTTATCAGTGCCGGTGTTAGTTAAACGCGCGATCGCCAGGTTCAGGCATGGCAATGAATTCATTAAACTAAAAGGTGAAAACGAATTATTAATAACAATTTCTCAAGGTAAAGATTGTAGGGCATGAGGCATTGGGTATTTGTTATTTCTCCCTATTCTCCTTCTCCCCTTTTATACCTAGTATCTCTTCCCTAGCCCCTAGTCCCTAGTCCCTGCCCTTACCTGTATTATTTCAGTTTTTCTGAGTTTATGGGGTGTGGGGCTAAGTTGGATTCTCATCTTTTTGCGGCGTAGTTGCTGGCGGTTGGTTGACTGGCGCTGCTGGTGCTGTGTCCTCACATGGATTAGTTTCGCCTGGTTGTAAGACAGTGGCGCTAGTTCTGAGTTTGGAGAGTTCAATCCGTAAGGTTTTCTTTGGTGGCTGTACAGATGTAGCCGCGTCTTTTGGGGGAGTAGGTGTGTCTGGATTAGGACATTCTTGAAGATTCACCAAAGAGTCTTTACTAGCAGAATTAGGAATGGGTTTTTTATCAATAACTTGAAAATAAGTCCCAGTGGGAAACTTTTGTTTACTATTGATGATTTCACGACTGGTTTCAACTACCCACCCTTGTGCAAGATTGTCAAGGTTTCTTTCTGGTAATGGTTCTGGAGTTGGCTGTACAGTAGTATCGGGATTAGATGCAACTGGCTGAGTCAGTAAGGGCGATCGCAATCGCATTAAGAAGTAGCCAAAGGTACCAGCTGCCAAAACCAAGATTAACGGCACAATCCACTGTAGAGGTAGTTGAGCAATTTTGGTGCGGGGATTTTCTGGAATTACTTGCGTTTTGGCATTAGGATTGCTTAAGTTGGTTGTCTGTGCTGTTCTGGCAGTCTCAACAGCCTTTGTAGACACATTTTCGGGAATGAAGGGAGTTAAGCTTGACGGTGGTTCTACATAGTTGATTTGATAATGTACTAAGGCGATGGTGACATTATCATGTCCATTTTTCGTATTGGCGATTTCTACTAATTTCTCTGCCACCTCTACGACATCGGTTTGCCCTGTCAGTATCGGCAATATTTCTGTTTCCCAGTAATCTTCGACGCGGTCAAAATCACTTAAGCCGTCTGATGTGAGGAGAAATACTGCATCTTCATCCAGAATAAATCGCTGGGAAGTGGGATGTAATGAAGTACTGGGACTCATCCCTAAAGCCTGCACCAGGGAGCCAGAACCACTCTGTTCGATTGCTTCCCGATATACAGCGTAGCCTAAGCGCACTTCACGGGAGGCGACATCATCATCTAAAGTGACTTGATAACAGCCTTGGCGTGAAATCCAGTAGGCGCGACTATCACCAACGTGGGTAATGTACATTTCATGGGCTATGGGCAATGCCATGACCAAAGTCGTGCCCATGCGTTTCCGCCCTTGGCGATTCTCGCTATCGTTCCGCTGGCTGATTTTATCATTCACCACTGCTACAGCCGATTCTAGGTCTGTGAGCAGCATTGCTGGGTCTATATGGTCAGAAGGTACTTTCGTTAGTTGATTTACCTGCTGTTGAATGGTTTCAATCGCTAAATTTGATGCCACATTGCCGCCTTCATGCCCCCCAATCCCGTCGCAGACTATCGCTAAGGCTGTTGGCTGTGGCGGTTTACTTACTAAGTTGTCAGGAGGGGGATAACAAGCATCTTCATTGCGTTGGCGACTGGGGCCAGTATCAGTTTTGGTAAAAATTTTGATTGTCGGCTTTTGCGATCGCCCTAGTTGCGCCAATCCATAATCGAGAACTGCTATTAATTGTTCTGCCGATCTGATTTCTTCGTTAATTAAAGAACTACTAATTTTATGAATTAATTCCGCGATCGCAGGTTTTGCTTGCTTGTGTAACTGCTGCCAAAATTCACCTAATTGAATTAAGCTAGGCGCTGTTGAATCATCATTACGTAATTCCAACAAGCGGACTAAGGAGCCTTCTACCCTAATTAAATATGGGTCAAGTAAGCTTGATGCCACTCCTTCACTTAACAGAGGTTGCCACAAATTCGCAATTTGCCACAGCCAATTGAGTTGGCGCATAGATGTGGCATCACCCCAGGCTGTAATTAAATTGGGGCAAAGTTTGACTTCTTGAGTTGTGCCGTCAGTCAGTAGGGGTGGTTTTTCTAACAGTAAGATGCCGTTGGGGGAACGCTCATCTATTGGCGGTATGATGCCATATACCTGCGGTATGTTTAAGCGATAGGGAATTAATCTCAGATATGGTCTGAGGTCTGACAAATTATCTAATTCAGGTGTTTGTGGCGATATTCCTGGTTGAGTATCAAACACCACAGATTTATCGATGACTAAATAGCGATCGGCTAAAATTTCCCCGGCGGCAAAACTGAGACCATCTCCCTGCACCCAGAGGTAGCGTTTGGGTAGGGGTGTAGAGCATCGCAAGCAAAACTTGTGGCTTATTGGGTTAGGAGCTTGACAAAGTTCATTAGGGCAGTAGAGTGTTGCCGCATCATTTTCCATAGTTTTACTCACCGATCAGCAATTGGCAATTCCTTCAACAGCATTGGCAGCGGTAATTACACCGCTCAAGTTTCTTGAACCTGACATATCCAACTTTGGATCAATGATTTTAGCTGGCGGATAGCAGCAGGTGCTAATACTTATTGATCTACTTATCCAAAGAACTCACTCCTGAGTCAACCCTACAGCCTCATCATAGCCTCTATTGCTCTAAAACTTTCCATTGTCAGCACAGCTTACTCTAAACTTTTTCACCAAAACATATCCCCAGTATTACTATATTGTTTGTTAATGAATTATTACATCAAAATAGGCTGATAATGCTGTGATTTCTTGAGTTTATAAGTTACTACGTAGCAGTTAACTGTAAATTAAAGAATGTTAGATAGCTAAAATACAGCAGATAACCGAAGTTTAAAATTTGTAAAATATTTAGCTGTTCAATTACTAGTTGAATGCTGCCAATACTTTCAGTGGTAAGCGTTTTGGCTAAACAAGGACAAAATACTTATGCTTATTTTCAATAAAGGCGGATGAAATACTTACTCAGAGTACAATAATATTCTCTTTCCAGAGTGTTATAAAAATTAATAAATTTTGTCGGATTACAGCTACTAATTCTACAAGGACTTGCAACGCCAAAAAAATATCTGAACCCTAGTTTAAGCAGTCCCAATAAAAAAAATTTCACCGCCAGGCACAAACCTTGCCATGAAAATCTGTCTTTCCTATATCCCATGCCCCATGCCCCATGCCCTCATCCCCATCTCTGATGTAGTTTGGCAAAAAGGTTACGGAAAAAGGAAAAAGAGTGATTTAAATTATGCACCCCTTTTCCTTTCTCCCTTAACCGCAAAATATCGAGTTAAATCACTAGAATTTAGCTGTTAATTCTACTTTTTCTCGTCTACTGCTACTTGGGGAAGACCCATACTGTAGTTATTGACGCGGCTTTGGAGATTGTAGCTGATGTCACCTTTTTGCAAGAGCGATCGCAGATAATGCTCCAAGTCTGAACCAACGCGGCGTAAGTTGTAGTCTGTTAAGTCTGCGCCACTAGATGCTTCTACTAATTCATCAAACTTACGATAAATCTTTTGTAGGGCATCTTCATTCCAGTTGAATTCATTGTCTGGGTCTACGTCTAATGTTAAGACTTGATTACTGGGAACCAGTTCCCCATCCCGGTCAATTTCTGCGGCAAAAATGCGAATATGCCGGGTTGTAGACTTGAGCAGCATCGGGTTGTCCATAAAAGGTGTAAGATTTGGGTTAATTACACTGAAATCATTGTAGACGTTATGCCCTAGCTTAAAATGCCTGAAATAAAAAGGAATTGCCTTAATTAGGTAGGCAGAAGCAAAAAGCTTGTGCATTAATTTATGAAGCTGCTAACAAATAGGCAAGGGAGGTTTGTTCAACTAGGAACGGCAGACAAAATTTCCTCCAGAGAAAATGATGAGGTAGGTAGTTGTGATTTCTCTACAAACTACAATTTTGCGGCAGCGATATGCTAATCATATTTCAGCAATAATGTCAAGCTATTAATACTCATTAGGATTGATTGAGGTTGAGGTTAGGCTAGTACGGTTCGTAGGAATTCACCAACTAGATACACATGGCTCAAAATCCGACTTAATCAGCCTTGTGGCTTCTACTCTGTAGTAGAAGGCGGTAATTACTTTGTTTCCCTGCCGATAATTTTGATTCAGAACAAAAATAAACTTTTTATGACTTTGCTACTCAACCTCATCTCAATTTTGAGCAGGAAAAAACCTGCTTCTGGTAAATTTACGTAGTTATGCTACAGCGGTCATGAGGTTTCATAAAAAATCAAAAATTTAGTGTTTTCACGTAAGTAAAATCACCAAAATTTCAGTAAAATCCCAAACTGTTGTTGACGTTCAGATAAAGTTGATGTAAAAACCTTTAAAAAGCTCGAACAACTTCTTACAGAAACTTTATTGTATAGAATCTTAAAAACTGAATAATAGTTATGGCTTACCTGAACCACCTCTGGTCTAGGAGAACTACAACCTACGTAGCCAAAGCCGGAATCGAAAAAGACACAGGAGTGTGAAATGGAAGACAAATGTGATGGATAAAGAATAATTCTTAATTCAAAACTATTTGGATTCAAAAGACAATATAAAGAATTTTGGTGGAGATCTAACTCCTAAACTTCATGACCACTAAGTAAAGGAATCCTCAAATCTATGAATTCTAAAGCATTACCACGCCAAATAAATAATATTGAAGTAGGTGTTTATGAATGCGAAATACATCTAAAATTCCGATTAGTTGAAGAAAAAAGCCTGTTAAGCGATCGCGAACAATTATTGCAAGTGCTGCTAGATGCTTTAACTGAAGGATCTGATGACTTTTTAGAGACCCTACACGCGTCTGTGAAAGCCCAAGAAGTTTCTGAGTTTAAAGCTTCGCCGCAAATGCGTCGTCAGCTGATGCGCTTACGTAATTTTGCCGATAATAGCCAATGATTATTTGTATTATTTAAGTAGTGAGAAGTTAGGAATTGAGCATCAAATGGTGAATTTGTTTTCAGTTTATCCATCTGCTCTCAAGATTTATGGAGTTGGCTTGTGTAATCTAAACCCACGGCTAAGAGTTAAACATACTCTCTAAACAGCCTAAGAAGTCTCACAGTAGCCCTCACCCTTTGCACTACGGAAAATACTTGGGTGCCTACTAATGCAGTTCTGCCTCAATAATCAGGGCGGGTTAAAGTTGTTAAAAAATTCTCTGTTCTGGGAAATACGTTTAATCAGGGTGTCACTTCAAGTTGGCGAAGTATTAGCTAGCAATCTTTGGCGTTATATACTCTAAACATTTAAAAAACTGTTCAATTAATGACTTAGGTTTTGAGCGATTGCAGTAGTTGAAAGTAGTATTTTGCCAGCTTGAAGTTACATTCCGCCCTTCAAACTGGTATAGAAGGACAATTTTACTTAAATCATCAGGGATAAATTAAATTCCAGAGCAAATCCAGGGTTAACAAATAGGCCGAGTACAGCAGGCGCGTAAACAGACCATTTAAAATTACTTAAAATGGCGCAAAACCCTGGAAGAGAATTAATTCTTTTGGCTTTTGTACAGACGCGATTAATCGCGTCTCTGCGACTTTTAACTTTCAAGGTAATGGTAATAGGAGGCTAAGAAAACAAACAAATTGGAGTAAATATGACAATAGGCAAGCAAATGCACCTATATGGCAATTAAAAGGTACACAGCTTAGATTAATTACTGATTATTGGCTGTTAAATCTTGCGCTTTTTGCTCACAGCTAATATCTGCAATTCATGACATTTATTTAGCAAGACCATGTTCTAAGGCAAAACGAACTAACTCTGTACGGCTGTTGGTACCAGTTTTACTAAATAAACGGCTCACATACTTTTCCACATTCCGCACACTAGTCTCTAATCGACGGGCGATTTCTTTATTCATCAACCCTTCAGCTACCAAATTGAGAACACTTTGTTCTCTAGGAGTTAGATCGATTTTAAAAGGTGCTGGTGATTGAGAAATAGCGTTTCTTTGGGTTAATAAAGCCTTAATTTGAGCAATCTGATGCGCTAGTTCCGCAATATCAGGAGTTTCCGTTTCTTCTCCTGTTGCTGGAGTCTTAGCTATGCGCCGAGCCAGCAAATTTTCTACAATGGCAATTAACTCATCTGGATCGAAAGGCTTGGGTAAGTAAGCATCAACACCAGCTTGGTAACCTTGAATGCGATCGCCTGTCATTCCCTTAGCAGTTAAAAATACTACAGGCAATGCTTGAAAACGGGGATCTTCTCGCAGTTGTTTTAAAAACTGATACCCGTCCACCTGCGGCATCATGATATCCGAAATCACTAAGTCAGGTGTATTTTGTTGCATCAATTCCCATCCCTCACGGGCGTTACTGGCAACTTGAACGCTGAAACCGCTTTCTTGTAAATAATCTTTTACGGCTTCCCGCAATCCCGGTTCATCATCTACCAGTAACAATTGTGCTGACATTGAAAATTTCCTTGATTCTACCTTTTTCCAATTTAGCGAAAGTTGGCAGAGATTGGATAGGGGGGAGGAAATTAGGGATTGGGTAATGGGGACTGGGGACTAGGTAATGGGTAATGGGAGATGAGGGGATAAGGGGAAATAACAAACACCCAATTACCAATGACCCATTACCAATTACCAAATGACAAATGACCAATGACAAATGACAAACACCTATAACCATTCGATGATTTGGGCTTTTTCTGGTAACTTGGCTTCGCTTTGACCAGAGTAGCGGGCTTTGGCGGTAAATAAACCGATGGGGGTACTTAAAAAGTCTACAAGGGTGGCTTTGCCTGCGATCGCCTGCAAAATATTTTTGGGTATTTCTTTTAATAACCAGCGAATTAAGCGATAAATATAGTCTTTGGGTTTTAGCCCTGGCATTAACTTAACACCGTACAATTCATGTAAGTAGCGATTGGAGCGTCCGTAGCGTCGCCATTGGCTTTGTAGCTCTTTGAAGGTGCTGCGGTGGCGATGCTTCACTATCGCACCTGGAGCAAATTTTAAATCACCGATTTTGGCTAAGAGAATCCGCCAACAAATATCTGCATCGCCGCCTGTAGTGAGGTAAGGACGAAATAAACCGACTTTTTCTAAGACTATGCGACGAATGGCTAAATTAGCGGTTTGTCCGTAAGCACAGAAGGGATGAGCGAGTGTGTGCTTTTGTGATAGGGTATCTTGCTGATCAGCGTGTTGTTCTAAAATATTTTTACTTGGCAATGCGGCAATTTCACCGACCACAATCACTATATTTTGGTCGCTAAAAGGTTGAATTAATAATTCTAGCCACTGTGGTTGTGGGCGACAATCAGCATCAGTAAAGGCGATAATTTCGCCTGTAGCGGCTCTAATTCCTGTGTTACGAGCTGCATAGGAGCTTTGAATTTGATTTTCGCTTAAAGGGCGAATGATGAGGGGAGAAAGCTCTGCGGCTGTGTTTAAATAAGTGAGAGTGCGATCGCTGCTATTGTTATCTACCAACAAATACTCTACCCGGTCTTGAGGGTATGTTTGCGCTAATAAACAAGAGATTAAATCTGGTAAATCTGTCTCACCATTATAAATAGGAACAACCACCGACACCTGAGGCCAAAAGCTGTGGGCAGTGGTTGCATCAACTGGTGAATTATTCATAAAAATAAAATTTTGGAGATGGGATTAATTAGATTCCTAAATTAGTATTCCCATTCCAAAATTCTAAAATCAGTAATAGTAGCTTGAGATTGAAAACTAAAATTTCAAGTCGCTAGCACGGCTGCTCATTGCTCCAGAAGGTTGGCTACTTGGAGGTTGAGCAAAGTTAGTATTAGAGAGAGCCGCAATCGCCTTAGCATATTGTGGATCGCTTGGTGTACCGAGTAAATCGGGATTAGATGCTAATTGACGTTCCTGTGCTTCTGTCAAATCCAGCTTGATATCTGGTGCGATTCCTTTATGGTTAATATCTGTTCCCTTAGGAGTGTAATAGTGAGCAATAGTTACTGCCAAACCAGAACCATCGGTAAGTTCGTGAACTGACTGTACTAAAGCTTTACCAAAGGTTTGACTACCAACTACCACTGCTCGCTTATTATCTTTCAGTGCGCCTGTGAGGATTTCGCTAGCACTAGCTGAATTACCATCTACTAATACAGCTAAGGGCAGATTTGTGATGGCAGTACGATTAGCTTTAGTATCTTCTGTGCCACCTACACGATCTACTGTGCGGACAATTCCACCGTTATCCAGCCACATCCGCGCGATTTCAATGCTGGCTTGCAATAAACCGCCAGGATTACCTCGCAAATCTAAAACATAAGCATTAACTTGCTTACTATTTAAATCGCGGATAGCGCGCCGCATTTGATCCGCAGCATGGGAACTAAATTCTCGTAACCGAATATAACCAACGCGACGGTTACCTTCTTGTTTGACGGTATAACGTACTGTTGGTACTTCAATAGTCGCTCGGGTTAGCTTTAAATCAAAAGCACTTTGCCCTGTGCGTCCCAACCGTAAAGTTAAAATAGTACCAGCTTTGCCACGAATTAGCTTAGAAGCATCATCCACTTTCATTTGCTGAGTGGGTTTGCCATTAATAGCTAAAATTTCATCGCCGGCTTTAATACCTGCTTTCAGTGCTGGGGAATTTTCTATAGCTTCTACAACAGTCAGCCGCTTGGTTTTTTCGTTCAATTCCATGCGAATACCAATCCCCGAGACTTCCCCAGAGGTTTGGCTGGTTAGCGCTTCATATTGTTTGGGATCCATAAAGCGAGTGTATGGATCTCCCAAGGTTTGCAAGGCTTCGCGAATTGCAACGTATGCTTCTTCACGAGAAGAATAGTTTTTATTTAAAAGGCTCTGTCTAGTAGCTTGCCAATCTTGTTGATTAAATTTACCATCAACATATTCACGATTTACCAATTGCCATACTTGGTCTACTAAGGCTTTCGGGCTATCTTGGAGCGCAGCACGAACGCAGCGTGTCCAAGCAGGGCCAAATACGGATACAGTGGCAGTCGTGGCGATCGCTCCACCAATCAAGGCTACTTGGAGCGGCGAGTAACGTTTCGCAGATTGGTTCATGTATATTAGCTGGAATAATTGTGTTGTTGACAGTTTAGCAATCAGGATTTCCAGAATTTTTTAAGTTTTTATACTCAAAGTTCAGCTATGCTTTCTTCATCATTTCTTCTTAAAAGAATGATAAAAATATAGCTTAACTTTATTAATAATCATTTCTCCGTTGGCTAGTTTTCTCCGGAAGATCATTTGGGAGTTATGACACTGTAATCTGCATCAACTTTACACCCTTGATTACTTTTATAAGATAGCACCTTGCAAGCTTAGTTGCAGGTATTTTAAACATCCGCTAACCAAGCTTTTCGTAACTGCGTCATGAAACGTAATGGTTCCATCAAATCACAAATTTCCCACGAGAAAAAAGATAAGAAACTGTGGCGATTGATACGAAAAGTCGCTTGTGGTATGTGCTTTGTCCTGGGTATTTGGCTGATTTGTACCACTATAACCCTAGTTTCTGCATCTTCACAGTCTGTAGATGCCTTTTTTGTGCTTGGTGGCAGTATTCAACGAGAAATATACGTAGCTCGAGAGGCAAAAAGGTACCCTAATATTCCAATTTTGATTTCTCATGGTTCGCTAGAGCCTTGTATCTGGCTATTATTTCAGCGAGAAGGTACGGAGTTGCAAAACGTTTGGTTAGAGGATTGTGCAAATTCTACTTGGGAAAATTTCTATTATGGGATTCCGATTCTGCGGCGCTGGGGTGTACATAAAGTAAAACTGATTACATCACAAACCCATTTACCGAGAGCGCAATGGATGGCGCAAATTCTCTTGGGAGCAAATGGCATTTGGGTAGAGCCAGATATTGTTCAGGAGCAAGGTATCCCTGGTAATCGTGAATCTTGGCAAAAAACTACATTAGATGTCACCCGTAGTTTGTTATGGGCGGGTTTCAGTCAAATTATGCAGCCGCAATGTTCAAAGGTGAAAAGGTTGGCTGAGGTGGATATGCAAGCTTGGGAGAGTCGAGGGTTTAGGTGTGAACATCAGGGGATGTTGGGGAGATGAGGAGGTGTTTCTCAAAGAGGTAGACATTAAAATAACGCTGGGAAGAATTGCAAGTAAGTTTATGGCAGATATTCAAGTAGCAATTGAGGGTGAGGATGCGATCGCAGCAACGGAGGAGTTGTTGGCGATTCCTGGTATATCTGGTGACTATACGGTAAATACAGAAGCACCGGAACGAGAAACAGTAGTTGCAACGGTGGCGACTATCGTGGGGATTGTTGGGGGTGCGATCGCAATTGCTGAACAAATCCGCAAGTGGTATCAGGAGTATCAAGGGAAACAGTCTGGTAAAAGAATTGAAAAGGTGTTGATTGTGGGGCGCAATGGTAGGCGGTTGTTGTTGAAGAATCCGACGGTGGAGGAGATTCGGCAAATTTTGGAACCTTAAAGGCGGGATGAATCGTAAAGAGGCGATGGATCAAGACGCGATGGGTTAAGACGCGATTCATCGCGTCTCTACAAATATGGGATGGGATTGGGGGTGATAGACTTGGGGATAATACTGGGTTTTTGGGATTCGGAATGTGCAAGTCATCCACCTTGAACTGAAGCATATTGCGGGTGATTACGTAGAGTTACGGTATTTTGTTGATAATCCAAATGAGTATGAAAGGCGATCGCTCCCCCTTAAAGAAATCGCTGATTTGATTGAATTGGCAGAGCGAGATTATTACGTTTCGTCGTTACCAGAGGATTATGCAGTAACTGGGCGGCGGTTGTATAACTGGTTGGATGGGAGCGATCGCTATTTACAATCCTTGCTAGATAAGCATCGCCGGGAAGGGGTTGTATTAGCTATCAACACCGAACTTGTAGAGACGCGATTCATCGCGTCTTCGGAAATCGCGTCTGCACAAAGCGCGTCTCCACAAAACACGTCTCCACAAATCGCGTCTCTACACCATCTACCCTGGGAAGTTTTACACGATGGTACTAGCTTCCTAGTGCAACGTATCCCCGCTATTGTCCCCGTGCGGTGGGTGTCGGACAGCAAGGTAAAAAAATTGACTATTGCAGGGGAACCAGAAAACCGGGCGCTCAATGTTTTGTTTATGGCGACTTCGCCCTTGAATGTCTCACCTGTGCTGGATTTTGAGGCGGAAGAAGCGCGGATTTTAGCAGCGACGGCACGGCAACCTTTAGCCTTGACAGTGGAAGAAAGCGGCTGTTTGTCCGAGTTGGGTTATTTGGTTGATAGTTACGACCAGAATTATTTTGATGTTTTACACCTGACTGGTCATGCTACTTTACAAGATGGGCGATCGCGCTTCGTTACAGAAACCCTCACAGGTGAAGCTTACTATGCCAGTGCAGCAGATATCGCCGAAGAATTACAATTTCGACTGCCGAAACTGATTTTCCTCTCTGGTTGTCGCACTGGACAAGCTGGTAATGGGGGTGATTTACCTTCAATGGCAGAAGAATTGCTGCAAGCTGGTGCAAAAGCGGTTTTGGGTTGGGGACAAAAGGTATTAGATCCAGAAGCGACGGCTGCGGCGGCTGCATTGTATCAGGAATTAGCGGCGGGGAAGCAAATTGTCGAGGCGGTTGCTAGTACTTATCAAGCATTAATTCAGAATCAAGCGCGGGATTGGCATTTGTTGCGGCTGTATGCAGCAGGTGATTTACCCAGTGCATTAGTCACACCTTTGCGGACTCGTGGACGAACACCAGCGCCAGCGCCTTCTGTGACTACCCAGTTTTTAGATCCGGCGGGTAAGGTGAAAGTCCCGACGCGGGAAAGTTTTGTTGGTCGTCGCCGTCAGTTGCAAAATTGTTTAAGGATACTGACACAATCTCCCGATGAAATTGGGGTGTTGATTCATGGGATGGGCGGTTTGGGTAAAAGTAGTTTAGCAGCTAGGCTGTGTGACAGACTGCCGACTTTTGAGCGTGTTGTGTGGGTGGGGAGAATTGATGAAGGTAATTTAGTGAGTCGGTTGGCGGAAAAGTTGGATGATAACGAACAACGCAAAAGCTTACAAAATTACGATGAAGAATTGAGATTTCGGTTGCGGCGAGTTTTGCAGCAGTTGCATGAGGGTGGAAAGGCGTTTTTGTTAGTGCTGGATGACTTTGAAGTGAATTTAGCACCCCGCAATGAGAGTTATGTGCTGCAAGCGGAAGTAGCCGAGGTGTTGAAAGCTTTGGTTTGGGCGATTAGAGAAAATTACACATCCCACCGCATTATTATTACTTGCCGTTACGATTTTGAATTTAGTCTGTTGCAGTATTTCTACAAGCAGCCGTTGGATGCACTGCAAGGCGCAGATTTGCGAAAAAAGTTTAATCGCCTCACAGCTTTTGGTGACAAATCTCAGGTTGATGAGGCGTTGAAGTTACAGGCGCAGAAGTTGGCGGATGGGAATCCCCGCTTACTTGAATGGTTAGATAAGATTCTGCAAAATAAAACAGTTGATCGCGCAGCAATTTTGCAGAGGTTAGCAGCAGATCCGGTGGAGTTGCGAGAGCAAGTTTTGGCAGAAGCGCTGCTGCAACAGATGGATGAAACTATGCGGGAGATGTTGTCACGGGGTTTGGTGTTTGAGTTACCAGTTCCGAGGGAAGCGTTAGCCGCAGTTTGTGAGAATATCCCTAGTTTGGAACATTATATTAATCGGGCGGTGGCGTTGGGGTTGTTGGAAGTCAGCCATGATGAGGCGTTGCGAGTGCCGCGTATTTTGCCTGTGCAGTTAGCGGTAGATGGGGAGGGTTTGTATAAGCAAGCGGCTGAGGTGTTGTATCGCCTTTGGTGGGAAGAGGTGGAAACTTCAACTGAGGAAAAAGGGTTAGAAATTCATCGGTTGGCGTTGTTGGGGAAAGAAGAAAAAAAAGCAGCTGACATAGCCAGCAGTTTAGCAAATCGCTGGTGGCAACAAAGCCGTTTTAGAGAAGCATTGCAACTGTGCAAATCAACCTTAGAAATTACTGAAGACTATCGCGTTCTCAAGGAGATGGGCTATTGTGAGAGCTTAGTTGGTGAAGTTGATAAAGCACTAAAGCATTATCAACAAGCGTTAAACCTTTGTCCCCCAGAAGACAAACAAGAACAAGCAGCAATTAGTCACTATTTAGGGATGCTCAAAGCCAATAGCGGCGAAATCACCGAAGCGATCGCTCTATATCAACAATCCCTGGCGCTCAAAGAACAAATCGGCGATGTCCAAGGCAAAGCGGCGACGTTGCACGAACTGGGGAGACTCAAAGCCAATAGCGGGGAAATCACTGAAGCGATCGCTCTATATCAACAATCCCTGGCGCTCAAAGAACAAATCGGCGATGTCCAAGGCAAAGCGGCGACGTTGCACGAACTGGGGAGACTCAAAGCCAATAGCGGGGAAATCACCGCAGCGATCGCTCTATATCAACAATCCCTGGCGCTCTTTGAACAAATCGGCGATGTCCAAGGCAAAGCGGCGACGTTGCACGAACTGGGGAGACTCAAAGCCAATAGCGGGGAAATCACCGCAGCGATCGCCCTTTATCAACAATCCCTGGCTATTGAGGAACAAATCGGCAATGTCCAAGGCAAAGCGGCGACGTTGCACAATCTGGGAATGCTCAAAGCCAATAGCGGGGAAATCACCGAAGCGATCGCTCTATATCAACAATCCCTGGCGCTCAAGGAACAAATCGGCAATGTCCAAGGCAAAGCGGCGACTTTGCACTGTCTGGGAATGCTCAAAGCCAATAGCGGGGAAATCACCGAAGCGATCGCCCTTTATCAACAATCCCTGGCTATTGAGGAACAAATCGGCAATGTCCAAGGCAAAGCAATGACTTTGTGGTGCTTAGGACATTTAGCAGAAAAACAGGGTAATTACAATCAAGCACTAGATTATTTGCAGCCAGCCTTGGAGATATTGCAGCGTATCCAATCGCCTGATGCTGAAGCAGTTAGGCAAATGGTAGTGAGAGTACAAGGGTTAATTTATAATTCGTAATTTGTCATTTGTCATTTTTCATTGCGAATGGAGCGTTCGCGTAGCGTCCCGTTCGCGGTAGCGTAGCAAAGGGAAGCGGAATGACAGTTATAATTCAACTCGATGGTGCTGGGTGCGATCGCCGATTTTGCCTTAAGCTATCTTATTCACCAGTCTTTGATATTCATTAATGAGGCTTGGAAGCTCGTGAATGAGGCTCGGAAGTTCATTAATGAGGCTCAGAAGTTCATGAATGAGGCTCGGAAGCTCGTGAATGAGGCTCGGAAGTTCATTAATAAGGCTCAGAAGTTCGTGAATGAGGCTCGGAAGCTCATGAATGAGGCTCAGAAGCTCGTGAATGAAGCTCGGAAGTTCATTAATGAGGCTCAGAAGCTCGTGAATGAAGCTCGGAAGTTCATTAATGAGGCTCGGAAGTTCATTAATGAGCCTTTGATATTTGTTTACCTGCTTTTTAGGCTAATACTTGGGTTATCTTACCTTGCGATCGCCCCAATTCAGCCCGAAGCAAATTCTAAACTAAAGAATCTGGCATCCTCTAGCATCAATCAGCACAGGTTATATTCATTACGTCCGATAAATTTTGTCAATCAATCGCCAGCTTTGTGCATCTAATTATCACTATGTCTTGTGATTTTACCCAAATTTGTAATATGCGATCGCTGTAGGGAAATAGATATTTTAAACAGAATGGAAATGCGATATTTTTTTGATTGCAAAGATGAATAGATTAGGGTTATGTGGGAATAATTCGGCATTTTTTGGGTTGGCGATTACATAAATGCGAGGCAATAATTACATGATTATAAATTCTTTGCATCAATTAAAGATGTAATCATGAATAATTCTAATCTTCAACCAAATAACGACAAACCTAAATACAACGGTAAATATCGAGTTGATTCTACACGTTTGCCAGCATGGAATTATGCAACTAATGGTGCATATTTTCTGACTATTTGCACGAAGGGTAAAGAATGCTTTTTTGGTGAGGTTGTGCAGGGGGAAATGCAGTTATCGCCAGTTGGAGAGGTTGCACGAAGGTTGTGGGGTGAGATTCCTCATCAGTTTTCTAATTGTGATATTGATGTGTTTTGCGTTATGCCTAATCATATTCACGGGATTCTTATCCTTAATCAAATACAAATGGAATCGGTGAATTCGGAAGAAGGCGCGATGAATTTCGATGACGAAGAAGAAGACGCGATGAATCGCGTCTCTACAAGAGGGGGGGTGACGGGGTTGTTTAATCCGATGTTGTCGAAAAATTCGGTTTCTAAAATTGTGCGGTGGTATAAGGGACGATGTACGTTTGAAATTAATCAAATTTATGAAGGTTTTGGATGGCAAGAACGGTTTTATGATGAAATAATCCGCAATCAATTCGCCCTGGATAAAATTCGACAATATATTATCGATAACCCAATCAATTGGGAACGCGATCGCGAACAACAACCCCATCCCCCCTTGTAGAGACGCGATTCATCGCGTCTTCTTCCAGATTCATCGCGTCTTCTTCTTCCAGATTCATCACGTCATCGCGTCTTGCTTGCAAATGAGTCATCGATTGGATTCTCATTACAATTGGGATATTGATTCTCCAAACCAGTCGCATTGTATATTTGATCCAACATCGCCCGCACAGATGGCGGCAGGGCTGTAAAGTGGATGAAGAAACTACCCTCCTCTGTCGGTTTTTCTAACACCTTTCCATAAAAATCTTCCCGTACCTCTTGAGGCAAATTCTCATTCAGCAAAATCAGCTTGAGGTTTGTTAGCGGCGGTAATTTACCTTCATGACTCTCACACTGAATCAACGCTTCTCGATGGGAGAGTTTGATAATTTGGGCTTCATACCAGCGATCGCCTACGTGTTTGCTTTCTAAGGTGACGTACTGGAGTAAAATCGGCTCTGGTAATTCACGGAATTCTTCTGTGGATTTCGAGAGAAATAAGTTATGTTCTCCCCTAATACCGCTAATTTCATAGAGATTAATGGGGTCTTTTACTCCCTTCATCTGCACTTGTTGCGTTCCTTCCACCTGTACCATATCTCGCACTTCCGCTAAAACATCCTCGGAGACGATAATTTGTCCGCCAACGCTACAGGATTCTATGCGGTAGGCGAGGTTGATGTGATTTCCTACGACACCATATTTGGTACGCTTTTCTGAGCCGATGTTACCAACGACAACCTCACCTGTATGGATACCAATCCCCATTTCGATTTCTGGGAAACCCCATGCTTGCATTTGTTGGTTGACGGGAATCATAGCTTGTTGCATGGCTACAGCACAGGCGATCGCTCTTTCTGTATCGTTGGCTCTGACGGTAGGCGCACCGAAGAATGTCAGAATCCCATCTCCCATAAATTCATCAATAGTACCTTCGTAGCGGGTAATTACTTCCGCCATATATTGCAGGTAAAAGTTGAGGATAGCGATGACTTGCTCTGGAGATATGCGTTCTGATGTCGCTGTAAAGCCACGCAAATCGGAGACTAGGATGGTGATTTTCTGTCGCTTTCCGCCTAACTCTAACCCTTGGGGACTTTCTAAGAGATTGCTAACAATCTCATCACTGAGATAGCGTCCAAAAATTTTCCGAATCAGCGCATTTTTGTTTTTCAGTTCGCCGTTGATTTTAGCCAGTGCTTGAGTGCGATCGCGTACTTTTTCTTCTAAAGTGGCAAATAATTCTTTTAGCTGTTTCGCCATGCTGGTGAAGGATTCAGCCAATTCGCTAATTTCATACGAGCCATCAACTGCTAGTTTTTGCTCCCAGTTTCCATCTGCTAGTCCTTTAGCAGCAGTATTCAAACGCTGAATCGGTTTGACAATCCATAGGGATGTTTGCAATCCCACCACCGTTGCAACAATCAGCGATAGCAGACACAAGACAACTGTCATGCGAGTGTTTTCATGAATGCGCTTCATGAACTCCGCTTCTGGTACAACCACCGCAATTAAAACATCCAACCCTCTGTTATCCTTTAATGGCGTAACCTGGAGAAATTGCCGTTCTCCCTGGATTTCAAAGTCTAGTAGTTGACTGCTGTGAATTTTGCTAAAATTTCCAAACTTTCGATCTAAATGTTTGGCACTTTGTTGGATGAGATAATTTTGGCTCTCAGAAGCTTTAATTCGTTGCGTCTGATTAGTCCGATTGCGATAACTGGGATCGGGAGTAGATGTAGCCACTAGCAATCCCGAACGTTCCATAATAAATGTCTGTCCAGATGCACCAATCTTGAGGCTTTGCAAAAATGTGTTCACCTCAGAAAAAATAAAATCGCTACCCAGAACCCCCTTGAGTTTCCCTTGCTTGTCATAGATGGGTTGAGCTGCGGTAATTGCCAATCCTCCTGTACTAAAGTCGGGATAGATTGTACTCCAAATCGGTTTACCCGCAGCTACAGCTTCCTTGTACCAAGGGCGTTGTCTGGCATCAAAATTAGGAAGAGACTGGATGCGCTTTGTGCGATCGCCCTGTGCATTGGTAGCAAAGTACTGATTGTATCCAGTAGTGCGATCGCGTTCCATTACTTGCAAGTCGCCACTGGCTAAACGTCTGGCTCCTAAATATTCACCTGTAACATTTCCGTAAAAATTGTAGGTAATCACCGGAAATGTACGGATTTGCTGCCAAAAATACTTCTGCTTATATTGGGTATTGTGTTTATCTAACTCCCCTAACTCAATAGCATTGGCATTGAGACGATTAATCAGATGGGGTGTTTCTATATACACTAGTAGCTTATCCTTAACCCTGCCAGTCACCTCATCCCGGAGTTTGGTAGCAACTTCATTGACTGCCCTTTGCCCATTGCGAAAGGAGAAATATCCAGTTAGTCCGACAGCAGTAATCACCTGGAGTAGTGTAGATACAACAAAAATGACACGTAACGGCATTTTTCTATACATAAAACCAATTCTTAATTCGTATTTTTAATTAATAAAGTCAGATTCCAATACTGCTCGGTTAAGGATTTTCAACTCGGAAGTTGGTTTGGGGAAAAGGTGAAAGGGTAAGGGTTAAAGGTTTTTCTTGCCCCTTTTACCCTTCCCCTTTTACCCTTAACCGACAAGTATTGAGTCAGATTTTATCTTGCTTGTTTTACTGAGTTTCAATCTGTTACTGAATTTTAAAGAATTGGTATAGCTTGATGCGTAATACCAATTTAAAAAAAGAAGGCGACAGATGTGTTTGTTGGGTTAAACGCACTGAAAATCAACATATACAAAGGTTTTAGGTATTGGGTTTCCTCCCTCAACCTAACCAACATCTTTAGCGATCATTCTTCAAATTTGTATAATTTCGCATCAGTATTTATCCTCCAGGTGAATGTTCCTTTCTTTCAGGATTCCCAGATTAGGAGGTGATATTGTGTTACCGAAGACTTTCAGTAGGGAGATGAGGCAAGGGGGCAGGGAGCAGGGGAGAATTAATTAATGGCAAACCCCAACCACCCAATGCCCTATGCCCTTACTGAGTATTCACCATCGCCACAATTGTAGATAAAGGCACTTCGGCAAAATACTCGCGTTGAAATTGTTCTTCGCGGACTGCTGCTAAAAATTTGCTTGCAGCAGCATCGGCTTGAGTTTCGGAGATATTTTTGGGTTCTGGGATAATTCGCAAATAGTTATCTTGGCGTTGCACTGTGAATCCCAAATATTTTAAGGCTCTGATGCCTAACAATAAAGCTTGGTTACTAATGCCCAATTTCTCTAAAAGTTGTACGCGGGTAACTGGTTGATGGGTGCGGCTGAGGTATTTGGCAATTCCGATGAGAGTCAGCCAAATTTGATTCGGTGATTGCTGGTTGGGTTTACTCCATGCGATCGCCAGTTGTTGATTATTGTACAAACATCGCTTCCACCAGCCGCGTAAATCATCCCAGCTTGTCGGACATTCTTCTAAAACGAGTGCTGAGTGCTGAGTTCTGAGTGCTGAGTGTTTTTGATTGCGCCAGTCTAATATCAGTTCTGAGTTTTGGGTGGTGAAGACTGAATTAGCGCTGGGGCGAACGGCGATTAATCTGATTTCGTAGCGTTTTTTAAAGGTGTTGTAATCTAGTTCAGCTATGCAATCACATCTACCTATGGGTAATTCATCTTTGTAGTGTCCCCACCAAATCCCAGGGAAAGCATTTCTTGTGGAATCATCCCGAATATCAAAATCGGTTTTAATATACTGTATTTTTTTCCCTTGAGAATCCTGTTGATTACGATGCCAAGCATTTTCAAACCAGCAGTTTTGAATCAACAGTTTTGGCACGGGATTACCCATTCCACAAGGTTCTAGTATTTTCAGTTCTAAAAATAAATCTTTCCCTAAGTCTGCAACTGTTACTACTATGTCTGCTTGTACCGTAGCTGTGAGGGTTTTACCACCCAAGGATTGCCGTAAACGTTGGTTAATCGCCTCTGTAAATAAGGGAATATTCTCCACCAACATACTCAACCCAGCCGCAAAGGGATGTCCGCCAAAGCGATGCAATAAATGTGCTTGGTCTTTGACTAATTGGTATAAATCGACAGAATTAATAGAACGGGCAGAACCTCTAGCTAGGGGCTGGGGATTAGGGATTGGGGATTGGGAAGAGTCTTCCCCAGTCCCCAGTCCCCAGTCCCCAGTCCCCAATTCTTCTGTACTCAACAAAATCGTAGGGCGACCAGTTTCTTGTGCTACTTGTCCGGCTACTAAGCCTAATACGCCTACAGGCCATTGGGCATCGGCAAGGACGATCGCACTTGTGGTAGATAAGTCTAATTGAGTTAGTTTTTGGGCAACTTGGGTTTGTACGTCTTTCTGTAAAGACTTGCGGCGGGCGTTGGCTAGTTCTGTGTCTTCTGCGAGTTCGCTGCAGCGTTTAATATCGCGGCTGGTGAGTAGTTCTACACAAAAGCTGGCATCACCTTGGATGCGACTGACAGCATTGATGCGCGGCCCTAAACCAAAGGAAATATCTGTGGGGCGATCGCCACTTTTCTGACACAATTCTAATAATCTTCCTACCCCAGGCCGTCGTCTGGCTACTGGTGGTTGTTTAAAGTCTTCTTGTAGGCGTTGAATGCCCAATTGTGCTAAATAGCGGCAATCTCCGCTTAATTGGACTAAGTCGGCAATTAACCCTACAGCTACTAAATCTAGTAAATCTGTTAAAGGATGTTTTGGTATATTGGGCAGAGTTTGATACAGTGCTTCTACTAACTTGTAAGCTACCGCTACCCCAGACAAATTATATAGGGGATGTTCATTTGGCAAATTGCGCGGATTGATAATTGCAATGACTGGTGGGCGTTCTGCTGGTAATGTGTGATGGTCTGTAACTATAACATCAATACCCAGCTTTTGAGCATAAATAATTTCATCAATATTTGTGCTGCCAGTATCGCAGGTAACAATCAATGTACAGTCTTGTTTTGCTAAGTTATCGATACCTGCATAGTTCAGCCCGTGGGATTCTTTTAGGCGATTGGGGATATAGTAGCTTAACTGCGAATTCTGAACAAAAAACTCCCCCAAACCATCCCACAACACAGATGTAGAAGTAATCCCATCCGCATCAAAGTCGCCCCAAATCGCAACTTTCTCCCCAGCATTACGTGCTAGTTGCAATCTTGCCACAGCGCGATGCATTTCTTCCCCAAACTCAAAGGGGCTAGCTGGTTGATAAGTTTTATAGTTAACAAAACCTTCTAATTGCTGCGTGTCACGAATACCACGTTGCCATAATAATTGCGCTGCATAAATGCCACTTGATGCAGGCGTATACTTTTTCACAGCTTGGATAAACCACTCTGGTGGTTGTTCAGTTGCGGCTAGAGTCCATTGCATAGTGGGGGATTGGGGACTGGGGATTGGGGACTGGGGATTGGGATTGGGGACTGGGGATTGGGGACTGGGGATTGGGGACTGGGGAGATGAGGGGGATGAAGAAGATGAGGGAGAAGTACTCACCAATTACCAATTACCAATTACCCATTACCAAATGACAAATGACAAATGACAAATGCCTACTCATCATTCAACCTTAAATCTATTTGCGGTTCGGTGACTAAGGGATTGAGGACGACTTCGTTAGCGAAACCATCAGGCTTACGGGCGCGAATTGCAGCCGGACGCGATCGCCGATAACCTGCTCTTTCAGCTTTTTGATGTTCATAATCAATTAGTCTGCCATAGTATGGATGCTTACTTAAATTCATCGACAAGAAAATATGCTGGCGGTTGTTACCAAATCCTTTGCGGTTGAAAAATTTCACAGCAGGGGTATTGGTAGGATCTGTATCTACTAGCATGAACCGCGCGCCATCTTCAATCATGCGGGCGACAGCTTTATCAACTAATTTGTCTGCAACTCCCCGACGCTGAAAATTCGGGCTAACTCCTAACCAGAGAATATATCCGTAAGTCCATGAGGCTTTGGTAATGATGGTTCCTAATATAAAGCCTGCTAAGTCGCCATCGATTTCTGCAACCAAACAGTATTCTGGATCTGTGTTGTAAAGTCCGATGACTTCCCATTCATCCCAAGTTCTATACAAATAAGGATATAAATCGCTGGTAAATAGTTCTTCTCCCAAATGGTAAACCGGCGCTATATCGTCAATTCCTAATTCACGGACGTAAACCGCGTCCATGTCATCAATGTTTGTCATAACTTTTTAAGTATATATTCTGCTTTCATATTAGCGAGAGTAATAATTGTCAACAGTCAAAAGTCAAAAGTCCAAAGAGGTAGGATGCGTTAGCCTTGGCGTAACGCATCACACATTTCTATTGTTTGTTGACTCTTGAATTTCAAAGCGCTACTTCTTCTATACTGGCAATATCTGGTAAGGAATTGCTATCGCTTTCTTCTTCGCTAGCCTGGATGCGATCGCAGCGAGTACCAAATTGACAATATCCGCAAGCTTTGTTTCCGTGTGGTAGTTGAGGAAATTGTTCTTTATGTTGATAACGTTCTAGCCAATAACTTAAATCGTTTAACAGTTCATTCAGTTCTTTTGCTGTTCGCTGGTGCTGGGCAGTACTGTAATTAAATTTAATATTCTGCGGTTTACCTTCAGATTGAACAAACCAATAAGTCATAGAGATATTTTCTGACAAATACTCACTAGTTTCTGCCAAAACATACAAATAAAGACGAGTTTGCCAGTTCTGCTCTAATTTACGTTTATGTAATGGTTTAGGATAAGTTTTCCAGTCGAGAATCTGGGCTTTTTCTTTATCGGCAATTAATAAATCATAAACAACAGTCAACAAATAATTTTGCACTTGCAGAGTGCGGTAATGTTCGCTTTCACGAAAAGTTTGACTACCCGCAGCAGGTGTGAGAATTTCAGGTGCAGTTTCCGCAAAAGCTGACATCCAATTTTGTAATTGGCTATCGGCTTGCAAAATACTATTAATTGGCAAACCCATTTCTCTTTGCTGCATTAGCAAGTGAAATCGGCTACCTAAAGTTTGCCGTTCTTCATGTTCTGGATCTGAGGGAGAATTGAGATTGTCGAGATAAGTATGTTGAAACTGACGGGGACAACGTTCTAGTAAATTCAGTTGTCCTTGGGAAATGCGTAATAGTTGAGTGGAAGTTGACAGCATTTTTCTATTTTAGAAGCGATCGCCGCCCTGAATACAGGCATTAAATTGTACAAAAATATACATCTTTTCCCATAAATATTCGGGTAAACATTATTTAAATGAGATAATTTTTACTTTTTTTAAACTTTTAGAGATGATAATGTTTAGGCTTTTTTGTATTCTATGAAGTATACATTCACATAGTAGTACTCTACTCAGTCACATGGTTTTCACTACTCTCTTCAATTCTGCCAATGTTTTAACTGCTTGGCTTTTTTTCAGAAATAAATCTTATTTATACAAATTTTATACATAAGTTAGTAATTATACTCATAATTCTTCTGTCTATTTACCTTAAACTTTAAAAATATTCTTATTAAAAGTTTACTGTGGTATACATTAATAAATACTCCGGCTAGACAGCTTAATCTATAACTTTTTTCTTAGTGTTTTCCCTATAAAAATATTCCTCCGTTCTGCCCTTATTTAAATTCCAAGGGTATTGAACAAGGAACCAATACTTGTCGGTTAAGGGCAAAAGGGGAAGGGGAAAAGGGGCAAGAAAAAACCTTTAACCCTTACCCTTTCACCTTTTCCCCAAACCAAATTAAGAGTTGA
This sequence comes from Nostoc carneum NIES-2107, assembly GCA_002368155.1. Classification (GTDB taxonomy): domain Bacteria; phylum Cyanobacteriota; class Cyanobacteriia; order Cyanobacteriales; family Nostocaceae; genus Aulosira; species Aulosira carnea. The sequence goes on from AP018180.1 coordinate 5,406,628, forward strand.
AAATCCTTAACCGAGCAGTATTGAACAAGGAACTAGTATATTTTCGCCACGATGCACATTTGCGACGTGGGAATATTTGCACGGCAATAAGTACGAATTTGTTGGGTAAAAAAATCACATTTGCACTCTTTTTTCAGCATTGTTTTGGTAACTAATTGGCTAACTCTCAATCAACATTTATGAAGCTCAACTACAAACTTTACTTGTACTTATCTTTAGCTAATTTGAAATTGCTCAAGAAAAGTTACCCGGCCAAAATCATGTTTGTGGCTTTTTTGGGTACTCACATACCACTTTTAACATTACTGTTGAGTTTTATCATTTCCAACTCCTATTCTTGGGAGATGGCGGTGCGAGTTTTAATTATTGCGCTGTTAGCGACGTTAGCAGGTACAGCAGCCACTCTTTATGCCATACACCATCTCCTCGCGCCAGTGATGTTGACATCTACTGCACTACAAGACTATCTCAATAATCGAACATTACCTGAACTGCCCACAGAGTATGTTGATGAAGCGGGGACATTGATGGCGGATGTTTCTCAAACTCTGCATAAATTAGATGAGTTGATTCATCACATTACTAATTACGACGAATTGACAGGATTGCCTAATCAAAATTTATTCAGCGATCGCCTATCGGGTGCTGTGGCGGGAAAGTACTTTGCGCCAAACAATACAAAAGAAGTTGGGATGCAACCTCGTCTTGGCGATCGCGCTGATTTAAATTTCTCCCCATCTCAAAATCATCAACAGCTATTAGCTATTTTTTTATTGGGTATTGATGATTTCCTCAACATCAGTCATGCACTCAAACATAATACCTTAAATTTGTTGCTGAGAGCCGTAGCCCAGCGTTTAACCACCTGTGTGTCACCAACAGATATTCTTGCCCATTTGAGTAAAGATGAATTTGCAATTGCGCGAGTGGAAATTCCATCTTTTGAAAGTGTGATTAAGCTATCACAATTGCTGCTAAATACTTTAGCAAAACCATTTTATATAGAAGGCAACTCAATTCATATTACTGCCAGTATGGGCATCACAATTAATGACTTCAATGAAAGTAATAGTGTAGAGCAACTCTTACAAGAAGCGCACATCGCACTCTCCCAGGCTCAAAAACAAGGGCGTAGCCAATATTTATTTTATTCGCCAGAAATCAATGCTCGCTTACAGGAGCGACTAAGTTTAGAAACAGAATTATATGGGGCGCTGGAACGCAATGAAATGCAGGTTTATTACCAGCCTTTAATTAATTTGCATACCCAAAAAGTAACAGCAATTGAAGCCCTAGTTCGCTGGCAACATCCTACTTTGGGTTTAGTTTCGCCAGCAAAGTTTATTCCGATTGTCGAAGCCAATGGTTTAATCACTGCCATCGGTGAATGGGTTTTGCGAACAGCCTGTGCCCAAAATCGTGCTTGGCAGCTGGCTGGGCTACCTGCGGTTAGAGTATCAGTGAATCTGTCAGCTAGGCAATTTGAACAACCCAATTTAGTGGAGGTTGTTAGCCAAATCCTTAAGGAAACCGAACTACCGCCATCTTACTTAGAATTAGAAGTAACTGAAAGCTTTTTGATGGCTGATATTCAGAAATCGGTGAAAATCTTGAACCAATTACGAGAATTAGGTATTTGGCTAGCTCTAGATGACTTTGGTACTGGTTATTGCTCTTTGAATTACTTAACCCGCTTTCCCGTCAATATGCTGAAAATTGATCGCTCATTTGTGCAAGATATAACATCCAATCCTGATAGTGCGGCTGTTACCGATGCCATTATTGCTTTAGCGAATAGTCTGCAATTGAAGATTACAGCCGAGGGCGTGGAAACCGAAGAACAGCTGAACTACTTAAAAAGACGAGGATGTGAGGAAGGGCAGGGATTTTACTTCAGTCGCCCTGTTCCAGCTGATATAGCTATTGAGATGTTACAGAACAGTTATGAACTAAGCAAATAATTACAGTAACACACTTCTGTAATCCAAACGTCACGGGTACCTAGACAAAAGTAAAAGGTAAAAGGCAAAAGGATAAATTTTGTGATTGATCCTTTTTTCTTTTACCTTTTCATGTACCTGATGCTTATTTAATGTTAGCCTTTGCGTCCCTCACTGCAGCAAAGAAAAATAATCCTGTGAGAGGAATACTCAATACTAAGATAATCGTCGTGGCTTGAAAGCCTAAGTCTGGTTGTCCGTAACTCAGTTCAAAAATCGAACCAACAGCCGCGATCGCTGCTACACAAGAACCAGCTAGAAATAATCCGCTTTTTGGAGTTAAATACACTACTAAACCACCCTATGCTACTGGTTTCACCGCCTGATACGAGAAGCCATTTTTAGATAGTTCCTGGGCCAAAGTCAAGGAATTATCTACACGATCTACGAATACCACGCCATTGAGGTGATCCATTTCGTGCTGAATACAGCGTGCGAGTAAGTCAGTTGCTTTTATTGTCTTAGGACGACCGTTTTCATCTTTATAAGCAATTTCCACCACTTCTGGACGCTTGACATCCATATACACGTTAGGAATGCTCAAACATCCTTCTTGAGCAACGCAGATTTCTTTGCTTACCTGTTTAATAGTGGGGTTAATCAATACCAATGGCGGATTAGCAGGATTATCTGGTTCTAAATCGATGACAATTAGTTGTTTATGAATACCAACCTGGGGTGCAGCCAAACCAATGCCATCTTTGCTGTACATAGTTTGCAGCATATCCCGGATTAGTTGGCGCAGTTCATCATCTACTTTGGCAATGCGCTTTGCTGGTTGACGAAGAGCGCGATCGCCTAAATAGTGAAGTTGCAAGGGCGGATTTTTTAACTTTTTTTTCTCGACAGCAATTTCGGAGGGCATGATTCCTTATGGCTTGATTGTGAAAATTCTCTCTAGTTTAATTCTATCAATCTCTTAATGGCTGACATTCTGCTAACTGTGCTGTCAAAATTACAGAACACACAAATTCTACACATTCGAGTATAAATGTGATGTTATCTCGTGCCATGACTTCAGTATTTTTGTCAGGGCGCGAAATTCAATTATTGGGGTAATAATGTGTGTGGAAATTTTTAACTAAACTCGACTACCTCCTCAAAGAAACCTTCCTCGGCTTGCTGCGCGGAGGTTGGATGAATTGGGCAGCAGTCAGTACTGTAACTGTATTACTATTTTTGTTTGGAATGAGTCTGCAAACTTCCTGGCAAGTAGAGAAACTACTTTACCAATTTGGTAGCCAAATGGAGGTTTCAGTTTATCTAGATTCGGGGATATCAGCCGCCAACCTGGAATCACTAGTAAAAAATATACCAGAGGTAGTAGGGACGCAAGTTATTACCAAAGAGGAAGCTTGGACTAAGTTAGTTAAAGAACTAGGAATTTCTGATATTGAAGGTGCAAACCAGCAGCTAGCAGAAAATCCCCTAGTTGATGAAATTAAAGTCAAAGCACGTAACTCGGAAGTTGTGCCTAATTTAGCAACTAAGTTAGCTAAATTACCCGGAGTGAGTACAGTGCAGTATGTCGATGAAGTCCTCAAGCGTATCGCCCAGTTACATCAAGGTTTAAACTGGATTACCGTAACAATTACCATCATCCTCACCTTAACTGCGATCGCTGTCACTAGTATTACCATTCGCCTGATTGTTACGGCGCGCCGACAAGAAATTGAAATTATGCAGTTAATCGGTGCAACTACAGCTTGGATTTACCTGCCGTTTATTTTACAGGGTATAGCCTTTGGTGTATTTGGGGGTGCGATCGCTTGGAGTTTTATTACTGTCATTCAACAATTTATCAGCAACTTGCTATCCAACCAGCCTGAATTTATTCAATTTCTTAGCAACGGCTTGCAACTTACTCCTGTACAAATTTTATTATTACCCCTAATTCTTGTAAGTTTTGGTGCAGCTGTAGGATTAATAGGTAGTTTATTTGCTGTACGGCGTTTTGCTAGAGGTTAGTTATTTGGCATTTGTCATTTGTTATTTGTTATTTCTCCCAGTCCCCAATCCCCAGTCCCCAGTCCCCAAATTCTTATGACATCTAAATGGGAAAGATTACTATTAAACATTGGTGAATGGCATGGTTCATTTACCAGTTTCTCTGCCCAAGGTGAACTGCTGCAAGATATCAAAAGTGTCGTTTCTCTAGAAGGGTTAAATAATAACCAGACAATTCGCCAAATTGTGAGCCTTCAAGGACAAGAAGATTTAGTTCTTGAATATAGTTCTTTGTCTAAAAGTATTTTATTGTTTGAAAATGGGGCATTTTCGCAAGGTTCAATTCAATTTGGCCCCTTTAGTGAATTTGGTGCAGAACTGGGTTTGATTTATGAAAATCGTCGATTGCGGCTAGTTCAGTTATTTGATAAAAATAGCCAACTAAATAAACTCACTTTGATACCAGAATATTTAGCTGGTACTGAACCTATAGTAAGCCAGAATCTACAAATCGAGGACTTGTTAGGAGAATGGCGCGGCGAAGCAACAACAATATATACAGATTTTCGCCCTGCTAATACTGTCTCCACAACCCTAAAATTACAACTAGATGATGCTGGGCAGTTAATCCAAACTCTTTCTTTTGGACAATATACAATTACTTCCAGCGCCACAATTAAAGGCTCGATTATCCACTTTGATAAAGATCCACAAAAGCAGATGCAAGTATTACTCCTACCTCACGGTGCTTCTGCAACTTCGCCACTCAAGATAAATTTACGCCAAAGTTTTATTCTAGAAGTGGGTTGGTTAATTAAGCCAAATCTCCGCCAACGTATGATTCGCAGCTACAGCGATAAAGGCGAATGGGTAAGCCTAACTTTAGTGACTGAAGAAAAAGTTTAAAAACTGGAAGATTTAAATTAAAATTCTGCTCCGCTTTCCCAAGATTCTCTTGTCAACAGCCATTCAGTTTGACTCCAGCCGCGCTCAAGCATCCAATCTGGGCTAGTAATTGTGCCGATTGTTACAAATCCATATCGCAGCGCTAAACGAGCAATACGCAAATTTGCGCTGACAGTAATACCTCGAATTTCTTTTAAACCTAGATTCTGGAATCCAAAATCAATTATGGCTTTCGCCACTTCAATTGCGTATGCGTAACGCCCCCAAAATTTAGGTGCTAATTCTATCCCTAATTCTGCCTGTTCAGAACCGTAATTTTCTCGGCGCAGTCCACAACAACCGATTAATTCTTGGGAGTTGAAACGTTCAAAAATGGCAAGCTGATAATTGATACGCGGATATTCATTTGCCCACTGACGAAACAGGTAAAAAAGCTCACGTGTATAATTGGGTGCTACTTCTTCCGGCGAACAAAATTCAGCATACCTTGGATCGGTATGATAGGCGAAAAAAGCAGGCTCGTCTTCTGTAATAAAGTCTCGCAGCAGAAATCTTTTAGTGAGAATTTCCATAGCCAGTGACTCCAGCCTGATTATTCAAGTGCAAGTAAAAGGCGATCGCACCTACAGATACAGAACTGTTCGCAGCCCTTCATCTACTTCTATCTGGCTCTTTCTTATACTAAACTACAAGGACTTTGCAACGCTTTGTGTAGTAGGGCTTGATAATCTCCATCATTAATGCGGTAAGCACCAAATCTCTCTAAATGGGGATTCATCATTTGTGCGTCAAACAGTATAAATCTCTTCTGGCGTAATCTCTCTACCAATTTCACCATAGCTACCTTTGAGCCTTCGGGAATGCGATAAAACATGGATTCGCCAATAAAAGCACCTGCGATCGCAATTCCTAAAATTCCCCCTGCAAGTTCGTCACCTTGCCAAGTTTCAAAACTAAAAGCGTAACCATTCTGATACAAAAGCCAATAAATCTTTTCTAATTCCGGCGAAATCCAAGTTGTTTCGCGGTTCGCGCACCCAGCCACTACTGCTTTAAAATCACGGTTAATTGCCACTGTAAACCGTTCTTGATTCAAAACACGCCGCAAAGATTTAGGATAGCGAAATCTTTCATCTAAAGGAATTAATGTGCGATCGCGACTACCATACCAGCCCAATCCCTGACTATCATCAGCCATGAGAAAATAGCCTTGAGCATAACCCTGAATAATAGCAGCGATATCATATTCCATAGTGAAGATCACAATTCAAAAACTCATATTCCGAACGCTATTCGATGTTAACAGTCATCCTTTGCGTTCCTTTGCGTCCCTCTGCGTTTAAAAAAAATGACAGAACCAATTCCACCTATCACCCTACCACCATCAGAAAATCCCCAGCTAGAAGGCGAATGGTTACAACAACGCCTGCTGCGGTGGCTGGATGCAGAATTTCTGCCAGAAATTGTCAATCAAAAGATTGCTCAACGCGCCGCCCAGATTTTTATGCGCCAACGCATGGAAGGAGAAAACGACCTCGGTTCTCTGGTAATTGCCATTGTCACAGAGATGCAAGCGTTTGATTTTTCTAAAAGCTTTTATGGAGAGTTTGCGATCGCTAACGCTGTCAGCGATCTACTCTTAGAAAGTTTGGGAATCGATCGGTGTTGTGGTCAATAAAGAAAGTCCACGGTCAAAAGTCCACAGTCAAAAGTTTTCTCTTGAACGCCAGTCGCCTCAAGTCGGGAAACCCGCCCACGGCGCTGGCTCCTCTTGACTCTTGACTCTTGACTCTTGACTCTTGACTACCAGCTAGACTTAACCACGCCAGGTAAAAGTCCTTCGTGCGCCCATTCCCGCAGGACGTTCCGAGACAGACCAAAGTCACGATAAACACCTCTGGGACGACCTGTTACCCAGCAACGATTGCGGCGACGGTTAGGTGCGCTGTTGCGGGGTAGTTGTTGAATTTTGCGGTGAATTTCTAGCTTTTCCAGCGGAGATTCAGCGCTTTCAAAGTCGCTCATCAACGCTTCACGCTTTTCAGCGTACTTTTCTACCAACTTAGCGCGTTTTTTCTCGCGCTCAATCATGCTCTTCTTTGCCATACTTTCTCGAATTTATTTAAAGACAGCATTTCCCATTCTACAGTTAGCACAGGCATTTGGCCTTTCTAGCAATAGGGCTGCTATTATAGCTTAACCTAAGGCCGCTAGCTTATTTGCGTCTGGGCATAAATCTGCTAGTTCACAAGCGATACATACAGGGGAACGGGCTTTACAGATAGCGCGTCCGTGATAAATTAGCCGAATTGACCAATTCTCCCAATCAGGTTGAGGCAATAATTTCATTAAATCTTGCTCAATGCGGACGGGGTCTGTATGTTTTGTTAAACCCAGGTGATTGCTCAGTCGCTTCACGTGAGTATCGACCGTTACCCCGGCATTAATGCCATAAGCATGAGCCAAAACTACATTAGCCGTCTTCCGCGCTACACCAGGAAGCTTTAACAGCTGTTCCATTTGGTTAGGAACAACAGAGTTAAACTCAGTGACAATCATTCTACAGGCAGCTTGAATATTCTTAGCTTTATTGCGATAAAACCCTGTAGAACGTACCAAATCTTCTAACTCTGCTAAGTCAGCATTAGCTAAACTCGCAGCATCGGGAAAGCGAGCAAACAAAGCTGGTGTGACTTTATTTACCCGCTCATCTGTACACTGTGCGGAGAGAATGGTTGCTACTAAAAGTTGTACAGGTGTTGAGTAGTTCAAAGAGCAAGTTGCATCTGGGTAAAGATGCTTCAGGCGATTTAAAATTTCTAGCGCCCGTTGCTTCTTAGATAAGACTTTACGCGTAATGGTCACTGGAACAGTTTTTGTACCCACTCCAACTGGATTGTTAATTGGGTAGTTTCTTTAACGATGAGAAAGATACCTAGTCCTAACAGTAGCACCAAACCAGTTTGCATAACACTTTCTTGAATGCGGCTAGGTAAGGGTTTACCACGCACACCTTCAATCAACAGAAACGCCAACTGTCCGCCATCTAAAGCAGGTAGAGGCAAAATGTTGATAATTGCTAAGTTAATGCTGATCAGTGCCGCAAAGAAGAACAAACTACCGGTATCATTTTGGGCAATATTAGCGCCAATTTCCACAATTTTAATCGGCCCGGCTACTTGTCCAGCAGTTTCCCCAAAGTTAGTAATTAGTTGTCCAAAACCTTTGAATGTCATTACCACAATGCGTTGAAATTCAGTAGCACCAACACTCAACGCTTCGATGGGATTAGCAACACGACGACGCTCAACTTTACCATTGGGAGAAAGCCCAATGCCAATTGTACCGCCGCTAGGTTTGGCATCTGGAGTGACATTGACAGTCAGCTTTTCATCACCACGGGCAATTTCTAACTGAACTGATTTACCTGCACTAGTTTTAATTAATTCTCTAAAAGCGTCTATTTCTTGTAAAGAAGTACCAAATTGCCTTTGATTAGCCGCTACGATCACATCTCCTGGTTTAATTCCTGCGTTCGCGGCTACAGAACTAACTTCTGGTGCTAGCTGTTGAATTAATACACCGGGTTGGCTAGCTTGTCCCACACCAACAACACTCACCTGTCCCACTAAAAGCATATAGGCGAATATTAAATTGGCAATGACACCTGCACTAATCACGATCGCCCGATCCAAGATAGGACGGTTACGCAGCAGATTTGGGTCATTGGGGGGAATATCGCTATCTGGATCGTCATCGGGAAAGCCGACAAAGCCACCTAAAGGAAAAGCGCGGATAGCATATTCGGTTTCTGAACCTTGGTATTTCCAAAGAACCGGGCCAAAACCTAACGAAAACCGATTAACATGAATGCCCTGAGAACGTGCTGCAATGAAATGTCCTAGTTCGTGTACCAAGATCAAAACAGCCAAAACTGCGATCGCTGCTAAAACTGACATAGATCAAACAAGATATTAAGCTATATACCTATCTCCATTCTAAAATGTGTCACTGGTTAGCATTGGCAGTAAATCGTCTGAATTGAACAATTTCCATCTGGCGATCGCCAAATATTAGTCAATAGTTATAAGCCAATAGGAATTCCTCCACAAAAATTATCCAACTCTTGTGGAGGCCATTAAATCCTGTAGGATGCGTTACGGCTCTATCAATGTATATTTCCTAGCGAATAATTCAGTGTTTAGCCGTAACGCATCGCCCAAATTGGCTGTACAAATGACAAATAACTACAACACCTCACGCCCTAAATAAGGTTGCAACACTTCTGGTATGCGTACCGTCCCATCTGCTTGTTGATAATTCTCCAAAATTGCTGCCATTGTTCTTCCTACAGCCAAGCCTGAACCATTTAAGGTATGCAAGTACTGAGTACCTTTTTTCCCTGTTTCTTTAAAGCGGATATCAGCCCTTCGTGCTTGGAAGTCAATAAAATTGGAACAGCTAGAAATCTCCCGATATTTACCCGAAGAAGGTAACCAAACCTCTAAATCGTAGGTTTTAGTAGAAGAGAATCCCAAATCCCCAGTGCATAAATTAATTACTCGGTAAGGTAATTTCAAAGCCTGTAAAATAGCTTCTGCATTTCCCACCAGTTTTTCTAGTTCGTCAAAAGAAGTGCTGGGATGAACAAATTTTACCAATTCCACTTTATTGAATTGATGCAGGCGAATTAATCCCCGCATATCTCGCCCATAACTCCCAGCTTCCCGACGAAAACAAGGAGTGTAAGCGCAATGGTAAATAGGTAATTCTTCCGCTGCAAGAATTTCTCCCCGGTAGAGGTTAGTAACTGGAACTTCTGCTGTGGGAATTAGCCACAAGTCATCATCGGCACATTTAAAGCTTTCTTCCGCAAACTTTGGTAACTGACCAGTAGCAGTCATAGATTCTGTATTTACCAAAATCGGTGGACTGACTTCTACATAACCAGCCTCAGTCTGACGCGCTAGCATAAATTGAATTAATGCCCTTTCCAGCGCTGCGCCAGCACCTATTAAGTTCACAAAGCGACTTTGGGCAACTTTAACAGCCCGCGCCACATTCAGAATACCTAGCTTTTCGCCAATTTCCCAGTGAGGCAAAATATTCTCATTTTGCGGAATATACTCATCACCCCAACGCCGGACTTCTACATTCTCTTCTTCACTTTTGCCAATGGGTGTGGAATCGCTAGGCAAATTAGGGAGTGCAAGTACTAGTTGCTCAATTTCTGCTTTGAGGGCTTTTTCTTGGGGTTCAAGTTCGCTCAATTGTGTTTTAATCGCGTTGCCCTCATCCCGCAAAGATTGAATTTCTGGAGACTGAGGATTGGTTCCAGATTTAATCTTTTGCCCAACAATTTTACCAACTTCGTTGCTGCGGGCTTGGAGTTGATTACGTGTAACTTCCAGTTCCCGTTGTTTTTGATCTAACTGCAATATTGCTTGAATATCGTATTTACCACTACGACTATTCAAGCGTTCTTCAACTAGTTGGGGATTTTCCCTTATTTGCTTAATATCCAGCACAGATTTTTCTTTTATTTTTTGCCTAGTATCTTCTGCCAACACATCAGCATATCCTGATTTTGGTGCGACATAACAGGATTTGCAATACAAAATTTAATTAAATTGGGGGGATTAGGGACTGGGGACTGGGGACTGGGGACTGGAGATGAGGGAGATGAGGAAGCAGAGGAGAAATTCCCATTACCAATTACCAATTACCAATCCCCCATGCCCAATGCCCCATGCCCTATTTAAGGTTTATTAATGCGATTAAGCAGCCAAAGTGAGGCTACCAGTCCGCCAAAGTGAGCCATAACTGTGTTTGTATTAGCTTGGACAACAAACATATCCAAGCCACTGATAAATGGTTGGTTACCTTGAGGAGAAAATAAAAATTGAGTTTGGGTAATTGCCCTGGCTGCTAACGTTCCGACAATAGCCTGTGCGCCCAACAGAGTTAATAATATTCCTACTAAACTCACCATTACCCCTAAGCGCAAAACTTGTATAGTTTCGCTTTTACGCGGTCGGTTATTGGGATTAGCCGATAGTAGTTGAGCGCCTAGTCTGGTATAACGGAAAGCTAAATAAATGCCTACACCCAAGGAGACTAACCCACAAATAGCCAAAAAGATACCAAATCCTGCTCCGGCATTATTACCTGAGCTACCAGGCCTTTGGCTAGAAATGGCAAATAGTAACAGAATGACACCAGAAACTACACCTAGTACTAACTGTATCCAAAAACTAATCCAACCTGTCAGCCGGAACTTTTGGCCAATTGCCCGAATATTAGAAGACGATGTTGCGTCAGGATTTTGTGACATACTGGTAACGAATTATCTAGGCGCTGCATAAAAATTGGGCATGAGGCATGGGGCATTGGTCATTGAGTAATGGGTAATTGGTAATTGTTAATTGGTAATGGAAATGAAGAATTTTCCCCCTGCCCCCTCTGCTCCCTCTGCTTCCTTATCCCCAATCCCCAGTCCCCAATCCCTACTCCCCAGTCCCCAACCCCATATTCTAAGGTCTGCACTGGTAAATTTATTGTAAAAAAAGTGTTTATTAACTTTTTACAGACAAAACTGCATTTTACCTGTAAAATTTCTTCGATGGCATCTTATTGCTACAGCAGTTCTAACCAGCTCGGCATCACTTGACACAAAGATGTTGGCTTTGCCAATATCTTAAATTGCTCCTCACCACACAGTCTTGAGCTTGGGTAGGAACGTAAAATCCTGCGTTCCTGAACTCACACACTCGTCCCACAACTGTCAAGAACGTGGGTTACCGTTTAATGTTTACGCTTTGAAAATTTCGCCTAAGTAGCTTTAGATACTGGTACAAGTGCCGGAGTATCAGTATATACTGACTACAAGCATTGTAGATCTCACCTTAAGGCATTTTTTAGCCATCCACTAACCATGAAACTTGAGGATATATATCATTTCTTTGAAAATCCTCCGCCAACTTACCTCTGTCAGGAACTAGCAGTTTGTTACATTCTGTACGTTTTACTACAAGGTGAATCATACGGAACCGAGTTGATCCAGCGATTGGAGACTGAATATCCTACCTATCGGCTTTCGGATACCGTACTGTACAGTGCAATTAAATTTCTCGAAGACCAAAGGGCAATAACTGGGTATTGGAAGAAGCTTGAAGGGCGGGGCCGCCCAAGGCGGATGTATCAAGTTTCTCCAGAATGGCAAGTTCAATCACAAGAATTAGCCCAGCTTTGGCTAGAGTACATCAATCCGAGAACAAATTAACGAATAATTAGATATTGAGAATGAAATGAATAAGTCTCCTCCAATCAAATAGTACTTTTTTTAGTTATGGATACTGCTATTCTGCCATCAACGTTCCTACTGACCTTATTGTTATCGGTTGGGCTGTTTTTCTTTATTCGTGCTTCCACTAAAGAACGCACGCAGACAGCGCAACTGATATCTGAACAAGATGAAGCTAGTTTGATGCCTCAATTACAAGAGTATTTTCGCTCTCGGTCTTATCGAGTGGCAGCGCTAGACCGAGAACAAAACCAAGTGACTTTTGAAGGGTTTGTGCAACCAAGCTGGTTTTTAGCGGTGTTTTTGACGCTGTTAGCAGCTATTGGCTTGCTTTGTTTGTCACTGGTTTTGGCAATACTTTTTCCGAGTTTTGGGACTCTGTTTTTGGGGTTAATTCTGCTTTCCCCTTTGAGTGGTATTTTTTATTGGCAAAAAGCTGGAAGACTTGAGAAGGTGTCGCTCAAACTGGAAACTATCCCGAATCAGCAACACTCCTCAAGTACAATTACTGTGACAGGCCATCGTGACGAACTCACAGAGTTGCAGAAGGCTTTACAGTTAAAACCATTTAAATAAATTTTGATTTTTTTGGAATTTTTTGCACATCTCACAATTATGAGATGCTGCATCATATCCAATCTTTTCCGGAAAAAGAGTTTTAACAGTTGAATATACAAGCTAGAAGTTATGAATATTCCCTACGAGGTAGGATCGTAGGGAATATTCTATACCTTTTAATAGAGCGTCCTGAGCAATCTACCGAATGAACGCACAATTTCGCTCCCGCTTGTAGATACTTTTTGCCCTATGCTGCTTCTTTCTATATCATGCGATGATCAACCAACCTATGCAAACAAGTATGGTTTGAAAATCTCTCCTGGCAAATCAGCTACAAACTTAAAAGAAATTGGAATTTTTGCATAACCAGAGCAATTTTGCCAGTTAAATGATTGTCAGAAGTCGCATAAAATGCGTAAGATAACCACTGATAGTTTAGCGACCAGCTAAAGCCAATGCTTCCTGACCAGTAGGAGATTCTAAAGTCCTAAGGCTGGGAAACAAGAAATGGTTTTCTTCAACGTATTGAGCACCAAACAAACCTTTTTCTGCCCAGAAATAACGGTCTGTAGTGTGTTCATTACGTTTTACTAGTAGCAATGCAGGTGGCGCGATACCTTCAGCTTGAATAAATTTTCTTGCTGCTGTCACAGGCTTTTCTTCGCCACTCTCGATGCTATATTGAGGCACATGTTCTAGGATTCGCCGCCCTTCTTGGCGACGACGACTTTTCCGCTTCCGTCTCCTTGCCAACCTATTTTCCTCCTCTTTCAAGCTATAGATTGTAGTGATAGCTACAAAATCCGTCGTAATTATATAGGTTCTAGTTCAAAAAATCAACCGTTTTTAAGGCTTTGATACAACTCAATTAATGTGTGAAAAGCTAGACAAATCAAATTTAGGGAAATATATAATTCCCTGAACCAAACCATTAGTAAGAAGATTTAGTTAAGCTTTATTAAATGAGCGAGGAACAAATTCCCCTCTTCTTTAATTTACCCTTAAATTCTATAATCTTGAGCAAAATCTGAAAAATGTTAATGTCTGCCAGTTCTGATTTTGTTGCTCTATGCCGAGAGCAAATAGCATTGTTAACCCAAGGGCTAGGAGCATCGTTAAGTGTTGTCTACTTAACACAAGAATTGGTGGGGTCTCCTACAGGTGAGGCAAAACTGATTCCTGTAGTGGTATATCCAGAGACGGCTATATTAAAGCAGGGTGAGGAGACTGCTGAGGTGAAAACACCTAAGCACATGAAAATCAGCAATGTTTTAGCTTTACCGCAATATCAGGGACAAACATTGCCGGATGATGCGGAATCATCAACTTCGCCACAGGATTCTGAAGCATCGGAGGAATACCTACTTAGTGAAAACCAAATTGTTTTACCCTTAAGTCATGAGGGTGTGATGATGGGGTTACTCGTGACGGGTAGAGAAGACAGGGCATGGAATGAACAGGAGCAAAGCCAGATTCAAAGCATAGCCCAAAGTCTAGCGATCGCCTGTATTTTAGATCAACGTCGGGCTTGGTTACAGCAGCAATTGCAACAACAACAGATTTTGCAAGAACAGCAGCGCGACTTGCTAGATAATCTCTTGCACCAGTTTCGTAACCCCCTAACAGCAATTAGAACCTTTGGCAAACTGCTAATGAAACGCTTGCGCGCTGGCGACCCGAACCGTGATGTGGCTGGTAACATCATCCGGGAAAGCGATCGCCTGCAAGAATTATTACTACAGTTTGATCAGGTCGTTGATTTATCAGAAGCAGATTTAGCACCTCTCCCACTTCCAGAAACTCAAGTAGTAGAAGCTACTCTGCAAAAAGAACCAACGAAGCCACCCTTGTTATTACCAGGAACAGGAGAAAAAGAAGCTGATTGTGCTTTAGCAGAGTTATTAGCGCCATTATTAATATCAGCTAAAGCAATTGCTCAAGAAAGAAATTTACAACTAATTACTAAAATTCCTCGAAATTTACCCTTAGTTCGTGCCAACACTAAAGCATTACGAGAAGTATTAAGTAACATCATCGATAATGCATTGAAATACACGCCAGCAGGAGGCAAGATTTTAATTCAAGTAGGGCAAGAAAAAGATAATTTACAAGGAATTGCTATTAGTGACACTGGGCCGGGAATTCCCCGAGAAGACTTAGCACATATCGGCGAACGTCATTACCGAGGCGTACAGGCGCAAACAGATATCCCTGGTACAGGTTTGGGATTAGCGATCGCTAAACAGTTGATCGAGCAAATGCAGGGTAAAATCGAAGTTTTTAGCCCTGCAATTAATTCCACCATCGTCTCACCCAAAGCACCGGGGACGACGTTTATTATTTGGTTACCGGAAGTTGAAGGTTAGTCAACAGTCAAGAGTCCAAAGTCAAGAGTCAAAATTACTAAATAACCTTTGACTGTTGACCATTGACCCTTGACTCTTCACTATTTGAGCGATAACAACAGGTTTTGATTGATGGTCATTTGTAGGTCGGTGTCGGGGTCGATAGCAATTAAGTCAACACTGTTCTTACCGAAGAACAAGCCTATCAAAGCACCGATACCAGCGCCACCGAGAACTTCTTCTGTTGCGATCGCGCGATCGCCTGTGACTGCAGAGACAGCAGCGGCAGCTCCAGCGCCCAGGACGGTATCTTTAATGATGCTTCCTGTACTAGTCCCTTTGTTGACGGTTTCTGTCTTGGTAATGACCTCAGAGGTGGCGCTAACTTGATATTCTTGGCCATTGGTCAATACTAGTTTTTGGGCGACGAATTGAGAACCGCCTTGTGCTGGTTTGATTTGACCAACTACCTGACTACCAGCCGGAATGACCACAACACCGTCTTGGGTAATGACGTTTTGGGCTACGGTTAGGGTTAAAGGTGCAGTCTCAGTTTTGGTAACGAGAATTTTTTGCGCCTGATCATACTTCACAGGAATAGCAGTTCCTTGAGGAATGGTGACTGCTACAGGTGTGGGTGTGGTAGATTGAGCCACCACAATGTAAGGCGAGTTAACAGCAGAGGCTTGATTGGAACTAACTAACGCTTGATAAATAAAGGCTGCTACCTGCGCTCTTGTAGCGGTAGTAGTAGGATTGAGGAACTTCACATTGGGATAGTTGACGACAATTTGTTTTTCCGTAGCAGCTGCGATCGGACTGCGGGCATAGTCAGCGATATTAGAAGCATCATTGAAATATTGCAGAGTGCTTTCAATATTGCTACTAGGACTATATTCCAAACCGTTGGCAAGGGAAACTAGAACCTGTTGACGAGGAATTGCTTGGTTTGGTTCAAAGCGATTCCCGGGATATCCTGACAAGAAACCAATGGTATAAGCTTGCTGAATAGCACTAGCTGCCCAATAGTTGCTGGGTACATCTGTAAAGTTAATTGCTTGCCGTTGTGGTGATTTTTGGAAAGCTTTGTTAACCATAGCAGCAAATTGAGCGCGGGTAACTGGTTCTTCTGGACGGAAACTACCATCAGGAAACCCAGCAATTACTCCTCTTTGTGATAATTGTTGAATAAATTGTGCTGCCCAATAATTAGAAGAAACATCAGAAAAAGTAGTTTGAGCAAAGGAAGGAGCAGCTGTAATTAAAGGTGCTACTGTAGCAGTTGTAATACTTAAAGCCATTAATGCAGCTGTTCCGGATTGCCAACGATTTAAAGCAAACATAGAGTTTTAGTCCAATATAATTTATTTGTTTTTCTGTTACTTACCTAGACAATTGATGGATGCTAATGTTCCTAAGTATTATGCCTTTTTATAAAACCGTGACTTAAGTCACAGTTCATTATTAAAGCATCTAGATAAAGTTAAAAACTGCAATACCAATAGTTTGATTTAAGGATTAACCTAAGCAAACATTAAGGTATAGTATTGAGTTTTGATTGTTTATATTCAAGGCGAAATAAAATTATCCGGATGAAATAGAATTAGCCGGATAAAATAGCTATGAAAAATTAAGCGATCGCACACACATAAAAAAGTGGCGATCGCAGATTAGGGATGATTAAATTCACTACTGAAAGTTAGTTGAGTCTAGTAGCGGGATAGTAGCAATCTAGAGTTCAATGTAATGCCTAAATCCTGTTCAGGACGCAAGACGAAAACATCAGCTTGGTTTTTCCGTAACAGTACACTTGCTCCAGCACCAGCCGCCGCACCAATAAGAGGTTCTAAAACTTCAATTTTGCGGTTACCTGTAACTAATGAAATTAAAGTTGCAGCACCAGCACCAATAGCAGCATCTGTTAAAATACTGCCTGTATCAGTTCCTTTAGAGATTTTTTCAACTTGGGAATATGTGCGAGAACTAGCACTAATTTGCTGACGACGACCAGAAGCAAATACTAATTCTTGAGCGACAAATCTCACACCTTGGTTATTGTTATTATTTCTGTCGCTAGAATAAACGCTACCGAGGTTTACAGGTTCTAGTCTACCAACAACATCAGTTCCCCGAGGAATTAATACGTTCCTATTACTATCAACAATGTCGCTGGCGATTTTGAGAGTTAGATCCATTCTTTCGCCAGGTTTAACAATTACTTTTTCTTTTTCGTATGTAACAGGAAAAGTTACATTAGCTGGAATAGTAACTGTTCGGGATTGGTTAATATTATATTGAGCACTAGCAGGAGCAGAGGCAAATAAAGGCGCGATCGCACCTGTGGTAATTGCCATTGACATGAGTGCCGCAGTTCCAGATTTCCAACGATAAAGGCGTGTCATACTAGGGGTTTCCGTTTAAGTCAGAGAGATTTTTAATGACGCATATTTACTGAAATTGTTTCAGCATATTTTTAAACCTGTCTATAGGGATATGCCGTAGGTAAAGTAGTTCTAAGACGCGCAGTATTTGCGATCGCTATTCGGCAGTTATATGCTGCTAATACGCGCCTATTAATTAGTTCGCTATATATATATGATATATGACGGCAAACGTGGTCAGATTGTTCCTGAAGGTTGATATCTGTCGAAAAGACTGGCAATTACAAAAATATTCAAATCGTAGAAAATATATAAATACTGTATTTGATAAAGACATTTGGCGATGTCTTATTTTCATAATATCTCTATAGGACTCATATTTTATTTTTGAAGTTTACGTAGTAGGATGATTTAGCGATAGAGTAACGCATTCGTGCTGAGATTTTTTCCGAAATCAAATCTGATTCATAAATATTTTACTTATAATAGTGAATTTGTTGATTGAAATAAATATTTGTGGCTGCATAGTACTATGGCAAGACTCGAATTTAAAAATCATCAAGTCTGGCGAGATTTAACTGAAATATTAGAAAGTTTAGATGCTAAAGTTCTTGTTCAAGAACATCTTGCACAATGTGATTATAAAATCTGTGGATATTGGGATGAACAAGATGAATATTATGAAACAATTACCTTGCCTCGTACCCTAGAAACAGAATTAGTTAGCAGTTATATCGGTGTTTCTCATAAAGAACGATTTTTAGAACTCAAGTTTTGCCTTATAGCTGATGTCATAACAGCAGGAAATAATAACAGGCAAAAGATTGGTGAGTTAGTTCTTGTTTACAATGAGAATTTAGAATTTGTTAATGAAAATTGGCTCTTAGATATTGATTCTTCGATGCTGGAGATAAATTGAACCTCACTCAATACGGTTCGGTTAAGAATTTTTCGTCATAATTTCGGGGTTATGGAGACGCGATAAATCGCGTCTCTACAAGATTTAAAGGTCAATCGATTTGTTTTATCCGAACTGTATTGGAACCTAACTCACTACTTCTCTCAATATACAAGGGTGCGTTAGTAGCAACTTAACCCAGACTCCGCACTTCATTATGAAGCACAAAAAACTACATGGTTGTTCGTCAATGTGAAGTAAATAATAATACAAAAAAATAATCAGTAAACTGACATTTAGAAATAAACCTGTGTGGCGAAGCCACTGAGACTAAAGTGTTGAGAAAAAACTGATTTCCAGCTTTTTATAAAACTAAATATATATTGGTTCAGTTGAAGTGAGACAATCAAAAAAACTCAAAAAAATGTCAGAAAAATGTCTCAAATCGAAAATGTAAAAATTAAAAATATCGATCATTTAGGAATAGTTGCCGGATTAATTGATGAAATAGGAATAGTAGAAATAATTAATGAGAAATTAGGAATAGACTCTCGTGAAAAAATTGCAGCCGGAATATTAGTCAAAGCGATTTTAATCAATGGATTAGGATTCGTCTCAAGACCTTTATATCTATTTAGCCAGTTTTTTGACGATAAAGCAATTGAGATATTGTTAGGAGAAGATGTAGAAAGTGATTATATCAATGATGATAAGATTGGTAGAGTCATGGATAAACTATACAAATATGGATTGAATAATCTCTTTATAGAAATTGTTTTATCAGTGATTAAAAAATTTAAAATAGAGCCAAAGTATTCACATTTGGACGCAACATCATTTCATCTACATGGAGAATATAAAAGTGAAGAAATCAAAGAAAAAGAAGAGGGAATAACCAGAGAAAGACCGATAATTATAACTAAAGGATATTCTCGTGACCATAGACCAGATTTAAAGCAATGTGTTTTAGATTTAATAACAAGTGGTGATGGGGATATACCATTATTCATGAGAACGGGAGATGGAAATGAGGCTGATAAGGTAGTATTTGGCAAAATCTTAGTAGAGTTCAGAAAACAAATAGTTTTTGACAGTATTATGGTTTGTGATAGTGCATTATATAGCCAAGAAAATCTCCAATTAATTCAGCATCTAAAATGGATAAGTCGTGTACCTATGACAATTAAGAGAGCGCAGGAATTAGTTCAGACCGTAGAGATAGAAGAGATAGATGCAAAAGAAAGAGAGAGCTTAAACTTAGATGGATATACATGGAAGTCAGAAATTGTAAATTATGGTGGAATTCCACAAAATTGGCTTATAGTAGAAAGTCAAAAAAGAAAAGATAGTGATTTAAAAACGCTAGATAAAAAACTAAAAAAAGAAAAAGAAAAGGTTGAGAAACTACTTAATGAAATAAAAAAAGAAGCATTTGAAACCCCAGAACAAGCAAGATATAAACTCAAAGGAATAAACAAAAAGTTGAAGTTTCATGAGATTAAAGAAGTGAAAGTTTTTGAAAGCCAGTCAAAAAAGAATCAGACTGTTTATAGAATGTCAGGAAAAATAACTGAAAAAGTAGAAGAAATAGAAATAAAAACCAAAGAAGCTGGAAGATTTATTTTGGCGACTAATTTAGTTGGTGAAGAGAAGTTAGAAGCATCAGAAATTATTCAAGCTTATAAAAACCAACAGTCTTGTGAAAGAGGGTTTAGGTTTTTAAAAGATCCTTTGTTTTTTGCTGATAGCTTCTTCGTTGAAAACCCGGAGCGAATCGAGACCATGTTATTTTTAATGTCCTTGTGCTTGTTAGTTTATAATCTTGGTCAAAGGCAACTAAGGAATAGTTTAAAGAGAATCAAAATCGGAGTCAAGAATCAATTAGGTAAGTTAACCATGAATCCGACATTAAGATGGATATTTCAATGCTTTCAAGGTATTCATTTTTTAAATTTAGATAGCATTAGTCAAATTATTAATTTAAATTCAGAACGTCATTTTATTTTGAAGTGTCTACCATCATCTTGTCAAAAATATTATTTTATTTCTTAAGAAGACAAAATTTTTATAGTAAATCAAAATTTACCAACACATAAAGGAACATTCATACTTCCTTCAGTTTCTAGTGTTTGTATGACCAATTTTATGGTCAAATATATTACACTTTATTAATTGATTTTTGAAAACATATTCATTCTTTAATCATTCTTATTTTTGCGCTTTTCTTCTGTTTGTAATCTATTTATACTTCAATTTGAAGTGCGGAGTCTGGGAACTTAACGCAACTGTGGCAACGCACTGGCTTTGCTACATGGTATTGAGATTTTTTCAAAAATCAAATCTGAATTCCTCTACTCCAGTAATCAGTAATGCATTTTATACTGGCAATTGAGTTTAGGGTAAAAGCATGAGGGGAAGAGTTCAAGGTTTCCTCCCTTTTCCCTTTCACCTTTCCCCCTTCACCAACTTCTATTAACCCCACATCTATATATAGTGACTTGTCTGGGTTGGGAGGTTTTAAGATTAATTACAAAATCCCATGCTCCAACTATTGTGAGAAAACCTTGGCAGAAAAAATTGTCTGCTATTCGCCTTTATTAGACTTGACAATGTGACAAAAATAGCTGCTCAATCTGGGTGATTACGTTTTTTTTGTCATCAAGGGAAAATATTTTAGTCAATTCTCACCATACTGCTACGGCTCACTCAATTTGCAGTAGTAATTCCTCTACTACCCATGCGTAGCCAACATAAGCAGAGGTTTATTTGATTTTTCTGGGTAAATGTGAAATGCTTTAGCCAGTTCTCCCTAGCTAAAATAGGCGATGAAAATTTGCCGTTACTCGGCGGTTTATTCGATTGTCAAACAAGTCAAAAATCAAAAACCTCTACTTTCCTAAGTAGTAAATATGCTTACCGAGCTTTCTTCTTAGCCAACAGGGGTAAATATAGGTGCATCTTGCAAGGAGTTTAATTTTTCTTTGCGCTTTACAAAAATCCTTTAGCCAACAACAAAAAACTGCAGATTATGATGTTAAATTTTGTAAAATAGAAGTCTTCAAGGCTAGAATACACATATATAGATAGTTAAACTAACAAGAAGTGCATCTTTACTGTTAATTATTAAAAGTAAATGTGGCCCAATAGCCTCAATGATCCCAATACAACTAATTCTCAAAAATTTTCTCAGTTACCGTGATGCAACTTTAGATTTTCGCGGTTTACATACAGCTTGTATTTGTGGTTCCAATGGTGCGGGTAAATCTTCCCTTCTGGAAGCAATCACTTGGGCGATTTGGGGTGAAAGCCGCGCCGCTGCTGAAGATGATGTTATTCATACAGGCTCTAAAGAAGTTCGGGTTGATTTCACTTTCCAAAGTAACCAACAAAAATATCGAGTGATTCGCACCCGCGTGCGGAGTGGAACTAGTGTTTTAGAATTTCAAATCGAAACGCCTAATGGTTTTCGTCCTCTGACTGGCAAAGGAGTGAGGGCAACCCAAGATTTGATTTTAGAACATATCAAGCTGGATTACGATACTTTTATTAATTCTGCTTACTTACGTCAAGGGCGGGCGGATGAATTTATGCTGAAGCGCCCGACGGAACGCAAAGAAATTTTAGCGGAGTTATTAAAGCTGAATCAGTATGATGATTTGGAAGAACGCGCTAAGGAATCATCCCGTCAGTTTAAAGCCCGGGTGGAGGAATTGGAACGTTCTTTAGAGTCGATTAAAGTTCAGTTACAACAACGAGAAACAACGCAAGCGCAAAAAGTTGAGTTAGAAGCAGAACTTAACCAACTGCAACAGGTGCAAGCTTTTGAAACGATTCAATTACAAAGTTTGCAGGTTATACAGCACCAACGCCAAACAAAAGTAGAACAACTAAATTTTGTAAGACAACAATACCAAAATCTGACTCAAGATTGCGATCGCCTGCAACAAGAGCAGTTAGCTGTTAAAAATCAAATTGCGGAATTAGAAAAGATATTAAGCCAAGAAGCAGAAATAAAAGCCGGATATCAACAATATCAGACTTTACAATCACAAGAAGAAGCTTTTGCTAATAAATTTGCGGAATTTACCCGCGCACAACAAAACCGCCAGCAAAAGCAACAGCAGCTGACTAAACAAATTAATGAAATAGAACGCCAACTGCAACAAGCTCAAGCTCAATTAGAAGCTTTGCAGCAACAAGAACGGGAAATTCAGCAAACTCTTACCAAATCCGGTGAGGTAGAAGCTGGTTTGGCGCAACTCACCGCAGCACGTCAAAGGGTAGCGCATTTCGATCAGTTGCAAATGCAAGTGTCTCCTTTGTTACAACAACGCGCCACTTTACAAAGCCAAATAGATAGATTCCATGCGGGTTTGGTGGCGCGCTTAGAACAGCTAGCAACTACAGAAAATCAACTCCAACGCCAACAACATCGCCAACCGCAACTGCAACAAGCTGTGATGGATGTGGCGATTCAAATTGAAGAATTGGAGAAAAAGCGAGTTTATTTGCAACGCGTACAGGAGAAAGGACAAGAAAGACGACATTTTATTGAACGGCTACAAGCGCACCAAAGAGATTATGAAAAACTCTTAGGAGAACTAGAGCAAAAACTGCAAATGCTCCAAACTCCCAATGCGCTATGTCCTTTGTGCGAACGTCCCCTTGATGAGCATCACTGGGATCGAGTGGTATCGAAAACCGAAGAAGAATTAAAAGATACACAAGGGCAATTTTGGGTAGTCCGCGAACAGATGGCTGTATCCGATAGAGAGATTCAAGTACTTAGGCAAGAATACAGAGATATTTATCAACAATTAGCAAGTTATGATACCTTGCGCGAACAACGGGGACAGTTAGCTGCTCAGTTGGAAGCCACCAGCGATGTACAGCAACAGTTACAACAAATTGCAGCGGAAAAACAGCATTTAGAGCGATCGCTGCAATTAGGTGATTACGCCCCCGACAAGCAAGCCGAATTACAGCAGCTAGACCAATATCTGCAAAAACTCAATTACAATGAACAAGACCATGCTCTAGCCCGTAGCGAAGTCGAGCGTTGGCGTTGGGCAGAAATTAAACAAGGGCAGATTAAAGACGCAATCAAGCGGCAAAGTCAACTAGCAGCACGTAAGCCAGAATTAGAAGCTACTATTGCCCAATTACAAACCAGAATCCAGCAAGAACAAGTAAATTCTGAGTGCGCCCAACAAATCGCTGCCCTCGATCGCTATATTACAGAACTAGCCTATAGTCCTGAGCAGCACAATCAATTGCGAATGGCTGTTAAGCAAAACCAAGCTTGGCATTTGCGCTATCAACAAATGCTCTCAGCCCAGCAACAGTATCCCCAACTGCTGACGCGATCGCAAGAATTGGCAGCAGCTAAAACCGCTAGATTAGCAGAACGGCAAACTCTAGCCAGTCAAATTGACAGCATTAGCGAGCAATTAGCAGAAACAGCTAACCCAACAGCGCAAATTCAAACCTTAGAACAGCAACTCCAAATTCGCAGACGACAACTCGACGAACAAATTGCCAAGTTAGGGCGTTTAGAACAGTTGGCGGTACAGCTAGAATCGCTGCAAATTCAATATGAACAGCAGCAACAGCAATTGCAAGCCACGAAACAGCAACAGCGCGTCTATCAGGAATTAGCGCAAGCTTTTGGTAAAAATGGCATCCAAGCATTGATGATTGAAAACGTGCTGCCGCAGTTGGAAGCCGAGACAAATCAATTACTTTCACGCCTCAGCGCCAATCAACTGCACGTACAATTTATTACCCAAAAAGCCGGACGCAATGGTAAATCAACTAAGAAGAATGTCAAGCTAATAGACACCTTAGATATTTTAATTGCCGATGCCAGAGGCACAAGATCCTATGAAACCTACTCTGGTGGTGAAGCATTTAGAATTAACTTTGCCATTCGCCTCGCCCTAGCCAAACTCTTAGCACAAAGGGCAGGAGCAGCATTGCAATTGTTGATTGTCGATGAAGGATTTGGTACACAGGATGCCGAAGGATGCGATCGCCTAATTGCAGCCATCAATGCGATCGCCTCCGATTTCGCCTGTATCCTCACCGTCACCCATATGCCCCACTTGAAAGAAGCGTTCCAAGCGCGGATTGAAGTTGATAAAAATCAGGAAGGCTCGCACGTGCGAATTTTGACTTGAGGATTGATTGGGGACTGGGGACTGGGGACTGGGGACTGGGGACTGAGGACTGGGGACTGGGGACTGGTGATTGGGGACTGGGGACTGGGGATGAGGAGGATGAGGGAGAAAAAACAATTACCAATTACTCATTACTCATTACTCATTACTCATTACTCATTACTCATTACTCATTACTCATTAACCCATGCCCATTTACATCCTTTCCGCCACCTGTTTCAGCCGAATCAATTGCGCTTGCATATCTTGTTTTGTCCAAGCGGCGGCGAAGGTATTGAAACCCCAACTGACTACGGGGTTGGGGATGTCGAATTCAAAACGATTGATTAGCTGCGTTCCCTTTTCTAGGGGTTGACATTCCCAGCGATCGCGTCCTTGGAAAAATCCTTTAAATTCCCAAACCACTAAACCCGGTTGTCGTTGTGCGACAACCGTTTTTAATGTGGGTTGAATTACCGGAATTTGGATGATGAAACGGCTTTGGCTACCAACATCAGTACTCCAGACTTCGCCCACAGGTTCGCAACGTAAAACCGGATTTAACCAACGATGCATAAGAGTTAAATCGGTAATACAATGCTCCACCACCGTAGCTGGGGCATTAATTTGAATCGATTGTTCCAAAACTTGGGGCATATGGTTGATGCAGCTTTTGCAATTAGATTAACTCAAAATGGGGACTGGGGATTGGGGATTGGGGACTGGGGATTGGGGATTGGGGACTGGGGACTGGGGACTGGGAATTGGGTAAAGGTAATGGAGACAAACTCCAAATGACAAATGACAAATGACAAATGACAAACCCTGAAGATTAAAAATTACTCAGGATACCAATGTCAAAGATACTTTTACTGGTAAATTGTTAGGCAAAATACTCGTGAACTTACGGGGGTCAACTGAAGGCTGAAGTCTGAAGTATGAAGTATGAAATTACCCTACTGATTCGAGTATCGGGTGATCCAAAAGGAAAAACTTGATTTTTGTTACCCAAAAGGAGCAAGGCTTGTACCAATTCTTCCTTCATCCTTTATCCTTCATGCTTCATCCTTTTTGTGTTCAAACAATCTATGTCAGAACACTTAAGTGTTTTGGCGTAACAATCAACTTTTAATTCCGAAAAACCATGAATACAACTTGGCTAGGAATAACCCAGGTATTAGATATTGGTTGGTCAATCAGGGTGCAGCAGCTTTTGGCACAATCACCAAGTCTACCACCGGAGCAATCGGTGGTTAATCAAGGAATTGGGGAGGTGCGAGGAATTGTAGACCAGATAATTCTGTTTACACCTCGCTTGCTAGGGGCTGCAGCCATTCTGTTGATTGGTTGGCTAATTGCTGCGATTATTGCCGCAGTGACCAGGGGAATCCTTAATCGCACTGATATAGATAACCGCATTGCTTCAGGAGTAACGGGCCGTGAGAATGTTCCCAACGTGGAGCAATTAATCTCCGGCTTAGTTTTTTGGAGTATTATTCTGTTGACGGCGGTAGCTGTTCTACAGACTTTAGGGCTAGAGGTAGCCTCTCGACCATTAAATAATTTTGTCGATCAGCTTGCAGGCTTTTTGCCAAAGTTGTTTGGTGCAGCAATTCTTTTGGGCGTTGCTTGGTTATTAGCTACCGTTGTAAAGCTGGTAACGATCAGGGGACTGCAAGTGTTGAGGTTTGATGAGCGTTTGAATCAACAAGCGCAAGACGCTGACTCTACACCAGGACTGAATCAGTTATCTGTCACAGAGACAATTGGTAATGCTCTGTACTGGTTCATCTTTTTACTATTTTTGGTTCCAGTATTAGATACTCTGGGGCTAAGGGAAGCATTACAACCAGTTAAAGCTCTGATAACAGAGATTTTGTCAATTCTGCCCAATATTTTAGCTGCAACATTAATTGCGGCTGTGGGTTGGTTTGTAGCAAGTCTCATTCGCCGGGTTGTTACCAATTTATTGATTACAACTGGAATTGACCATTTGGGTAGTCGTTTTGGACTTTCCCCCAATGTAGGAGCGCAACCACTGTCGAATATTCTCGGCACTGTGGTTTATATTTTGATTTTGATTCCTGTTGCGATCGCAGCGCTGAATGCTTTGAAAATTGAGGCGATTTCAGTCCCTGCGATCGCCATGTTACAACAGGTTCTTAATGCCTTACCTGCAATTTTTACCGCCCTCGGCATTCTGATTATTGGCTATTTCTTGGGAAGGTTTGTCTCGGAAGTCGTCACGAGTATCCTTACCAGTTTAGGCTTCAACAACATTTTTTCAGTGCTGGGTTTGCCATCCCCAAGACGAACAGCAGTCTACACGGAAGCCGGCGCACCAGTAACTACACCCACCCGTACCCCATCAGAAATTGTCGGTATTATTGTCTTCGTCGGCATTTTACTATTTGCGACGGTAGCAGCTGTCAATATCCTCAATATTCCAGCACTCACAGCGCTAGTATCGGGAATCTTGATTATATTCGGCAGAATTTTATCGGGATTAGTGGTATTTGGCATTGGGCTATTCTTAGCAAACCTGGCTTTTAGCATTATTGTCAGTTCCGAAAGCGCCCAAGCAAGAATTTTAGGACAAGTAGCGCGGATTGCCATCCTGACTTTAGTCTCAGCAATGGCGCTGCGACAGATTGGCGTAGCCAGCGATATTGTAAATTTAGCATTTGGGCTTTTACTCGGTGCGATCGCAGTGGCTATTGCCCTAGCTTTTGGTCTTGGTGGTCGAGATGTAGCCCGCGAACAAGTTAAAGAGTGGTTAGACTCTTTTAAGAGTAAGGGTTAACCCACATAATTACTAATTCGTAATTCGTAATTCGTAATTAAACTGAGGCTTAGAGGAAGCGAACTCTATAGGTTGTGCCGTTATAGGTGGGGTTTCAATCCAAACGATAACGTAATTACAAATTAGTAACTACGAATTACGAATTGTTAATGTTTTTCTTGGCAGTTTGTCTGCAAATCTCGGCACTTGCTGCTAAAAGCATCACAATTGGAGAAAATATCTCGGCAAATCGCCTTGATATGTTAAAAGTTAAAGCTTTGAACTTGAATGTTCAACCATAGAAGTTGACATTCCGAGTTCAAAGCTTCAATTTTGCAGTTCCAAGCTCAACATTCCGAGTTTTCATCTCGACACTTCAAGTTCCAAGCTCGACATTCCGAGTTCCAAGCTCGAAACTCCGAGTTCCAAGCTCGACATTCCGAGTTCTAATCTCGACATTCCGAGTTCCAAGCTCGACATTCCGAGTTCTAATCTCGACATTCCGAGTTCCAAGCTCGACATTTCTAGTTTCAAGCTCGACATTCCGAGTTCCAAGCTCGACATTTCTAGTTTCAAGCTCGACATTCCAAGTTTCTATCTCAAAATAATGGGTAATGAGTGAGAATTCCCACCCATTACCCATTACCAATTACCCATTACCCATTCCACTTATCGTCCAACAGAGTTAGAGATATCTCTACCTGCTTGAGCTGCACTATCTTTTACACCGCCAGCAGTTTCCTTAGCACCTTCTACATAGCCGGAGCCGAATTCTTTCAAAGCTTCTCCTGATTGTTGACCAATCCGTTGCAATCGTTCGCCAGGATTACCTTTTGTTTCGCGAGCTTCGCGGTTCCATTGTCCTATAGTTTTTGGTCTTTGAGCATCATTTTGTTCTACACTTTCCCGAACTTGCTGGCGTAACTGTGAGTTACTGCGTCCAGAATCAACATTTGTAGTCAATACAATCAAACCAACTACAGCTACAGCCAAAAAACGCTTGACCTGCAGTCCCGCAAACAGAGAACTGATTTTTGCGATCGCGTTAGAAATCCAATTTGTCATGCCAATACTCCGTTGATGCATTCTTAATTTTTGTCAGACCTTCGCAATATCATTGGCTCACTCTAAATTCAGTTAATGACACGATGAATAAGCTGATTTTCTAGATGTCACTAACTAAAAATTTAATTATTTTAGAGATTAAGTAATGCAATCTGGTGCAATACTGCCTATTTTGAAGTAAATTGTCTGTTTTGATTACAAATTCCAGACTAACTGTAAAAAAATAATAATTCCTCTAACAAAAGTCAGAGGTTGCTTCTAAATAAGCAATACTTATTTAAGTCTGTGGTATGGCAAATATCTTAGTTTGCAACTGAATAAAGCAAAATAAATTTCAATTTTCACACACATCATTAATTCTTATCGAGCTGCTGTTGATTAAACAAGAGAAAAACCACAAAGTTATATCTTGGTAGTAAAATGCAGGTTATTATAGCTGCTGCAATTTCTCTATTAAAACAAAATATCAAAAAATATATCTCTAGGCTTATTCCTCAAGAAATATGAAATATATAGTTGTCATCAGCATATTGTTTTTGATTGCTGCCATTGCAATACTCAATGCAATCATTAGAAAAAAACTTTTACCAGAATCTGATCAGCAATCATTGAAAGTATTATTTATTGGTAATAGTTATACCTATTACAACGAGCTTCCTAAACTAGTACAAAATTTAGCCAGAACTGCACAAGAAGCTAGAAAATTTGAAACTGAAATGGTGACAGTTGGTGGAGCTACATTAGAACAGCTTTGGCAACAAGGTAAAGCACTTAAAAAGATTAGAAGTGGCAAATGGGACTATGTCGTATTACAAGAACAGAGTACTTTACCTATCACTAATCCACAATTAATGTACGAATATGCTCGGTTATTTAACGAAGAAATTAAGAAAATTAATGCTCAAACTCTGTTTTACCTAACTTGGGCAAGACAGAATCGACCAGAAACACAACAAGCAGTGAACGATTCATATATGACAATTGCCCAAGAACTAAAATCAATAGTCGCTCCAGTGGGAAGAGTTTGGCAAAAAATTCAAGAACAAAATCAAAATTTAATGCTTTACGAGCCAGATAATAGCCACCCCAGCCCGATTGGTTCCTATGTAGCAGCTTGCGTATTTTATGCAACTATTTATGGTAAAAGTCCTGAAGGGTTAACCTATCCCAAAAACAAAAATGCCTCTAATAATACACCAGAAGATAATAAGACGAAATTAGAAGAATTAAAACAAACAGATATGACAATGATTCAACATTTAGCTTGGGAAGTGGTTAGCCAAATACAATCATAAACCTTACTTTAGCGAGGTTTAGATCCCCGACTTTTTGAAAAGTCGGGGATATGGGCAGCAACTTTTGCTTAAGTCGCATTGATGGTGCGTTACGGCTAAATTTAATTTTCTCTGTGTGCCAAATCCTTTCGTAGCCGTAACACACCCTACATTTTATAAATGGTCTTTAAGGAAATCTGTTTTAGGGTTGATTATATTTTGAGTTTTAAATTTTGAATTTTTAATTCCCTCTTTGGAGGTACAGTATTGCTTTCCCTTGGGCAGAAGATGTTGGTCTTCATAACTACTAATATGTTTGCTTAATTATGCTGTTCTCTGTATGCGGTGTTTTTGATTTATCGCTATAGGAATATGCATTTTTCTTACTTCTGCCAGGTTAAGTAATTTGGAGACTTGAAGTTATGCGCTGGGAATTTGGGCGAAGAAGTACCAATGTTGAAGACAGGCGAGGAAGCAGAATTTCGGCTCCTGTGGTGGGAGGTGGTATTGGAGCAGTTATTTTATCTGTGATAGTGGCTTTATTGGGTGGCGATCCTAGCGTCATTTGGGAGCAACAACCGAGCGATCGCCCTAACTCGCAATCTCCCCAAACCCAAAGTTCCGCAAATAGCGATCGCATGGCTGATTTTGTTTCCGTTGTCCTCGCAGATACAGAAGATACATGGAGCAGCTTGTTTCAGCAACAAGGAAAAACTTATAGGGAACCGACTTTAGTTTTATATTCGGATGCGGTGGAATCAGCTTGCGGCTTTACGCGATCGGCTGTTGGGCCTTTCTATTGTCCTAGCGATCAAAAGCTCTACATAGATTTAAGCTTTTATGAGGATCTCAAAAATCGCTACCAAGCACCAGGAGATTTTGCCCAAGCTTATGTGATTGCTCATGAAGTTGGACACCATGTCCAAAATCTCATGGGAATTTCTCAACAGGTGCGAGCCTTACAGCGTCAAGCAGATGAAGTAGAAGCCAATCAACTTTCAGTGCGCCAAGAATTACAAGCCGATTGTTTTGCTGGAGTTTGGGCATATCATGCGGATCGCTCACGCCAAATTCTCGAAACAGGTGATATTGAAGAAGCGCTCAATGCGGCTAGCAGTATTGGAGACGATCGCTTACAAAGTCAAGCCAGAGGATACGTGATTCCTGAATCTTTTACTCACGGTAGTTCAGCCCAAAGAGTCCGTTGGTTTAAACGTGGTATTCAAACAGGTAATCCTGAACAATGTAATACTTTTAGAACAACAAATCTTTAAAATTTAGCGAATAACCAGCTAATTTAGGTAGACAATATACCTACTCCACAAGAGTTTGATTGAATTGAATATATTAACAGCATCTATTTATCTACTGGCAACAAGTTGCAGAACAAAAATAAATTTGGTATTATAGTTTTTACTGCTAATAGCCACAAATAGTTATATTAATTATCACTCAATTCCACAAAAAACTTGCCCCAGTTTTAAATCATAGAACAATCTAAAAATTCGATTTCACGTAACTGCAAACCGCTATAAAAGGAACTTTATTAGCGGTTTTTGTGTCTCAGTAATTACCTAAAATTGCTGATAGTGAAGAATTCATACCACTGTTCGCTATGGGATACATCTCAGTGTAAATACCATAAATTGTGCTGTGTTCAAAGTGGTGCCAAGATTCTTGACTTATCTTAGGTATTTGATTTTTAATTTTTAATTTACCGCATTGGGGATATCACCAGCATTGAAGGCGATCGCATGATGAAATGGTCTGTCATCCAAAAGCTGAGAGCAGTATTTATTCTAGTCTTGGCGGTTTTGTTTACGAATGCTGTAGTTTCCCATAGCACAACAATGCAACTGGTACAGAATCGGCAATTAGTAACATCATCCCAAGAAATTATTACGCAAGTTCAAACGCTACTGACAACGCTAAATAATGCTGAAACCTCACAGCGTAACTACTTAATAACTATAAACACAAATAACTTAGCAACCTATTTGCAAGCAAGTCAACAAATTAATAGTAATATCCAAATTCTCAAACAGCTCACTCAATCGCAGCAAAATCATCAGTGGGTTGCTGTACTAGAACAAAAAATTACTGACAGACTCAACATCTTGCAAGCAGAAGTTGTTGTTTTGCAAAACAAAGGATTGGATACTGCAAGACAATTAGTGTTGTCTCACCAACAGCAAATGCTCAGTAATGATATCCCAAAATTTATTCAGGAATCATTAGCAGGCGAGCAACAAATATTACAACAGCGAAATCAGCAGTTACTAGCCACTTCCCGTAAGTCAATGGCGACATTTTTATTAGCTGCTGTCATCGATTTTTTGTTGGTGGCTTTGTTATATGACTTGTTATGGCGTTACATCAAGCGACTTCAGCAGACAGAATTAAATTTACGCCAAAGTGAGAATCGGTTGCGAGCAATTATTGATGCAGAACCGGAATGTCTGAAGTTAATTGCTAGGGATGGTACCTTATTAGAAATTAATGCCTCTGGCTTGGCAATGTTGGAGCTAGAAAGTGCAGAAACTTTGATTGGGCAACCAGTGACTGCGACTATTTTACCAGAGTACAGAGAAGCCTTTGCATCTCTACATGAACGTGTTTGTCAAGGCTATAAAGGGACTTTAGAATATGAGATTGTCGGTAGTCAAGGTACTCGTCGTTGCTTAGAAACTCATGCTGTACCACTACGTAACGAAGCTGATGGTACATTTTTGCATTTAGCAGTAACGCGAGATATTACCAAGCGCCAACAAGCAGAACAGAAAATTCGCGAACAAGCTGCTCTTTTAGATGTCGCAACTGATGCAATTGTAGTCAGAAATATCCACAACCAAATATTATTTTGGAATCAAGGTGCTGAAGGCGTTTATGGCTGGAAGGCTGAGGAAGCTTTGGGTAAAAATGTGGTTGATTTGTTATACAAAGATAGTTCACCACAACTACAAGATGCATTTTTAACAGTCTTGCGTACAGGTGAATGGCGCGGCGAATTGCAGCAACTTACAAAACAGGGGAAAGAAATTATTGTCGAAAGCCGCTGGACACTCATGCGGGATACTCAGAATCAACCAAAATCAATTTTGAGTGTCAGTACAGAAATTACTCAAAAGAAACAACTAGAAGCACAGCTTTTGCGATCGCAACGGTTAGAAAGTATTGGTACCCTAGCAGGTGGGATTGCCCATGACCTTAACAATGTTCTCTCTCCTGTGCTAATGTCAGTTGAGCTATTGCGGATGAAATTACCAGACCAACAGAGTCAACGTATTCTGCAAACGCTAGAAAGTAATGTTAACCGTGGCGCTAATTTGCTCAAGCAAGTGTTGTCTTTTGCTCGAGGTATTGAAGGCAAAAAGACAATTGTGCAAACTAGACTGTTGATACAGGAAATTGAACAAATTGTTCAACAAACATTTCCTAAATCGATTACCTGTGAGGTAAATTTACCAGGGAATCTGTGGTATGTGTCTGGCAATACTACTGAACTACATCAAGTGCTGATGAATTTGGTAGTTAATGCCCGTGATGCCATGCCCGACGGTGGTATCTTGAAAATTAGTGCAGAAAATATGGTGATTGATGAGAAATCAACCCCAATTAATATCGATGCTCAAATAGGCCCTTATATTGTTATTTCTGTTAGTGATACAGGTACAGGAATACCACCAGAAATTCAAGAGCGAATTTTTGAACCCTTTTTTACCACAAAAGAGGTGGGTAAAGGTACAGGGTTAGGACTTTCTACAGCCATAGGTATTATTAAAAACCACGACGGTTTTGTAAATGTAAATACTAAAGTTAACCAAGGTACAGAGTTTAAAGTATATTTACCAGCATTGAGCGATCGCACTCAACCTCTGCATACCCCCGAAATTGCAACACCAAAAGGAAATGGTGAATGGATTTTGCTAGTTGATGACGAAGCCGCCATTCTAGAAATTACCAAATCATCCTTAGAAAAAAATAATTATCAGGTGTTAACTGCTAGTAATGGCATTGAAGCAGTAGCAATTTATGCTCAACATCAGCAGCAAATCAGTATAGTGTTGCTAGATATGATGATGCCATTAATGGATGGTGCGATCGCAATTCGCAGATTACAAACAATTAATCCCCATGTCAAAATTATTACTTTGAGTGGACTTTTATCCCCTCAGAACATCAAGGAAGTTACTGATATGGGTGTTAGTGCATTTTTATCCAAACCTTGTACTAGCAACGAATTATTACAAACAATCGCTAGAATAAAAGTCCTGAGTTGTTGACTGTTAACCAATAACTTAATGACGACTACTGAACATCGAAACAAATAAATTAACCTTACCTTTATACAATCTCTCTAAAGGTATAGATTTTTTTTCACAAAGTTCTTGTTAAGATTAGTAAAATTTCTCCGGAAAACACCAATATGGCTTTATACGCTGAATTGCATCGGCATCTGGGCGGTTCGGTTGTACCTCGTGTGTTATGGCGATATTTCGAGAGACATACGTCTGAGTTAATTTCCCGCTTTGCGAACTATCCAGAATTTGAAGAGTTTTATACCAAACCTCGTAATACCTTAGACGAGTATTTAGAATTACACACTTTGGTAGAAAGTGTACAGACTGTAGAAACTTTGCCTTACTTTATCTACCGATTGTTACGGGGTGCTTATATATTTGAGAACCTGGCTTATTTGGAACTACGTTACACCCCCTATTTACGGACACCTGAACATTTAAGTCAATCCGAAAGAATTGATAAGATGGCAGAAATTGTCGAAGTTGTGGGTAAAGCCAGTCAGTTGGAAGAATATCCGATTGTGACTAGCCAAATTCTCTGTATGCACTCGCGCCTACCTTATGAGGTGAATAAG
This sequence comes from Nostoc carneum NIES-2107, assembly GCA_002368155.1. GTDB lineage: Bacteria > Cyanobacteriota > Cyanobacteriia > Cyanobacteriales > Nostocaceae > Aulosira > Aulosira carnea. The sequence goes on from AP018180.1 coordinate 5,441,121, forward strand.
GCAATTGTTGATTTGGCGGCGCAAAGTAAACAGTATGTTTGTGCGGTAGATATCGCCGGTGGTGATAGCCACTATGCTGAAAGGTTAGAAGAATGGCTGAATCTGTATGATTATGCCTGCTCTTTAGGTATTAATACCACAGGACATCTTTACGAAACTACTGCAGGCTGTTACACCGAACTTTTACCCTATCTCAAGCGGATTGGGCACGGTATTCAAATTCCTCTGTTGTATCCTGAGTTACTCCCAGAGTTAGCGCAAAGAGGACAGTGTTTGGAAGTTTGCCCCACAACTTACATCAAAACTGGTACTTTACAGGATATCCGTCAACTAAAGTTAGTTTTTGACCGATGTTTTGACGCTGGGGTAGACATTGCAATTTGTACTGATAACGCTGGTTTGCATAATGTGCGTCTGCCATTTGAGTATGAAAATCTTTTGACATACGACATTATTAACTTTAAACAGTTGCAAGCTTGTCAGGATGCAGCTTTTCGTCATGCTTTTGCTTGGCCTCATGGTGAACGTCCTGCATCGTTGTTAAATGAATTGCTGAAACCAGAACTCCCGAAAGTTTTGGCAATGAGAGATTAATTCCGCAGGCAATTTTAGATTTTGGATTTTGAATTAAAGATTCAAAATCCAAAATTTATTGACTTGCCAATTAACGCACAGTCTGTAGTAGTCCACCAAACAAATTATGAGATGTCATAGATCCCCCACTTTTTGAAAAAGTCGGGGATCTGAACAACGTTGCTTTACATTTAGTAAAAATTTTGGGTAACGGTAAACAAAATTGCTTATTGTATTCAGTGTTGGCTTTTCGCCTACACTGTAATTTATGACATCTACTATCCACGCTTTACCTACAGAAGTCGTATATCTAATTACAGCTGGAGAGGTGATCGACTCTTTAGCTTCTGTCGTGCGGGAATTGGTAGAAAATTCCTTGGATGCTGGCGCGACGAGAATTGTTGTATCTCTGTGGCCGCAGCAATGGCGAGTGCGCGTAGCTGATAATGGTTGCGGAATGAACTTAGATGATTTGCAAAAAGCCGCAGCAACCCACAGCACCAGTAAAATTTACACTTGTGCTGATTTATGGAAAATTAGCAGTTTAGGATTTCGGGGAGAAGCACTTCACAGTTTGACAAATTTGTCAAATTTAGAAATTTTGAGTCGTCCGGCTGGTGAGAATTGGGGATGGCGGGTTGTTTATAGTGATGGCGGAAAAGTTGAGCAAGTAGAAGTCGCTGCGATCGCACCTGGTACTGTGGTGAATGTCTCGAATTTATTTGCTAATTGTATAGCGCGTCGTCAGGGGTTACCAGTGGTTGCACAGCAAATGAAAGCCGTGCAAACCACAATTCAGCAAATTGCCCTTTGTCATCCCCAAGTTACCTGGCAAGTGCAACAAAATGACCGTGATTGGTTTACGATTTATCCGGCTAGTACCAGCAAAAAATTAATACCGCAGTTCATACCCCAAGTTAAAGAAGCCGACTTTCAAGAAGTCAAACTAGCAATACCTAACCCAGAAAACTCAGCACTCAGCACTCAGCACTCAGAACTCACATTAGTGGTAGGATTACCTGATCGCTGTCATCGTCATCGTCCAGATTGGGTACGTGTAGCCATTAACGGCCGGATGGTAAAGTCAGCAGAACTCGAGCAAACAATTTTGGCAGCATTCCATCGCACATTACCACGCGATCGCTATCCAGTTTGTTTTTTACATCTTGATATTTCTCCAGACCAAATCAACTGGAATCGTAACCCTGCGAAAACAGAAATTTATCTTAATGAAATCGGTTATTGGCAAGAACAAGTTACTCAAGGAATTGAGCAAGCATTGCGCCTCAGTTCTGCCAATATTAAAGAAGCCGTTCATATTACCCGTGTGAGTAAATTACTCAAAGCCGCAGAAGCTAAAGGCGGCTACAACTTTAATCCGAAAAATCCTCAAGAAGATAATAATCAACAATCAGCATTCAACAATCCATACTCGCTAAAAGCTGTTGCTCAAGTTAGCAATACTTATATTGTGGTGGAACATTCTGAAGGAGTTTGGTTAGTAGAACAGCATATTGCCCATGAGCGAGTTTTATATGAGCAATTATGCGATAACTGGCAAATGATACCTGTTGAACCGGCAATTATTCTTTATCAATTAATGCCAAAACAAGTAGCACAATTACAACGCATTGGTTTAGATATAGAAACCTTTGGCGAACAACTTTGGGCAGTTCGCAATGTCCCCGCAATGTTGCAGCAGCGAGAAGATTGTGCCGATGCAATTTTAGAACTGAGTTTAGGTGGTGATTTACAAGCGGCGCAAGTTGCTGTGGCCTGTCGCAGTGCTATACGGAATGGTACACCGATGAGTTTGCCAGAGATGCAAACACTTTTAGATCAATGGCAACGCACTCGCAATCCTCGCACCTGTCCCCACGGAAGACCTATTTATTTATCATTAGAAGAATCTGCTTTAGCGCGCTTTTTCCGACGTAATTGGGTAATTGGAAAAAGTCACGGAATTTAATTTTGATGATGAGAGCCATTTGATAAGTTAAGTTAGTTTATTGTCGTCGTTGATTTTGCGGATTTTTTATAGTAAATTTAGACATAAAACTTGAGCTTGTAAGTAATCATAATTCTGAACTTTATTGTTAGTGCAGATTAAATCTTGGGAATTCTAAAATAGGCAAACTTGATACCAATTTGAACAAGATATTACAAATAGGTAAGGACTCAACAATATTGGGTCTTTAGAAATATTTATCTATCGCAAACATTATTTGGATTGGTATGAGAACCCTGCTTATACATCAAGATTTATAAAGGCGAAATATGACTAATAACAATTACCACGACAATAATCGGGATCTAAAAGTTATGTCTGGTGAACAAGCTCAATCTTCTGTAGAGTTAGCTCTTATGGAATCTCAGAGTGCTTTGGAGGTTAAACTCAAGCATCTCAGAGATGCTTACGAGCAAGGTTTCATTGATGAAATCGCCTACAGCGCGAAAAGGTTAGAAATTGAAGGGCTAATGCAAGCTTTTAATCAATGTGCAGACACAGAAGAGAAGCTGATAAAACTTCAGCACCTCCTTGATGCGGGAATTTTAGCTCAAGGTGAGTTTGAAATGAAGAGATCTGAATTAATCCATGAATCTTCTCACTCAGAAATGGAAGTTCAAATTTCTAAACTCAATGCTGCTTTGGCTTGTGGAATTCTCACCCAAGAAGAATATGAGATTCAGAAGTTAGCAATTAAACAAAAATCCGAACTGAGCAATCAAATCAAATAACTTAACAATGCTAGAGATGGGGGAATTATTACCTATGAGGAGTTTGAAAATTAAAAGTTGGCACTAATTGGCTAACAATTTACTAGTAAGAGATGATTTATAAAGAGAAAGATGGTGCGTTACGGCTAATTCTCACAGTCTCTTAAGTTCCGAAATTCTTGCACAGCACTAACACACCCTAATCTAGAATGTTACTTACTTTAGTGAGATTTAGATCCCCGACTTTTTCAAAAAGTCGGGGATCTGGGGAGCAAATTTTGCTTAAGACAGATAAATTCTTTGTAAGGGCACGGCACCAGTAAGATATTTGATATGCCAAAAGATTTCGGATGCCGTGCCCCTACCCATCTGTCGCGTTCTTTTTTCAAAATTGTATAAGTGCCATTCCACCCTACTAGTTCAACACACAAATATTGACAGATGTAGATTGGGAAAAGGGCAAAGGGGAAGGGTTTAAAACCTTTACCCTTTTCCCCTTACCCTTTACCCCACCTGTCAAAACAACATTGGTAGACTACTACTTAATATTTACTTGATACTGGGTTTAATCTCCCAAATAAATACCTAAACCACGCGCAGTTTTCACTAAAGTATCTTCTGGATTGACGGCGCGATATTGAGCGATCGCCTCCGCAATTGGTATAGTAAAAACTTGGCGATTTTGCCAGGCAACCATGTGATCGTATTTACCTTCATCGATGAGATTGACCGCAGCTACGCCAAAGGCAGCTGCTACTAAGCGGTCTAGTGGTGAAGCTGTTCCACCTCGTTGAAGGTGTCCTAAAACTGTAACGCGTGTTTCTGCACCAATGCGATCGCTAATTTGATCGGCTAAGTATTGGCCTATACCACCATAGCGAGATTCTCCGGCACGATTGGTCAGTCTCACACATTCACCATCTTGAGTCCGAACTGCTTCGGAAACAATAATTAAACAGTAGTTTTTGCCTTGTTCTTGGCGGTGTTTAATTTTGTAGCAAATCTGATCCATATCGTAGGGAATTTCGGGAATTAAAATTACATCTGCTCCCCCAGCAATTCCCGCAGCAATCGCAATGTGTCCGGCATCACGTCCCATGACTTCTAAAATTATCACTCGACTGTGAGACGCGGCGGTGAAATGTAACCTATCCAGTGCTTCTGTAGCAATATTTACTGCTGTATCAAAACCTACGGCGTGTTCGGTAATGCCAATATCATTATCAATGGTTTTGGGAATCCCGACTAAATTAATCCCGCCTTGTTGTGCCAAACGCCGCAGAATCGCCAAGCTACCATCACCACCAATGCCAATCAAAGCATCTAAACCGAGTTGATGGTAACCTGCAATGATGTCTTCGGAGCGATCGCATAAACTACCATCAGGCATCGGAAATGCAAATGGATCGCCTTTATTTGTGGTTCCTAACATTGTGCCACCAGCAGTTAACAGTGGGTCAACTTGGTCAATTTCTAGTTTTGTATATTCGGGTGGACGCGCCATCAATCCTACAGTTGCTTGGCGAATTCCCAATACTTCCCAACCTTTTCCCGAAGCACAATGAACTACAGATCTGATCGCTGCATTCAAACCAGAACAATCTCCTCCACTGGTAAGAATGCCAATCCGCTTAGATTTCCCCATATTTTTTTGTTTTTCCAACAAGAAATCAGTAAGTCAGCAAGAATATTTCAAGGTTAAGGAAATTAAAATTTAGCAATTTTAAGTGCATTTGCTTATTGCATAATGCATCTAATTCTACTCCTACAAATCTTCTTATCAACTTACCCGTATTTAGTAGATTAAACTATCTGGTAACACAAAAATCAGATTATTTTTAAAAGCAATTAATTAAGGGAATCCAAGCGAAATATGTAAAGCTTTGTATGAGATGATTCTCAGTTTTTTACTTTTTTATATTTTTCTTAATAAGAAAATTTCAATGTATTAAATCATTAATCGGGTGTTGGTGCGTTGCGCTGCGCGACAACACACCCTTGTATATTAAAAAGAGTAGTAGACCGTCACACCCTAGGTCAATTAAGACCGCTTCGTAGCATGGGTCACTACAACAATCTCCATGACAGAACTCGAACAGTCGCCAGGGGCAAAACTTGAATTACTGAGATTTAAAGTATACAGCCCGTATCGGGCAAGGATGAGTGAAATCAAGGGGATGTTAATCTACCAATATCTACAGAATCTGTGAGAATCAAACATGGAAAATATTGGTCAATGGGTAGGCATTGATGTGAGTAAAGCCACTCTAGATGTTTATATCCGTCCAATGGGTAAAGCCATGAAAGTGGCAAACACAGAAATGGAAATATCAACTCTTGTAGAGCAACTCAAATCCTACGATTTAAAGTTGATTGTACTGGAAGCAACTGGAGGTTTAGAAACAGAATTAATTATTCAATTACAGGCAGGACTTTTACCAGTAGCATTAATCAATCCGCGACAAGGACGAAATTTTGCCAAAGCTACGGGTAGACTGGCGAAAACAGATGCCATTGATGCACAAATTCTGGCACATTTTGGGGAAGCAATGAAACCCCAATTGTTAGCAATTGAATCAGAATCAGCGCGTCAATTATCAGAACTAATTAGTCGTAGAAGACAATTAGTTGAGATGCAGACTGCTGAAAAAAATCGCCGTACTCGAGCTCGTGGTAAAGCTTTAGCAGATATTGAGACGCATATTGATTACCTTGATCAACGTTTGAAACAACTTAATCAAGAAATTGAAGAATTGACCGAAAACAATCAACAATGGATTGATAAAGTCAATTTACTCAAAACTACTCCTGGAATTGGTCAAGTTATTTCTACAACTCTAGTTTCTGATTTACCAGAACTAGGAAAGCTCACTGCTAAACAAATCTCTCGCTTAGTAGGAGTTGCACCAATTAATCATGATAGTGGGCAACATAAAGGTAAGCGAATGATTAATGGTGGTCGTGCCCATGTTCGAGCAACTCTTTATATGGGTGCTGTGGTTGCAATGCGTCATAATCCCGTGATTAAAGCTTTTTACGAGCGCCTTGTTGAGCGTGGTAAATCCAAAAAACTTGCTCTAACTGCTTGTGTGCGTAAAATGTTAGTCATTTTAAATGCAATGGTTCGAGATAATTTGCCTTGGCGTATTTGTGACAACTGTCACACAATTGCTCCCGTTTAGCCATAACGACTTTTTATACTCTTAATTAGTCTCCCCCGTGAGCGATCGCTCTGTCCGGGATAAATTTTTCATGCTCTTTTTTGTCCACACGAGAAATCCAGCAACTGGGGAAGATTCAGCGGCGAAGCGGAGTGGCTGGTGCGGGCTGCGACCATCTTGACTACTAGCCACAAGTCCTTTTGCCCGTACCAGCCACCGCTGAATCTAGCGCAGCGTTCCCCAGTTGCGTCAATCTTCCTAGTTGCAGTTTTTTGTTTGCGATCGCTTGACATTCAAGACAGTCGCTACTTAGCTACGAATTACGTCGAAATATTGCCATTTGTGTAGGTGAACCAACCTCTATATCTTCCATTCCTATCCCTTGAAATTCCACAACATAGCTAAATCTTTCTGCTGTTTGCTTTGCCCAGTTTGTAAATTCCAACCTTGTCCATTCAAAGCGATGGTCTTTATGTCGCAATTTACCAGCAGGGAGGTTATCAAACTTAGCGTTATACTCAATATTTGGCGTTGTGACTATGATTGTTTGCACTTCTGCAAATTCAAATAAAACTCGCTCAAATGCTCCTAATCGAGGTAAATCTAGATGTTCAATTACTTCAATTACTGTCGCCGCGTCATACCCTTTGAGGCGTTTATCTTGATAGGTAAGTGCGCCTTGAATTAGTTGTAAACGTTCCCATTGATTGCGAGGTAAGCGTAGACGATCTAATCTTTCTTGAGCAATTTCTAAAGACCTATAGGAAACATCTAAACCTGTAATTTGAGCAAAATAACTATCTTTAAGTAATAATTTGAGCAAATTTCCTTGTCCGCAACCTAAATCAATTACTCGCTTGGCATTATTTTGCTTTAAAGCTGCAATCACCGCATTCATCCGCTGCTGATTTAAGCTAATGGGCTTTTCTACCGCTGCTTCTTCCTCAGCATGGCTTTCTTCCGCGCTATCGGGGTCGGGATTGTCTTCTTCGGCTAATTGCGCTAAAGCTTCGCGAGTTAAGCGCTGTTGACGTTTGAGGTAACGGTTAGTAATTTGCGATCGCGCAGGATGTTGATTTAACCAACCTTCACCATGACGCAGTAATTTTTCAATTTCGTCATCGCCTACCCAATAGTGTTTATCGTCATCCAATACAGGAATTAACACATATAGATGACTCAATAAATCGCTCAGAGTTAGGGTGTGCTGTAGTTCGACTGTAAAATATTTGCTGGCTCCCCAATCAGGAAATTCCTCATCTAAGCTGTGTCCTTGGGCACTAACTGTATAACCTAATGGCTCAAACAGTTCTCGCAGAAAACCTTCACCACCGCGACAGGGTAAGACAGAGATTTTGGCGATTAGAGGAATGGGAGTTTGCGCTAATTCGGGTTTATCTTTACAGCGACCTGCTAAAGCTGTGCTAAATACTTGCGCGATCGCTACACTTAAAAATGAAGAAGCAACATAAGGGCGATCGCTCACATACTGTTCTAACCTAGCACCTTTGCCCCGCACTAACTTAACTGGATCGACATCCAACAGCAACGCTGCTGTACAGCGTTCTGGCTGCGCTTGGGGGTAGAAAACATGGGCTTCTCCAAAGGACAGAGAAAAAGATTGACAGCGGTCTGGGTGTTTATGCAGTAAGTAGCCTAACTCTGTTGCTGGGGAATGTGTGGTGGCGATCGTTAGCAGCATTCACTTTTAAAAGCTTTAGTATAGGGATATTTATTGATGAATAGCTTTTGAAGTTAGTAGATGCATTGATTTTTTACAATATGTGACAAAAGTAATATTATTCACAAACTACCTACATAAAAGGAAATCTTTATCTTATTCTTAATGTTATTTTGCTATAACTATACTTATTACTATTAATACAGCAACCACAGATTTTAAACTGATATTAAATGTTGAGGCATCTACCTATGAAATATGTTCTCTTAATTTTCTTAGTTTTGATGGGTGCGATCGCAGGCACTAAAAATGCCTATGCTCAACAGGAAAATTTAATGCCAACAATGACTGAACCGGGTAATTTCACTGTTGTAGAACCTGTGACAGATGTACCCAATCAAGCAGTGAATCTGATTACAGAAGCGGCAACAATTAATAATAAATGGCAGAATGTGATTATTCAACCAAATAATAGTTTACTCCCAACTAATAATAGAATTACTCGAATTGAAGAGCAAGGATGTCAAAAAGTCAATCCTTTAGATTTCTTGAAAGATCCAGCGGCTGCGTTTGCAAAATGTCAACAGCCAAACAATAATCCCACACCTCGCAATAGCAGCGAACCAATAGAATATTTAAAAGTGCCTAAACTTGATTCTGGTTTGAGTGTAACTGTGACGCAATTTTAATAATTCGTAATTCGTAATTCGTAATTCGCAATTCGCAATTATTTGTTGATGAAATCAACCGATGGGTGGGTAAACTCAACTCATACTCTGTAGGCGTGAATTGAGTAAAAGCTGTTGTTAATCGCGCCTCCCATGAGTTTCATGAAGGTGTTGCGGAACGCTACAGCGTAACGATTCTCTAGTTCGCCCATCTTCCCCGATCGCAAAGACTGTTCCACAATCGATTTAGTCCGCGTAAAGCGCTGTGACTCGTATTCTTGAAAAGCAGATGTGGGATTGGATTGTGTTTGTAAACACTTGGTAAGTACAACTGCGTCTTCTAATGCCATGCAAGCACCTTGCCCTAAGGTTGGTAGCATGGGGTGGGCTGCATCTCCTAGCAGTGTAATATTTTGCTTTCCCCAAGGACGAGAGGGAATGCGATCGTAGAGATCTGTTTTGAGGATATTGGGTTCATCTGTCGCCGCAATCAATTCTGGAATGGCGGGAAACCAATCTTGAAACATTACCTCTAGTTCTTTTTTGCGCCCCAGTGGTGAGTCAGGTTGTGCGGCTGGTGCTTTAGCTGCGGCGTACCAGTACATACGATTTTTACCCAACATCATCAAACCAAAGGCTTTACCTAAACCGAAAAACTCTCTGATATAGCCAGAACGGTACTCGCTGGGAATGTAATCTGTGAGTCCACGCCAGGTGGTAAAGTTGCGATAAATCGGTGGGTTATCACCCAATAGTAATGCTCTTACCCGCGATTTCAAACCATCAGCACCAATCAAAGCATCGCCTGTAACCGTTAAACCAGAGGCGAAATGAGCTTGAATTTTGTCTCCAGTTTGGTGGAAGCGCTCAAATATTTGCCCTAAAACAAACTTTTCTTTTGGTACATTACCCCAAAGTAGCGCGTGTAAATCAGCACGATGGATTCCCAGAACTGGTAAATCGAATCGATCAACATTGACGTTGACTAGTTCCTTACCACTTTGGGAATTAAATTGATAATTGGTGATGCAATTACCTACAAGAATCGCATCGTCTAACAAGCCTAAATTTTTCAATACATGGGTAGCATTTGCCCACAGTGCAATTCCTGCACCTACTTCGCGTAACTCCGAGGTGCGTTCGTATACAGTTACATCAAATCCAGCCTGATGCAGTGCTAAGGCTGTGGCTACGCCGCCAATCCCTCCGCCAATAATGATAATTTTCTGGGTTGTCTGCATCATTTCTACTTTCCCTGAGTTGAGGAGACGCGATGAATCGCGTCTGTACAAGAGTCTCTTTTCTCCCCAGTCCCAATCCCCAATCCCCAGTCCCCAGTCCCCATTCCCTATCACCGTTTCACCAGCGCAACGATCGCAGCGATTAATTTTGACGGATCGGCGGGTTTAGCGATATGCATTTGAAATCCAGCCGCAAATACCTGTTGTTGTGTGGTTTCTGCGGCGTAGGCGGTGAGGGCGATCGCGGGAATTGCTTTTCCTTGCTGGGCTGGCATACTGCGGATTTTACGGATTAAGGCGTAGCCATCAACTTCTGGCATACCTAAGTCGCTTAATAATAAATCGGGTTTGGCTTGGGCGATCGCAATCAATGCTTCGTTGGCTGAGGCGGCGCTGGTAACAATTGCACCATGCTGTTCTAATAAAAAGGCGAGAAATTCTCTTGTATCCACATCATCGTCTACAACTAATACCTTAATTTCTGCTAATGGGGCATAAGGTACAGATAAGGAATAGGAATCTTGTGATAAATCGCTATCTCTGGCTGATAATCTCAGCGTTTTTGGCAAGGCGGGTAGAGAAACTGTAAATGTCGCGCCTTTATCTTCTCCGAGACTTTCTGCCCAAACTCTACCACCATGTAATTCTACAAGTTGACGAACAATTGCTAAACCTAATCCTAATCCCCCCGATCTGCGGGTGATTGTACTATCAGCTTGGCGGAAATATTCAAATACATGGGGTAGAAAATCGGGACTAATACCTTTACCTGTATCGCTGACTTGAATTTCTACTTGCGAATCTATTTGTTGTAATTTAACTTCTATTTTTCCGCCAGTTGGGGTGAATTTGATGGCGTTAGAAAGCAAATTCCACACTACTTGTTGCAAGCGGCTACTATCACCTTTTACCTGTGCTACTTTGCAATCTAAATTGAGATGAATTTGAATAGATTTGGCTTCTGCTGCTAATCTGACTGTTTCTAAAGCTGCTTCAATTGTGGCAGCTAGATTCACTGTTTCTAAATTTAAGCCGAGTTTACCTCGTAGGATGCGCGAAATATCTAATAAATCATCAATTAACTGCGCTTGTAATTCGGCGTTGCGTTCGATAGTTTCGACAGCGCGCAGGGTAGTTATTTCATTTAAATTACGTTTTTTAAGTAACTTTGCCCATCCTAAAATCGGGTTGAGTGGCGATCGCAATTCATGAGAGACAATAGCCAGAAATTCATCTTTGATGCGGTTGGCGGCTTCGGCGGCTTCTTGCGATCGCTGGCGCGCTTCTGCTTCTGCTAATGCTTGATCGCGCACGTTTTTATATTCTTGAACACGGAAGGTGAGTTCGGTAACATCTTGAATGGAAAATAATGCATAAAACTCATCACCATCAGCTTCTACAGCAGTTACTGTGGTGTGCTGAATGCGATATTTTTCTTGGGGTAACGGTACGGGAATAATATATTGATGTAATTGCGAAGAAAATATTGTCGGCGGGCCACCTTGAAAAATTTGCTCTAAGCGATGAATGTAGCGCGGTTGATTAAGATGGGAAAAATATTCCAGAATTGAATTACCTAAAATCCGACTGCGGGGAATTTGTGTCCATTCTTCTAAACTGCAATTCCAGAATAAAACACTGTAGTCTGACTGTAGAACAAAAGCTCCTAAAGTAATTTTATCTAGAAGGGCGAATTTTGCTTGAGCTTGTTCGATTCTATTCATATAATCATCAGACTAAATTAAAAAATTTATAATATCTTTTGTCAGAATTTTTAGCTTCATGATACTCCTATCTCCTGATTAATTATTTGAATTAAGGTATCGAACGTATCTAATTCAAATATTAAAATGATATCTCCGATCAGTTCTAATTGTTCAATCGTAAATCTGGCTTGTGCTAGCAAAATTTTTGACTCGCTCACATTGGCAGATGCTAATAAATTCTCAATTTTATCTTCTAAATAAACAGGTATTGTGTAACTCATGTGCTGTCTCAACACATTACCTATTGAACCCATTACCCCATTAATTACAATATTACCAATTTCGCTTAATGTGCCAATTTTAACTGCATCCAAGTCAGTTGAATCTGGGTTTTCACCAGTCAAAACTGCTACTAATGATGAGGCGCTGTCAGTTGGGAAAATCAAGCCAGCTGTACCATAAAAGGGGCCTGTAAAGCCAAGTCTCACAGCTGCTAAACTATCATCATGAAATCGTACAGCTAATTCTTCATAGGCATCCGCAGCTGTTAATACCTTGACAAACGGAATTTCTAGACGAATGTGAGAGTTTACCATTTCATTGAGTAAACTTGCTGCCCTACCAACTCCAATATTAATTAATTCTTGGAGGGCATCTAATTGTTCTGCTGTCACATTCATCTTGGCTTTATTCCTTGGTATTGAGAACTTGCTGAACTGCTGCACGCAATTCACTTTCTTTTGGCGGTTTGTTAATAAAGTTAACTGCGCCTAATTCATAACTTTGATTGCGTGAGCCATCTTGAATATCTGCTGAGATGATAATGGTAGGAATTTTTAATTGTTCATCTTGGAGAGCTTGCAAAAATTCAAAACCATTCATTTCCGGCATTAAAATATCAGCTAACACACAGTTTGGCTGATGCTTATGCACCATTTCTAACCCCTCGCGCCCATTACTAGCTTCGAGGATTTCATAACCATCTACTTGCAGAAACTTGCGAATCATTCTGCGAGAAAAGGCTGCATCATCGATAATTAACACCAAAGCCATCAGCTTAACCCTTTTGACCTGCGACTTCCTGAAATTGCAAAATTAGTCTCTTTTTGAATTATCCGTAAAAAATCAGCTAATTTCTCAAAATTTATCTTTAGTTAATACAGCAATTTTTACTCAAGTATAAGCAAAGATATGATATTGATAATTTTTTATAATTAAAATTTGATATCTTGCACAGTTAATTTATTCCCATTTGCGCTTTTCGCACTCCCGATAAAATTCTTGTATGTGATATTTGTGATTACCAAGATTGGTATCACATTTATGGCTTGAAGATGCATTCACAAACACACTTTATTGATATAATTGAGGTAACTCCAAGGTTGCTAAGATGAGAACAATTGAGAATTGGATCGCTGATACTTTTAACTTTGTCTAGGTTGATGCTTACCCTTTTTAATATTTGGATTTGCAGCGCAAAGCTGGCATTGCATTTCTTTGCTTTCGTTTTTAAGTTTAGCATTATATTTTCAGCATTTATGGCGATAAACATCTCTCATAAGAGAGAGATATATTGATTTTGGCAGGTTATTAGTATTAGAATAAAGAATTGGCAATCTATTACTACAATGGAGTTAACAGAGATAGATGATGACATAGAAGCATTTCTCGTTGAAAGCTACGAGAATCTCGACCAAATTGAACGTGACATTATTGAGCTAGAGAAAGAGTCTGGAAATGGTGAATCGTTAGTCAGGATTTATCGCTCACTGCACACCCTTAAAGGTAATTGTGGCTTTTTACCGTTTCCCAAGTTAGAAGCGCTGGCTCATGCGGCGGAAAGTTTGTTGTCGAGTCTGCGCGATTCTCCTTCCCTTGGGGACGCTGCGCGAATGGAGACGCTGCGCGATCGCACTTTAGCTATCACTCCTCAAATCGTCAGTACATTACTGCAAACAATCGACAGTATCAGACAGATGTTGTCTACGATCGCAACGACAAGAAAAGAAGGCGATCGCGATTATGCAGAACTGATTGAGAAAATCACTGCATTACAACAGACTCAGCCAGCAGCAACCTCCCCAGCACCCCCAACTGTGGAATTATTTGATAGCGATTTAGAAGATTTAACCCTGACAACCTCAGAATCTCATATCCGCGTTAATGTCGGGTTGTTAGATCAGGTAATGAATTTGGTAGGTGAACTGGTGTTAGCGCGTAACCAAGTCATGAGATTATCTACCAAGTTAAAAGATAGCGACTTGACTGGAGCTTGCCAACGCTTAAATGGAATTACAGGCGAGTTGCAAGAACAGGTAATGAAAACTCGCTTACAACCAATTAATAGTATCTGGCAAAAATTCCCCCGGGTAGTTCGCGATTTAGCGATCGCTTCTGGTAAACAAGTGGAAGTGGAAATGGTGGGGATAGATACGGAATTAGATAAAAGTATTATTGAAGCCATCAAAGATCCTTTAACTCATTTAATCCGCAACTGTATCGATCATGGGATTGAGTTCCCCGCAGAACGCACAGCTAAGGGTAAACCTGCTGCTGGGAAATTATTTCTCAAAGCTGCTTACGAAAGCGGTAAAGTCAACATAGAAATTGGCGATGATGGTAGGGGACTCAACCCCGAACGCCTCAAAGTGCGATCGCAACAACTGGGATTAGTCAGCGCCACCCAAGCAGCAGCGATGACTGACTCAGAAGCGATGAACTTAATTTTTTTACGTGGCTTCTCTACCGCCGAACAAATCACCAACCTCTCAGGAAGAGGGGTTGGAATGGATATCGTCAAAGATAATATTGAAAAAATTAACGGTAGCATTGAAATTGATAGTCAATTAGGAAAAGGAACCACATTTAAACTGAAAATTCCGCTGACATTGGCGATTATTTCTGCATTAATAATTAGCAGTGGCGGCGATTTTTATGCCATTCCTCAAGGAAATCTCCAAGAACTAGTTCGCCTGGAAATGGAGCAAGGATTAAACAATATTGAAATATTTTATGATGTACCCGTGTATCGCTTGCGGGGTGAACTTGTACCGTTAATTTACCTCAATCAAATATTACAAGTTACTGCTACTAACAGCGAACTGCTGAGTATATTGATTATCCAAGCTGATAACTATCGCTTCGGCTTAGTAGTAGATAGCATTGAAGATATTCAAGAAATCGTTGTTAAACCATTAGGCAAACAATTAAAGCATATCTCCTTATTTGCTGGAGCCACCATTTTAGGAGATGGAACAGTCGGATTAATTATTGATGTCGTCGGGTTAGCCAAGCAAGCTGGTGTCAGCGCCACATATCAGCGGTTGGCGAATGCTACAGATGTCAGTATTTCAGAAAGCGATCGCCAAACTATCTTACTGTTTACAGGCCCCCAAGGCGCACGTATGGGTATTCCCCTAGCGATCGCATCTCGACTGGCGGAGATTCCCGCAACTGCGGTTGAATCAGTCGCTAATCAGTTGGTTGTGCGATATAACAATCAAATTTTGCCGCTAATTGATTTGCATACTATATTTGGCGATCGCACCTTTGATAATCTAGCAACAGAAACAGAAACATTATCAATTATTATTGTCTCTCCCTATCCAGCAGTAAGCGTGGCGTTAGTAGTTGATTGCATTCTTGATATTGTCGAGGAACCACTGACAATTAAAGGTATACCTAGTAGAGAAGGTATTTTATTCTCTACTGTCATTCAAGGTAAAATCACAGAAATTTTGGATATGGAAGCGATAATTCGGAAGACAAATCCTTATCTGTTGCAAGTAGGAAATTATCGATAATTTCTCACGCAGAGGAGGACACTTGCGTGGGCGGCTTTGCCGACTTGAGCAAAGTGTTCGTCGCGCAGAGGCGCAAAGAATAACTGAATAAATGTGTCCAACTTGAGAGGTAAAATCTCTTTACACAGTATTGCTGTTTTGATGAATTTAAACTGGTAAATTAGAAGATTTCACTATGTAAATTATCTGCTGTTACCTGTGACAACAATTCATCAAGGTCATAGATTTTCTCACGCAACCTGGGTAAACTGATTGTAATGCTTTGCAATGCCAAAGATTCTACAGATTGACCAGTTAACTCAGCAAAACGATGTAATTCTTCAAGCAGTGATTCTGGTATTTCAAGGGTTAGCTTTTGAGTAGCCATTTTTAGTTTATTTTGATGGTATTACATTAACGATGCCAGTTGTTGCATTAGCAATGTCAACCCATACATTGGCAATGTCGACCGATACATTGGCAATGTCGACCGATACATTGGCAATGTCGACCGATACATTGGCAATGTCGACCAATACATTGGCAATGCGAATTGTTGCATTAAGAGTTTATTTATAAAGTAAAAATAAAAGGCGTTGCATAAATGCGGGATGAATTAGCTAAATACGGGTATTTCTCCATACTTCAGGTAATGTAGTAACAATTTAATTGATAGCTTAAGCATATCTACAGATTTGGAGTAACATAATGTTTTGCGATGTAGACGTGCCAGATAATGGCGTAAACGTGTATTTTCTCCTTCTACTCGTGTCATATATGTTTTGCTAATAATATGGTCTCCTGGGTTAATGAAACTAGCGTAAACAGGCCATCCATCTGTGACGTAAAAATAGCATCCCCAGAGGCTAACAATATTCCATAAAGGTTTAAAGGTTTCTGCACTATGGTCTCCTACAACCCAAGCCAAAATTCCCCTATTAAAGTGGTCTAACGCCGTCCATATCCAAATTTTGTTTTTTTTGACCGCACAAAAGTTTCTAGTTCATCTAATTCCCCAACGGATGGTATTTTATCTGTTGGCGGTGCCTCCGGCAACTTTTCGCCGATTTGTTTTACCCAGTTAATTATCGTCGTGTGATGAATCCCTGTTTGACGTTCAATTGCTCTAAAGCCTGCACCATTAACGTATGCTTTTAAGCATTCTACTTTCTTCTCATCTGAGTATCCTTTTGGTGGGCTGTAGATATCAATGAATTGGCGATCGCAATTAGTACAGATGTGATTCTGTTTACCTCGTCGCCAGCCATTTTTCCTAATCTCAGTAGAGCCGCAGTATGGACAATTCACAGTAGCGCACCTAAATTCATCCCTCTATTATGCAACGCCAAATAAAATTATTGTAGGATGCGTTAGGCGCTGGTTTCCAATATGATTTGTCACAAAAGAACTATCTTAGCGCCTAACGCATCATCTATGCGGCGGTGCGTTACTTATTGGCGCTTCCTTCCCCACTCTAACCATCATGACTGAACAACTTTGTACCTTTTTCCTTAACGGCATTTTTTTTGGGATTGACGTACAGCACGTTCAAGAAGTGATTCGTCCCCAAGTAATGACACCTGTACCCTTGGCTCCCTCAGATATTTGTGGCTTAATTAATTTGCGGGGACAAATTCTCACAGTCATTGATTTACAGCAGCGTTTAGAAATGGGTAAATCAGCAATTCGCACCACAACCCCATTAGATGAAGCCCAAGGATTTAATATAGTTGTCTCAACTCACGATGAAGTAGTTAGCCTCCTCGTGGATGATGTTGGTGATGTCTTAGAATTCACACAAAATACATTTCAACCCCCACCAGCAACTTTAAAAGGTAGAATGCATCAGATGCTAGCTGGAGCTTATCCATATGCAGGGGGTTTGCTGCTAGTTCTAGATACTAAAAAAATTTTAGCTGCCAATTGAGGAGCAATTTGCAATGGCTACAAGTCGGAGTGGGAAAACAGCCAAAACTCCCTCAGAAAATACTATAGATGCAGTTGAGAGCGATCGCACTCCCACAGATCCGCAACTGCAGCCTTTACTAAATGCATTGTTAGCCGCCAAAAATGGTGATTTTTCAGTCCGCTTACCAGTAGAGAACAATGGATTAGCCGAAATAGCCACAGTTTTTAATGAATTGGTGAGTGTCAACCAAGCCTTCAGCAAAGAAGTGAATCGCTTCGCATCCGAGATTGGCAAAAAAGGTAAACTCGGTTCCCAAGCTGAGGTTCCTGGTGTAACAGGTGCTTGGCAAGAAGTAATTGATAATTTAAACCAAATGTCAATTAACCTCAAGCAGCAGATTACCAGTATTAATGATGTAACTCTCTCTGTGGCTGGTGGTGATTTATCCAAACAAATCAAGGTACGTAATGCTGGCGACTTCAAACAGCTTACCGATAATACCAATCAAATGATTGGTAGCCTGAAATCTTCAATTCAACAAATGGCAGAAGTAGCCACAGCCGTTGCATCCTCCGCAGAAGAATTAACCGCCGTCAGTCAAGAAATGACTGCAAATGCCGAACAAACCTCAGAACAAGCCACTTCCGCCTCCGTCTCCGCCGAACAAGTAAATCAAAATACCACCACAGTGGTGACGGCGGTAGAGGAGATGAACGCTAGTATTCGCGAAATTGCCAAGACAGTTTCCCAAGGTGCAAAAGTAGCAATAGAAGCTGTCAAAACAGCCGATCGCACTAACGAAACCATTGGTAAACTTGGTCAAAGCAGCGTGGAAATTGGCAAAGTCATCAAAGTTATTACCTCCATTGCCCAACAAACAAACTTGCTCGCCTTAAATGCTACGATTGAAGCAGCAAGAGCCGGAGATGCTGGCAGAGGATTTGCGGTAGTGGCAAATGAGGTGAAAGAACTAGCCAAACAAACCGCCAACGCCACCGAAGATATTAGCCAGCGCATTGAAGCAATTCAAACAGATACCAAAGGTGCAATTAACGCCATTACCCAAATTACCGACATCATCAACCAGATTAACGACTTACAAAGTGCGATCGCCAGTGCCGTAGAAGAACAAACCGCAACCACCAACGAAATCGCCCGCAACATCGGCGAAGCAGCCGCAGGAACCTCTGGAATTGCCAAAAACATCGGCATCGTCGCCCTCAACGCCCAAACCACCACCATAGGAGCCAGCAACACCTCACAAGCCGCCACAGAACTATCTCGAATGGCAATAGATTTGCAAAAAGTCGTCAGTCAGTTTCAGTATTAATTGTCATTTGGTAATGGGTAATTGGTAATTGGTAATTGGTAATAGGAATTTCTCCCCTGCTTCCTCTGCTCCCTCTGCTTCTTCATCCCCCAGTCCCCAGTCCCCATTACCCCTTATCCCCAGAGGGGGCCCCGAGTTCCCCAGTCCCCAATCCCCAGTCCCCAATCCCTATGCCCAAAATCCGGGTGCTCGTAGTTGATGATGCTGTTGTTGTACGGAGTCGCGTTAGTAAGATTCTGTCGCACGATGCTGAGTTGGAGGTGGTGGATGTGGCGGCTAATGGACGTATTGCACTCGCCAAGATTCCCTATGTGAATCCTGATGTGATTATTTTGGATGTGGAAATGCCAGATTTGAATGGTTTGGAAACTCTGGCGGCGATTCGCCAAAGTTATCCGCAGTTACCCGTAATCATGTTCAGCACTTCTACGCGCATAGGAGCAACTGCAACTCTAGAAGCTCTGTCTTTGGGTGCTTCAGATTATGCCACCAAACCTAGTAACTTAGGAAGTATGGAGGCAACTACCCAACATATCCGCGAGGAATTAATTCCTAAAATTAAGCTCTTTGGTGCCGGAATTAGTGTAGTTACCCCAGCAATCACAGTTAACCATGCAGATGTTCCTCCCCAGCGTCCGAAAATAGAGCAAATAGATGTAATTGCAATTGGGGTGTCTACAGGAGGGCCAAATGCTTTGGCGCAAATACTTCCTGAACTTCCTGGGAATTTAGCAGTCCCCATCCTGATTGTGCAACATATGCCGCCGATGTTTACCAAACTGTTAGCTGAAAGATTAGCTTCTAAATGTCAAATCGCCGTAGAAGAAGCGATTCCCGGCGCAGTCTTAGAACCTGGGAAAGCGTGGATTGCACCTGGAGATTTTCACATGGTGGTACAACGACATGGCAATATGGTGAGAATTGATACTCATAAAGACCCACCAGAAAATTCCTGTCGTCCTGCTGTAGATGTTTTATTACGCTCGGTTGCAGAAGTCTATGGAGGGCGATCGCTTGCCGTTATACTGACAGGCATGGGGCAAGATGGATTACAAGGTTGTCAGCACATTCGCGAAGTCGGCGGTCAAATCTTAGCGCAGGACAAAGCTACTAGCGTAGTGTGGGGAATGCCAGGTTTCGTTGTCAATGCTGGGTTAGCCGATCAAATTGTACCCCTCGACCAAATGCCAGGTGAAATTATGCGCCGAGTTCGTTACAATCAAGTTCCGATTTTAGGTCTGTAATGAAACAGACGATGGGTGTAAGCGCTACTGATTTTGATTTTCTCCGAGACTTAGTTTATCGTCATTCGGCAGTTGTGTTATCTGCTGATAAAACCTATTTAGCAGAGTTATATTTACAGCCAATTACCACCTCTCTAGGATTTACACAAATTGCTGAGTTAGTCAATTACCTGCGTAACCAACCTTTTAATCATATTCACACCCAGGTAATTGAAGCTTTAGTGACTAATGAAACATCTTTTTTCCGTGATATTTACCCTTTTGAAACGCTGCAAAAATTTGTTTTACCAGAGTTAATCAAAAAAAGAGCGATCGCGCGATCGCTAAATATTTGGTGTGCAGCCTGTTCTCATGGACAGGAACCTTATAGCATTGCCATGTTGATGCGCGAACATTTTCCCCTATTAGCCAATTGGTCTGTAAAGCTAATTGCCAGCGACTTTTCCCAAAAAGCCTTAACCAAAGCACGCCAAGGACGTTATAACCAACTAGAAATTCAGCGAGGACTACCAAAAAATTTGTGCGATCGCTATTTTCATAAAGTCGATAATGAATGGCAAATTCTTGATAATCTCATCAAGATGGTGGAATTTCAGCAAATCAACCTTGTCAAAACTTGGCCATCCCTTCCCAAATCTGATGTGATATTTTTACGCAATGTTTTAATTTACTTTGATATCCCCACTAAAAAAGCTTTACTAAACAAAATCAAACAGCAATTAAGTGTAGATGGTTATTTATTTCTAGGTAACGCGGAAACCACCATTAACTTAGATGCGTCATTTGAGCGTGTGCAATTTAATAAAGGTATTTGTTATCGATTACAACAATAAAACCCTTACCAATGACAAATGACAAATGACAAATGACTAGTTATCTTTCTTTGCACCGACCTGACTTTAAAAAGCAGGGGAGCAGGGAGCAGGGAGCAAGGGGGATTAATAAATTTTTCATCTGTTCTGATGTACCCACTTCATGACGGATACTTATAATCCAATACAGTTAAGTTAATAAAATTAATTGACAACAAAACCAAAAACTATTTACTCAACAAAAAACCGAACAATCATTTTGGAGGGGGATTGGGGGACGCAACCGTCCCCCAATCGGGGGTTTGGGGGAGAATCCCCCAATCTTAGGCTTTTCCACAAGTAACAAATCAATCACTAATAATCTGATCTGAATTGTATTAACTGATAATACCAAATCAAATAATGTTTGCAACACATCAATAATATTCTAGAGGGCAAGGCAGTGCCTTGACCCTACAATCTGTCGCATTCTTTTTTCAAATTGGTATAAATTAATAATAGCTATCCATAAAAAAATATGCCTCCTCGCCACACATCACTCCCACTATTACTAACTATTAGCCTAGCCACCATTTCGCTTTTACCCATTCGACCTTTACAAGCCGAAACTATCACCGAACCGCAACCTTCTAATGCACCATTAGAACTAAGCTTATTAACAGAACCAAAAGGCCCTGTAATTACCGGGAATACCGTTAGCCAAGGAAATCTCACCATTCCTAAATTATGGTGGGCCAAAGAAAGCGCTGAAAACAAGCTTTTAGATAACTGGATAGCATATCCAACTTCGCCAAAAGAAGCAGCACGAGTAGATTTAATTGTGAATCAACAAATTTGGAGTTTATTAGATTATCTAGAACGCTACGACTTTGTCAATCGTTTAGGTACTGCCGCTAGGAATGATAATTATAATCTGCGAGTCTTTAATTATCAGCAAGAACTTTTAGCAACTTATACTTGTAACTACAATAATAGTCAGCCTTTATGCAACATCAAACTATCTTCTCAAAATCAATTAGGCTGGCGACGTTCTTTATAGAAACTAACAGTTGTTTGCCAAACTAAAATTGCTAGGTTTGGAATGAGAAAAGGGGAAAAGGCTAACAACCTTTTCCCCTTTCCCCTTTATTGCATTACTGATATTGAGCTAATCGTGAGGAAAGAGCCGAAAAACCTACCAAACAACCAAATAAACCCACTACCCAACCTTGGCGGACAGTTAATAAATCAACAGTCGCCGCAGCTGGAAAATGTCCTATTGGTGCATCATCCACAAAATTTAGGTCAGAGTAAAATAGCCAAGCATCATTGACACGCCAACCGATGCGATCGCCAAATTTGCACCATGTTTGATAATCAGCATCAGCTTCGCCGCCTATGCTGTCCCAAATCTGCTTTTGCACAGTAAAACCAAAACGACCTTTGCTATATTTGACCCAAAGTCGGTCAATTGTGCAAAGGTCGGTATAGGGGAATTTATTGATTGCTGGAATATCCAGCCAACCAGCTTCCTCGCGCGCCGCTACTTTAAGCATTAGGTTGAAAGTTTCCCGATCTGCGGCTTTCCAATCACCAGCTGCTAATAATTCTGATAATCGCTGATAATCTATTCCTCTTTCCGAAGCCAGGTCATCAATTGTTGGTTGTGAGATAGTTAGCGTTGATGTATGCGCTTGAGTGTGGGTACTGTGCATCTTGTCGTCAGACATCACTTGCACAGAAGAAGCGCAAACGACTGGATGAGAAGTAAAGTTCTCACCGCTACCTGCATATTGAGCAATTCTTGAGATGTCTTTAACTGTATGCTTTTCTACACTAGGATTTACTGTATTAGTTCTTGACCATAACTCTTCTAATTGTACAAACTCCCTATTGGAGTTTACTTCTATGGGCAGGCTATTTCTCTGATTTTTGGCAATATCATGTAAATTTGCGTATTTTTGAATAAAAACTCGCTGTAACTTAGCAATTGGCTCTGCATTGATCACAGGTGTTTGCAGAGGATACTTGTAATGCGCTAACAGTTCTGGAACTCGGAAACTGAGATATTGGTGTAACCGTTTGACAGTGGCGCATTGTCCCTGACTTCCTAACCCTTCTAGGAGTGCATGGGTAAAAGCACCTTGTTGCAAGGCATCGATTTCAGCAGATGATTGATTAGCAGTACATGATAAGATGCTGATGACCCCGGTTTGCCGCGCCAAATTTTGCGTTTGCTGCCCAATTCCTAAGCCATGTCCTTGATGCTGATGGTGATTAGCATCCAACATCAAAACAATATTATCTGAACCGGAATTGCGGAGACACTCAGTCAGATAACTCAAGGAAATTCCTGTATTTTCGATGTCTTCTGGATTCCCATCAGCAGCTAAGAGGTAATCTTGCTCACCATAGTTCATCCCATGACCGTTAAAGAAAAACCAGAAATTATCTTCTGGCTGTAGAAAGGGACGCTCAAATAACTGCTGTAAGCATCGTAATAAATTAGCGCGATCAGGACGAGTTAGTTCACCACCTATACTAGGTGAGTCATCCGAGAATAAGAAAACCCGCTCAAAACCTGCTTCATTGTGGAGCAAATTCTGCAGCAACTCTGCATCCCGCTTCGCATATTTGAGGGGTTGCAAGCAGTCGTAATGATTAATACCAATAACCAACGCCCAGTTTTTTACCATCTCACTTTATATTGTTGCCACTGCAAGTAGAGTTTGATTGCTCCTAACCTCGTACTTCAGGAAAAATCCTGAGAGTGCTTGAACCCCCGCCAGTCATTCCAAATCCTAGATTGATAATCTAGGTTCCATAAATCTTAGGGCTGAGATTAGGAATACTTTGTATTTCGTGCTACATATATCAAGACAAACAGCTCTTTCTACGGCTCTTTGTCAGGTATTTCCGGACTAAGGGAGTAGCAAAAAATAAATTATTCGAGAAGCCACCAAACACAGATCAAGGTAGGAAACACGGATAGGCTCTCAACGAGACATAAATCTTATCCATATTAACTATGATTTCCAAAATTGGTATCAAAAGTCTAAAAATAATTTCAAATGGCTGCTATTTGCCAAAAATAACTATTTAAATAGCAATATATCTATAATTTTTCTGACTGCGTAGTTAGTGCTTCAGCACCTATGCCTAAATAATTTACCCCTGTGGGGACGCAAACTAAAGGCAGCTTTTCGTAGGGATGAAACATTTTTGACTGGGAAATCCCTAGAGATCTGCTGTAATTAATTTAGTCTTAATGAATATAAAGATGATTTCATCATACTGATCGGTAAATACGTGGGACAATAGCCACAGCAAATCGGCTTTGAGATGAATTAGTCTAAATTATTTTTTATCAACCAGTCATCTACTACTATTAGAAACTTAAAAAAATATGTATGAACCACAAAATATTAAAAAAGGTAAATTTTACCATCAAAATTTACCCAGAATTATCTTAGCTATTTTATTTGCTGTCATTTTTGTGAGTTGTGGTTATGCCACTGCTTTAGTATTACTATTACATCCAGATATAAACACAATTTTTACCACAATATATCCAACTTTCATTCCCAATATTCATAATCAAGTGCAATGTGAAAAGAACGAGAGAATATGGCGTGAGCAAAAATGTTGGGATGAACAACATAATCCCTTATTTTAAAAGTCAGCCAATCGCTAGTATCTGTATGAGTCTTTAACTCAGGCTTCAAGTTTCGGAATCAGATACTGAACAGTCAACTAAATTTTGGCACCAATGTGCAGGAATTTCTAAATTTTCTGGCAAAATAGTTGTGCGATCGCCTAGTGCTAATTCTAGTTGCGGTGATTCTAGATTTTCACATTTTGTTAAGTCACAGCCAAACATCTTAGCTTTTTGAAATATTGCTTGATTCAGGTTAGCTCCAGTGAGGGTAGCGTATTTGAGGTTAGCTTCATAGAAGTTTGCTTCTTCTAAATTCGCCTCATAAAGGTTGGCTTCTTGAAGATTTGCTGTACTTAATAGTACACTTTCTAAGTTGGCACCAATCAATTTTGCACCTTGCAAGTTACTACCAATAAGATTGGCTCCTGATAGGTTGCATCCTTCTAAGTTTGCTCCTGCTAAATTTGTGTCGCAAAGAATAGCATCTTCTAAATTAGCGTTATAAAGAACCGCGTCTTGCAAATTAGCATCATATAGCATTGCTCCTTGCAAATCAGCTTCATAGAGAATTGCTTTGGCTAAATCAACTTTTCTCAGTACAGCTTCTTGGAGATTTGCTTCTGGAAGTATCGCCTTATGTAAATTGGCTTCATACAGCACCGCACCACAGAGATTAGCCTCCGTTAAGTTAGCTCCAGATAAATTTGCTCCGATGAAGTTTACCCATTGCAAATTCGCTCCAATTAAGATGACTCCAGAAAGATTTGCTTCCATTAAGTCAGCATTACTAATATCGATATCGCGTAAATCGAGTTTTTTATTCGCTAAATCGTATTGTGCATTCCGCCTACCAATAACGGTAAGTGCTGTTTGAATATCTGTAGGCAGTTTTTCTGGTAAATTATTTTCACTATCTCGGCGCGCTGGAGCATTTTCGCGAATAAAAGCAGCGAGGATTTCCATAATTGTCCAATGATTTTTAGGGAAATCGCGAGCAATTCTTTCTAGCTCATATATCGCGGCAAATCTAGTTTCTATTTTTTCATTACCTAAATGTTTAATTGCTTGATAAAATCTTTCTGTATCCAACTCTTGAACATTTGATTGGGTGTAATTAATACCCATTTCTACCTTTTTCTCCCACGCCATTACTCTTGAAAGTATTTGTCCTAATGTACTCTGATCAATTCCCAGAGATAACCTCGAGGTATTATAAGCATTAATGGTAATTGCCATTGCCCAAGCAAATATAGCAATAATTGCCATCACCTTAGTTACTGCTGTGATTTTTTCCTCAGTTGGCAACCCATGAAGACTAAAAAAGAATAGAAGAATTAAAATTAATGAGAGAATAAATATAAGTGTGATAGATAGCACCAAACTAGTGAGTCCATTAGTCCTGATCAAAGACATCTCATTAGTCTTCATCTTTGACTCCTTGTGGAATTTAGCTTATCCATACTATTATTTGTTATTACCTTTTAATACAGTAAAAACACTGACTTAATTAGTCAATCATTTGGGGATCAAAGAAATCTCTATATATTTACTGACGATGTGATTCAGGTTGGAAACAGGTAATAGAGAACAGGGAAGCATAAGCCAAACCTTCCCGAATATTGAGTTTAAAACCCCTAAATTGATTGATTAAATCTATTAAAAACTTTTGTAATTTGGTGCAGTAAAAACTGCTGTTGTTAATCTTAAATAGCCAGATGCACCCAGATCAGCAATAGATGATCTGTTAAATTAGCCAGATTGTCGCCAATGGGTGGGAGTTTCCACATAATCTGGGAGGCGGGTTGTGCGATCGCCCACTGCCAGTGTAATTTGTTGTAATTCTAAGTTTTTTGCACCTGTCAAAATTGCGCCTTCTAGTTTGACATCACAGAGGTTGGTGTCTAAAAAGTTAGCTCCCATGAGGTTTGCACTGTGGAGATTGGCTTCATAAAGCATGGCTTTAGCAAGGTTAGCGCCTATCAAGTTCGCTTGATACAAGTCAGCTTCCGCTAAACTAGCTTCTGAAAGATTGGCAAAAAATATCTCTGTCTGCTGAAGTTTAGCTGCATTCAGGTTAGCACCACAAAGATTGGCTCCATTCAAATTTGCACCATGCAGATTGGCTCCAATTAAACCTGTTAATTGCAGGTTAGCTTTACCTAGTTTTGCTCCTTGCAAGTTAGCTAAAAATAACTTAGCGCCAGCCAGGTTAGCGACTTTTAAGGTTGCCTGTTGTAAGTTAGCTTTATAAAGGTTAGCTCCTTGCAAATTAGCTGCGCGTAGACTTGCACCTGTCAGGTTAGCACCACGGAGATTAGCTCCAGCTAAGTTAGCGCGATTCAAGTTTACCCAAGAAAGGTTAGCTCCACGCAGGTTAGCTTTAAATAAATTAGCTTCATAAAGAATCGATTTTAAGAGTTTTGCACTACTCAAATTAGCATTAGCTAAATTAGCTCCCCGCAAATCTGCACTAGATAAATTAGCTCCGCGCAAATCTACCCGTTCTAAATTTGCTCCCAGTAAGTCTGCACGTCTAATATCTGTGTTGCGTAAATCTAGTGTTTGATTAACTTTGTCTTCTAAATAATTACGTCTACCAATAACTGTCAATGCTACTTGAATATCTGTGCGAATTTTTGATGGCTCATCATGATAGTTAGATACAGATTGCTGTGTACGATTATTTTCTCGCTTTTGCTGCTCATAATTGAAGACGGCTGTATCTTCTTCTCTTAATTGCTCTCCTTCACCAATGGGAGCATTCTCGCGAATAAAAGCCGTGAGGATTTCCATAATTGTCCAATGTTCTGTGGGAAATTCCTGCGCGACTCTTTCTAAAGCATAAATTGCACCTGTACGAGTTTCAGTTTTTTGATGTCCCAACTGTGCAATAGCTGTCATAAAGCGTTCTGCAATCAGCCTATCTTGACTGAGTTTGGCATTTTGAATGCCAAGTTCAACGCTTTTTTCGGCTGCGATCGCACTTTTTTGTAAAGCCTGGGCACGCTTTGCGCCATAATAAGCATTAACGATTAATCCTAATCCTAGGAAAATAATTGCAGTAGTAGCTAATGCCTGAATTGTATATTCTATTTGTTGTTGAACAGACAATCCTCGAATTTGGGACAATGCAAAGATAATTAAACTCAATAAGAGAGCAAATATAACTGTTATAACTATCAACCAATTCAAGATTACGCCTGTCTTGTTAGCAGACATCGCAGAAATATTCCTCACTACTCTGGATTATTACTTATAGTCCGAGGATAATATAACATCTAATTACAGTATACTTGTAAAAGCGTAGTTTTTCATTGATACATGAAGATTGAGACGACTTCAGCCTACGCGAACACAAAATTTTTAAGTAAATAAGTTATATAGTGGGGGCACAA
The DNA here is from genome assembly GCA_002368155.1 of Nostoc carneum NIES-2107. Classification (GTDB taxonomy): domain Bacteria; phylum Cyanobacteriota; class Cyanobacteriia; order Cyanobacteriales; family Nostocaceae; genus Aulosira; species Aulosira carnea. The sequence continues at coordinate 5,468,978 of AP018180.1, forward strand.
CAATGTTGTGCTTGGTAATCATCCCTACGTCACTTAGTTAATATTTTATGTCTAAAAAATAGGTGAATTAATCTACAATTAAATAATTCAAAATCCAAAACCTAAAATCTATTAATACCATTTTGAAAAAACGCGACAGATGAGTAGGGGCAAGGCACCAGTAAGATAATTGAATATACCAAAATATTTTGGATGCCGTGCCCTCACAAAGCATTTACTACACCCTGCACCCTGCCCCTCTGCCAAAAAAAGAGATACTATATTTTTAGTTGCAAGTTTATTACTCTTCACCCCATCCTTGCATTTCTACTAATTCCATACATAATTCATTAATTCTTTCCAAATCAGGTTTATGACGCAGTGTTGATTGAGTATAAGCAGTTTCCATTTTTGCCACCAATTCCTCTGCCATTTTCATCACCTGTTCATAAGAATACTCACCCTGAAGAATCGCTTTTAAATCATCAACATCACCAGCTATTCTTCTATCTACAATTATTTCTCCTTGCTGTAAAATTTCTAAGCCACTGCGTAGCAATCTAATGCAGTGCATACCATGCTTCAAGTCGAAACCAGACTTTCTTTCCATTTCGGCTCTAGCAGGATTTCTATTTTCTTGCCATGATAAGTACGCTTTCCATTCCCGTAAAGCAATTTGATAATTTTGGCTTTTTTGCAGCAAGCGAATAAAATCTTTACGGCTATTAGTGAGCTTTTGAGTATATTCTAGAGTTTCATCGGGTAAAGTATACTGTTTCAGCATTCCTTTAAAATCAATATCTGCTGTCAGCAGTTGGTATAACTGTTCCGCTTCTTCTAAAAATTCAATTCTGCCTCGAATTAATAGATAGAGATATTCCAAAAAAGCATTTAAATCATCTTTAACTAACGGTAATTCATCTTCTATACCAAAATCAGATGGTAGTGGTTTCTTTTGTGGCGGATTTAATAACCACTTGCGATGGGTTTCCATCTTTTTAATTTGAGCAAAAGCGTAACCAGAATATGTATGTTTTACTTTTTTAGATAAAAATAGTTGTTTATGTTTAATTAAATGTTCGCCAACTGGAGTTAGTACAGGATAGTTACCTAACCACAGCAATTCTAAAACATTGGGATTAGCTCCAGCTAATAACTGCAGGATTTTACGTAATTCGTAAATCACAGTATCTTTATTATTGTCCAAAAAAGAAAATATTCCCGGTTCATCCCAACCATTTTCTTTTTGTTCTATGCGATCGAATCCCAGATAATACCTTTTAGGGGCGATAAACACACCCCGATAATCAAAATCAGAATCAGGACGATTCAATCCATAGCCGTGGCTACCAGCCAAGCCAATCAAAATGCTTCTTTGTTCAACTATAATTCTTTTCATTACACGCGATCGCAGCGACTCAACATCACTATCTTAAGCAAGAGAAAAGGGTAAAGGTGTTTCCCTTTTCCCCTAAAAACCTTGCATAGTTCAGTTTAATCGCATCTACTTACTGAAAGTAAGTTAAATTTGTAACAAATAATTTAGCGCGGCTTGTTCATCGAATCGCTTAACTGAGTACCTGTGTAATTAGGTAACCAACCTTCTGCGGTTGTAAAATAGCGTATTGCTTTAAAATTCAAAGCAGCATTCGGGCTACACCAATGCTCAACACCAGCCGGAATCACCAGATAATCTTGAGACTCAATTAAAAGCTGTACCTGTGTACCATCTGGTGTGACAAAGCCAAAAATCATCTCTCCCGCCAAAACATAGATGGGTTCAGTCGCTGTATGAGTATGATAACGGTTGTAAGTTGCAATTAGTGTCTCCAAATGAGGCGAACCTGGATGCACATTCAGCAAATCACACCAGAGATAGCTATTTTCCTGCTGGAGAAACTCAAAGACACTATTATGAAGTTCTAAAATGTAGCGCTTCTCCGACTCAGTAATAGTATCTTGTTCGATTAAATGGGGAAAAAGTAGCGATGTACCCGGATCGTAGTGTTTCAAGTGAATGCCCAGTGGAGCAAGTTCACGGACTATCTCATCTAAATCACTCTCGATTGTACCGTCATCAAGCAATAGAGTAGCCATAACAGAAACACTCATAACCGTTAAGAAAAGTATACTTAATTTTTTCTTAATTAGCCACTATGCCGATGGGTAAACCGGAGTTGTTTGTCCGAGTTTCCTCACATCATCACTGAGAGATATGGGACTGGATAGATGAATAATTTAGTGTTGAAAATATCAGTACTATTTGACTTTTTAAGTATAAATATTAACAAATATAGGTCTTGCCAGAGTTGCTTTACTCTTAGCTAAACGGTTTAGTATCAACCCAAATCAACCATTGAAATCCCCAAGCATTACCACAGAACTACACTTTTGTAATATTATTCCATCAATAGCAATTATTGAAATTATCAATAGTATTGACTGCTAATTATTTCAGAAAATAGGATTTACTATAATTTAATACTTGCGATTAAACTTCTGCTTTGGTAAGTCAATTCGGTGAAAATTTGAACTGAAAAAATTTAGATTTAGCAAACCGTATTTGTTAATTTAGATTTACTTATCAATGGCATTACAACATCGCAATTAAGTTTTTCATACTTCATATATATTGGGAGCTTATCATGAAAAGATATCTACTAGCTTCTGCTGGTGGAGCAGGTCTGCTATGGGTATTATGCGGTTTATCACCCGTCAAAGCGCTGAGTACTTTAGAGCGCACAGATACAAATTTAGCCCCGGAAGCGGATGGTAGTAGCTATCAAGAAATTGATGTTCATGATAGTAATTCAGCCAATAGCGTTGCTAGTAAATTGATAATAGCTGATGCTACTTATCCAAACGAAAAAAATCAAGATTTAGATAATAATTCTGCTGCTAATTCTTCACCATCAATCACCGCACAAGCGCAAAATTCATCTCAACCATCAAACGTGCTGGCGCAAGTAACATCTGTATCCCAACTGTCTGATGTGCAACCAACTGATTGGGCATTTCAAGCACTACAATCTTTGGTTGAGCGTTATGGTTGTATTGCTGGTTATCCCAATAGCACCTATCGCGGTAATCGAGCGATGACTCGCTATGAATTTGCAGCCGGCTTAAATGCTTGTTTAGAACGAGTCAATGAACTAATCGCTACTGCAACTACTGATTTGGTCAAAAAAGAAGATTTAGCCACCTTGCAAAAGCTGCAAGAGGAATTTTCTGCGGAATTGGCAACATTGCGGGGTCGAGTTGATGCTTTAGAAGCGCGCACAACAGAACTGGAAGCCAATCAGTTTTCTACTACCACCAAACTCAATGGTGAGGCGATTATCGCTGCTGTGGGAGCTAGCGGTGGCGCTCCTGGTAGGAGTGACCCGAATATCATGTTAGTCAACAGGGTGCGGTTAAACCTGACTACTAGCTTTACAGGTAAAGATTTATTAATTACAGGTTTGCAAGCGCATAATTTTTTAGGTGGAGCTACTGGTGAAGGTAGTTTGCAAAATAGTTTGGGGTTAGCTTCACCGATATTGAGTTCTAGTAGTGCGCGTACCAGTTTTGAACCGCAGTTTCCTGGGCTGAACGTTAAGGACTTGTCGAGTGTTAGCGCGAACAGTTTACAGCTTTATAAATTGCTGTATATTTTTCCCGTCAGCAATAAATTAACTTTATTTGCGGGAACTGCGGCGGAAACATCTGATGCTTTTCCCACCATTACGCCTTTTTATGGTGAGGGACAAGAATCAATTTCTCGGTTTGCTAGCCTGAATCCGGTGTTACGTGTCTCTGGTGGAACTTCCGGTTCTGGTTTAGCATCGGCGGCGGGATTTATTTTTAATATTTCCCCAAATCTGGATTTCCGAGCTTTATACGGTAGCGTCAACGCCAACTTACCTGCAAAATCTGCTGCTGAAGCGCTCCCAGGAGTCTCTACTACACCTTTAGGGTCTGGTTTGTTTAGTGGTAGTAATGTCATAGCTGCACAGTTAACGTTCAAGCCTAGCCGTAGTATAGACATTGGCTTGAACTACTCTCACAGCTATCACGAAATCAATATCTTAGGTACCGGATTAATTAGTGGTGACATTGGCGCTTTAGCTGGTGTGGCTGCGGGAACACCAGTCACGCTCAACTCTGTGGGGGGTACGGTAACATGGCAATTTTCTCCCAAGATAGCCTTCTCTGGCTATGGTGCAGCACTATTTGTTGATGATTCATCTAGTAGTGTCAATGCGGCTACGACTTTTACCAGCTGGATGGTAGGAGTTCATTTTAGAGACTTATTCAACGCTGGAAATACTGCGGGAATTATTTTTGGTCAGCCACTTTTTCGTGCTGATGCTAGTGGTGCTGCTGTACTTACCCCAGCAGGTGAAAATCGAGCTACGCCTTACCATTTAGAAGCGTATTATCGCTTTAAAGTTAGTGACAATATTAGCATTACCCCTGGTGCGTTTGTTTTATTTAATCCAGAGGGTAACAGTAGAAATGAAACGACAACTGTAGGTGTACTGCGTACTACTTTTACGTTTTAAAGACAAGCTGAGTGGCTAACAAGTAGAGGTTTTTAACAGGTTCTCTATAGGGGAATTTTAAATAAAAAACCTCCCATCAATTTTGATGGTGGAGGAGCAATGAAAGTGCTTTTGATTTGGTGAAATTGGATAATTTATTTTTTGGATTTTCCTAAAACCATCAAACTACGTTTGCTGAAGCTTTGTGAATTATTTGTTTATTGGTTAATTTATGCTTGAATGCATAGTAATTAAGTTAAGAGATATTTCACAAATCGCAACTTAATTAAAGTACGAGCGCTCTTTCATTCTTGTGATTAATCTAGGTAATCTAGGAATCACCCTGCTCTTCTTTATGAGAGCCATTCCTGTCTTTTTTAATGCTTTCTTCTAAAGCTTGAATTTGTTCGCGGCGGGCTTCCAATTCCAACGAACGACGGGCTAAATCTTGATTTTGCAAGGTTAGGGCTTGTCGCCAATGTTCTGCGCGTTCGGTTTCCTGTTGTAAAAAATCTGGACTCACACCAGTAGAAAGGTAAGCTTGTACCAAATATAGTACCCAACTGGTGGCATCTTCTAATCTTTCAATATCACCTGTAGATGAAAGTTCCACCAACACTAGCAATTTCTCGCTCATAGCGTTTCCCTTTCCTAAAAGAATCACCGCTTCTTCGGGAATAATTGCCCAAAGATTTTCGGCTTCTTGACGGGCCAATAAGCGCAACTGATACTGTTCTAAAAATTCGTTTTTATTTACCTGGGCTAGATATCGCATGACTGTCGCTTGACTCCAATTCAAAAACTCAAAATTAATTTTTGATTTTTGATTTTTAATTTTTGATGTTCTGGGGTTGTTTCAATAGTAATGGGTAAGTTGAAAAAAATTACCCATTACTTCATTGCAGTTATGCTAAACCACGCAGGCGCTCGCGTAAAATTTCCGCTTGTTTTTCAGCCTCCGCTAAAGCATCTCGCGCACCTTGTACTACATCTGTTGGTGCTTTATCAACAAATTTAGCGTTACTTAACCTTCCTCTTAGAGATTGAGCTTCTGCTTCTGCTTTGTTAAGGCTTTTCTCTAGCTTGGCTCGCAGCACTTCAATATCTACCACACCCTTAAGAGGAATGACTACTTGCACTGTCCCCACAACGCCAGCAATGGCGTTTTCTGATGCTTCTGGCTGTGATTGTGTTGCTAGTGAATGCTTATTGTCCGTGGCTGGTGGGAAAAACTTCGCCCAAAACTGTTGTCTAGCGTCAGCCACCAGTAAATAGCGACTAATAAACCAAGTTGAGTAAACAAAACCAACTATTTCAAAGAAAGATCCAAATAAAGGAACTCGATCAATTGCATAACCAACAGAATAAGCCAACCTAATAAAGACAATTGCCACAATAATCAAGCCGATAGTTTTTAAACCTTTTAAAGGTGTTTTTTCTACAACTGCTTGTTTATTTTCCTTGTCATTAATAGTTAAATTCTCAACCTTGGCCAAATCTTTAATGTAAACTTGTCCAGAGTTAATAATTTGCCGTTCTCTGGCGTTTTCACTTTGCAAATTAGCCGTCACTTTTGCCCCAGGTTTAATATCCGCCTCAGCACGTAAATTCCTAATAGTGCGGATAGTCTCAATTAACAGTTCAAATTCTGTCTCAATCTCGGGATTAATCAGATTACTATCCGCTTGGGGATAGGGTTGTAAAGATAAAGTTTGTTGAGAATCTGCTGGTTGTTGAGTGAGAGTTTGCCAAATCTCCTCTGTAATATGGGGCATAAAAGGATGGAGTAGTTTTAAAATCCCTTCTAGGATATGAGCAAGAATTTGTTGTGCTACTCGCCGCGATGCTGGATCAGCATTTTCTTGGAGACGAGACTTCACCAGTTCAATATACCAGTCACAGAAGTCTCCCCAAATAAATTCATATAATCCTTTTGCAGCTTCACCTAAACCATAATTATCAATGTAATTAATAGTCTGTTTAATAACTTGATGGTAGCGCGAAAGAATCCAGCGATCGCTTAATTCGGCGGCGATAGGTTGACCTAGTTGCTGCGGCGTTTGTCCATCCAAATTCATCATCACAAACCGGGCGGCGTTCCACAACTTATTAGCAAAGTTGCGAGAAGCTTCTACCGATGGCGACTCATCCTTTTTGCGGTCATATTCCAAGCGGATATCTTGGCCTGCGCCTACTACTTCCTTAACTAGGGTATAACGCAGGGCATCAGTGCCATATTTGTCGATCAATAATAGTGGGTCAATCCCATTCCCTTTAGTTTTTGACATTTTCTGACCTTTTTCATCCAGTACTAACCCGTGGATGTAAACGTCATTGAATGGCATTTTTCCAGTAAAATGACCTGCCATCATTGTCATTCTGGCTACCCAGAAAAAGATAATGTCAAAGCCAGTTACTAAGGTAGTAGTTGGGTAGTAAGTTGCTAAATCTTGAGTTTGTTGCGGCCAGCCTAAAGTGGAAAATGGCCATAATCCTGAAGAAAACCAGGTATCTAACACATCTGGGTCTTGTTCAAGCTGGACATTTTCACCAAATTGTGCTTTAGCTTTCTCCCAAGCTTCCTCTGCTGATTTAGCGACGACAAAGGGGGTGTTATCAGCGATTTGTCCGTTTGTTTCACTAACAGCATACCAAGCGGGAATTTGGTGACCCCACCACAACTGACGGGAAATACACCAATCTTTGAGTTTAACTAGCCAATCACGATAAACCTTAGTCCAGCGTTGGGGGACAAACTCCGGCGAATTTTGCTGATCGAGAAATTCTAGCGCCCGGTCTGCTAAGGGGCGAATTTTCACAAACCACTGAGTAGATAACAGGGGTTCAATAGGAACTTTTCCGCGATCGCTATAAGGAACGGTATGCTTATAATCTTCAACTTTGACTAAAAACCCATCTGCCTCAAGGCGCGCAACCACATTCTTTCTGGCTACAAAGCGGTCTTGTCCTTGAAATTCCCCAGCATTAGCGTTGAGCGTGCCATCTTTATTGAGGATGTTAATAAACGGCAGATTGTGACGCTTACCCATTTCAAAATCATTGAGGTCATGGGCGGGAGTCACTTTCACGCAACCAGTACCGAAAGTCGGATCGACAAATTCATCGCCAATAATCGGGATTTCCCGTTGCATAATTGGCAGAGTAACTGTCTTACCAATTAGGTGCTTGTATCTCTCATCACTTGGGTTAACTGCCACACCTGTATCACCCAGCATCGTTTCTGGGCGAGTTGTTGCTACTTCGACATAACCAGAACCATCACTGAGGGGATAGCGGAAGTGCCAAAGATTACCATTTACCTCTTGGTTTTCTACTTCTACGTCAGACACCGCTGACTGGGTAGCAGGACACCAGTTAACTAAATACTCACCGCGATAAATTAAGCCTTCCGCATACAGGCGAGTAAACGCTTCAATGACAGCTTGTGATAAACCCTCATCTAGGGTAAATCTTTCCCGCGTCCAGTCCACCGAAACACCCAGGCGGCGTAGCTGATTGACAATAAAGCCGCCAGATTCTGCTTTCCACTGTTTAGCGCGTTCTAGGAATTGTTCACGCCCCAACTCATAGCGAGTTTTACCCTCGGTCTTGAGTTGCTTTTCTAGCATAGTGTGAACAGCAATGCTGGCGTGGTCGGTTCCGGGTAGCCACAGAGTATTACGCCCCCGCATCCGGTGGTAGCGCACTAGCACATCAATCAACGCGCTTTCAAAGGCATGACCCATGTGCAAACTACCGGTGACGTTTGGTGGCGGGATGACAACACAGTAAGGTTCGCCGCCATGATTAGGGTCGGCTTTATAAACTTGGTTTTCTTCCCAGAATTTTTGCCATTTGGCTTCTGTGGAGAATGGTTCGTAGAGACTAGGGAGATTAGGTATAGTTGCGGTCATGCGGGGAAAACTAAGTTTGGAAGGACTCTAATAAATTTTGCCACAGGGTTGGAGAGGGATTGATGGAAACGAACCGCGTTCGACGAAGTCGTTCCCGCAGGGTAGACACAAAGTACGCGAAGGAAGAAGATAGAAGAATGAAGCAGCTGAGTGCGGAGGTGGAGAGGTTAGCTTATAGAGTAATTGGGGCTGGAATTGAAGTGCATCAGATATTAGGGCCTGGATTTTTGGAAGAGGTGTATCATAAAGCTCTAAGAGAAGAATTTCTCATCCGTAAGATACCTCATAAGTCTGAGCATCCGGTAAAAGTCAACTATAAAGGTCGTCCAGTAGGTGAGGGAAGGTTAGATTTTTTGGTTGGGGATTGTCTAATTGTGGAGTTGAAAGCAGTTCAAAGTTTAACCCCCATCCACGAAGCACAAGTTCTCTCTTACCTGAGAATGACTAAATATCCTTTAGCCCTACTCATGAACTTTAACGCCCCCTTGCTCAAAGAAGGTACTAGACGTATTATTCTCTCTTCTTAATCTTCCTTCGTGTCCTTCGCGCCTTCGCGGTTTGTTAATTCATGAAAACCCGTTCTCCTTCCCCCTGGACATACATCCCCACCCTCTACTTCGCTGAGGGTGTCCCCAACGTCATCATCAGCAGCGTTTCCGTCATCTTCTACAAAAAACTCGGCATCGACAACGACCAAATCACCGCTTGGACAAGTTTTCTCTACCTTCCCTGGGTAATTAAAATGTTTTGGGGGCCAGTTGTAGATATTTACGCCACCAAAAGAACATGGATATTAGTCACTCAATTTGCCATGTTCTGTTGCTTGAGTTTAGTAGCTTTATCTTTACAACTCCCAAACTTCTTTTTTATCTCCCTAGCGGCTTTAACAGTCGGAGCATTTATTTCTGCCACTTATGATATCGCCACCGATGGCTTTTATATGTTGGCATTAAATCCCGAACAACAAGCTTTCTTTGTTGGGATTCGTTCACTCTTCTATCGTATCGCTGTATTATTTGGTAGCGGATTATTAGTGGTATTAGCTGGGCGATTAGAAACCACACTCAACATTCCTTTAAGTTGGACTATATCAATCGGATTTTCCGCCGTTATTTTTGCCATTCTGTTTATTTTTCATCGCTTCATTTTACCTTTACCGGAATCAGATATTCCTCGGCAAACACAAGCCCAAAACGAAAAAATTCCTTTTGTAGATATTATTCAAACCTACTTTCGCCAAGAAAAAATAGGTGCGATTTTAGCTTTTATTTTGCTTTATCGATTAGGTGAAGCCATGCTGTTGAAGGTAGCTTCGTTATTTCTATTAGATAAACTAGACAAGGGCGGATTAGCCGTTTCAACAGAACAATTTGGCTTAATTTACGGAACCTTTGGCGTACTTTCTTTAATTATTGGCGGGATTTTAGGCGGATTAATAATTTCCCGCTATGGCTTGAAAAAATGCCTGTTACCAATGGCTTTAGCTTTGAATTTACCAGACTTATTTTATGTTTATCTTGCCTATGCTAAACCATCACTAACATTAGTTTATCCTCTAGTTTCTTTAGAACAATTTGGTTATGGACTTGGCTTTACTGCTTTTAGCGTGTATCTAATGTATATTTGCCAAGGTGAATATAAAACCTCTCATTACGCCATATCTACTGGACTGATGGCTTTAGGTTTGATGTTACCAGGAGCAATTAGCGGCACAATTCAACAAGCGGTAGGATATCCATTATTTTTCGTATTGGTTTGTTTGCTAACTATTCCAGGGATGTTGACTATCTTTTTCATTCCGTTGCAAGAACCAGTTAAGCCGCCAATAAGTTAGAGATACTTTGAAAGTAGCTCTGGTTAACAGTTAAGCTGTTATGCATTTAAGTTGCATAGTTATTCATCAGGATTTTCAAGAGCCAAAAGTCAAAAGTCAAGAGTCCAAGTTTATCCTTGACTCTTAACTCTTGACCCTTGACAACCCAAACAGGAAAATGTGCAATTTAGATGTGTATCAGCTTAGGTCTTTTTGCTTGGGGGGAAGTTCAGATTCCATTGAAATAGTATCAGTGGTTGTTCTAAGTTGGAGAAGCTATTGCATAAGGAATATTTCCCTTACTCTCTTGCTGCTTTTCTAGCCACCAATCAAGCTGTTAGCTTCATAAAACAGGATGAGGAGGAAAGCAACTAGTAGCAAAAACCCGATTAAACCCAAGCTAGTAGTCCAGTTAGCACGGGCGATGAACACTGAGAGACTAAAACGCTCAAATTGGGCAAACATACCCGTAGGAATCGCAAAGTAGGAACGGGGAAGCTTGTCTCGGTAATCTGTACCATAACGCGCCATCCGCGCAAAAGGTAATTCACCTTGTGTGCGTTGTGGTAGGATGCGGCGGCGTTGATAGGGAACAGTATCATACCCAAAGTTGCTGAGGTATTCTTCCGTGTTAAGCAACTCATCGATTAAGCCTTGCAATCCTTTAGTTGCTAGCACAATCGACCAAGCGTGTTTTTCGCGATCGCTATAAACATTACGACCGAGAATCCGCTGAATGCAAATCTCTGCAAAGCGATAGTTATTGTTACTGTCGTAGACCAGTCTTCTAAAGGAATCTGACATCAGCAATCCGCGAATAAAGTCTCTGACAGTAATTTGACCTGCGCGTAATTGAGACTCTAAAAATCGCTGGCGATAGCTATCTAGCATTTGTTGCTCATTAAAAATCTGGCGATAGGCTGCGGCGATTAATACATCCATTTCTGTAGCAGCAAGGATGTTGTCGGTTGTATAAATCCTGGGTTGCTCATCGCTGGGAACTTCAAACCCTTCTACTCGATGATTTTGAGATAAGGGTGCATACTCTAACAGAGGAATCGACATCAGGGTTCTCCAATCAAATTGGTTGATTAAATTTCCTTGAAAAACTTGTGTATTTAATCCAAATATTGTTTTCAGCTACGGTGAGCAGTTTGCAGGCCGATGGGAGAATTAATACCAATTCAAAATTAAGCAAAGTAGATTTAACTAGCACAGCAGCTGCGTAAATCCTGAGACTTTTTGAAATGACGCAAAAGCCCGAATACAATTGTTGAATACAGACGTGATTCATCGCGTCTGTGCGACTTTTGACTTCCAAAACAGCGTTACTAGGGTTTCTTAGTGAAGATGGGTTTTCCGCTTTTAGAGAATTGGTATCACTTCGTCATCAACGCTTCTGACACTGGATGATCGCATACCAGCAGTAAGGAAAATGGTCTGGAAACGGTAAAGAAATCGGAAAGAATTACTAATAGTAATAAATATTGATAGATTGTTATATTTATTTGAGAAAATTAGGCACGTTATATGATACAAATTTTTCAATTAAAAACAACTAAATTTACAGGAAGTTTGTGGGACAATTTCTCGTAAAATTTATGTAGGGAATCTCAGATTTAAAGATGCAAATTTGTTAAACATATTGCAATTTATTATGAGGATTCTCCTAGTTGAAGATGATTTGCTGCTAGCAGAAACCTTGGCAGAGGCCCTAACTGACCAGCTTTATGTGGTTGATGTAGTCCATGATGGCGAAGCTGGTTGGTATCAAGCAAAAACCTTAGATTATGATTTGCTGTTGTTGGATGTGATGTTACCAGAATTGGATGGCATCAGTCTTTGTCATCGCTTGCGATCGCATAGTTATAATTTGCCTATCCTCATGCTCTCAGCCTGTGACACAATCAACGATGAAATTAAAGGGCTGGATGTGGGTGCAGATGACTATGTAGTGAAACCTGTAGAGTTACAAAAACTCTTTGCACGCATCCGCGCCTTGCTGCGGCGAGGATCTATGACTTCATCGCCAATCCTGAAATGGGGAGAGTTACGTCTTAATCCCAGCACTTATGAAGTCAGCTATGGAGAAACACCCATCCATTTGACACCCAAAGAATACGGAATTTTAGAACTGCTGTTGCGAAATGGTCGCCGGGTTCTGAGTCGTCGCGTCATGATTGAACACATCTGGGCGTTAGAATCACCACCAGACGAAAATGTTGTGAAAGTTCATATCCGGGGACTACGCCGAAAACTGAAAGCGGCTGGTGCTAATGTAGACCTAATTGAAACAGTTCACAGTATGGGCTATCGTTTGAATCAACAGAATGATTAATTCGTAATTCGTAATATCATTTACGCCTGCAGCTTGTCGTATTACAAGTGAGAGCTTGATAGTTTCCTATTTAGCTAAATTCTCAACTAGTTTGTTTTTTCCAGGCGAAGTAAGAATTTAAATCTCTATTGGTGACTATATAAATCAGGATGATGATACTCAGAACAGCCATGATCAAACTTCCGATGCTGAGAAAATAGGAAAGTTTGCCACTCAGTAAAATAACCATTGTGACTAGAATTACAGCCAGGAAACTACAAAGACTCATCATCACCCATTTTGCCCATTTATGCCCTTGCAGCACAAAGTACATGACTACAATTGTGAGTAAAATGCGTCCAATAGCCCATTTATCTCGTGCAGCGATCACCAGTGTAGTATCTAAAATACAAAGCAATATAAACATCGCCAGTAATGTATTTCGAGCTTTTAAGGCAGCTTGATCTATCTGGAGCATGGCTTTTTTATGGTAATAGGATATTGATAGTTATTTTGTCATAACTATAGGAATCCGATTTAATTTCTGAAAAAATCTCAGTCAGCCGTAATACCAATTCGCCAAAATTCAGCAACAGATCCAAACTCATAAACCTTTGTTGTATATGGATTTCTTAATTTTGAATTTTGAATTGGTATAATTCACTAAAAGCTTTGGGGCTGATGCGTTACGCTATCGCTAACGCATCCTACTAATTAAATATCCATTTAGCGCTGCAAATCGATGCAAAACAGAAAACAAATTATCGCCGCATTTCTACTATGCTCATCAGCGAATTGCTTTCAAAGCTTGCATTAATTCACTTTAAAAAACTAGCTTTAGCTAATATTGTTGCATATTATGACAGATTGTATACAAACAACCCTTTAATTGATATTAGACTGCTTAACATCTGCAAAATTCGGGATGTTGCACATCAAATTTGAGATTTTAGATTTTGGATTGAACATTCACAATTTAAGATTTAAAAAAGTCTCGTTGCTTGATCACAGTATTAGAGCAAGCAAGATTAAGTGAGTCGATGGAAATAAACCAAACTATGTTATGAAACCTAAAGTGGTTTGAAATTTTTACCAATGACCAATGACAAATGACAGCCTCAGCTAGTTATCTTTAATTTCGCCGACCTACTTAGTTTGTGAAATAAATCCAAAATCCAAAATTGATTGGTTGAGTTATCACCATTCTTCTGTAAAGGTGTATTCTCCTGAACTGAAAACTGGAATCGGTTGCGGTTCCTGTTTCACAGGAGTTGATGGTTTAATCTGACAACTTTCACTAGAGTGGTTCTGTTCTTGATGGTGCAGCGATGAAAAGGGCGATTCAGCGTAATGTGCTGAAGTTGGGACGTGGCTTTCAACAATGTCAGATTGTGGTTGCAGTAACTCAATATGTGCGACTTGAGTATGGGAAGGTGATAAAGTAACGCGGGTAATCTTACCACCGAGGCGATTAATACCCTGAATAGTTTGAGACAGACAACTATAAGGAATTGTCTTGATGTACTTAGCCTTCCGCATTAATGCTCGATGACAGCCCCCTGTCACTTCAATTGTCACTTGGCGATCGCTATAGTCACTAAAATCGCCAGGATCAATTATTGTGGTCGCCATACAAATCACCTTGAATTTCGATGCTGTTAGCAACTTATCATCAACCTGAATCGATGGACAACCGAAGTATTAAGTAAATGAATTACATACTGTAATTAAATGGGAACAGAGAAATCGCCACAATTAAAATTAGGCTGCAATTAAATACGGATTCCAATACTGCTCGGTTAAGGATTGTCAACTCTTAATTTGGTTTGGGGAAAAGGTTAAAGGGGAAGGGTTAAAGGTTTTTTCTTGCCCTTTTTCCCCTTCCCCTTTTGCCCTTAACCTACAAGTATTGATACGGGTTCTTGATTTTTCTTAATAGGGTGTGCCGTCTTTATGGGTAAACTGCCACTTACCTTCTACAAGTAAAGCTTGAATATCATCATCGGGATATGTTCCTTCATCTCCTGGTGTGCGATCGCCTATTTCTAAATATAAAACTTCCTCTGAGGTTTCGTTGATCAGGTTGTGAGCGTTTCCAGTTCCCGCTTTGAAGCCTGCACACATCCCTGGTGAGAGCTGAGTTCGACCTTCATCGGTTTGTAGCGTGGGGTTTCCCTTTAAAATGTAGATAAACTCGTCTTGTTTGGAGTGAGCATGACGCAGGGCGGAAATTGCGTTAGGGGCTAATCTTGTAAGGTTGACACCAAAGTTCGTCAGACCGAACAAATCGCCCAGCGGATGTTTCTCTCTACCCGCTATGCGAGAAGCAAAAGACTCGGGATAATTTGTCGGCTTAGTGCGCGGCGGTGCTTCAGTTGCGTGGATGGCGATGGGATTGATTGGTGATGCCATAGAAGCGCTCTGAGAACAGAAGACAAGGGTTAACTATAATTATTATGCGTAAACGAGCAACCTCGAAAGCGATCGCTATGATTGACTGTCTGATTTTTCAATTTGAGAAGTTTTGGTTCAGAAGTTATCCAAACTGACCATACCCAAAAACCATTCTTCATTGGTAGCCGCATCCATGAAAATCTTGCTTGTAGAAGATGATGACGTATTAATTAAAGTTCTGACCAAAAATTTGACAACCCATCACTACATTGTAGATGTTGTAAAAGATGGGGAAATGGGCTGGACTTACGGCTCTACCTTTGAGTATGACTTGATCATACTGGATATCATGTTGCCAAAGTTGGATGGCATCAGCTTATGCAAGCGTTTTCGGGCACAAGGTTATACTGTGCCTATTCTGTTACTAACGGCTCAAGATAACATTACTGCCAAAGTCCAAGGATTAGATGCAGGTGCAGATGACTATGTTGTCAAACCCTTCGACCCCGTAGAATTGATTGCCAGGATTCGGGCATTACTGAGGCGTGGTAGTAACAATCCTTTTCCCTTACTGACTTGGGGAGATTTGCTGCTTAACCCTAGTACTTGTGAAGTAACTTACAATGGCCGCCCCCTGAACCTGACAACGATGGAATATGATTTACTAGAACTTTTGCTGCGAAACTGTCAGCATGTGTTCAGTAGTGAAGAACTTTTAGATAAATTATGGTCTTCAGAAGATTTTCCCTCGGAAGCAACAGTACGTTCTCATGTTCGCAGGTTGCGGCATAAGTTGGTAGCTGCAGGTGCGCCCCATGATTTTATTGCTACCATGCATGGAAGGGGTTACTACTTAAAAGCACCAAGTACAGAAGAAGTGAATGATTTATCAGCAAGCCCAGAGAATAATTCCCATAGTACCGCTGTCATAGTTAAATCTAGAGAAACCGAGAGCGATCGCCCACAGCATTTAATACCATCGGATTCGCAACAACAATACTTGGCATTTCTCAACGAGACTTGGACGAGGACTAAACCACAAAGCCTCGACCAAATGGGGATTTTATTACAAATCATCAGAGACTTACAAACTAATCAACTCACACCCCAGCAACAAGCACAGGGACAACAGGTGGCTCACAAACTCGCAGGAACTCTGGGAATTTTTGGGTTAACCAAGACAATGCATATTGCACGCCAATTAGAGTATTGGTTAGGCGGTAGGGAGCGACTACAACCAAAACACGCACCATTAATGAAAACTCTGGTAACGGCTCTCCAGCAAGACATAGATCATACTACACTGATCCAAATGTCTCAGATTCCCGCTGGCCAGTCACCGCTATTGCTGATTATCAGTCCAGACAATGAATTCAACCAGTCAATCGTAGCTGTAGCAGCCAGTCGGGGTATTCGCATTCAAATTGCGCCTGCACCGGATGTAGCTCAAGCCATGCTTACTAACGAGTTTGTCTTGGATGGTTTAGGCGAAGATCCTGATGTTATCCTGATGCGGTTACCCTCAATTCCATCGAGAACAGAAGTCATCGCTCAGCCTAACTCAGAGTTAAGTAACTTTTGGGAAACATTGCAGACATTCGCCCAACGTTACCCGAAATTACCAATTGTGGTGATCGGCGATCGCGGTGAGATGAGCGATCGCTTAGAAGCAATGCGCCGGGGTGGAAAACTATTTTTGGTAACGCCGACTCCCCCAGAACAAATAGTTGACACTGTAGTGAATCTCCTAAGAGATCCAGAGATTCCCAACAAGGTAATGATTCTGGATGACGATCAAGATTGGTTACGCACTCTCCCCACCTTGCTGAAGCCTTGGGGATTTAAAGTAACTACCCTTGCCGATCCGCAACAATTTTGGACGGTACTCCAAGCAGTTACTCCCGATGCTCTGGTATTAGATGTCAATATGCCACAAATCAATGGATTTGAACTCTGCCAAATTCTCCGCAGCGATCCTCATTGGCAGCGCTTGCCAGTATTATTTTTGAGTGTACTCACAGATTCCACTACCCAGAATCAAGCTTTTACTGTTGGCG
Source organism: Nostoc carneum NIES-2107 (assembly GCA_002368155.1). Classification (GTDB taxonomy): domain Bacteria; phylum Cyanobacteriota; class Cyanobacteriia; order Cyanobacteriales; family Nostocaceae; genus Aulosira; species Aulosira carnea. Next base: position 5,485,975 of record AP018180.1, read on the forward strand.
GTGATGATTATCTGTGTAAACCCGTGAAAGGGGTAGAATTAGCCAACCGGATTCTGCGGCGGTTACAAAGAGTTAGAGCTTGGGCAAATTGATTATAGGGCATGGGGCATGGGACATGGGTAATTGGTAATGGGTAATAGTAATTTCTCCCTCATCTTCCTCTGCGGTTTTGAGGAAAGTTTATTTACAATATTCAAAACCTTTACCAATGACAAAGGACAAAGGACAAAGAACAAATGACAATCAAATACAACAACTGTTGATGGTGGCTAAACCCCAAATATTAGGTATGATGCGTGATGTGATCGCGCCTTTAGTAGGGAAAAATATTAAGATACATGAATTAGCAAAAGAAATTTGTCATCTTAAACCTCATGAAATACATGACTATCTTGCTAGTAAAAACTTGTTACCACCACACAAAAGAGCGTCTATCTAGTGTTTGGTAATTTGTCAGCAAAAAAATCATTTCATCTACCCATTGCTTCGGACTTGTGGAGGGATAAGGCAACATCTTTCCCATGCCCTATGCCCCATGCCCTATGCCCTATACCCAAAAACTCCATCCCCTTGTGCGTGGAGTTTTTCATTTAGTAAATGAACTGATAGTTTCATAAGGCTAAAAAATGTTACTTAAAGTTTACTGAACATTTAATGTAGCGATTTTTGAGAGACAATAATCTTATGAGGAAGCTGAGATTAACAATGTAACCTCAGCGTTTCCTTACCAATCTCCTTAAATGTCTTTTGTGTTGTACAGACACACACATGGAGGTAAAAATGTTACACGATATTCTAGTACCAGATCCCGGCACGTACCTCATCATCAAAATTTCTGTGTTGATTTTGGCACTGTTAGTATTGATGATTGTATCTGCGGCCCCAGTTCTTTAAGAATTAACTCAAAAATTAAAGTTCTCACTCTAATATCTCACAGATGTGAGTAGTTTTTGCTGCTTTATTGGCAAAAGCGTTAATTGCTTAAAGCTTACTGTATCTGCTTTGGGGTACAGTTGATGGCAATCGAATCGCAAGTGAAGCGGTAGCGATATTATGGGCGTGAAATCAGCAGAATAAAAACCTGAATCTGGATTTAAATAGAATTCACCAGAGAGTCTGACAATTAGCCTAGGAATGATCTTTCGTACTACCAAAGATTGAGAAGATACGATTGAGAGGATTCTATATCGCAATGCTTAGTGAAATATCGATGGATGGAATCAATATAATGTCCTCGGATGACAACTGCTAATCAACTGTTTTAGTAGGATTTGCATGGACTAGATTTAACTAGCGTGTTCCCAGTCACTGAGTAACTCATGCTGTTGTGGTTTGGTCTGACGTTTTTTGAGGGGAACCCTGGGAGAACCAATATCAACCTTCGGAAAAGACTGTTTCTTGTTAGAAGATTGGTTACCTTGGGTTTTGGAATTAGTCGGTGTGTTTGTCATGGCTTTATGAACCTGTAATGAAAACTTCAGCACTACTGTATATCATCAATTTTAAAACTGCAAATTTCGGAAGAAATATTTTATTTTTTTCAGTATTCCTACGGGAATAGCAATCTCTTCATTTATTTAATACTTATTCACTATTTTTTCACATTATCAGCACAAATATAAGATACTGTTAACGACTGCTTAAGAATTAATTCACAGTAAAATTCCTGAGACGTAAACTTTAAAAGTAACAATACATAGTGATACAAGCGTTGGGTAAGAGTTTCCGCAATCACGCTTATGGATGTTTATTCACCTGAGAATTAACAATTGAAAAACCTCTTCTTGTAGATTTGCTTTTGGCTACCTGCACTTGAAAGCTGACGCGATCGCTTTTTTCTCCACTTCTCGCTTCCAATGTCCAGCTACCAGGACGCAGATGCCAAAATACAGAATTAGCTGAATCTATAGCTAGCTTTTCACCATTTAACCGCCACTCTATAGGCTCAACTACCTTTCCTATTAGCTTAAACTCTAGTTTCTGGCTTGTTTGTTCCCCTGGATACAGCAAAAATAAATCGCCATTGTGAGGAGATAGAATTCTCAAATTGCTAGTATTAAAAGTTGCTTGTTGCTGTCTGGCTAACCATTCATCATATTCTGGCGATAAATTGCCTGGTTGTTGATTTTCGTACGCAATTTTGTCTTCTGGATAAAAGTATTCCTGCACAACAGAAGCGCAATCTGGTGTAGGTTTTAACCCAGAAATTGCACAGATGGGTAATTGCACTAAACCTTGAGGCGGGAGAAAATTTTCAGGTTCTTGATGTTCGTGCAAATGTAACATAATCCGATTCCACAAAGGCGCAGCACCAGTCACCCCTGATACTTGGCGCATCGGTTCGCCTGTGAAATTTCCTACCCAAGTGGCGACGGTATAATCTGTAGTGAAGCCTACAGTCCAAGTATCGCGGAAATTGGAAGAAGTCCCAGTTTTAACTGCTGCTGGGAAGGGCAGATTTAATACAGAATCTACACCAAAAGCTGTGGCGCGGGCGTGGTTGTCGCGCAGCATATCGGTGATTAATTGCCAAGTTGTTGGGTTGGGGACTGGGGATTGGGGATTGGGGATTGGGGACTGGGGATTGGGGACTGGGGATTGGGGATTAGGGATTGGGGATTGGGAAAATGTAGAAACTAGGGATGCGGCTTCGCCTTGTTGGGCTATGGTGAGGTAAGCCCTGGCTAATTCCCAAAGGCTGACTTCGCCACTACCGAGAGTTAAACCTAAACCATAATATTCGGGGGTTTGATTGAGGTGTTCAAAGCCTAATTGACGCAGATGTTCGAGGAAAGCTGGTACACCTACCTTTTCTAATACTCTAACGGCGGGGACGTTGAGGGAATTTGCTAAAGCCACCCGCACTCGCACTGGGCCGAGAAACCTTTGTGTATAATCTGTAGGGCTATAAAGTTTGGCACCGGGAATAGCGTAATGTGCGGGAACATCTGCCAAAATTGTATTCGGGCGAATGATACCTTTTGCTAACGCCAGCTCATAGACAAACGGCTTGAGGGTAGAACCTGGTTGACGTAGCGCCTGTACTCCATCATTGCGTCCGAGTTTGGCTTCATTAAAGTAATCGGGGGAACCAACATAAGCTAAGACTTCCCCTGTGTGGTTGTCTATTACCAAAGCTGCTGCATCATGGACGTTATTTGCAGCTAGGGAAGAAAGTACTTGTTTTACCTGCGCTTCGACAAATTGCTGTAAAGGTCTATCTATTGTAGTGTGAATCTGTCCTTCCCCTTGTGGGGTGCTTTGCTGATTCGCTAACCAAAATAAAAAGTGGGGTGCAGCAATAATTCCCCGTTGGCGAGACTGAAATACTACCTTTTCTGTGTAGGCGTGTACTGCTAATGAAGAAGTAATATAACCATCCTGTACCATGCGGTTGAGGACATATTTTTGACGCTGCTTCAACCGTTGCCAATGTTCTAGCGGGTCAAAATATGTGGGATTATTGGGAATGGCTGCTAATAGACTAGCTTGGGCAAGATTTAAATCACTAGCTGGGAGAGAAAAATAAGTTCGGGATGCGGCTTCCACACCATAGATATTTCCTCCCATAGGTAAGCGATTGATATATGCAGAGAGGATTTCATCTTTATTCATCCCCGCTACTAATCGCCAAGATAGCCAAATTTCTTGTAGCTTTCCTGAGAGAGTACGCGGAACAGGATCTAACATCCGCGCTAACTGCATGGTAACTGTGGAAGCACCAGAGACAATTTTTTTGGCGTGAATTGCTTCTTTAATCGCGCGGGCTATTGCTTTTAAATCTAATGCCCCATGATGATAGAAGCTGCTATCTTCTGCTGCTAAAATTGCCTGAATAAATTGGGGCGAAACTTGATTTAATGGGACTACAGCAGTATGCTCTTGGTCACGGGTGAGTAAAGTTCCTAAGGGTAGCCCATTGCGATCGCTAAATTGTAGCGCTAACTGATTTTGTTGAATATCTGTAGCCCGAACTGGCGCAAAATAGGGCATTAAGCGCACGGATAAACACATCAGCAGTAAAGCTAAGATTACCTTACCTTTTCGACTGCGATTCAACCGCCGCCACAGTTTTTGCGTAATTTGGTTCAGCTTACGTAAAGTTAGTCTCATCAGCGAATGCGCCACCCTGTCAAACTTACTTTAATTTTGACGTAGCGATCGCACTGCAATCAGGAAATATTTCTAACAATTTACAACTGATTTGTCATTTGTCATTTGTCATTTGTCATTGGTATGTATTCACAAATTTTTATCTATAAAAAATCAATACTTCTTAATATAATTTTCTCCTCTTCTTCCTCTCTGTGTCCTCAGCGCCTCTGCGGTTCATCATCTCTTCTCTTCTTGTCCTGTGCGGCTTCTGGGCGAGACGCTTTGCGAACGCGGTTCGTTTAAAAAATCTCACAACTGCCGACAGATTCCCATCATTAAGAATTGTAGTTATTACTAGGAACAATCATATTCTATTGGTTATCTATATAATAATCTCACGCAGAGTCGCAGAGGCGCAGAGAGAAAAGAGATATCTATTTTAAATTTATGATAATTAAAGTTTTAATTAAATTTCTACTTAGCTTAACACTGATGCTAGGCATAGCAGGGTGTAGCTTGTTCGGCATTAATTCAGGTAGAGAACAACTACCAACAGTTGCGCCTCTCGCACCGCCTAAATTACCAGATTGGATTGAACAAATTAGTCCTATTGGTGATGCGAAACCTCTTAATCAAATTCGCATCCGATTTAAAGACGCTTTAATTCCGGTAGAAAGCTTAGATAGTCCAGAACAGCAAAATTTGCTGCAAAAATTTGAACTTACACCACCTTTACCCGGTAGATTTCGCTTTTTAACACCGCGCATGGTAGGTTTTCAAGCAGATAAAGCCTTACCACAAGCTACAAGATTTCAAGTCACTCTCAAATCTGGTTTAGCAGATTTAAAAAAACATCGATTGGATAAAGATTTAGCTTGGACTTTTAACACAGAACCAATTAAGCTGAGTAATTTACCAGGCGTTAACCCAATGGAAAAGGCTGACGATCAACCAATTGATTTACAGCCAAAATTACAATTTACATCGAATGTGGAACTAGATGTAAATTCTGTACAGAAACATTTACAGTTAATTCCTGAAGGTAAAACCGATGGTGTTGGTTTTAAAGTCATATTAGATAAAGAAGATAAGCCACAAGAAAGCGAAGACCCTTTAGAAAAATTTGACCCTTCACAACGTAACTGGGTTTATCAGCTAATTCCCCAACTCAAGCTTGCATCAGCAACTTCTTATCGGTTAAGTTTTGCACCAGGTATTCTGCCAGCTTATGGTAATTTACCCAGTGAACAGGAATTTGCTAGTAAATTAGCCACCTATTCACCTTTAGCGTTTCAAGGAATTAATTTCTACGGACAACCAGACGCGGGGGGAACTTATGGGAGATTTGTTAAAGGTAGTCCGCAGTTAGAATTTAATAACATCTTAGTCCCCGATTCTGCGATAGAAAATATTAAAATTGAACCGCAGCCAAAAGATATTGATCGAATCATCCAAGTTAACGATGAAGATAGGATTGTCAATATTAATCCTTATGCTTTAGCACCAGCTACGAGTTATACAATTACTGTTGGCGGAAATCTCAAAGATAAATTTGGACAGACTTTAGGTAAACCCGTCAGTGTGAAGTATGACACTGGTGATTTAGCTGGGGATATTTGGGTTCCTTCAGATTTAAATATTTTTCCTGCTGGTAAAGACTTACAGCTAAATATTAATACTATAAATTTACCAGAAGCGAACTATAAAGCTGCTTATAAAGTAGTGCAACCAATAGACTTAGTTTACGATAATAATGCCAGCAATTTATTACCGAAACCAGTTGAATGGCAAAGTTTCTCGTTAGCAAGGAAGAATAATCAAGAAGTTGATGTTACTGTTCCGTTAAAAGAAAGGCTATCTTCTCCTACAGGGATGTTAGCTTATGGCGTGCAAGCACGGACTAATAAATATCAGGAAAATGGTAAGGAATTGTGGCGAGAACCCACAACTTACGGCTTAGTACAATTAACAAATTTAGGTGTATTTTCTCAGTGGTTTCCTGATTCCGGTTTAATTCGCGTTCATCATCTTAGTGATGGTTCACCTGGGAAAGCTGCGACTGTAGAAATTTATCAATCACAATTAAATGCCAAATCTCGTCCGCCAGCTTCACCTTGTGCGACTGGGAAGACTGATGATAGTGGTAATTTAAATATTAAAAACGCAGATTTAAAGCAGTGTTCAGGTGGTAATCAAACCTTTGTTAAAGCACCAGAACTATTAATAATTGCCAAAGAAAATCAAGATTGGGCATTTACCCGCACTGAAGAATATAGCGGTGTTTATGGTTATGGTGTTGATGCAGGCTGGCAAGATGGTAAACCAGAATCACGGGGAATTATCTTCTCTGATAGACAGTTATATCAACCAGGTGAAAAAGCTTGGTTAACTGGTTTCGCTGATTACTTACAAAATGGCGAAATTCAGCAAGATAAAAATGCTGCTTATCAATTGATTTTAATTAATCCTGATGGGCAAAGAACTGATTTAGGTATCAAGAACACTAATGAATTTGGAACATTCTCTTTAGAGTTACCAATTAATAAGAATCAAAAGTTAGGATATTATACAGTCCAAGCGCAAGGTAAAAACGGGCAAGAAATTTCGGGAGAGTTCCGACTTGCAGAATTTAAACCGCCTAATTTTAAAGTTGAACTAAATTTAGATCAGGAATTTGCCTTAATTGGCGATAAAGTTGAAGCGAAAGCTGCTAGTAATTATCTTTTTGGTGCGCCTGTACAGGGAGGGGAAGCTAAATATTTTGTGACTCGCCAACAAGCTAATTTTATCCCTAAAGGTTGGGAAGAATTTAGCTTTGGTAGACAGTGGTTTTGGCCAGAAGAAAGTCCTACTTTAACCAGCGATGTCTTGCAAAATACTTCTGTACTTGATGCTAACGGTAAAAGCGCACAAAGTCTGACAGTAGCGAAAGATTTACCCTACCCCATGACTTACCAGGTAGATGTGCAAGTCTCGGATGTTTCTAATTTATCGGTGGCGGATTCGCAAACTTTTACAGCTTTACCTAGTAATCGCTTAATTGGCTTAAAAAGTAATTTCGTGGCTGATGCTGGTAAGCCATTTGCCATTGAAGCTATTGTGACTGACCCTACAGGAAAACCTCTCACAGGTCAACGGCTACGTCTGGAATTACAACAGATGAAATATAGTAGCGTTACTAAATTAGTAGAAGGTAGCCGCACACCAAAAAATCAAGTTGAATATAAAACAGTTGCACAAGCAGAAGTTACATCTGCGAGTAATCCCCAATCGGTAAATTTAACGCCAAAAGAATCCGGTTCCTACAGAATTAGGGCAAATTTTAGCGATACGAAAGATGAAATTAGCGCTACAGATTTACAAATTTGGGTAACTGGGAACAATCAAGTATATTGGGGTTCACCAGAAGAAGATAAATTAGAAGTTAAACTCGATAAAAAAGAATTTAAACCTGGTGAAACTGCAACTGCATTAATTCAATCTCCCTACCCAGATGCAGAATTATATTTTGCAGTCATTAAAGACAAACCTCTCTATCAGCAAGTTACTAAAGTTAAGGGAGGCGCACCCCAAATTCAGTTTACAGTTACGCCAGAAATGCTACCCAATGCAGCAGTACAAGCTGTATTAGTTAGACAAGGTAAACCACTCAATCAAGTGGAACCCGGAAGCTTAGATAAATTAGTAAAAATTGGCTTTGCACCATTTAAAGTCAACTTGCAGGATAAATATTTAAAGGTAGAAGTTAACCCACTGCAAGCATCTCTTGAACCTGGTGCTGAAGAAACTGTACAACTAGAACTCAAGGATAATCAAGGTAATCCCACCCAAGGACAAATCTCTGTCATGGTGGTGAATGAAGCAGTACTGCAACTATCTGGCTATCGTCCACCAGATTTAGTAAATACAGTATACGCCGAACAAGCGATCGCAACTCGTTTTAGTGATAATCGTCCCGATGTCGTCATTCAACCCCAAGATATTCCCAAACCCAAAGGCTGGGGTTATGGCGGTGGCTTTTCTTCTGGTGCAGCTAATACCCGTGTGCGTACAGATTTTCAAGCCTTAGCTTATTACAATGGTGCTGTCCTCACAGACGCTTCCGGGAAAGCACAAGTAACCTTTAAACTTCCCGATGACTTAACCACCTGGCGAGTTATGGCTGTAGCTACCGATGGTAATTTGCGGTTTGGTAATGGCGATCGCACTTTTATCACGACAAAACCATTGCTAACTAACGCCATCTTGCCACAGTTTGCCCGTCCAGGCGATCGCATTCTCGCAGGTTTATCCGTTACCAACAACACGGGAAATAGCGGAAATCTTTCAATTAACGGCGAACTTAGCGGTACAGTCAAGTTTGCAGAGAATAACCCCACGACGACAAATTTACAAACCCAAGCGGAAACTAATACCCAAGCTTATCGCTTCCCCATGCTGGCGGAGAATGTGGGAGAAGGGAAAGTCCGTTTTACCACACAGTTAAATAATACAGCCGATGCATTTGAAGTACCTTTAGAAATTAAGCCGCTAGAAATTACTGAACAAGTTGTAGAAACAGGAATTACCGAGAAACAAACCAAGATTCCTTTAAATGTTGATAAAAATACCATCCCCAACGCGGGAGGTTTAGATATTCAACTGGCGAGTACCTTAGTTCCAGAAATTAAAGCACCAGCTAAACAAGTTTTAGGCGATGATGAATTACCATTTGCTGAACCAGCAGCCAGTGAGTTAATCATTGCGGCGAATTTGCAAAATCTATCCCAAAATTGGGGACTGGGGAACTCGGGGCCCCCTCTGGGGATAAGGGGTAATGGGGATAGGGGACTGGGAGTTAAGAAATCTTCCCAATCCCTAATCCCTAATCCCCAATCCCCTTTATCAGAATTCAACACTAATCAACAAGCCAATCAAGCAACTGAACAACTACAAAAACTGCAAATAGCTGATGGCGGTTTTGCTTCCTACCCTGGACAAGAAAAATCAGACCCTTGGGTGTCTGCTTACGCGGCGGAATCTTTAGCTAAAGCCAATCAAGCTTTTCCCGGTGTAATTAATTCCGCAATGCTTTCTCGCCTCAAGGGTTACTTAGAAAAAGTCCTAGCTAATCCCGGACAGTATGACTTTTGCAAACAGCAAATTTGTAAAAATCAACTGCAACTCAACGCCTTGATAGCATTAGCAGAACTAGGTGATAAACGCAATAGCTTCTTAGCAGATATTTATCAACAACGTAATAACTTTGATGTCGTCAATCAAATTAAATTAGCACGGTATTTATCGCAATTCTCTGAATGGCGAGACGAATCGCAAACCATGCTGAACCAGTTACAAAAAAATATCTATGAAACTGGTCGCACAGCCGTTATTAGTCTACCTAATAGCTGGGGATGGATGAGTTCGCAGACAACAGCACAAGCACAAGCTTTACGGTTATTTATTGCTAATAAAGCGAAGCCGGAAGTTGTCGATAAATTATTCCAAAGTTTGCTAGCACAACGTAGAGATGGCACATGGCAAACTAGTTATAATAACGCCCAAGCACTCACAGCCTTAGTAGAATATAGTCAACTCCAACCCACACCACCTAATTTTGTTTCTTCCGTACAATTAGCTGGTAAAAAGTTAGGAGAAAATCGCTTTGAAGGTTACAGCAATCCTAGCTTACAGTTAAATGTCCCAATGGATAAATTACCTCGCGGTCGCCATGATTTAGTCTTACAAAAATCAGGTAGAGGTAAATTACATTATCTGGTTGCTTATAATTATCGCTTGCAAGGAAATCAACCAGGAAAGTTTAACGGGTTAAGAGTTTCCAGAGAAATTCAAAAACTTGGCGAAGCAGAAAGTATTCTACAAAAATTCGGATTGTACGCCTTTGATAAACCCTTAACTTTACAACCAGGACAAGTATTTGATATTGGTGTAGAACTGATTACCGATCATCCTGTGAATCATGTAGTAATTACAGATCCTCTACCAGCCGGATTAGAAGCAGTAGACGCAAGTTTCCAAACTACAACCGCCGCATTGCAAGCTAAAGCTGATAGTTGGCAATTAGGGTTTAAGAACATCTACCGCGATCGCATTATCGCCTACGCCGACCACCTGGAACCAGGAGTTTACAGCTTGCATTATTTAGTACGTTCTGTTACTCCTGGTAAATTCCTTTGGCCTGGTGCAGAAGCACATTTGCAATATGCAACCGAAGAATTTGGACGTGCGGCTGAGTCTACACTGATAGTAGAGGAGACTAAGTAATTCATGATGAGCGATACCTAAACAAGACTTCCACTGCAATAAAGTACAATCAATCTAATCACGTTAAGATTCACTCTGATTAGCTTGGACAAATCCCAAGACTTAGTATTAACTAAATTAGGAGAAGGGCTACCCGCTATTACTCCATCCTTTGGCGCAACTTTGGCAGAAGCTTGTGCGGTTTGTTTGGAAGAACAAGGACATTTGCAAGGTGTAGAACTCGCAGTAAATGGGGACTTCACCACCACTTTCAGACTATATTGGCAACCTGTCACACAGCAAATGCTACGTTGCTGGAATGATGAGGAGTTTACAACCGAACAAGCAGCCTATGGTATTGCTTTTATGCTCATCAGACAATTAACTGAGTTTACAGTAATTGAGCGATCGCGCAAAGGTACTGGATTTGACTATTGGTTGGGTATTGAAAATACAGCAAGTGAGCTTCCGTTTCAAAATAAAGTCAGGCTGGAAGTTTCAGGTATACGTAAAGCAGAAGATAGCAGGATTCGAGCTAGAATCAAACAAAAAATCGAGCAAACTAATCCCTCAGATGGTAAATTTCCCGCCTACATTATTGTTGTTGAATTCAGCAGACCTCAATCGTTTATTTTAGAAAAATGAGTCAGATTCAAAAGTTACATCAACAAGCGATGGATTTAGCTGAAGCAGCTTTTACTGTTAAGCTTAGAGGTGAATTAACGCAAGCTATTCAACTTTTTCGGCAAGCATTAGATAAAGAATCCCAAGCGGCTGCACTCATAGCTGATCAACTTGATGCTGAACCAACTCGTTCAGTATTACACCGTAGCGCTGCAACCCTTGCTATTGACTGTGGTGAATTTCGCACAGCAGAACGTTTGATTGCGATCGCATTATCTGGTAATCCACCTCAAGAAATCGCTGAAGAACTGAAGGATTTATTTATTAAAATTAATTTGCGTCCATATTTAGAACGTCACGGTTTAAATTTTGATGAACAAAAATTGAATAATTTAACTTTAGATAAAAATCATTTTTAATAGTCAAGCGATCGCGTTTTGTCAGATATTTGGCAATTACCATAAAATAATATGCACCTATAGAGAATTGCAATGCCAATGACAACTAACAAGCTACCAAAAAAGAAACATAAAAAAGCTACAATTCCTGAACATCCCTTAGCAAAGATTGGTGGTAAATTTGAAGGGGAATTTTGGGAAAATACACTCTTAGAAATTCAAAAATTGCGAGACATAGAAAAAGCAGAAAGCAACAGAGGTTCTGATAGTAAAGAAAATTGGACACAGTAAAAAATTGTCATTTATCGTCGTGTACCTTCAGGCGATAATGCGTTCACCTGTTGATTTTACTTTTAATTAAGTCTTTTTTTATACTGATTTGCTTTTTTAAGCAGGATACCTATAATTGAGTGGCAGTGAAACAATCACAGCTATTCAGCTTTGCCGATGGAAATTTTTACTATTGGACATTCCAATCACAGCATTGAAGCATTTATGACATTGCTGCAAAAGCATGGAATAACAGCTTTAGCAGATGTGCGATCGCATCCCTATAGCCGCTATTTACCACACTTCAGCCAATTACCACTCAAAGCAGCTTTAGTCAATGCAGGGATTTCTTATGTATTTTTAGGCAAAGAATTGGGAGCAAGACCGAATGATCTAACCTGCTATGTTGATGGTAAGGCTTTGTATGAAAAGATTGCTGCTACTCAACTATTTGCAGATGGCATTCAGCGATTAATAAAAGGAGCAGAAACTTATAAAATTGCACTGATGTGTGCCGAAAAAGACCCAATTACCTGCCATAGAGCAATTCTGATTTGTCAAAAATTACGCAGCTTAGGTTTAACAATTAACCATATTTTAAGTAATGGTGAGCTAGAAAGTCATGCAGCTTTAGAAGACAGACTTTTAGAATTACATCAACTTCGAGAACCAGAGTTACCTCAACAAATCCAATTGTCTTTATTTGAAAATATTTCTCTTCCTGAAGCATCAACCATGCAGTATTCACGTGCAGAATCGCTGCACAAAGCTTATCATCAACAGGGAGAACAAATTGCCTATGTAGAAAAAACGGAAAAATAAATATGAGTAATTCTATTAATTTATTTACTATTGGTTTTACCCAAAAGACTGCTCAACAGTTTTTTGATACTTTAGTTAAGTCTGGAGTAAAAAGAGTTGTGGATACCCGACTTAATAATATCTCCCAACTGGCAGGATTTACTAAAAGAGGAGATTTAGAATATTTCTTACGCAAAATTGGTGATATCGAATATGTACATATTTTAGATATGGCACCAACAAAAGATATTTTGGATGATTATAAAAAAAATAAAGGTGATTGGGAAACCTATGAAAGCAAGTTTTTAGCATTGATGCGCGATCGCCAAATTGAACAGAAGGTTTCACCACAGCTATTGGATGGTAGCTGTTTGCTTTGCAGCGAAGCCAAGCCTCATCATTGCCATCGCCGCTTAGTAGCTGAATATTTACGTGACAAATGGGGAAATATAACCATAAGTCACCTATGACAAACTTTTATGGTTCAAATTATCTGCCTTGCCAATTCTAAAAAATATGGCGATCGCTGCATAGCAGGTATTGAAATTACTACTGGCAAATGGATTCGTCCTTTCTCTAATTTAGAGTATGGGCAAATTCCCGTAAATATGTGTTTAGTGGATGATGAGGAGCCGAAATCGCTCGATATCTTAGAGATACCTTTAGCTGCTACTGGTTTAGGATATGAATATGAAAATCGAGCGATATTACACGGTAAATGGCAAAAAATTGGTCAAGCTACTGTCAGCGATTTAATTCCTTACTGTGAAGGCGAAATTATTCATAGTCAATGGCTCAATTCTGTACCACTCTCTTTCATCCAATCATTACCGTATGAGCAACGGCGGACATTACAACTCATTAAAACAACTAAATTTCATCTCTATAAATATCACCATAGTGGCAAATGGGAGGCTGATTTCACAACATCCAGCGGTGAATCAATGCGAGCAAAAATTACAGACCTAAATCTCATCGAGAAACTGAACACAGGTACTCGTATTCCACATGAATGCTTAATTACTATTAGCCTTAGTCAACCTTGGCGCAAAACCGATTTAGATGAGTTTGCTTGTTGGAAACTCATTGCTGGCGTGATTGAATTGTCCAGTTATGATTTGATTTTGTGGGAAATGCAAAGATTAGGCTGGAGTATAGATAGAGGAAGGTATTATCTCAAGCAAACCTACAATAAGCGATCGCGCCGGGAATTGACTAATACTGAAATCGCTCAATTTTTACATTACCTCAAAAGCCTCAAAGCTTAACAGATAGCATTATCATTTATATTCTATTTATCGCCAGTATTTGATTTTATTATTGCAATAATTGCTCGTATATCTGTGTTTTTGCCCCAATTATCCAGAATTCAGCAACAAATGCAAACTCGGGAATTTATACTATGGTTTCAGGATGAACGCAATCAGCAATTGTAGTGTCAAAAATAGCAATTGTAGTGTCAAAAATAGCAATTGTAGTATCAAAAGCAGCAATTGTAGTGTCAAAAATAGCAATTGTAGTATCAAAAGCAGCAATTGTAGTATCAAAAGCAGCTATTGTAGTGTCAAAAGCAGCTATTGTAGTGTCAAAAGCAGCTATTGTAGTATCAAAAATAGCTATTGTAGTGTCAAAAGCAGCAATTGTAGTGTCAAAAATAGCAATTGTAGTGTCAAAAATAGCAATTGCATAGGTATAACCAGCTTTTAGCATCGCCTATACGTTTGTAATATGATGTGCTACTTTTTTGAATTAACGAATATATCAAGAAGAGGGGACACAGTCAGAAATTGTAGTTTATTGTGACGAAAATTGAGACACCTGAGAGCCAATATTGAGCTTGCATTCCGGCTATGGTATCAAATCTTCGTCATTGCCCTTGGCAGATGAGTAAAATGTTATAATTTTGCCCAAGAAAATACTTAGTTTACGATGCATATTGTATAAATAAGTTACGAAAAATGCTTCTGGGGCAATACTGACATGATTTCATTTACTCGTCAGCAATTATGGCAATTGAGGTTGGTAATTGTATTAGTAATCACTAGTTTTACTACTGCATTGACGAATTCTGCACGCGCTCAAATTACACCAGATAGCTCATTAGGTGCAGAAAGTTCCATAGTTACACCAAATGCTACGATTCAAGGATTACCAACAACCTTAATTGAAGGTGGTGCTACCAGGGGTACAAACCTATTCCAGAGTTTCTTAAAATTTAATGTTGGTGATGGAGAACGAGTCTACTTTACTAATCCTGCGGGGATTGAAAACATCTTCACTCGAATTACAGGTAATGAAGCCTCAAATATTCTGGGAACTTTGGGTGTAGATGGTCAAGCAAATCTATTTTTTCTCAATCCCAATGGTATCATTTTTGGTTCAAATGCCCGCTTAGATGTTGCAGGTTCATTTTTGGCAACAACAGCTAATAGTTTTGTGTTTGAAAATGGTTTAAAGTTCAGTGCTACCAATCCTGAAGCTGCGCCACTGCTAACAGTAAGCTTGCGTCCGGGGTTACAATTTGGTGCGAATTCATCTGCAACTATTAATAATACTGGAAATCTACAAGCTGGGCACGATTTGACTTTAATAGCTGGTAATCTCGACTTACAAGGTCAATTACAAGTAGGTAGAAATTTAACACTCGAATCTCAAAATAATATTAAAGTACAAGATATTATCTCTGATAATTCTCTAGGTGTTATGGGAGATATAACTATTACGGCATCTGGTGATATTAATGTAGGTAATATTAAAGTTGCTCGTAATTCTAATAATAGTGATTTTAGTAGCATCAGCATCAACTCTACTGGTGGCTCTGTCTACTTAAATAACTCTAATTTAAATACTAATAATCTTGCTTCCGGCTTTGCAGGCGATATCGCAATTAGTGCGCGCCAAGAAATAAAAATTGAGAATGGCAGTAAAATATCTACTATAGGTAATCTAGGCAGAATCTTAATTGGAGCCTCAGAATATGCAGATTTTTCTCCCCAAAAAATTACGATTACTAACTCTCAAATAAATAATAGTAATTTTTCGACTAGTAATGATGCAGGCAATATCATAGTTAAATCTCTAGGAGATTTATTGATAACTAATAGTACTCTAGAAACATTAACTAATAGTTCAGGAAAGGGAGGCAACATTAATGTTGAGGCTGGCTCAGTATCTCTAATTAATAAAAGTTCTCTATTTGCTAATACTCTGGGAAATGGCAAAGCTGGAAGTGTGACTGTAAATGCAACTGGTGGTACAGTCTCATTATCAGATAGTAGTATCAATACAGGTAGCAATAAACTGGCAGTAGACATCCAAAATTTAACTGAACAAGTAGGCGGTGGTGGCGGTGATATCAATATCAATACTGCTTCTTTATATTTAACAAAAAGTTCTTTTTTAAATGCTAGTAGTTTGGGTGCCGGAGATAGTGGAAATGTTTCTATTACGGCAGACAAAACAGTATCTTTTACAGAAAATTCTATTTTAAATGCCAGAACTTATGTGCGGGGAAATGCAGGTAATATCAATATCAAGGCACAGGAACTTTCTTTTAGTAAAGAATCGCTAATTCAAGCCACAACTTTTGGCAGTGGTAACGCAGGTAATCTAAATACAATCACGCAATCATTTTCTTTAAGTGATACATCCCGAATAGAAGCCCAGACTTTTGGCAGTGGTCATGCAGGTAATATCAATATCAAAACTCAATTTCTTTCTCTAACAGAAGGAGGAAAAATCAATGCGGAAACCTTTGATAGTGGCAACGGTGGGAATATTATTATTAATCCTCTCAACGATGAAAGCCAAGCTACGGCTGCTGTGACAATATCTGGATCAGCACCTTTGTTGGGAATTTCTAGTGGCTTATCTGTGAATACGGAAAGCGAAAAATCAGATGCGGGGGCTGGTGGCAATATTACTATTAAAACTGGAACTTTAAATATCAGTGACGGCGGAGTTTTAAGCGCTCCTTCTAAAAGTAGCGGCAGAGGTGGAAATATCAATATTAATGTGAACAATCTTAATCTAACAAGCGGCGGACAAATTACTACCAATGCCTATAGAAGTGGAGAAGCAGGTAGTGTCAAAATTAATGCAACTGATAATATTATCATTGCCGGACAAGATTATCAATATGAGCAAAGACTGAATGCACTAAAAAATAGACTTGATATCTTGAAAGCTATCTATGATGTTTTTTTAATTGACAATAAACAAGAAAATCAACAGATATTAGAACAAATTAATAATTTAATTAATAAATTCACTGAATTACTAGCTGATCCTAATTCTGCTGAAATACTTAATGAACTAAAAGAAAAATTTGAGCTATTTAAAAATAGCTACGATTTTAGTCTAATTGCAAATAACCCAGAACTGAAAAGCATATTTGAACCTATTAGTAATTTAATTGATGACTTTAATGGATTGCAGCAAATTCTGATTGCGGCGCAAGACTCTACTTTTGTGCAAAAACTTAATGAACTAAAACAGCAAATTAATCAACTTCAATATGCCTATAGTTTTGTTTTACCGCAAACTGATGGCGAACTGAAGCGCATACTTGGTTCTATTAATCAATACAGTGGACTATTCGCCAATACAGAAGCAAATTCTACTGGCAACGGCGGTACAATCAACATTGACCCCAAGCAAGTCACCATTAAAGATACTGCGAGAATTTCTGTAGATAGTCGAGGTACGGGTGTGGCTGGTAATATTAGCATTACCGCTAATCGGCTAACTCTGGATAATCAAGCCGCGATTACAGCCGATACAAATAGCGGTCAAGGCGGTAGTATAAACCTCAACCTGCAAGATTTACTGCTGTTTCGCCGCCAGAGTGTTGTATCTACTACCGCAGGGAGACAAGGTGCGGGTGGTGATGGGGGTGCGATCGCCATTAATCTAGATAATAATCAAGGCTTTATCGTCTCTCCTGCTTCAGAAAATAATGATATCGCTGCCAACGCTTTCTCTGGTAGCGGCGGTACTATCGAAATCAACGCTAAAGGCGTGATAGGATTAGCCACTCTCACCCGACAAGAACTTGAGCAGAAATTAGGTACAACCGACCCAGAGAAACTTAACTCGCAATTTTTAGCCAGCAACGATATTACAGCCATTTCCCAAACCAACCCGCAGTTAAACGGTATAGTCAGCATCAGTTCTCCAGATATTGACCCCAGCAAAGGAATTGTTTCCCTACCCACAAATGCTTCTGACCCCTCCCAACAAATTGCTCAAAGCTGTGGCGCTGTCAATCAGAAAGCAGGTAGTGCATTTACTGATATAGGACGTGGTGGTTTACCACCGAAACCTGACGAACTTCTCAGTAGCGATACTGTGTGGGAAGATATTCGCCTGAGGAATAGTACGACAGAGAGGGGAAATTTAACTCAGGCTACAATCAACCCAGTTAAACCAAAGTCGGTATTAATTATGCCTGCAACTGGTTGGGTATTTAACAACAAAGGCGAAGTGACACTGATATCTTATACGCCTAAATCTTCTGCTTCCTGGTTGAATTCTTCTAGCTGCGCTGTTAAAAGTCAATGAATGAAAGGGGACAGGGAAAAAGACTTGTCGGTTAAAGGGAAAAGGGAAAAGGAAAAAGGGGAAAGGAAAAGAGAAAGTAAGAACCTTGAACCCTGTCCCCAATCCCCAATCCCCAATCCCCAATCCCCAATCCCCCCAATCCGCTAAAATATAACTTCCGCCGGTCAGCGTTGTTGTTCGGTGAGATTTTTTCTACACCTGGCTAGGCCGGAAAGGAATCGCTATGTCGTGGATAGAATTAAGCCTCGACACCACCAATGAGGCGGCTGATTGGGTTTGTACGCTATTGGCTAAAAATAACTATACTGATGACATTCAAATTACAAAATATATTGAGTCAGATATAAGCGAATCTCCAGCATGGGATTTAAGCATTAACTTCTACTTACCTAATGATGTTTATGCAAATAGCCGTAGTACAGAAATTGCCAATTTGCTTTCATCATTAGAACGCACAGGACTTTCTACTGCGCTTCAGATGACTGTAGTTGCAGAAAAACCAGTAACATCAGTGCTAGCAAATCCCCTAATCCGGCGAATTGGGGAAAAGTTTGTGGTGATCTCAGCTGATACACCATATAGTTCGGAATCAGCACAGGAAATCACCTTAAGACTTAAACCCAGCTTGGCTTTTGGTAGTGGTTTACATCCTGCAACCATACTCAGCCTGAAACTACTAGAACGTTATATTACCCCAGCCATGAACGTGCTTGATTTAGGTTCGGGTTCTGGTATTTTGAGTGTGGCGATCGCAAAATTGGGCGCAAATGTTTTAGCTTTAGATAATGACACGATTGCGGTAGAAGCAACTCAAGATGCTGTATTGCGTAATAGTGTAGAACAGCAAGTTACAGTCAAAGAAGGTAGTCTGGGATGTGGTAGCGAGTTAGGACATTGGTTAGGTGGAGATTCTATTAACAATGTCCCGACAGTGGAAGCAAAAGCGGAATTTGACTTGATTGTGGCAAATATCCCAGCGAGAATGCAGATTGCTTTGGCTACTGATTATCAACAAGCGCTGCGTTCATCAGGATTAGTCATATTAGCTGGTTTTACCAGCGATTATGAGGAAGATTTGGCGGTAGCATTCGCAGATGCAGGATTTGAATATGTAGATTGCGAACGCCAAGATGAATGGCTGGCTTTGGCTTATCAGTTGAAATAAATTGTAGTTAGCTGCGAAGCAATTAAATGGTGCGTTGGGCTATAAGTAGCAAAATCTCTTCAAAACCTCTTGACTTCGTGTTCTTTGTGCCTTCGTGGTTAATTACTGGCTTTTAGCAATTAAAAGGTGCGTTGCGCGTCGCGACAACGCACCCTACGTTTACAAACTAGCGACGGCTTCACCAACTAGCTTGGATATATAAGGTAAAATTGCTCTACTTCTGGCGTTGGCTTTGCCTTCAGTGAATACTACCAACAGATAGGGACGGCGTTCAGGGATTTCGATATATGCTGCATCATGGCGGACTTGGCTTGTCCAGCCGGCTTTTGACCAAAGTTGAGCATCTTGGGGAATTCCACCGCCTAAAAAGCCTGTAACTTGGTCTTCATCAACATCGGTGGGTAAATCTTCGGGTTTTAGGCTGCGTTTGAGTAAAGCCATCATTGCTTGCGATCGCACGCTGGAAACTGCGACTCCGCCAACGATACTATGTAATAATCGGGCGATCGCATTGGTGGTGAGCATATTGCGGTTTTCTAGCATTTCTCCATAAAATGCCCTTTCTCTACCATAAGGGCCATCACCCCAGGTTTTTTGGCAGACGTTAATTGTCTCCATGTCCTCCCAGCCTAAAGATTGGTAATAACGGTTAACGAAATTACGCTGTGTCTTCCAGGTTTCAAAGGGGCCAGGCGGTAATTCTGGCCCGGAAGTTGTGCCAGTTAAAACATCTACAACTAAGCTGGTAGCATCATTACTGGAATCCACAATCATATCGCGCATGGCTTTTTCCAAATCCTTGGAAGTTTGCACCATGCCTTTTTCTAACCATTCTTGCACAGCTACCAGATAAAACAATTTCACCACACTAGCTGGGTAAATGCGCTCTACTCCGCGATATGTAAAACCACGTACGCTATGGTTCCAAAAAGCATCCGGAGTCAAAGCCCCACCAGTATTTACGAGAACTGGGGGATCGTAGACAATCCAAGTCAAAGCAATTTGATTCCGCGCTAAGGTGGGAAATGCTGCCCAAGTTGCTTCTAAAATACTTAATCCGAGATTCTCGAGTTGTTCGTCTTTTCGGAAGAAAACCATATTTAGTTATTAACCTTAGAGAATGGTCATTAATTTAAAATCTCCAATCCAAAATCTCAACGCGGCTGAGTACAATTGTCTGGCTGACCTCAATTTATATGATTCTCCTGAATGTACGCGCTTGGCGACTCAAGCCGCAACTGGGCGACATCTGCGGGTAACATCAAATCATCAGGATGCCGCTGTTGAAGTTTGTTTATGTGAAGATGACTATCCAGGGTGGGTATCTTTTAGTGATTTGGGTTTATTACAAAGAGCTACTTTACCTTATCGGGCAGCAAAATTAACGGAAGCAGAAATTAAAAAACTGCTACCAGGGGCGATCGCTTTTACGCACCAAGCCATGCAACAATCAAATTATTACCTTTGGGGCGGTACGGTGGGGCCGAATTATGATTGTTCTGGGTTGATGCAAGCGGCTTTTGTATCTGTGGGAATCTGGTTACCGCGAGATGCTTACCAGCAAGAAGCTTTTACCCAACCAATTACCATCGCAGAATTAGCACCCGGAGATTTGATATTTTTTGGCACTCCCCAAAAAGCAACTCATGTGGGACTTCATTTAGGAGATGGTCGCTATATCCATAGTTCCGGGAAAGACCAAGGACGCAACGGGATTGGCATTGACCAACTATCGGAACAGGGAGATGCTGTTAGTCGGTCATATTATCAACAACTGCGCGGTGCTGGCAGAGTTGTCAAGAGTTATCAACCACAGGGACGCTGAGGACAGGGAAAAAATATGAGGACTGGCTGGGTTTCAGAGAGAACAGAAGGGGAAAATGGCACAAGTTTGGCGATTGTCCCTGATATTTCGGTGGTAGTGCCAGTACGTGATGAGGTCGAAAGTTTGCCATTATTATTAGAGGCGATCGCATCTGCTGTGAGTGACAATCAGTTAACCTATGAAATTATCTGTGTCGATGATGGTTCAACTGATGGTTCCGCCGAATTACTCAAGCAACTAGCACAAACCCGCAATGATTTAAAAGCCGTAATTCTGCGACGTAACTACGGACAAACTGCAGCGATGGCGGCGGGGTTTAACTATGCTTTGGGTCAGGTGATTGTCACTTTAGATGCTGATTTGCAAAATGACCCAGCTGACATACCCATATTATTAGCCAAGTTGGATGAAGGTTACGATTTGGTGAGTGGTTGGCGACATAAACGCCAAGATGCAGCTTTATCGCGGTTACTTCCTTCTAAAATTGCCAACTGGCTAATTGGTAGTATTACAGGCGTAAAATTACATGACTATGGCTGTTCTCTCAAAGCTTATCGTGCTGAAGTTTTGGCAGATATGAATCTTTATGGAGAACTGCATCGCTTTTTACCCGCCTTAGCTTACATCGAAGGCGCAAGAATTACCGAAATACCTGTCCGTCATCATCCCCGCCGCTTTGGTCGCAGTAAGTATGGATTATCGCGGACATTCCGCGTGATGATGGATTTATTAACAATATCTTTTATGAAAAAGTTCCTCACCAAACCTATGCATGTTTTTGGTTTGTTGGGGTTATTATCAATGGTTTTAGGGTCAATTCTGGGGATTTACTTAACTTTTATTAAATTAGCTTGGGGTGAGATGATTGGGAATCGCCCATTGCTAATTTTAGCAGTGCTGTTATTAGTAACAGG
Source organism: Nostoc carneum NIES-2107 (assembly GCA_002368155.1). Classification (GTDB taxonomy): domain Bacteria; phylum Cyanobacteriota; class Cyanobacteriia; order Cyanobacteriales; family Nostocaceae; genus Aulosira; species Aulosira carnea. The sequence goes on from AP018180.1 coordinate 5,507,872, forward strand.
AGTGCAATTATTTTCTTTTGGTTTATTAGCAGAATTGTTGATGCGTACCTACCACGAATCCCAAGGTAGACCCATATATCGGGTGCGGGAAGTAATAGCAAAAAATGTTAACTAACGTAACAATAAGAGAAAAACACATTTAATACTTAACTGCGTCTACCTTGAAAGTTTTTGAGATTCTTCAGTCCCAACTACAACGTAACCTGCTGTCTTTATTTGCAGCGGGTTTATTATTCTGGTCTAGCTTGGCAGCTTTGTTACCAACGCTACCACTATACATGGAAGATTTAGGCGCATCTAAGCAACAAATAGGTATTGTGCTTGGTTGTTTTGCTATAGGAATGTTATTATTTCGCTCCGTTTTTGGGCGTTTAGCAGACCAAAGAGGGCGGAAAATAGTTTTACTAATTGGGATGCTAGTAAATGCGATCGCACCTCTGGGTTACATATTAGTACAATCAATTCCGGGGTTAATGGCAGTGCGGGCGTTTCATGGGCTAAGTATCGCCGCTTTTACCACAGGTTACTTAGCATTGGTAGCAGATTTAGCACCAGAGAAAAATCGTGGTGAAATCATGGGCTACATGAGTTTGGTAACTCCCATTGGTGCAGCTATTGGCCCCGCTTTGGGAGGTTATTTACAAGCAGCAAGTGGTTACACGCCGTTATTTTTGCTATCTACAGGATTGGCGGGGATGGGTTTATTGTGTCTTATACCGATTGTTAATCCCCCAATCCACAAGCAAAACAAATCGGATAGTAGTAATAGCAAATTTTGGCAGTTATTATTCAGTCCCAGAGTCAGAGTTTTAGCCAGCATTATGCTAATGATTGGCTTGGCGTTTGGCGCTTTGCACACCTTTGTACCTTTATTTATCAAAGCCGCACGAGTAGATTTAAACCCAGGCTTATTTTACACAGCCGGCGCACTTGCTAGTTTTAGCGTCCGCTTTTTTACTGGCAAAGCAAGCGATCGCTATGGTAGAGGTTTATTTATTACTCTCAGCCTGGTTGTGTATGCAATTTCGATGCTCATACTAGCAATCGCTACCACCGCCAATGTGTTCTTAATCGCCGGCACTTTAGAAGGTGCGGGTTCTGGTATCCTCATGCCTATGATTTCTACAGTAATTGCCGATCGCTCTCTCCCGCAAGAAAGGGGAAGGGTATTTTCACTTTGTATTATGGGCTTAGATTTTGGCATTGCGATCGCTGGCCCAATTTTCGGTTCGCTTGCTGAACAAGTTGGCTATCGCAATATGTTTAGTTTTTGCGGTGGCTTAACTGTCCTAGCGCTGTTGATTTTCCTAACTCAAGGCAATAGAAACTTTGCTGATTCCCTGCGCTTTGCTTTAGGTCGAAGTAAGGATGCTTATTCTCTAAATCAATCATAAAAAAGAAGCGCAATCTAATGATTGCGCTTCTTTTAACGGGCGAGGAGGGATTCGAACCCCCGACACCGTGGTCCGTAGCCACGTGCTCTAGTCCACTGAGCTACACGCCCCTGTCAGAAAATTATATTAACACGTTCTTTAAAAATCATGCAAGACAATTTTGCTGCTAATTTTCCTAACCTCACTCATCTCGACCAACAAGGACAGGCACAAATGGTAGATGTATCTGAGAAAGCCCCTACTGTGCGCCAAGCTGTAGCTGCGGCCCAAGTGCGAATGCTACCGGAGACTTTTGCCTGCATCCAAGCTGGGAACGCTCCTAAAGGCGATGTTCTAGGTACTGCAAGGATAGCGGGAATTATGGCTGCGAAACAGACAGCTAATTTAATTCCTCTATGTCATCCTTTGCCATTGCAGAAAGTAGAAGTCGAAGTAATACCAGATTCCCAACTCCCTGGCTATCAAATTCAGGCTACCGTTAAAACCAAAGCCGAAACTGGCGTAGAGATGGAAGCTTTAACTGCTGTCTCTGTGGCAGCTTTAACTTTATACGATATGGCAAAAGCCTTAGAAAAATCGATTCAAATTGAATCAATTCGCTTAATTAGCAAAACTGGGGGAAAATCCGGAGATTATTCCGCAAGAATTAGTGGCTAAGTGCTAAAAATTTCTGTGGTGGTTTGGGAAAAGGGCAAAGGGGAATGGGGAAGGGGTAAGGGATAAATGAAAACCTTTCCCCTGGAACCGAAAACTATTGGATTATTGCCCACTAGCAATATCAACTACTCCCAATCTTGTCGGTTAAGGGTAAAAGAAGCAAGAAAAAACCCTTAACCCTTACCCTTTAACCTTTTCCCCAAACCAAATTAAGAGTTGAAAATCCTTAACCAATGGGATTGATGTTCAATTTTGTTTATTATTGATCAGTACTTACGCAACTGGCACAGTGATCCTCTGACATAAGAAAAGACAGTTCAGTTAAGAAAATTAATTGATAACAAAACCAAAAAACTAGTTACTCAACAACATAGCAGAACAATACTTTTGGAGGGGGTTTGGGGGACGCAACCGTCACCCAATCGGGGGTTTGGGGGATTCTCCCCCAATTCTTCTGGCTTCTTTAATAAGTGACAAATCAATCGCTAATGAGCTTATATGAACTGTATTGTGACATAAGATTCAAGAGTCAAAAATTTAGGTTTTTTGGACTTTTGACATTTGACTAGGGACAAACCTAAACGAAAAAAATATGACACTTGAGTAAGTCCTATAGATGTTGACTGTTAAACAGGTCAAAAGCTGATTTTTGAATTTTTTTAGCTGCAACAAGAAATTTGATTTTATTTTTTAATTCCCTAATGATGAGGATAAAAGAACAAAAGAAAGGGAAAATTGTGTTAAAACCCTGTAATTTTTAATTGATAATTCGTAATCAAAATCTGCAATATATCGTTGACAGATACTGACTCAATATGAATAAATAATCATGACCTTTTATCAGTTGCTTGTGGTGAAACCAATTCTAAAATAGTTGATGAAGCATCAAACTGGCATCATCAGGGTGAGCGTAATTTGTAAAGTAAATTCAAATTACAAAATTAAAACATTAAAGCAACATATACATCACTAAATACTAATTTATGCCACATCAAGAGAGTGATGCCGTTGAAGCAGGACGTTTATACAGGACTACTGGTGCAATAGCCTCTCATAAGTTGCGATCGCCAGTTTATCGCGCTTGGGAAAGATCCCACCTGCAAGGAGCTAACCCTCTGGCGTTACAAGCAGAACAACTATCTAGCCGAGACACAGAGCATCTGCTTCAGCAAAATAATTATTTAATTGATGTAGTGCGTCCTTATTTCCGAATGCTATCACAGGCGGCAGGGCAAGAACACCATGCGATCATGTTAGGCGATCGCCAAGCTATTCTATTAGATGTGATTGGTGATGAGCAGACTGTCAACGGGCCAGAACCTTTTCCACAAGCAGGTTCTCTACTATCAGAAGCTGTGGCTGGCGCTAATGGTATAGGCACACCTTTAGCAGAAGAAAATTATATAGAAATTATTTCCGCAGAGCATTTTATCGAAGGATTTCAGCCTTTTACTTGCCAAGGTATACCGCTGCGAAACGACAAACAAGACATTGTTGGTGTGTTGAGTATTTCTTTGCGACGTGCAGATGCGAGAAAACGCCTGAAAGAAATATTGCGATGTGCTTCCCATGCTATTGAAGCCGAATTTGCGATCGCAAATTTAGAAACAGATGTTCATCGCGTACTAGCTTCGCAACCAGACGAATATGAGCCATTAGAAGAATTACGCCAGGATCTCATTCAAGTCCATCAAGCCGCACGCTTAAAACTTGAGGTGATCTCGCGGATGGTGGCTGTTAATCGCTGGGAGTATGCAGCGCAACTACTCAAACAAGCAGAACAATCAATTGAAATTTTTCGCCGTCGCGCTCATATTTGGCGCAATTTAGCATCATTAGAGACTGGTAGTGTTCAATCTCTGCCACTCATTCAGAGTATCAATGATGTGATAGAGATTTTATCTACAGAAGTTGCTATTCGTAAAATTGAAATTGTGGCTAATTGGCAAGAGGAAATTACAGTGCTTGCCGATCCTCAAACTCTGTTACGTAATATATTGCGTTGTTTTCTCCAAACTTTTGAAGTTGCAGGTCAAAATGGGACAGTAGAAGTATCAATCAACAAGGTGCAAAGTGCTCAATTCGCACAAGTAAATTTTATAGCAAGTTCAGCAGTAAATATTGACCATTCGGAATTAACTCCGTATAGTTTTTGCTTATCCATAGCCAAAACCAAATTATGAGCCTTCAAAGTTTAGCAAAGCGCAAATTGGTAATTGCAGACGATGACAGCGACAGTCGCACCATGCTCGCTTTTTTACTTGAGCAAGAAGGGTGGGAGGTAAGAGAAGCAAAAGATGGGAAAGAAGCCTTAGAACAAGTTCTGACACAACAACCAGACTTATTAATTTTAGATAATAGAATGCCAGAACTTACTGGTGCTGAGGTTTATCAAAATCTCCAAGCTAGAGGAATTAAGTTAGCAGTTGTCTTAGTGACTGCTTATAACCACGTGGACGAATTGGCTTCATCCCTAGGAATTTCTTATTTTGTCAATAAGCCCTATGACATTACAAAACTGCTCACAACCATAGAATCTGCTTACGAAAATTCTCCATCCTCCTAAACTTAGAGCTAACTCGCTCAACCCCCACGCCTCAAATTTAAGATATAAAAATATATATTTCTGTGTTCCCTATTTTCTTTTTTCAAGACAGTCATTGATACCAGGTTTTGCCACAATCAAGCAAGAAAATCTGTTTTTCCTATGCCCAATGCCCTATCCCCCATGCCCCATACCCATTTTCTCCCTCTAATAGCAACTGCACCCCGAACACCCTTAGAATAAGTAGGTGTGTCACAATCTGTAACAAATATTTATGCCTCCTCGTTGGCCTACCAAACCCGATCGCAAAGACCCAGCCTACCGCAAAATTGATGACAGAATGAATTTCGCTGTTCACGTAGCGATCGCAGCTACGATTAACTCTGGGTTGTGGTTTGTCCACAATCTCAAAGCCACTAACTGGGAATGGCTGCCTTGGTTAACAGTCAGTTGGATTGTGGTATTGTCGGTGCATCTGCTTTATATCAGTGCGATCGCCAACTATTCCGATACGCCACCAAAATCCACCTGAAGACGGACTATCAATGCTGGGGCGATTGTAACCTGTGACTGTAGAGATAGCCTAGCCAATTGAGCGATAATGAGAAATAGCCTGAGAGTTAACGCTCTTTGTTGATATGGGGTGATTTTTATGGCTAAGACTAACACCACAGAACTGCTAGAAGCCCTAGCAGCCGAAATAGGTGAAAATGTTTACATGGATATTGCTAAGTGGCATCTTTATTTATCTAATGCCAAACTGCATACCGTTGTTGCCGAACAGCTCTATCCTTTAATTACTTCTAATAGTGTTACCGAAAACCGTGTGACCGCAGTATTAGAATCAATTCCTGTCAAAATTGGCGGTGGTAGAAAGGAAATTCCTTTAATAGATTTACTCCCACTGCAATGCCAGGTTAACTTAGTAGATATTTTAGAAAAATATCAACGAGAAATTTAACTTTCTTCTCGACCAGTAGCTATGTTACTTGTTCCTTTGTCAGCAGTGCTAAGTCAAGAGTCTTGAGTATTGAGGCTTGAGTAGGGCCACTCACCCAGCATTCAGAACTTTTAACTCAGCACTTTTTGTTTAATACCGACTAGAACAAGTTATAGGTAATATCAGTACATAATGTTTGATGGCAATAAATCCTCAGTTTGAACTGGGCAATGACTAGGAATTAATCAGAAGTGTAAAGGCCATCTTTTGATGCTGAAAATACCTAAGTTTTGTTAAATAAGCAGTTAAGAAATAGAAAATCCTGAGAAAATAAGATTGGGCAAAAATCCCATAGTCATGTCATTAGACAATCAACGCAGTAAAGGTGAGCAATTCTGAAGTTATAAGATTGCATACTTTTATTGGTAGTGACAGATATTTATTAATTTGCCCAACTGCTTGATTAACTGATGCGTAGTAGACTTATAAAATTTAATTCCAAGTGTGTCTAACTTTTCTCTATATGGTGAGGAAAGCAACGCTCAATCCAATACCCTATATCCCTATCTATCAGATAAAAGTAATAGAATTACCAGCATCTTTTCTGCCAAGAGAGAGGTTTTCTACAACCCATGATTAGTGATAAAAATGGGTGAGGCAATTTGTCGCATACGAAAAATTTACTGAGCAATTAATTGAGGATTAACCAATATGTTTTTACAACTCAAAGATACTGGAGATTTAGTCAAAATAGTTGATGTACAAGAATTACTTGACCCTAATAATGAGACTATTCACGGACAAGATCAAGAAGGTCAAGAAGAACAAGAAACAGATATCTTCAAAAAAGATGAGTTAGTTTTTCCTTCAGGTGAAAGCTTACCACGCTGTTGGTTAGATGCTAACTATAGAAAAGCTAGGTAACAATTTTGTAGGATGCGTTACGGACTCCGTAACGCATCCTGCTGCGCCGATGTAGTTGATTTTTACTTAACACATCAAACGTAATAGGGTGCGTTACTGATAGCGTAACGCACCCTATTGGCGTATCAATTTTTAACAAAAATCATTGAAATGGTGTAAAAACTAAGCTATTATACCAAAAATATTAAGTAATAACCGAAGTAAAAATTAGAGAAAAAGTATATGACTCAAAGTTTAGAAGTTCAAGAATTTGTCATAGCGATCGCAGTTAGGCAGCATAACCCCACCGTTCTGACACCAGACTTTCTTAAATATAGTGGTATTGTCCCTAGCGATTGGGAATTAGCTAGGCAACCAATTGTAACAAACTCTGCAGCACAGGTAGTTTATCAAAACGGTATCAGTATAATTGCAGAAATTAATAGAATTGTTTTCTCAGAGCCAATTCCTACTAAAGAATTGCAAGATGTATCTATTCCTGCAATAGCTCGCAAGTATGTTGAGACACTAACTCAAGTTAATTATCAAGCAATTAGTATTAGTTTTAGAGGTTATGTAATTTTTGAGCAGAACAACATAGCCCGTAACTACATCTTTGGTAAACTGCTGCAATCAGGCCCTTGGAAAGAGTTTGGTAGCGCACCTGTGCAAGCTGCATTGCGGTTTATTTATACCCTTCAAGATACGCAACTATTCTTGGATATTAATGAAGTTGGGCTACAATTACCGGACAAAACCCAACTGCCAGCAATTTTATTTTCCGCTAATTTTAGCCATGCGATCGCTCAAGACGAGCCGAAAGTGCGTTTAGCTAACCTAGTACAAGTTATAGGTAAATGGCAGACTGACTTAGCTACTTACAAAGAAGTAGTAAATACTAAGTTCTTAGGCTCACAGAACTATCAAATCAACATAGCGCCAGATGAACCTTTGATATTTCCCAAAGAAGTAAGTTAATCACGGAATGTGAGAAAATCTAAAAATTGAATTTTTGAGAAATAGGATAACAGTAAAGGTAAAATAAATTTACTGCTATCCTTTCTTTTATTTCTTCTCAGCACAACCCTCAAAAACTTGATTACCCAGAATGAAAATTGCAGAGTAAGGATAGTTTTTATCCGACATTCCATCACTACAAGTATCGACTTGCTTGATGATTAATATACTGCTTACTCTATTTTTTAAGCGGTAAACACGTACTAAATCTGCCGGACGGCCTTGTGCTGTTAAAGGTTTAATGTACGGAAAGGTTTGTTTTGGCTTGTCAGGCGAAGAGAAAATAATTCCGCTTTTACCTACAGTTACGCTCCAAAATGGTTCTGTACCTCTAGCAATGAACTCCTCGCTCTTGCTATTTTGTGCAACAACGAGATGATTGCTATGCATTGATAACAAAGTGATTCCCAGCCCAAAAAATGCAATGGATGAAAGGAAGGTTTTCATCATAAATTGAGGTTTACAATATTAAGAAAAACTTGATCGCAAGGTGACTCAATCAGCCGTGAATCAACATGGGACAATGCCAAAAAGCAGCGAACCCACATATTACTCCCTGCTAGGACTGCATCCCTCGGCATCGGTAATCGACATCCGTCGAGCATACCGAGAACTGAGTAAACGCTATCATCCTGATACTACCGATTTACCTGCTACTCTTGCTACAGCTAAATTTCAGCGACTCAATGAAGCATACGCTACTTTGAGTAACCCAGAACGTAGGTTAAATTACGACTTAAAAATCGGCTATTCCCGCTTTGGAGTGATTCAAGCACCTGCCGATTTGAACCATCCCGTGCAGAAAACCTATGACTGGTCAAAATCTGCTTACTTAGATGCTAGCGATCGCCCACTATCATCGGGGGAAATCTTTGCATTATTTATGTTAGGGTTAACGTTTTTGGGTTGTCTGTTACTCGCGATCGCTATTGGTTTAACTCGTGGTGAGGCGGCTTTTCAAACACAACAGCTACCACAACCTGTTACAAATCAGCAGCAAATTCACCAAATGGCTCCATCAGCCAGCCTTTTGGGAATAGAAAACTACTTTTGTTAATGTGTAATTTTAAACTTAATCATGTCTTTTCTTCCTCCAGATGCACCCTTATATAACCACACCCTGCCACAAATTGAGCAGTGGCTTAAAGACCAAGGCTGTCAACAAAATGAAGCAGAGTTACATTGTTGGCACGTAAAACGCCCTTCTTGGCAAGCTGATCTCTCCCTTGATGTTGAGCAACTAACAGTGCGCTACATCGAAGCCGGAGAAAATCACCAAGATATATTACGTTCATTCAAATATTCCCTCAGTCGGGAAGATATTGAGCAAGCGGTTTTTGCTGGGCCATAAGGAATGGGGTAATATTTGTCATTTGGTAATGAGTAATGGGTAATGGGTAATGGGTAATGGGTAATGAGTAATGGGTAATGGGAATTTGCCCCTTGTCTCCCTGCCCCCTGCCCCCTGCCTTTTTTTTCCCAGTCCCCAGTCCCCAATCCCTATACCGCACCAAACCGCCGTTCCCGTTGCTGATAAGCACACAAGGCGCGGTGAAATTCTACGCGGTCAAAATCTGGCCAGAGTGTTTCAGTAATATAAAATTCACCATAAGCCATTTGCCATAAAAGGAAATTTGAGAGGCGCATTTCGCCACTAGTACGTATTAATAAATCTGGATCAGCAATACCTGCTGTGTATAAATGGCGTTCAAATACCGCCTCATCAATTTCATCGGGTTGGATTAGCCCTTGTTGAACTTTTTGGGCGATCGCCCGACAAGCTTGTAAAATTTCTTGCCGTCCACCATAATTTGTGGCTACTGTAAACCTGATACTGCGATTATCTTTAGTTTCTGCCATAGAACGGGAAATTTCTTCTTGGAGCGATCGCGGTAGTGCATTCAAATTCCCCACGAATTGAATTTGCACGTTCTCTTCCACCATTTCCCGCAGTTCTTGGCGTAAAACTCTTTGAAATAGAGTCATCAAAAAATCAACTTCTTCTTGGGGTCTTTTCCAGTTTTCTGTGGAAAAAGCGTAAGCTGTTAACGCTTGAATTCCCCAATCTTTACAACAACGCAGCAAATCTTTGAGTGCATCTACTCCCCGTTTATGACCCATAATCCGGGGTAGACCTTGACGTTTAGCCCATCGACCATTGCCATCCATAATCACCGCAACGTGTTTGGGCAGTAATTCTCGTTTTAAGCCAGGGGGCAAATCTTGTAATTCAGTTTGTTGTGCTTTCATTTTTTATCTCGAGAAGCGGTCGATGGTAATCCGAGTAACCTTGAAACCAGTACTAGTGCCTTAGTATTCAGCTGACGACCTAAGCTTAACAAACCAGGAGCCACAGCTTCCCGATCTACCGTTGGGGATAAAAGAGCTTCTAAAGACTCTTTGAGTTTTCTAATCGTCAGTGGTCTATTGAGAATTCCCCTTTCAGCTAAGGAAATAGAACCAGTTTCTTCTGATACAACAACACAGATGCAATTTTCGACCCGCTCAGTAATTCCCATCGCAGCCCGGTGGCGTGTACCCAACTGGCGCGAGGCTGTGCGTCCCGAAAGTGGTAAAATTATACCTGATGCAATAATCCGTGAGCCACGTATCAAGGTTGCCCCATCGTGTAATAAAGTTTTCGGTTGAAATATAGTTTGTATTAATTCTTTAGTAACCTCAGCATTCAGTTTCACTCCTGGTACAGAAAAATCTCGCTCGTCAATCGGGCCTGTTGTTTCCACAATCAATAAAGCGCCAATTCGGTTTTTTGACAGTTCTTTGACAGCATCAACAATCTCATCAATTACACTGTCAGATTTAGGTACTGCCAAACTGGAGGGATGAAACAACTGGCGGAATTCGCCGCGCCCTAATTGTTCTAAAAAACGCCGAAACTCTGACTGGAGTGCCACTGCCATTGCTACAGCACAGCCAATAACCAACTTTTCTAGTACGAAATTTAAGAGTGGTAGCCCCAACCTATTACTTAGTGCTGAAGCCAACATTAATATAATAAATCCCCGTACCATCCACAGCGTTCGGCGCTCACTAATAATAACTAGTATCATGTAGGTCAGCGCCAATACTAATACGATATCCAGAGTCCCAAGCAGCAAGGACTGCGACCATCCCAGGTTTGTCAGCCATTGCTTCCACCAATCTCTCATGACATCTGGATTAATATTTTGCCTCTAAAATACAGTGAATTAATAGTCCAGAGTCAAGAGTAAAAAGTCAAGAGTGAACATTTATTAACTCTGGACTTTGGACATTTGACCTTGGACGTTGAACTATTTCTTTAGTCTTTCTGGTAGGCAATCTTGCCTAATTAAGTCCTGATAAGTTTCGCGTTGCAAAATTAAATTTGCTTCGCCGTTTGAGACTACAACAGCTGCCGGTCGGGGTAAGCGATTGTAGTTAGATGCCATACTGTAATTGTAAGCACCAGTTCCCATAACTACGAGAATATCCCCAGGTTCAGTTTGTGGGAGTTGGGCATTTTTAATCAAAATATCCCCAGATTCACAGTGCTTACCAGCAATTGTGACAGTTTCTGTCAAGGGAGCAGAAATTTTGTTAGCGACCACAGCCCGGTACTCTGATTGGTAAGTAATCGGTCGTGGGTTGTCTGACATACCTCCATCTACTGCTATGTAAGTACGGATTTCCGGAATTACCTTTGATGAACCTATTGTATAAGCAGTTACACAAGCTGTGGCAATCAGCGATCGCCCTGGTTCCGATAATAACTTGGGCAAAGGTAGATTTTCTGCTGCACAAGCTGTTTGCACTACTTCACAAATCGCTTTGACCCATTCATCAATACTTGGTGGATCGTCTGATTCTACATAGCGAATCCCTAAACCACCGCCAACATTTAGCTCTGTCACATTTAAACCGTACTTGGCTGCATCGCGCAACCACTGCACCATGACAGCCGCTAAATCCTGATGGGGCTGGCGTTCAAAAATTTGGGAACCAATGTGAGCGTGTAAACCCACGCAATTCAAAGCTGACTGCTTACTAACAAAGGTAAACACTTCATCCAAATCATTTGGATCGAAACCAAATTTACTGTCTAAGTGTCCCGTGCGGATGTATTCATGGGTGTGACACTCAATACCTGGTGTCAAACGCAACATAATGCGAATGGGTAGAGAAGAAGCATTTTCTCCTTGCGCCTCTGCTATTTCCACCAAGGTTTTTAACTCATACCAGTTATCCACCACAATGGTGACACCAGACTCAATTGCTAAAATTAGCTCTGAGCGAGATTTATTATTGCCGTGGAGGTAAATTTTTTCTGGGCTAACCCCAGCGCTGAGGGCGGTGTAGAGTTCTCCCCCAGACACGACATCGATTCCCAAGCCTTCATCAGCAACGATCGCACAAACTGCTAAACAATTCCAAGCTTTAGAAGCATACAGGACTTGAGATTCTCCCTGGTAATATTGCTTGAAAGCATCCCGATATTGCTGACAAGCCGAACGCAGGGTTTCTTCATCTAAAATATATAAAGGCGAGCCAAACTGCTTTACTAGGGTTGTGATATCACACCCACCAATTTCTAGGCAGCCATGATTATTTACTTTAGCCGTCAAGGGTAAAAGTTCTTGATTAGGCGAAGTACTACGCCTTGCAGGTAAATATTGGCTACCAGCCTGTTGAACCCCAGTAGGGTGAGTCGATACCATAACTATAAGAGTTGTCCTTGTTCAAATTATGGGCGTGAGTGAGTCTCCCGATTCCCAGTTTACAAAGGGTTTGTAATCTTATCCAATAACTGTGATCTCATTAGAGTTAAAACTGCAATCACTGACATCAGACGATCTCAGCGCAATCCTAGAACTGGATAAAGCTTGCTTTGGCGGTCTTTGGACAATGGAAGGCTACCAACGAGAGTTAGATAGTCCCAACAGTGTATTACTAGGCTTATTTTCCCCAGCTTCTAGCTTAAGTTTGCTAGGAATGGGTTGTTTTTGGTCAATTTTAGAAGAAGCCCATATTACGATTTTGGCAGTACATCCCCAATATCACTGTCAAGGTTTAGGACAAGCTTTACTTTATTCCCTTCTCAAGACAGCTAGCGATCGCGGTTTGGAGCGAGCTACCCTCGAAGTTCGAGCTTCCAACCTAGCGGCTATATCTTTATATCAAAAATTTGGCTTCAAAACAGCTGGGCGACGACGGCGCTACTATCAGGACAATGGCGAAGACGCTTTAATTCTTTGGCTTCCCGAACTCCAACATCCCAAATTCCAAACAACTTTGCTCCAATGGGAGACAATGGTACGCGATCGCCTCAACAAATCCTCTTGGCAATTTCGGTTTTTGTAAAATTGTCATTGGTCATTTGTCATTTGTCATTGGGTAATTGGTAATGGGTAATTGGTAATGGGTAATGAGTAATGAGTAATGAGTAATGAGTAATGGGAATTTGCCCCTTGTCTCCCTGCCCCCTGCCTTTTCCCTATCCCTAGTCCCCAGTCCCCAGTCCCCAGTCCCCAGTCCCCAATCCCCCTGATTCCCATGTAACTTTTGATGACTTTGCGGTTGACTTTTGGTCATCTTCATGAAAAAAATACACTTTCTTCAAGAAAATTTGATGAGTATTATTTATTTTTGAAAACTATTTAATTGAAAAAATAAATACATTTTTAATAATTCTTGACTTCACCAAATAGATATGTTAAGAATAAATGTTTGGAAGTGGCTGTAAAACTAGACTTCCAGCGATTTTTTGCGGGCAATAAGAGCTAAAAACGCTGTTTCTCTTGTTCTCCTCAGTACAACAGCCACGTAAAAGTAATAAATATTCAGGAATTACGCCATCAACTTGGGTGATACCGCTTGGATATCTTGTTTTTTTTATACAGATATCCAAAAGCTTGGCCTGTGCTAAAATCAGCGTACCGGCACGACGCAGGTGATGGGAAAAATGCCATGTTTGAACGCTTCACAGAAAAAGCTATTAAGGTAATCATGCTGGCCCAAGAAGAGGCCCGCCGTTTAGGCCACAATTTCGTCGGCACTGAACAGATCCTCCTGGGTCTGATTGGTGAAGGGACGGGAGTTGCGGCCAAGGTGCTGAAATCAATGGGTGTCAATCTCAAAGATGCCCGAATTGAAGTAGAAAAAATCATAGGACGGGGTTCGGGCTTTGTTGCTGTGGAAATTCCTTTTACGCCACGGGCAAAGCGGGTTCTGGAACTATCTTTAGAAGAAGCGCGCCAATTAGGCCATAACTACATTGGCACCGAACATCTGCTGTTGGGCCTGATCCGAGAAGGGGAAGGTGTGGCAGCCAGGGTGTTGGAAAACCTCGGCGTGGATCTATCGAAGGTACGAACCCAAGTCATTCGGATGTTGGGCGAAACAGCTGAAGTCACCCAAGGAGGCCCCTCTGGGCGCACCAAAACTCCAACCTTGGATGAATTTGGTTCCAACCTCACCCAAATGGCAACCGACAACAAACTCGATCCTGTGGTGGGACGCGCCAAAGAAATCGAGCGAGTTATCCAAATATTGGGTCGCCGGACAAAAAATAACCCAGTGCTGATAGGTGAACCAGGGGTTGGTAAAACAGCGATCGCTGAAGGTTTAGCGAGCCGCATTGCCAACAAAGATGTCCCCGACATCCTGGAAGACAAGCGCGTAGTCACGCTGGATATTGGTTTACTTGTAGCCGGAACCAAGTATCGGGGTGAATTTGAAGAACGCCTGAAGAAAATCATGGACGAAATTCGTCAGGCGGGTAATGTAATTCTCGTCATTGACGAGGTACACACCCTGATTGGTGCAGGTGCAGCCGAAGGCGCAATCGACGCGGCGAATATCCTCAAGCCAGCTTTGGCTAGAGGTGAGTTGCAATGTATTGGTGCAACCACCCTAGATGAATATCGCAAACACATCGAACGGGATGCAGCATTAGAGCGCCGCTTCCAACCAGTAATGGTAGGCGAACCCTCAGTTGATGAAACAATTGAGATTCTCTACGGTCTGCGCGATCGCTACGAGCAACACCACAAACTGAAAATTTCCGATGAAGCCTTGGTGGCGGCAGCGAAATTGTCCGATCGTTATATTAGTGATCGCTATCTGCCAGATAAAGCCATCGACTTAATCGACGAAGCAGGTTCCAGAGTCCGGTTGATTAACTCCCAATTGCCCCCCGCAGCCAAAGAGTTAGACAAAGAACTGCGCCAAATCTTAAAAGAAAAAGATGATGCAGTTCGCTCCCAAGACTTCGACCGCGCTGGAGAACTGCGCGATCGCGAAATGGAAATCAAAGCCGAAATTCGCGCGATCGCTCAAAGCAAAACCAATGCTTCTGGTAACGAAGGTTTAGAACCCGTAGTTACAGAAGAGGACATTGCCCACATCGTCGCATCCTGGACGGGAGTTCCGGTGAACAAGCTCACCGAATCCGAATCCGAGAAGCTGTTGCACATGGAAGACACCCTACATCAGCGCCTAATTGGACAAGAAGACGCTGTGAAGGCAGTTTCCCGAGCAATTCGCCGCGCTCGTGTCGGTTTGAAAAATCCCAATCGACCCATCGCCAGCTTTGTCTTCTCAGGCCCCACCGGCGTTGGTAAAACCGAATTGGCGAAATCCTTGGCTTCTTACTTCTTCGGTTCCGAAGAAGCAATGATTCGCCTAGATATGTCGGAATATATGGAACGTCACACCGTCAGCAAACTGATCGGTTCACCTCCAGGTTACGTTGGCTATAACGAAGGCGGTCAGCTAACCGAAGCAGTAAGACGCAGACCTTATACCGTGGTGCTATTCGACGAAATCGAAAAAGCTCACCCCGATGTCTTCAACATGCTGCTGCAAATCTTAGAAGACGGTCGCTTAACCGATGCTAAAGGTCGCACCGTAGACTTTAAGAACACTCTGTTGATTTTGACATCTAACATCGGTTCCAAGGTAATTGAAAAAGGTGGTGGCGGTATCGGCTTCGAGTTTGCAGACGATGCTAGCGAATCGCAATACAACCGTATTCGCTCCTTGGTGAACGAAGAACTGAAGCAATACTTCCGTCCAGAGTTCCTCAACCGTTTAGATGAAATTATCGTCTTCCGTCAGTTGAGCAAGGCCGAAGTTACAGAAATCGCCGACATCATGCTCAAAGAAGTATTTGGTCGCCTGACCGAAAAAGGTATTACCTTAGAAGTCACCGACCGCTTCAAAGACCGCCTCATCCAAGAAGGCTACAGCCCGAGCTACGGCGCACGACCATTACGTCGAGCAATTATGCGCTTGTTAGAAGATAGCTTGGCTGAAGAGATTCTCTCTGGTCGCATTAAAGATGGCGATACAGCCCTGGTTGATGTTGATGAAAACGGTAACGTTCAAGTCAGTTCTCAACAGCGTCGGGAATTATTATCCCAAGGTGCTGAGTAAAATTTAAAATTTAAAATTTGGGATTAAATCTCAAATTAAAAAATGCAAACGGTAGAGTATTAATTGCTCTACCGTTTTTTGTTAGCAACAAAGTGTACACAAAGTGTACAGTGTAGGAAGTGAAAGGGGAGTGACAATATATTGGTGGATAGATAGGTGAAATCGCTAAATTAGCAGTTTAATCTACTTGCCATACCTTAACAGTTTTGTCATAACTCCCACTGACGAGAGTTTTTCCATCTGGACTAAAAGCTACTGACTCGACATAGGATGAATGACCAGAAAGAGTGATTGTTGCTAGTTGAGTTGGCACATCCCATAATTTAATAGTTTTATCATCACTACCACTGACAAGCATCTTGTTATTAGGGCTGAATGCCAAAGATGTAACTGTGTTAGAGTGACCAGTTAAACTACCGATTTTTCTTCCAGTTCGCCAATCCCACAGTATGATGCTATTGTCTTGACTACCACTAGCCAAAATTTTACTATCGGGACTAATAGCTACAGCACGCACGCACTTTGAATGTCCGGCTAAATTTCTAATTAATAATCCAGTTTGCCAGATCCATAATTTGATATCTTGATCGCAGCCGCCGCTAGCAATAAAGTGACCATCTGGACTAAATACAAGAGATTTAACAGAGTCTGAATGTCCTGATATTGTAGTAATTTCTTCTCCTGTTTTAATATTCCATAATTTAATGTTTTTATCATCACTTGCACTAGCAAGAATAGTTCCATCTGGACTGAAAGCTAGAGAATTAATCAAGGCTAAATGCCCTGGTATAGAAAGGATTTCTTTTTTAGTTTCTATGTTCCATAGCTTAATAATTTTATCAGTTCCAGCATAGGCAATAGTTTTACCATCAGGACTAAAAGTAACAGCCATAACCTTGCCTACTTGCCCGGAAATATTATTAATTTCCTGCCCTGTATTTAAGTTCCATAGTTTGATATTTAAGTCTTCACTACCACTAGCTAAAGTTACACCATCATTACTGATAGCTATTGTATGAACCGCAGCGAAGATTCCTGAGTGTTCTGTGAAATTGTTAACTAATAATGCTTGACTGTAATCTTGATTAGCCTCCTGGTACTTTCCTAAGTTATTGTAGGCAATTGCTCGGTAATAATAAGCCTGCTTATAATTAGAGTCGTGTTTAATAGCCTCTGTAAAATTATCAATTGCTTTTCCTTCTTCACCTATATTTAAGTAGATAAGACCTCGTTTGTAGTAAGCATCTGCGTAATATGTCTTAGCATCGTCTGCATTATTATTGATAACTTCAGTAAAATCTTTAATAGCTTTTGCTGCCTCTCCTAATTCAGCCCAGATAGAACCACGCCTGAGAAAAGCAGCGGGATAATTGTCTGCCGTTAATTCTAATGCTTCAGTCAAATCTTGAATTGCTGCAGAATAATTTTCTTGTGAAATATATATAGTAGCTCTACTTAGATAAGCATCATAAAAATCAGGATTACGTTGAATTGCCATATTAAAATCATTCAGTGCTTCCTGATAATTACCAAGTTTAATGTATATAGAACCTCTTCCTAGTAATGGTTGCACATATCTATCTTCATCTTCAGCAAACTTAGGCTTTACCTCCATAGCCTTAGTGTAATCTGCAATAGCTCTTTGCTGATCTCCTAACTCTGAATAAGCCCGACCTCGGCTGACATAGGCTTCTGCAAAGTGTCCATCTTGCATCAAAGCGTCACTATAATGCTTAATTGCGCTCTTATAATCTCTGTCTTTTTGAGCATTTTCTACACCTAATTGATAAGATTTTAGAGCCGACGATACAAAACTGTTTTTTTCGTTATTAATATTAATTTTAATAAAGCTCACCTCTTGAGCTTCAAAAAAGAAATCAATTCTACCTAGCAAAGATAGAGTTGGTGCTAAGGTTGGTACTAAGGTTGGTACTAAGGTTGGTACTAAAGTTGGTTGAAAAATCGGTGATAAAGTTGCTTGAAAACTGGGTGATAAAGTTAACCTTAAAATAGATATATCTGGTAAAAAAGAATTACCAAAATTTAGGAAACTTCCAATTTTCTTTAAATTAGTAACTCTTTGTATTAGATTATCTGGCGATAAAACTTGATCGGCAGCAATAGCTTCAGGCACTAATCCTGTTAACGGATACCCTGTAAAACTAAAAATTAGTATCAGACTAATATAAATTACAACTTTTGAAAATCTCTTCAATATATTGGGAGTTTGTTTTGTCCACTTCATAATCTGTAGGAATATTAAGAAATACCAACTTATTATTCCCACCCCAGTTTCAAAAATTATCAATTTCTATAATTCAGACTACTTTAGCTCCTGCAGGCGGTAACAAAACTAAGATATACGGTGTCTGATTGCGGAGATGCTAAAGAGCGTTAAAGCTTGTAATGGCTTTTAGCTTTATTTGAGCATTTGGGATTTCAAATTCAAGTTTAAAGCTTTACTTTGTATGGATTAATTATCGCAATCTCTTATGCGAAAATTTGGTGTATGCAAATAAGAAAAACCGACTGGCTGTATCGCTCTACCAGTCGGCAACTAGCTTACCTTACTTTTCAGAAGGAGACAATAAGACAACAAAACGGATAATGTTCTAAAATCTGCCTTATATTTGCAACAATTAAAATTAGGTATTGGAATTACCTATTTACTATACCTAAAATTGTGCTTGTATCGAATCAGACAGGCTATAGTTCATTTTCAGCGCTTTTGCCTATAATTGGTAGATGCGATAGCCCAATTAATAATACTTGTATGGGTTTAATGCAGAACCCAACTTGATTACAAGTATACCTTGAGTGTCAAAATAATCAAGGTATTTGTACCACTTTTTTTACTGGCTGAAAAATTCTATGACTCCTCACGAAAGTGAAGCAAAAGATAGCCCAGCGTCATCAAAAATATGGCGTAGTTGGCAGGAAAATCTAACTCTAGTTGCGATCGCGTTATGTTTGGCCTTTCTGATTCGCACTTTTATTGCCGAACCGCGCTTTATCCCTTCGGATTCTATGTTACCCACCTTGCACACAGGCGATCGCCTGGTTGTGGAAAAAATATCTTATAAATTTCATCCGCCTAAAACTGGGGATATTATTGTTTTTCAGCCACCAGAAGAACTGCAACGCCGAGGATATCCTAAAGACCAAGCTTTTATCAAGCGGGTGATTGGTGAACCGGGAGAGATTGTGAGTGTTGCTCATGGTAAAGTTTATCTCAACGGTCAAGCCTTGCAGGAAGACTATATTGCTGAACCACCAAATAATCCTTACCCACCACAAGTAGTTCCAGAAGGCGAATTTTTTGTCATGGGTGATAATCGTAACGATAGCAATGACTCTCGTTACTGGGGTTTTTTACCCAGAAAAAATATTATTGGTCGAGCCACATTCCGTTTTTGGCCCCTCGACCGCTTTGGGTTTATTTAAAATTAAGGGTGCAGAGGCTAGGGGCTAGAAGTGAGAAATAAAAAATAGCTTTTTTAGTTAATCTTTCTTCCCCAGTCCCCAGTCCCCAATCCCCAATCCCCAATCCCCAACTTAAAACCTGAGATAATACATTAGTTGCGCGATCGCATCGGCTGGAAGTGCCAAGCGCTGCTGGAAATCCACTAAGCTACGATAAGGGCCAGCAGCTAAACGATTTTGCACAACAGCTTGCGCTAAAGATATATCAATAAAAGGTATTTTTGCTAAATGTTCAACTGTTGCTAAATTGGGATTAAGTAAGGGTACCGGACATTCTAAAGATTCTTCATCATAGTAAGCAAAATTAAGTAGTGGCTTGATTGGCTGTAATCGCTGCACAGGAATAGCCAAAGCTGCTGCAATATCTTCTATACAATAAAATTTAACACCGGAACGTGAAAGTTCTACGAGCGATCGCGCTTGATGAATGGAAAACCCAGGTAAGCGTAACCAATCATCTACTGTTGCTTGATTAGCATCAATGTGAATCCCCAGTTGAATCGCCAGCTGAATTTCTTCCCCAGATTGCAGTCTATAGTAAGGGTCGTTGAGGAGCTGGGTACGGAGTTTTTGTAACCTGGGGTTGAAAGATAGCCAGTTTTTCATACTTTTTCTGGTGTCAAGAAATTTGGTCTAGCATCTGGCGGCGCTTTTGCTCAAATTCGTACTCAGAGATTAATCCATCTTGGCGCAGCTTATCTAATTCTCGCAAAGCATCTGCGATCGCTCCTACCTGATTGCTTACCTGCTGTGAATTTTTGATTGCTGACTTACCAAAATTGAAATTGCGATCAAAAGCTTCTTCATCTTGAGCCAAGTACCAAACCCCTTCAATAGCACTGGCTACTTTGGGGATAGGAGTCCAGGAAAGCAGAACATACAATATTCCCCACACTGGTTGTCCCAGATAAAACTTATGTAATCCTGAAATGGTCAGCGTGCCAGAAAAAGCTAAAATAGCGGCAACGCTGCGGCTTTTTCGCTTGGTCAACATATTCCCCAATTTACCACTAGTACATTACCTACAATTAGATAGTCATCCTAGCAAAGCACTTGCATAAATGCAGCTTATTGTTTGGTGTTGGGCATTGAGTGTTTGATGTTTTTATTGATCACCCATTACCAATTACCGATAGTTACGGCTAGAAGTTGCAAACAAACTTAACCATTCCATTGGTTGTGCTACCTTATGCCTGTTCTCTACAGCAAATATTTATACTTCTCCCAGTCTATGTGAATCTATTTTATTGATTTTTGCTATGGCTGATCAGTTCTAAATAAGTAGGCTATATTCAAATAACATAGATACCGAGGAATTGCTCAAACTCATTGTATTTCCTAGCAGTGATTTATATAGTTTATGTAATATACGATATTACATAAACTTAGGCTGAGGAAATTTCCTAAATAGCAAAAATTTGAGCCAGAATTTTAATTCAACTTAGTCTTAACCACAAAAAATAAAATTCTCGGTTTTTAGTGTACCGAAATAGTTGCAAAATATCCATCTATTGTTACTACAAGCACCGATGCCCCTAATTCCGAAACTTAGAGAAAAACCAGTGGAACAGAAAGTAGACCAAAAAAATCATGTTCAGCCTGTTGAAAACAACTACGCGGATCGTCACTACCAGAGAGCTGTTCAGTATGCTAATCAAAAAAACTGGGCAAGTTGTGTGCAAGAATTGCGTGAGGCAATCAAACTAGAACCAAAAGTTAGTGACTATCATGCATTATTAGGCGTTGCATATTTTCAGCAGAACTTTCAGGGAATGGCAACAGTTTATATTCGCCAAGCATTAAAGCTGAATCCCCAACATCCTGTAGCGTTAAAATATGCTGCCAAGCTGAACGTTAAAGAATCTCAACCTGCCAATGCTAAATCTGCAGCACTTTCTGTAGGTCTTGCTTCAGTATTAAGCTTGTTTACCTCACGCTCAGAATCTTGAGTCAAGTGTTGAAATTTCCCTAATGAACCGTAATGGAACCGGAGCTTATTCCCTAGAGTATTGCCCTAGACTAGAATAAAAATATAAGCAAAACCATAATTTGCTGAGTGTGGGCGCTCAGTTGAATATTAAACAAAATGGGATTCTTTGACTCTGAGATAGTTCAGCAAGAAGCGAAACAGCTGTTTGATGATTATCAAGCACTTATCAAGCTTGGCAATAGCTACGGCAAGTTTGACCGTGAAGGTAAAAAGCTGTTTATTGAGCAAATGGAAGCCATGATGGATCGGTATCGCATCTTTATGAAGCGCTTTGAGCTATCAGAAGATTTCATGGCACAAATGACTATGGAGCAGATGAAAACTCAGCTAGGTCAGTTTGGGGTGACACCACAACAAATGTTTGACCAAATGCATCTTACTCTACAACGGATGAAAGCCGAGCTGGAAAAACAAGTATAGGGTCTAGGGGCTAGAAGTTAGGTAATAGTGCTGCTACTAAGCTTAGTCAAAATTTAAAATCCAAAAAGTCAATATTAATCAGCTTCTAGTCCTTAGTCCCCAGTATCCATTCTCTAGTTCCTATTCCCGCTCATTCGATTTCGGACGAGGAAACTGAGAGGGTGATTTAAAGCTTTCTACTGGTACATCTTTTAAAGCCTTTTGCATAAAGTCACGCCAGATGGGGGCTACCATCACCCCACCTGTAGCACCGTGGGCTAATTGTCTGTTGTCGTCTCTACCAACCCAGACAGCAGTTGTTAATTGGGGTACCGTACCTACAAACCAAATATCCTTTTCTGAGGATGTTGTACCCGTTTTACCTGCAGCTGGGCGACCTATAGCAGCATTTTTACCAGTACCCTCTGTAATTACCGATTGCATAACATTGATAATTGCTGCCGATGCCCAAGGATCTAAGACGAGCTGGGGCTTGGGAGTGTTATCTAGTAAGACATTACCGCTACTATCTGTAACACGGGCAATGACTGTGGGTGGTGACTGCCAACCATAATTAGCAAAGGTGGCATAGGCACTAGCCATTTCTAATGGTGTCACGCCAATTGCACCTAGAGGTAAAGAAGTTACAGGCTCCATTGGACTCATAATTCCCAAGGTACGGCAAGTTTCGATGACTTTATTCATCCCCACTGACTTACCAACCTTAATGACAGGGATATTACGAGATTGGGCAAGGGCTGTGCGAATTGACATTGCCCCAGAAAACCCACCATCATAGTTTCTGGGATAGTACCAACCATCACCATCGCGATAACTAACAGGAGCATCTATCACCGTTGTATCTGGTGCAAATTTTCCAGAAGCAAAAGCCGTGTAGTAAACAAATGGCTTAAAAGAAGATCCTGGCTGACGTTGCGCTTGGGTGGCCCGGTTAAATTCGCTGATTTTAGCGTCTACACCCCCTACCAAAGCTTTGACAAAATGCGTGCGGGGGTCGATTGCTACCAAAGCCATTTGATTTTTAGATAAGCCTTCGCCTTGGAGCCTTTCATGCCATTTAGCAACAGTTTGCTCTGCCATTTTTTGGAATTCGGCATCAACTGTAGTTTGGACGCGCATCCCACCTTTTAATAATGCTTCTCGCCCGAACTTCTTCGCTAACTCCTGAGATACAGTATTAGTGACATAAGGTAATGCACTACCTTGAAACGACCTAATTTTACCTAATTTAATTTCTTGCTTGAGGGCATCATCGTACTCTTGCTGGCTAATCCAGTTCAAGTCCAGCATCCGCCCTAAAACTTCTTTTTGTTTTTGTTTTGCCAACTTCATGCTGACAAAAGGGCTGAATTCCTCTGGTGCTTGAATTAAACCAGCCATCATCGCCGATTCGCCCAAGGTTAAATATTCTGAGGATTTGTTAAAGTAACTGCGTGCTGCAGTTTGTACTCCATAGTTGTTATGACCCCAATACACTTGATTGAGGTACATTTCTAATATTTGGTCTTTAGAAAGAATTTGCTCTAAGCGAATTGCCAGAACTGCTTCTGCTATTTTGCGAGTAAAGGCACGCTTTTGAGACAAAAAGATGTTTTTCACCAACTGCATGGTGATGGTAGAGCCACCTTCTTTAACTCCACCCGCAATTGAGTTAACCACGATCGCACGCCCTACACCTGTAGGATTAATACCGTGGTGGTTGTAAAAATGACCATCTTCGCTGGCTAATACAGCCCGTTTTAAATTTGGAGAAATTTTATCTAAGGGCATAACTTCGCGGTTAGCTTCGCCGTGAACGCTGGCTAACAGCTTGCCTTTAAGATCATAAATATAAGTAGTTTCTGAAGGAAAGAAGTTACGTAGTTGCCTCACATCTGGCAAGTTACGGAAACTAATAGCCAAGCCCACCAATCCGCCCGCCACAATTGAACTTGTCAGCATCGTGATTGATAATAGAGTTCCGCCAGCTACCTGACCTACTCCTTTCAAAAACTCAAAACCTGATGAAGCCTTAGTTTGTGGCTCCTTGTCTTCAAAAGTCCTAGACGACACGGCGATTTCACTTCCTCACTTGTAAATTTAACTGTAATTGATTTGGCGAAGCAAGGCGGTTGATTTTTTGCAATTATAGTAGTTTGGCAGATAAGAGAACGGACAAATTGCCAGTGAATACAACCAACTTAATTTCTTCAGCCCAAAGTTTAATTAATAGCGAATCTCCTAGCATGGCGCAAGATTTTGCTTGGTTGCGTCGTGGTGTCGTGGAAATCTTCCCACAACCAACAGATGTTGACAGCGAAAGTGAAACTTTAGAAAAGCGCTTGGCAACTACAAGCAGACCTTTAAGGGTCAAATTAGGCATTGATCCAACCGGTGCTGATATTCATCTTGGTCATAGCATACCGGTACGAAAACTGCGAGCTTTTCAAGATGCTGGTCATACAGCAGTGCTAATTATTGGTGATTTTACGGCTCGCATTGGCGATCCGACTGGTAAATCTGAGGTACGTCGCCAACTGACAGAAGCAGAGGTAGCGCAGAACGCCCAGACTTATCTTGACCAAGTCCGCCCTATATTGGATTTTGACACACCTGGCAGATTAGAGGTACGTTATAACTCCGAATGGCTCTCCCGGCTAGATTTAGGAAAAATTTTAGAATTACTTTCCACAATGACAGTAGGGCAGATGTTAGCCAAGGAAGGTTTTGCAGAACGTTATAAAAAAGAGAATCCAATTTTCCTCCATGAGTTCCTTTATCCGTTGATGCAGGGATATGATTCTGTAGCGGTTGAGGCTGATGTGGAGTTAGGCGGAACTGACCAAAAATTTAATATTGCGGTGGGGCGAGATTTACAACGCCATTTTGGGCAAAAGCCTCAGTTTGGGTTATTGCTACCAATTTTAATTGGTACAGATGGCGTGCAAAAAATGTCTAAGTCTTTAGGTAATTATGTGGGATTATCGGAACATCCATCTGAGAAATATCAAAAATTGCAGGGAACTCCAGACCAGCTTTTAGAACAGTATTTTGAGCTACTGACCGATTTCGCTTTGGATAAACTCCCGCAAAACCCACGCGATCGCCAATTACTTTTAGCATGGGAAGTTGTAAAACAATATCACGGTGAAGCTGCGGCGAATCAGGCGAAAGAAGCTGCTGATAGCGGTGGTAAAAAAGGCGCTATCCCGGAATTCTCATTGGCTGAGATACCTCAGTTTCCGGTAAAGTTGGCTTATTTGCTCAATGTTAGCGGTCTGTGCAAAAGTAGCGGCGAAGGTAAACGCAAAATTCAAGAAGGAGGGGTTTACCTAGATGGTGATCGCATTACTAATGTTGATACCACTTTTGCCCAACCTGATGAGTTAGCTTTGAGAGTTTTACAGGTAGGGAAAAACAAGTTTGTGCGCTTAGTACCTTAATGTATGAAATGAACCGCCGATAAACACCGATGAAAGCCGAGCAGCGAATTATTGTACCTTTGGATGTGCCAGATGTAGCGAGTGCGATCGCTCTTGTAGATCAGCTTCCGCAAGTTAATTTCTGGAAAGTTGGCTTAGAGTTGTTTACTAGCACTGGGCCAGCTATTCTCAGAGAGCTAAAATCTCGAGAAAAGCAGATTTTTCTGGATTTAAAGTTTCATGACATCCCCAATACTGTTGCTGGCGCTTGTCAGGCGGCGGCTGGTTATGGGGTGGATTTGTTAACAATTCATGCTACTGCTGGTAAGGATGCGCTGAAAGCTGCAACCGCAGCAGTACAAACAGGGGCAGCCCAAGCGGGTGTAAAACCGCCGAAATTGATTGCGATTACGCTGTTGACGAGCATTTCTGCTAGGCAGTTGGCGTTTGATTTAAAAATTCCCCTAGAATTGCCAGAATATGCTTTGTCAATGGCGCTACTAGCTCAAGAAACAGGCTTAGATGGTGCAGTTTGTTCGCCCCAAGAGGTAGCACAACTGCGGCAAACTTGCGGAGATGATTTTCTGTTTGTTTGTCCTGGCGTGCGTCCAACTTGGGCAGACAAAGCAGATCAAAAGCGATCGCTCACCCCAGCACAAGCAATCAAAGCTGGGGCGGATTATTTAGTAATTGGCAGGCCAATTACTGCGGCGGCTGAGCCTGAGTTAGCCTGGGACAGAATTATTGAGGAGATAACTCAAGGGACTAACAAATAAAAAATATCCTGTCGCTGTGTAAGCTTAGGGAGCAGAGGAAGCAGAGGAGGAATATAATTTTACCTTTGCTTTCAAAACTCGATAATCTAATTTTTGGAAGTTCCAAAGAGGTATAAAACAGGAATATTCCCTCTTCAAGAAACGATGGGCGATCGCTCCCACAACCAAGCATGAAAATCATTTCCCAATCCCCAGCCCCCAGTCCCCAGCCCCCAGTCCCCAGTCCCCAGTCCCCAATCCCCATCCCCCAAAAAAGCCGCTTCTGGCTAATATTTTGTTGCTTCTGGCTAGCATTTAACAGCTTTGATAACTTAGCATTTTCGCAGAACTCTTCTGTATCTAAGGATAAGGTGAAGTCTGCTTGCACTGAGCAAGATGTGCAATCTTTAACTACTTGGCTTATGCGTGATTTACCAAGTTATACCAATCGCGTCAGTCAACGCGCGCGCCGTCTTAGCCGGAGTAGTGAAGTTTACAGTTATATACTTTTAGCAGGTAGGCCAGAGTTTACACCTTTACCTTTGAATCCGGGGATTGACACCCCAGAGACAGCAAAAAGTTCAGCATCAGGAGTCGATCAAGTTTTCTTTACTACTTTAGAACGGCAGTATGTTGGGGGGAAAGCTGTGGAATTAGAAGAGTTCCACTGGCTATTGTTGACTAAAACTCAAAATGGCTGGCGTTTGGTAATGATGTTTACTCAAACTGATGCATCTGTTCCCGGACAACCAGTATCTCCCCCAAGAGATAGTAGTAATAGCGCTATTGCTCAAGCGATTAAAATTTGGCTACGGGATTGTCAGGCGGGAACTGTGCGGATGGGTGGGATTAAAGGAAACAAGTAACGCACAAGAGATAGCATTTTGCAGTGAGAATTTGGTTTAGGGGAAAGGTGAAAGGGGAAAGGGTAAGGGTTTTAATTTTACCCTTTTACTTTTGTGGTGAATTTAGTCAATATCATCATAGATAGGAATCTGAATTTCAAATTCTGTACCCTTACCTAGTGCAGAGTTGACGTTAATCATGCCTTCATGTTTTTCTATAATAATTTGGCGAGCGATCGCTAATCCTAAACCTGTACCCTTACCTACACCTTTAGTAGTAAATAAATGGTCAAAAATCTTGCTTTTTACTTCATCTGACATCCCTGGGCCATTATCATCAATAGAAATTTTTACGTTTTGATTTTGCACAGATGTGGTAATTGTAATCTGGTTAGGACTGGCTTGAATTTCTGTAAAACTTCGCCCAGTATTTAATTCATCGAAGGCATCAATGGCATTTGCTAAAATATTCATGAATACCTGATTTAATTGACCAGGAAAACATTCTATTTTTGGTAACTTGCCATAATTTGTAATCACTTCAATTGCTGGACGTTTTTCGTTGGCTTTGAGGCGATGTTTAAGAATTAGAATTGTGCTATCGATACCTTCATGGATATTAAATTTTACTTTGTAATCTTTATCAGCGCGGGAGAATGTTCTTAAACTAGTGCTGATGTTGCTGAGGCGATTACAAGCAATTTCCATTGAATCAATTACCTTGGGCACATCCTCTAGCAGGTAATCTAAATCAATTTCTTCAGCATGATTAAGAATTTTATCACCAGGATTGGTTAAGCTTTGTTGGTAAAGTCTCAAATGTTCTATAATATCTGCAAAGCTGGGTTTAGTTTGAGTTAAGCTAGCAGAAATAAAGCCGAGAGGATTATTCATTTCATGGGCTACCCCTGCAACTAAATTACCCAGTGCTGACATTTTCTCACTTTGGACTATTTGTAATTGCGCTTGTTGTAAATCTTGTAATGCTTGTTGCGCTTGTTGGTACATCCGCGCATTTTCTAATGATATAGCTGCTTGCGAGGAAAGTAAGTTTAGTACTTGCAGACGGTCATTAGTAAATACTCCTTGAGTTAGTTTATTTTCTAAATAGATAATGCCTACTAAATGACCTTGATTAATAATTGGCGTACAAATAACGCTCTTGGGTTGATGCTTCAACATATATTCCCCAATTAGTCCAGGAATATTAGTTTCTAAATTATTAATGATTACTGTTTGTTGAGTATTTTTGACATAATAGATAATTTTTATGGGAATATCTTGACATTGCTCTAATGGCTGTGATTCAAGAATAGTTTTGACTTGAGTTTGGGAATTTTCTTGATATGAAATAAAGGTAATTGCTCTGACTTGCCAAGTATCTTCTACAGGAAGAATCAGCGCAGATTTTTTGGCACCAGAGTTTTCTAGGATAATGCGGGTAAGATTGGTGATGAGTTCATCTAATTGGATAGAACTAGAGATGGCTTGAGCAGCTTTGAGGACAGAGGTAAAATCTAGAGCATCAGAAATATTCGTGCTAGAAGAGTTAGTACATACAGAAGTTCCTGAAAAGGCAATAGTCGGAATAGTTTCTAGCAGCGGATTGAAACGATGTTCTTGTTGTTGGACAATTGGTTGGAGCAGTTGCGTATAGCGTTTTTCTAAGTCATCAGTTTTTGCTTTAGCTCCCCAATGAGCATAACAGTAATAAGCTTCTTGCATATAAGCTTCGGCAACTTTTTCTTTACCCCAGTTGAGATAAAATTTTGCTGCAAGTTCGTTAGCAAGGGCTAATTCTTGAATATAGCCATTTTCTTTTGCTTGCTTAATAGCATCATCGTAGAGATTGAAAGCTGCAAATTCTCTGTTTAAAATCCGATTTATTTCTGCCTCAATCAAATTATATTTATGCTGATAATTACTTGGGGCGAACTCTGCCCATTTCTGCATTTGCTGTTGATTTTCTGAGACTTTGTTCAGGTATTCTTGCTTTTGTGGTTCTTCAGCAATGGAGCATAAACCAAGTAAACTGAGAGACTGGTAAAAATTCCTCAGAGGAATAATTGCTAAACCAGTTGCACCAGCTTCGTATTCCTCAAATTTTTGAGCGGACTCCACAGCATCTTGGTAGTCTCCAAAGAAATAGGATAATAAGGTTTTCGCTAGATAAACGTAACAAATCCCATTTATATTTTGATATTCAATTAATCCTGGTAAATCTGTTTGCTCGTTAAAGGCGGAACCAATGAGTAGAGTAGGTTGATTAACTTGACCTTGTAAATTTAAGACTGTTTGTCTCCAAATTTTACCCCAAATTAAGGATACCTCTTGCTTAATTTCTGCCATGAGGTTGCAATATTTTAAAGATTCTGTTTCAGCAAAATCTAGATGTTCTCCAGCCCAAAAAAGGAATTGGCAATAACAATTGGCACAATAGCCGACATATTCTAAATTTCCTGTTTCTAAGCCACTGACTAAACCTTCTTGGAATAATGGTAATGTAGATTTTATTGGGTCTTTCCAGTGTTTAATAAATAAACTAAAGGTGAGATAAACTCTACTTTTTAGCTCTTTGGCTGGAAAACGCTCTAACATAAGTACTGCTAAAGTACCAAATTGATAACCTGCATCAATTTCTCCCATACCGCATAGCAGTAATCCATACAAACTATAGGCGATCGCAGCTTGGGGAGAATTACCATATTGAATACAAATTTTCACCATTGTGAAAATCTTTAACGGTAACAATGCGGGTTGAGCAATATAAACTGGTGCAAATAAACCAGAAAGAATCCGCAAGGCGAATAGTTGATTGGGGTCAAGGAGTTCTGGTAAATTAGCCAAGTCGCTAATTAAGCGATCGCCTAACAGCAGTTTAACTTGTTCGGCTTCTTTGAATGTCGTTTCGCGATCGCAGTCTGTCGGTAAAGTGACACCCAGTAAACTTAAGGCTTCCCTTCCGGTTTGGATGGCTTCGATAAATTTATTTTGTGCGGTGTACGATTGAATCTGAATTTCGTAGACTTTAACTTTCTCTAAGGCTGTTTTTGCGTGCTGAAGGGTGATCTCGATTAATGTTTTAGAAGCATCAAAGTTGGTATTTAAATATTCTGATTCAGCTGCAGATTCGTAAAGTGCTAGAGTCAAATCATATTCAGTATTCCAACTATCAGTTGCTAGCAGTCTCATACCGATACTAAAATAACTCACAGCCGCCGCATAAGCTGTAGATGCTTTAGCTCGATTACCAGCAATTAAATTGAGTTGAGCTAGTTGATTTTTTTGATTTTGTTCAACAATTAAATCAATACCTAAGTTTAATTGATTAACAATATTAAATATGCGGTTTTCTAATTCTGCCTCATCTGTATTTTTCAGTAACAACTGACCAATACTTAGGTGCGTTGCTTGTTTTTGGTTTTCTGGAATTAAAGAGTAAGATGCTTGCTGTACTCGGTCATGTAGAAATCTATAGGTAGGCACTTGGAAACTGGCATTAGCAAATGGTTGTGATTCAGAATCCTTCCCACTTTCCTGATAAAATTTATAAACTTCACTATTGGGTAAAATCACCCCTTCTTGCAAAGCTTTCCATAAATCAGCAGCCGTTTCAATTTGAGAATGCTGATAGATAATTGCTAGAGTATCGAGGTCAAAGCGGTTACCAATACAAGCAGCTAATTTTAAAATATCTTGAGTGGCTTGTGGCAATTTCTGTAACTGAATCGCCATAAATTCCACTACATCATCAGTGAGAGCTAAGGCTGTAACTTCAGCAATGTCACATTGCCAATAGCCTAACTCAAAATTAAAGGTAATTAGCCCATCCTCATACAAGGTTTTCAAGAATTGATTGTTAAAAAATGGATTACCTTTAGTTTTTTGATAAACTAATTCTGTTAAAGGTAGGGCAATTTCTTCAGCACAACTCAGAGTATCAGCTATGAGTAAATTAATATTGGATTTCTGCAGTGGGTTTAAAGTAATAGTATTGAGTGTAGCTTTAGTTTTAGCAATTTCATCTAAAGTTAAGGTTAAAGGGTGAGTAGCAGAAACCTCATTATCTCGATAAGCACCAATAATTAATAAATAGCCGCGATTGGCTTCACTCATTAAGAGTTGCATGAGTTTTAATGAAGCCAAATCTGCCCATTGTAAATCATCCAGAAAAATTACTAGAGGATGTTCGGGAATAGTGAAAGTGGCAATAAATTTTTGAAACAGTAAATTAAAGCGATTTTGGGCTGCATTCCCCGAAAGTTCTGGTACAGGTGGTTGTGTACCAATAATTTCTTCTAACTCGGGAATTACTTCAATAATTACCTGTCCGTTATCGCCTAATGCTGACAGAATTTGAGTTTTCCATTGTTGTAATTGGCTATCACTTTCAGTCAGTAATTGTCCCATTAAATCCCGCAAGGCTTGAACAAAGGCAGAGAAAGGAACGTTACGATTAAACTGGTCAAACTTACCTTTAATAAAATAGCCATGTTGTCTGACAATCGGTTTATGAATTTCATTGACAACAGCGGTTTTTCCCGTACCAGAAAAACCAGCAACCAACATTAATTCTGAGTTATTATTAGCAACGCGATCAAAAGCGCTGAGTAAAGTTTGAACTTCTGTTTCTCGCCCATAGAGTTTTTCAGGGATAATGAAGCGATCGCATATATCTCGTTTGCCAATTTCAAAGTAGGCAATTTTCCCAGTAGCGTTTAATTGAGCGAGACATTTTTGTAAATCATATTTTAAGCCTAAGCCACTTTGGTAACGGTCTTCGGCATTTTTTGCCATTAATTTACTCACAATCTCACCCAAAACTGGAGGTATTGCAGGGTTAATTTCATGTACTGAAGGAGGGTGTTTGGCAATATGACAATGTACCAACTCCATCGGTTCGTGAGAATTAAATGGTAATTTTCCTGTCAGTAGTTCAAAAAATGTCACACCTAAAGAATAAAAATCACTGCGGTAATCTATACCCCGGTTCATTCGTCCAGTTTGTTCGGGGGATAAATAAGCTAAAGTTCCTTCTAAAACGTTAGGACTGATAATGGTTTGAGTTTCTCTAGGTAATAAAGAAGCAATACTAAAGTCGATGAGTTTAACTTCTTGAGTTTTAGGATTAATAAGAATATTGGCAGGTTTAATATCTTTGTGGATGACACGATTTTGGTATAAATAGTCAATAATCTCAGTTAACTGCAGTGCAATTCGCAGAAATTCGATCAATCTTAGTGGTTGATTGCTGGTGTATTCTTTTAAAGAAATTCCTCCAGAATCTTCCATTACCAATGCATAGCTATTACGGTAAGCTTCTAAACTTAAAGGACGGACGATACCGGGAATATCAAGATTTTTCGCAATAGTATATTGGTTGCGAAATTGCAACAGTTCGTTGAAAGAAGGAAATTCTAGCCGTAATATTTTGATGACAACAGCTTTTTGATCCGCAATTCTAATAGCGCGGTAAACTTCGCTTTTATAACCTTGGTAGAGTTTGGCGACCAATTCATAGCCATTAATGTGGGAAAATCTATCACTTACTCTGGTCATGGTTATACTCCACAAATCAATTTTATTTGTTAAAACTCAGGATTTATATAGCCGTTCAGCACTTATTATTCCCAAAAAAACTGTTAGAGCAACCAAAGTTAAGAGAAAGGAAGTGTTAGGTTGAAAATGTAAGTTTGACAAATTAATTTTGTTTAGATAATCACAAGCCAGCAATCATGAAGTATCTTCAGGGAAAAGTAACATTAGTCACGGGAGCCACCAGGGGTATAGGCAAAGGAATTGCCATTGGATTAGGTGAAGCAGGCGCAACTGTATACATTACAGGACGCAGCCTCAATAACTCTAATTCTCAGGATGATATTGGAGGTAGCTTAAATGACACCAAATTAGCAGTAGAGGAAGCTGGCGGTGTCTGCATTCCGATTGCAGTCGATCACAGTGACGATGAGCAAGTGCGATCGCTTTTTCAACGCATTGAACAAGAACAAGACGGAAAGTTGGATTTGTTGGTAAATAATGTATTTTCAGGAGTACCAGCCTTGAGAAAGCTGGATGATCAACCTTTTTGGGATTTTGACGCGAGTCTCTGGGATGCTTGCAACAATGTGGGTTTGCGTAGTCACTATGTAGCAAGTATTTTTGCAGCTAGGATGATGGCTAAGCGTCAACAAGGCTTAATTTGTACTATTTCCTCTTGGGGTGGGCTTTCCTATATTTTTGGTGCAGCCTATGGTGCGGGTAAATCAGCGTGCGATCGCCTCGCCACGGATATGGCTGTTGAACTAAAACCCTATAATGTGGCTTCAATCTCCATTTGGCCAGGGATTGTGGGCACAGAACACATTAGCAGCATCGCCTCAGAAATGGCTGACACCAAGTCAACTGACCCGAAAAAAGCCATGTTTAGCGATCGCTACAACTGGGAAACCCCCTTATTAACAGGACGAGCGATCGCTAAACTAGCCAACGATTCCACAGTCATATCCCGTACAGGACGTGTACATATTGTTGCCGAACTAGCCCAACAATATGGGGTGGTAGATCAAGAAGGAAACCTACCTGTCTCACTCCGTTCTTTACGTTTTCTGCTACCTATGGCAATACCACAATTGAGAAAAAATTCCTGGCTAATACCCGATATCAAAATTCCTTGGTCACTATTACTACTGAGTAGCCTCAGTTCCCCAAAAATTTGATAAAAAACCATGACATGAGACATTTCCAGTGATTTATCGATAGGAGGAAAGAGGTGATGAATTTTGAATTTTGCGGAAAGTTGCGTGCGGGTGTTCCCCCCGTTGAGGAGGCAGTGCGCCCTTGCGGGTTAAGAGACTTGTAGCAACTGCCGTCAAACTTTCCTTGGCGTAGCCTCTGCCTTTGGGAGAAGACGAATTTTGAATTCCCCAAAGGGGTCAGCTTCCGGGGAATGGGAAAAAGATTACAGGATACCAGCTTTGACGCAAGATTTCAGCCGCAAAACTAGAAACCAACCATTCCTGGAGCTTACCTATAGTTTCGGAAGACACAGCAATTGCACTAATATCAGCCATAAAAGCTGTTTCTAAAATCTGATTTACAGGGTTTCCTTCCCGAACTTCTGTTTTTACTTGTAAATTTACTCCTTCCAAATCAGCTTTAATTTGAGATAGAGTTGCTTGCGCCTCCTGTGGCAAAATTTTTGGTGGTCTTTCTTGACGACCAGAATTATCTATTACCCAACAAAGCTGACAATTTTGCATAAATTTGCCAGGCTGTTTCTCTGCTAAATCTTTCACCTGTTGTACTAGGTAATTCGCTGATTGAGTATTGTTATAAGGAAGTAGCAAAGAGCGGAAAAGGTGCTGACAACGTAGTGTTAATTCCTCGTTAGTATAGGCAGATATTAACTGAGGACGCAGTACTAATAGAGGAATTTTGGTTTGATGGGATAAGTCAGACATCGTACTTCCCACTAATTTTTCTGTGAATAAGCTGCGACTTTGAGAGCCTAAAATAATCAGTTCAGACTGATAACTTTGCGCTACTTTCAGGATTTTTTCAACTGCTTTTCCAGATTGAACTTCTATTTTGACTTCTACATCTGAATTATTTTCACCAACTGCTGCGGCTAATCGGGTTTGCGCTGCTTCGATGTTCTCTGTATCCACTTTTGGAATAGCACCTTTTTCCCAAACTGGTACAACGTGCAGAAACACAATTTGCTTTATCCCTGCTAGCCCAAGGCTAGAAACAAAATGTGCCAAACGGTGCAAACCATCAGCAAAATCTGTGGAAATTAAAACTCTTTCAAACATAAATAATTTAATACAACTAAGTTTTCTGTATTTTAGTTTTTTAAGACCCTTGCTGGGTTGCTAGATCCCCGACTTCTTTAAGAAGTCGGGGATCTGACCACCACCAACTTCTCACAACTAATGCGGCAGACCACTGGTTATGTAGCAGTTGCACCCAACTGAAGAGCATACAAGTTTGCATAGACACCTTGTTTAGCAATTAGTTCTGCATGAGTTCCTTGTTCAACAATTTGTCCTTGCTGAATGACTAACACCTGGGAAGCCTGAGTTACAGTACTGAGACGGTGAGCAATGACAAAGCTGGTACGCCCTTGCAACAAACGTGCGATCGCACTTTGTACTAGTGCTTCGGTGCGGGTGTCTATACTGCTGGTGGCTTCATCAAGTATCAAAATTCGCGGGTTAATTAATATCGCACGGGCAATACTAATTAGTTGGCGCTGTCCCTGGCTGAGAGGCGCACCCCGTTCGCCTAATTGAGTTGAATAACCCTGGGGTAATGAGGTGATGAACTCATGCACATTTGCCCTTTGCGCTGCAGCTTCGATATCTGCTTGGGTAGCATTAGGAACACCAAAAGCAATATTTTCCGCTACAGTACCGCTAAATAAAATATTATCTTGCAGGACAATACCAATTTGACGGCGCAAACTAGCTTGTGTCACAGTCCGCACATCAATTTCATCAATTTTGACTGCACCATCAGAGACATCATAAAAGCGCAATATCAGGTTAATAATTGTGGTTTTGCCAGAACCAGTAGGGCCGACTAAGGCGATCATTTGTCCTGGATAGGCGTGTAAATTTACACCTTTAAGTACTAATTGCTCTGGGTTATAGCCAAATTTTACATCCTCGAAAGTCACCTCTCCTTGAATTGGTGGCATTTCAATGGCATCGGGTGCATCATTGAGTTGTGATGGTTCATCTAAAAGCAGGAAAATTCGCTCTAATCCGGCAAAAGCAGACTGAGCTTGAGTGTAAAACTGGCTGAGAATTTGAATAGGGCGGAAAAACTGTTGCACATACAGTAAAAAGGAAGTCACCACACCCACTGTTGCGCCACCAGTCACAGCTAGATAGCCACCATAAGCGAGAACACCTGCGGTTGCTAAAGTATTGAGAAAATCAATTGATGGTAAAAATGCCGCAGTAATAGCTACAGCTTCGACATTGGCATCCCGATTAGCAGCGTTGAGAATATCAAACTCGGCAATGTTGATATGTACACGATTAAAAGCTTGTGCTTCCCGCACACTACCAATATCTTCTTCCAATTTGGCGGAAAGTTCGCCGATGGTTTGCCTGGTGACACGAAATCTCGCTCTTGCCCAACGTGCAAACAAGCTGGTGGTTAAAATCATCAGTGGTACAACTAGGTTGCTTAACAAGCCAAGTTGCAGATTGATTGTCAGCATGGCAATCACAATGCCCACCAAACTAAAAGTGTTGCCTAGCATTTGGGCGATTGTTTGACCAAATGCTTGATTAACAGTGTTGACATCATTTAGCAGACGGCTCATTAAATCGCCTGCTTCACTGCGGTCAAAA
The DNA here is from genome assembly GCA_002368155.1 of Nostoc carneum NIES-2107. Taxonomy (GTDB): domain Bacteria; phylum Cyanobacteriota; class Cyanobacteriia; order Cyanobacteriales; family Nostocaceae; genus Aulosira; species Aulosira carnea. Next base: position 5,544,002 of record AP018180.1, read on the forward strand.
AAGCTCAGTGGTAAACTTTGAATTTTGGTGAAAATATCTTGTCGCAGTTGCGCCAGCAAGCGCTGCATAATCCAGCCAACTCGCATAATTTGACCGCGAATTGCCCAGACACCAAGGGCATAAATTAGCCCTAGTAAGGCTAATAGCAAGAGCAATCCTGATAAATTACCTTGGGCAATTAGGTGATCGACTGACCAGCCAAGTAGAAATGGCCCGATCGCCTGAGTTGATGCACCAATGAGAACTAATGTCAAGGCAATGGGGATTTCTTTGCGGTAAGGTCGCAAGTATTGTAAAAAGCGCCGCAAGGTTGAGAGTTGATTACTTGCTTGTTGTTCGGGCGCAACAACTGGGCCAATACCTCTCATTTATTCTCCTTTGCCTTAACTTGAGATTCCAAAATTGCACCGTAAAGCGGGCTGGTTTGCATCAAGTCCTCATGGGTTCCTTGGGCTACCAACCTTCCTTTATCAATTAACAAAATGCGATCAGCATTCTTCACAGTACTAATGCGTTGAGCCACAACAAAGGTCACACAAGCTTTGCGACGCATTAAGTTATCGAGTTCGGCTTGGATTTGCGCCGCAGTTTTAGCATCTACTGCTGAGGTACTGTCATCCAAAATTAGAATACTGTAATCGGTGAGTAGGGTACGGGCGATCGCAATCCGTTGCTTTTGTCCCCCAGATAAACCGATACCTCTCTCCCCGACAATCGTCTCGTAGCCATCGGGTAAACCTTCGATAAAATCATGGATTTGGGCAGTTTTTGCGGCTTCAATGACTTCTGCTAATGTGGCGTTGGGTTTCGCGTAAGCGATATTCTCACGGAGAGTACCAGAAAATAGCGTAGTTTCTTGAAAGACAATGCCAATATGCGCCCTCAGGCTTTTGAGGGTAAAATCCTGCACATCCCGCCCATCGATGCGAATTGCGCCGTTAGTGACATCATAAAAGCGGGGAATCAAGTTCATCACAGTACTTTTACCGGAACCTGTCATTCCCAAAACAGCGATCAGTTCTTTCGGCTTAGTTTCAAAAGAAACATCCTTCAGCGCTTCGGTTGTAGCACCAGGATAACGAAAAGAGACATTTTCAAAGGTGATTCTACCACCACAAGTTTTAAACTCAATTGCATCAGAGCGATCGCGAATTTCCACGGCTGCGTCTACCACTTCATAAACTCGCTGTGCTGAAGCCGCAGCTTGTGCGATCGCAGGTGCAGCAAACCCAATCAATAAAATTGGTTGCAGTACCAGAACTAAATAGGAGTTAAAAGCTACCAGTTCGCCAATCGAGAACCTCTGACCAATTACCTGCGCCCCCCCATAGCCAAAAACTGCCAAAGTCACTAAATTACTTAGCAAAAAGATAAACGGGAAGGTATTATGGATGGCATCAATAGTCCTCATGTTAGCTTTAACAAGGGCATCATTGAGTCCTGTGTAACGTGACCTTTCCGCCGACTCGCGCACAAAGGCTTTAACTACCCTAATCCCTACTAAATTTTCTTGTAATACCGCATTCAAGTCACCCAGTTGTTGTTGTATCTGACCAAATAATCGGTCATTGCGGCTAATAAATCGTGCCATTAACCATCCTGAGATTGGCACGACTGTTAAGGTAATTAATGCCAATCGCCAATTCATGATCAGCAGAACTACCGCAATCGTCACCAATGTCACTACTGCACCAATTACCTGAATTAAGCTAGTGCCAACAAATGTGCGGATTTGCTCAATATCGCTGGTAACGCGAGTTAATAGTTGCGAAGTTTGCGCCTTGTCGTGATAGCTAAAACTGAGATTTTGAATTTTGCTGAAAATCTTATTGCGTAAATCATAGGCTACACCTTGAGAAGCCGCTTCCGCCCAATAGCTTTGTCCAAAATTAAACAAACCCCGAGCGATCGCTGCAACTACCATCCATGCAGCACTATAAAGCACTATTTGTAAATTTTGCTGGACAATACCTCCATCAATTCCCCAGCGAAATAATTGGGGGGTAATTGCATTCGCAACTGTCAAAAGTAAGAGACTTAATAAAGCTCCTAAGGAAATCCATAGATAATTTCTTAAGCTACCCAAAACACGCTGGATTGCTTGCATTGACGAATTTTCTGTGAGTTCTGATTGTGGTAGCAATGGAATTCACCCTTGTATCTTTTAAAGATTATCTCGCATATTGAATACTCATGCTGAGCTTGATTATGTATAAAGAGTGAATATTACATTGTCCATGAAATTATGTAATTAAATATGTTTGATTGTTTATTATCTTTTCAAATTGCTTAATAGATAAATATTATGTAGCTTGAAATAGCACTTATACAAATTAGAAACAACAATGCGACAGATTGTAGGGGCAAGGCACTGCCTTGCCCTCTAGGTTATATTGATGTGTCACTAACATTATTTGATTTTGTAGAAACCTTAACCACACGAAAAGCTTTGGTCTGATGCGTTACGCTATCGCTAACGCATCCTACTGGATTTGGAAATTTCAAAATAATTTTACTCATGAATTACGAATTACGAATTACGAATTACGAATTCTCCAAAACTACTGGGCGCAATCTTCCTTCTACTTCTACATGAGGAAAATTAGCATCAAAAGTTAAATTTTCCAATTTACCATCTTCACGAATTACAAAAGTATCTTCAATCTTTGCCCCTGGTAAACTGGGGTTCCAAGCCATAGCCATATTTTGAGCTAAAGTATCACTAGTATTAGGATTAGCTACTATTTCTCTTGCTAAATATCCTGTCGTTCCACCTTGATGATGTTCGCGGATTGCATTAGGAAATCCATGCTGTTGATAAGTTTGTGCTAAAGTTTCATAAACTGTATTCAGCGGTTTTCCTGGTTGGCATAAATTCAACACTGAGGCTTCAATTTCGCGGATATGTTGGTGCAATTTAGCGTTTGCTTCTGGGAGTTTACCAAAACAGACAAATCGCGTAAGATTTGCATATAATCCATAGCCTCGCGCACAAAATACCATCATTGCTTCTCTGCCAATTTCTTCTTTTGTCGCCGTCGCATGGCGATATAAAGGTAAACGTCTTTCTCCTGCAACGAGTGTCAGCGCTGGATGCAAACCCCTAGCCCACAAAGCTTCTGCACCTGCACCGGCTAATTGATATTCTGTCCAAGTAGGTTGAGCAACTTTTAGTACCTCTGTCATTGCTTCGCTGGCTTTACGCCCGACTTGGCGATAACGCTCAATTTCCGTAGGTAACAGTACGCGTTTATGATTAAGTAGAGAAGCGGGTAATTGTTTTTCGACATGGGAGAGAGGGCGATCGCTTAACACTATGCCCCCATTGGTAGCATCGCGGACAAAAGCTTCACGGGCGTTACTATCAGCCCAAGGGTTAATGTGCAGCTTAAAATCAATTGGTAATTCTTCATCCTGTAAACGCTGGGCTTCTATTTCATCCGTCAGTATCCATGCATCTTGTGCAGTTACCAAAACTTCTGCAACCCCAGTTTCCGCAGTCAGCAGCACAGTGTTGGAACCGCCAGCAGTCGCCCAAGCAAACCAATCAGTTCCACGTAAACGCAATCCTGACGCTTCAGTTTCATTAAGGGTTTGGCGGATCAATTCTAACTTGAGGGAAATTTCTTGATTTATGGAATTCATCGCTACTTCCTTATCCCTACTTGCATTCCAAAAGTGCAAACATCAACGCCTGTACTGCAATGCATACGGATTTTAAAGTGGGAATTTGGGCGTTGCATAATAGAGGGATGAATTTAGGTGCGCTACTGTGAATTGTCCATACTGCGGCTCTACTGAGATTAGGAAAAATGGCTGGCGACGAGGTAAACAGAATCACATCTGTACTAATTGCGATCGCCAATTCATTGATATCTACAGCCCACCAAAAGGATACTCAGATGAGAAGAAAGTAGAATGCTTAAAAGCATACGTTAATGGTGCAGGCTTTAGAGCAATTGAACGTCAAACAGGGATTCATCACACGACGATAATTAACTGGGTAAAACAAATCGGCGAAAAGTTGCCGGAGGCACCGCCAACAGATAAAATACCATCCGTTGGGGAATTAGATGAACTAGAAACTTTTGTGCGGTCAAAAAAAACAAAATTTGGATATGGACGGCGTTAGACCACTTTAATAGGGGAATTTTGGCTTGGGTTGTAGGAGACCATAGTGCAGAAACCTTTAAACCTTTATGGAATATTGTTAGCCTCTGGGGATGCTATTTTTACGTCACAGATGGATGGCCTGTTTACGCTAGTTTCATTAACCCAGGAGACCATATTATTAGCAAAACATATATGACACGAGTAGAAGGAGAAAATACACGTTTACGCCATTATCTGGCACGTCTACATCGCAAAACATTATGTTACTCCAAATCTGTAGATATGCTTAAGCTATCAATTAAATTGTTACTACATTACCTGAAGTATGGAGAAATACCCGTATTTAGCTAATTCATCCCGCATTTATGCAACGCCGGAATTTGGTTTGGGGAAAAGGTGAAAGGGTAAAGGTTAAAGGTTTTTTCTTGTCCCTTTTCCCCTTCCCCTTTTCTCATTTCCCTTTTTCCCCTTCACCGACAAGTATGGGGGTTTGGGGCTGTACCGTATTTTTATTTACAATTGGTATTACCTCGGATTTAAGCGAATTGTTACCAGAAAAACCTCAACCCTAAGACTGAGGGAATTGATAGCCATCGAAAATTGGTTGTGAAAAGTTGCTACAAGGTACGTGAAACACGGAAACGTTAACCCTGAAGTTTATTCCGGGAAAGCGGAAGTTGATTCCGATTACGCGAAACACGGAAACGTTAACCCTGAAGTTTATTCCGGGAAAGCGGAAGTTGATTCCGGATACGCGAAACACGGAAACGTTAACCCTGAAGTTGATTCCCAGAACCCTGAAGTTGATTCCGATTACGCGAAATACGGAAACGTTAACCCTGAAGTTTATTCCCAGAACCCTGAAGTTGATTCTGGCTACGTGAAATACAAAAACATCAAAGCAATTACAAAAAATTGTAGGGTGTGTTAACGGCTGTGAAAGGTTTTGAGGCTGAGAGAGAATGCGAATCAGCCGTAACGCACCGCCTATAACTAACGCTCTTCCGTTACTTTGGGGAGAGTTAAGAATCATTCTAGGTTGGGTTGAGGGACGAAACCCAACATTTTCACGACTTTGTTGGGTTTCACTCCGTTCAACCCAACCTACGCCAAATAAGGCTTTTGACGCTAACTGAACGGTATTGCCATATAACTAACGCTCTTCCGTTACTCTGGGGAGAGAAAATAAATGTAAGTCGGGTTGAAACCAATGAAACCCAACTATATCAAAATACAGTTCAGTTAACAATACTCCGGACAATTTTTAGTTGAGGGAATAGACAAGAAAGCTATCGAGCCATTAAGGTGCTGATTAGAAAAAACTTGCACCGACTCGATAGCCATATGGAAATTGTACAAAGCTTACTGAGCAAAATGGGGATTTTCCACAAACCGCAGATCAAAGCATTGACAACGCTGTTTGCGACGATTCTAATTGCCTGTGGCAAAGTAAACTTTAGCAACTTGAGTCGTTACAGCCAACGAACAGAGAGAAGTTATCGCCGACAGTTTAAAAAACAGTTTGATTTTGCTCAGTTCAACGCGGAACTAATCAAAGCAGCAACGTCTTTTGATCACTCAATGATTGCCGTGATGGATTGCTCATTCATTGCCAAAAGCGGGAAAAAAACCTTTGGCCTTGACCAATTTTATAATGGCAGTCACAATCGAGTCGAGAGAGGATTAGAAGTGTCCTTGGTGGCGGTAGTAGACGTAGAAACTGAAGTCGGCTATGCCCTGCTTGCCGAACAAACTTTTGACCAAGGCGAATGTCCAGACCTAACGCGGATGGACTACTATCTCCACCACCTAGAAATTACTCAACCTCAATTACCTCCCCAAATTCGCTATCTTGCAGTTGATGGAGCCTATGCCAAGGAAGCTTTTGTCAGCGGAGTGAGGAGGCTCAAGCTGGATGTGATTAGTAAACTGCGGCGAGATGCGAATCTGCGATATGTGTTCGAGGGTGAACAGAAAGTGCGGGGAGCTAAACGCAAATATGATGGCAAAGTTGATCTAGCTGACCCTACTCGCTTGACTATGGTACGTGAACTGGAATCAGGGGTTAAACTCTATACAGTAATTGTATGGCACGTTTCACAAAGAGCGCAAAATCCGCCTGGCTTACGTACTTGACCATCGTAAGCCTAACAAACCGAGTTATGCTGTCTTATTCTCGACAGATATCAACCAATCGGCAGACGAGATTTATCGTTTCTACAAACTGCGCTTTCAAATCGAATTTATTTTCCGCGATGCTAAACAATTTACCGGACTAAGTGATTGTCAAGCCCGTGATGTCAAAAAACTTGACTTTCATTTCAATGCTAGTTTTACTGCCCTCAATATTGCCAAGCTCGATACTCATCGACAGCAGTTGAGCCAACAACCCTTTGTCTTTTCAATGGCCAGTGTCAAGCGACGCGCACTCAATGACCATTTGCTCGACACTTTTATTTCAAAGTTAGAACTCTCGCCTACTTTAATTAAATCCCATCCTAACTATCAATACCTACGTTCTTACGGGGTTATTGCTGCCTAATTTTGTCCGGAGTATTGGTTAAGAAAATTAATTGATAACAAAACCAAAAAACTAGTTACTCAACAACAAAACAGAACAATAATTTTGGAGGGGGTTTGGGGGACGCAACCGTCACCCAATCGGGGGTTTGGGGGAGAATCCCCCAATTCTGGTGGCTGTTTTAATCAATGACAAATCAATCGCTAATGAGCTGATACCAATTCAAATAATGTTTGCCACACATCAATAATATTCTAGAGGGCAAGGCAATGCCGTGCCCCTATAGTCTGTCGCATTCTTTTTTCAAAATGGTATTATCGATTTCTCCTTTATGCGGAAATCGGCATTTCAATATTTACAGCCACCGCCTGTAAATCCTTCGCTTTATCCTCTGGTAAAGCATCATTAGCAAACATCCCCGCTGCAAGTTCAGTTCCAGCTAAATACTTCAGCCTGTCACTGGTGCGATAGGGTGGATAAAACTGAGCGTGTAAATGCGCTTCTGGATGGGCTTTGCCATCTGTGGGCGCTTGGAACCAAGCCATGAGGTAAGGAAATGGACGATTCCACAAACCATCATATTTCAGAGTGACGGTTTTTAATGCCCTAGCTAGTCCCTGACGTTGCTTTGCAGTCAAATCGTAAAAGGTGGGTACTGGTTGTTTGGGCGCAAGCCAAACTTCGTAGGGGTAGCGCGCACATACCGGGACAAAAGCGATCGCTTCTTCATCTTGATAAATAATCCGCTGGTTGTCGGCTATCTCTTTTTGAATTAAATCCGCTAGCAAACCCCGTTGATGTTCTTGATAAAATTGCCCCTGCATCTCCAACATTCTGGCGGGAACTGGCGGCACAAAAGGATAAGCATAAATTTGTCCGTGGGGATGGTGTAAAGTTACCCCTACCTCTACACCTTTATTTTCAAAGGGTAGCACGTACTGAATCTGCGGATTTGCGCCAATTTCATGAGTGCGATCGCCCCAAACTTGCAACAATAACTCAAGATGGGACAATTCCAAAGCGCTGAGGGAAGTATTAGGGTTTTGCGTAAAAACCACTACCTCACACGCCCCATTTGCAGGTAAGGTTTCCACAATGCTAGCTGGCGGATTATTGGCTGTCACTGCCATTGAGGGAAAGCGATTATCGAACACAGCAATGTCATATTTCCCCTGTGGCAATTCTGTAGGAAACTCCTGGTTGCTGGTGGGTGCAAGGGGGTTATATTCTGGGGGCGGCATAAAAGTCCGCCCTTGACGGTGACTAGCGTAAGCTACCCATTCCCCCCGTAAGGGGTGCCAGCGCAGATGGGGATTTGCTTGCACTGGCTCATTACTGGGACTAGTAGCTGTAATATCTTGGGAAATCGGATATCTACTATATAAAGTCAGCTGACGACCATCTGGCTTTAACAACTTGTGGGAGTACATAATCCTCCAGAAATGGTAGCAGCGCGTATCGTCTCCAGTGGAATCTTCGGTGTGCGATCGGCGTACAACAACCCGTTAGCTTCTTGGAAGGTATCGGTTAATTGTGTATAGCAGAAACCGCTGAACATATCGATGTTATTCACACTTTCCAGCAAAGCAGTGTATTTAATTTCTAATTCCGAGAGATTCCAGCAGCGCTCGTATCCCCAGGCTTTGTTAGCATCAGGCTGATCTTCTGGCGCATAGGCAATCCCGCCAAACTCGGTCAGCATTACTGGCTGTCCTTGGTGAGGATAATTATCCAGCGTAAGAATACGTCCGCCGGGACGCTGACGGTTAAATAAATCTGATAACTTTACTTCTGGGCCATAACGGTTAGCCAAATGCTGGGGATTGGTGTCATAGTCGTGGATGGCGAGAATGTCGGTATCTGTACTTTCCCAGCCATCATTACCAATCACAGGGCGAGTCGGATCGAGTGTCTTGGTTAAGTGATACATTGCCAAAACATAGTTCCTGTGAGCCTGTGTCTCAACCAGATTTGGCACTCCCCAAGACTCATTAAAAGGTACCCAAGCAACAATACAGGGGTGATTGGCATCACGCTTGATGACTTCCATCCACTCATGGGTCATGCGTGCCACTGCTTTGGGGGAGAAGCGATAAGCGCTAGGCATCTCCTCCCATACTAGCAATCCCAATACATCTGCCCAATATAAAAAGCGCGGGTCTTCAATTTTTTGGTGTTTGCGGACTCCGTTGAAACCCATTGCTTTTGTGAGTTCTACATCTCGCCGCAACGCCAAATCATTGGGTGCAGTCATTAGGCTTTCAGCCCAGTAACCTTGGTCAAGCACCAAGCGCAAATAGTAGGGACGACCGTTAAGCATAAAGCGATCGCGCTGAATGCTGACAGTCCGCATTGCTGTGTAAGATATTACCTTGTCTACTAGTTGCCCGTTATCCCATAACTCAATTTCAGCATTGATGAGTGTGGGTTTTTCTGGACTCCACAACAATTCATTGCGGTAATCATCAATACCAGGGTCAGAAAGGGAAATCCGGCGGTTTACCTCGCCATTAAATACTTCATAGATATCATTAGCCAGCACGCGATCGCCCACAGTTAACTTCATCTTCATTTGAATGCCTGAAGCTGGCGCATCACCTGCAAGAGCCGCATAACAACCAATTTCCCAGCGTTCAAAGTCGGGAGTCCAACGAATGTGATCGATATAAGTCACCCCAACACGTTCTATCCAAACTGTCTGCCAAATTCCACTGGTACGCGGATACCAAATACTGTGGGGTTCTAGCTGCCAATCCTGCTTACCACGAGGCTTGGCCAGGTCTTGTGGATCGTCCTGCGCCCAGACTGTGACTTTGGTTGTACCTCTGTCATTTAAAGCAGCAGTAATATCCATCGTGAAATTGGTGTGTCCGCCTTCATGCTCACCAATATATTGATCGTTCACCCAAACACGAGCCAGATAATCTACAGCCCCAAAGTGCAGTAATAATCTACCCTCACCTGGGGGTGTAGCAAATTCCTTTTCATACCAACAATTAGGATGGAATCCAGTGTCAGCAATACCACTTTTGATAGATTCGGGAGCATAAGGGACTTGGATATCATGTGTCCAATGGCTCATGTCACTGGGGCGAGTGCATTTGCCTTGGTCATCAAATGCGAACTTCCAGACACCGTTGAGACTTTGCCAAGGCGATCGCGCAGAATTTTTGGTAGAAATTCGCCGCAATTGTGGACGTGGATAAGCCGTATCAATTACCTCTAAGGTTGTTTTATCGGCATGAGATTTTAAATCAACCGCGTTATTAGCCATCTCCAATAAATTAGTTTCCATATATTCCTAAATTTGCTATAGAAATTAATTTTGAAAAACTTGCCTCTAGCTGAATATTCCCAAAATCAAAACTGTATAAATACCTAGCATTCTCTGCTAACCACCAACCAAGCTCTACATTAGTTTGAGATTACTAAATGCAGAGCTTGCTTATTAGCAAATGAATAATTTACCCCTATGTTGCTTAGGGGCATTCAGTTTATTACTACCTTTTGACTCGTGACATTATGGCACAAATGAGACAAAAGTTTAAAATAAATTTTTACAGCAAACTCTCAAAATAATCACCCTATATCAATTATTTTAATAGTCAATTTATAGAGTTAATCTAACTTAAATTCTAGCTAATATTAGCCGTTTCGGATTGTAAAGCAGTAATAAGCAATAAAACCACCCAGACAGAGTTTTTTATTGCTCAAAATGCTAGAAAATGCTAAATATTCAAGATTTGATTAAATTTCTATCCGCGAACCTATAGCGGCGCTCATAAATTAATTAAATGATTGATGAAGCGAAAAATCTAATGGGATGAAAGCACCAGCTAACTAACGCATAAATGCATAAGCTTTGAAAAATATTACAAATTTCTCTAATTAAGCAAAATTATATCTTTATACAGCCAATTGTAGTGAAATTGGGTACAAGAAGTCAGGACTTACGCAACTGGTACACCAAACTTCTGGTTTAAGAGTCAACAGTCAAGGGTCAAGGGTCAAAAATTCAGGTTTTTTGGACTTTTGACTCTTGACTCTTGACAGCCTAAACGAGAAAAATGTGACACTTGCGTAAGTCCTAGAAGTAATCATTTAACTCTTGTGGTGCGGGTATTTTGCCTGGTACAAATAAAACCCTCACCTATAACTTCAGCGAGAATTAGATCCCCGACTTTTTCAAAAAGTCGGGGATCTGGGGAGCAACTTTGCTGAAGTAAGTGTCATTCCAATACTGCTCGGTTAAGGATTTTCAAGGAGGAATTTGGTTTGGGGAAAAGGTGAAAGGGTAAGGGTTAAAGGTTTTTTCTTGCCCCTTTTTCCCTTACCCTTTTGCCCTTAACCGACAAGTATTGAGTGTCATTCCACCCTATAAATACCAGAATTTTTGCAGAAATCACATCGAACTCAAGCACCAGTCGGCTGTTCATTGAGCAATTCTGCGGCTACTTCGTCTACTGTTTTTTTTGAGGTAAACAGCACGTTCATCTATTGCTCTCACCCAATCAATGGGGAACCAATGATGTTGTCCATCAGGAGCATTATTCTTGGTCAGCTTGACATATTTATTTCCTTCCACAGAGTCGATATTGCCAATATGCGTGTCCGATGCTCCTGCTAAACCGCCTATGCCTTCTGCATAAACTGGCAGATGTTCTTGAAGCTGTGATACGTCCATTTTGTACCTCGTAATTAAGTAAAAAATTTAACTTCGCTCCTGCTGAGCCGTTTTATTGATGAGCAGGTAGGATTTTAGACAACTTCACTCAATACGATAGTTACATTCATCAAGACGTGCTTCGTTCTCCAGACAGATGGTATTGTACTGATATCAGTACTTCAAATGGCATACAGATAAGCTTTGTTCGTAGGGAAAATTGTTCTCTACGGATGTACTTTATTTACCCAAAAAAGGCTGTATTGATAAAATTTAAGTTAATTTAGGTCAATAAAAAATTGAAACAATACCCTGTACAATTCTTAGTTAGATTTAATAAATCGCTGCGACATAAAAGACGACTAGTTAACTTTACTGCTGAGATGGTTCATAGGTACCAGGGTATGATTTCTCTAGATTATGATTCCATTCATCATGTAGATGAATTGCTGAGACAAATCAGAATTAAAGAAAGTCAATTAAAAATCGCACAAGAATCTAATATGATCTACACAGCTCAAGCATTAGAAAAGCAGATATTAAAATTACAACAAAATTTATCAGAATCACGAGACCCTGAAATTCATGCATTGATGAGTTTGTTAGATGATTGAAAATTTTGGTTGAGCAAATTGAACCAAATCAAAACTCATCCAAAAAATTATGCTGACAGCAGCTCGTAAGTACCACCACGTTCGAGGGCGCGCTGATAAGCTGGTCTTGCGTGAATCCGATCCAGAAATTCCATAAGATGAGGGTGGCTGGCATTGAGCCGTCCTAGTGCATTAGCCGCCTCTAGGGGAAAGCTCACTTGGATATCTGCTGCGGTGAATTCATTGCCAGCAAACCATGTGCTTTTTTGCAGTTCTTCTTCTAGGTAATCTAGGTGCTGCGCTATCTGCGGCCCGAGAAAGGAACTCTTAACTTTTCCTGCGATCGCTCTGGCTATGGGTCTGGCAAAAAAGGGCATTGGCTCATGTTCGATGCGATCAAAAATCAGCTGAAACACCAGCAACGGCATTGCTGAACCTTCTGCATAATGCAGCCAGTAAGTATAGCGTAGTCGTTCTGGTGTATCCCCAGGAGGAATCAGCCTGCCGTTACCATATCGTTCCACCAAATACTCAATGATAGCTCCAGATTCCGCTAGAGTGAGCGCACCGTCGGTAATCACTGGCGACTTACCAAGTGGATGTACCTGGCGTAGAGAAGCTGGAGCCAGCATCGTTTTTGGGTCGCGTTCGTAGCGCTTAATTTCGTACTCTATGCCGAGTTCCTCCAGCAACCAGAGTATACGCTGAGAACGGGAATTGTTTAAATGGTGGACAGTGAGCATTAAATTATTCTCTGAGCCGTACAGTGTGAAACTAATACCAATTCAAATAATGTTTGCGACACATCAATATATTCTAGAAGGTAAAGCATTGCCTTGCTTTTAGAATTATCTGTACTTGTATCAATTCAAATAATTCCCAATCCAAAATTTGTCTTCTCCCAAAGAGAGAGGCTACGCCAAGGAAAGTTTGACGGCAGTTGCTACAAGTCTCTTAACCCGCAAGGGCGCACTGCCTCCTCAAGGGGGGAACCCCGGCACGGTATAAGGATGCTCAAATACTCGCTAAAGCTAAGCTCCAGCGAGTTGATCTGAGCCGATCAAATCGCCCAATTAGCTGTCAATTAACTTGAAGCCCCAAGGTTTGAGGGCGGCTTTGGCTATTTCTTTATCTATACCCTCATAAGCTTCCCATTCAAATGGGTGATCTTTAGGATGTCCTTCGCCAACATTACCCGCAACTTTAATGATGGGACAGTTAGCCAAGCGATCGCGCTCCAGTCGTTTTGGCAATGCTAATTGGACTTTGCGGCCAATAAATTTCGATACACTGTCTTTAGCCACAGATTCACGGATTAAGCAGATATCCCCAGCTGTACCCCAAGTAGTTTGGTAGATATAAAAGAAAGATATGTAGGTTTGTGGCTTTAGGGATCTTTTGATAACTTGCATTACTTGTAATCCTTACACAAGACGGAAAAATTCGTTAAAAAACGATAATCATCCACATACTAACAGCCAGCCCAATCGTTGCTAAATGTTGCCAGAGTAGGGCTTTCAGCGGTTGACGTGCGATGTTTTGCGTTAATACTACGGTTAGCAACACGGATATAATCAGGGTGCTGCCTTGCAGAAAGTCTATTACTGCGGGGTGTGCTATCAATACAGGTAACTGTTCTCCATTTAAACCAAAGGTAGCAAAAGTTACAGGAAGAATTCGCCCACCTTCTCCTAAACCTAAACGTAAATAATGGGCAAAGTTACCTCCTAATACTAATGGTAGGTAACCATAAGCAAGCTCAATAAATTTTTTAGGTTTTCGTCCAGAATTAAACAGTTGCGTGAAGCCGTAAGCTAGTAAGCAAATTACTGCCGGAATAATCAACACTACCATAGACAATCCTAAATGCTGCCAAAAAATTGTTAAATCTAGGTTTAAGCCTAACCAAGCTTGTAATTCTGGCAAGCGATGCAGATATATACCACCCAAGAGCAAAAATAACAGTGCTACTTCATAGTTGTGGGCAACATGAGTTGTCCAGAGTTCAATTCCTGGCGGGCGTAAGTTAAACTCGACGGAACGATGGGGACAGGCTTTCAGGCAAGTCATGCACAGGACGCAATCTTTGTTATCTTCTAATTGTGCAGGATGGGAGTACAAAGGACAGCCGTTGGTTTCCATGCCCTCACCTTTTTGCGGCCCGCCTTTGTAGCATTGGTAAGTTGTGCAACTAGCAGAACAAATACCTTGTTGGGCGCGGAGTTCTGTCATTGAGAGTTTAGCAAATAAACCATTCATGCCGCCGATGGGACAAAGATAGCGGCACCAAAACCTGCGCTCAAACAGGGCGGAAAATATCATTGCCCCAGCGGTGATTAATAGCAGCAAGCAACCTGAAAGGTAAGCTGTATTTTCCAAGTTCCAGAGTTCTTCCCATAGGAAAATTAGGGTGAATAGCCCAAATAAAAACCAGCCGCCCCATTTCTCAGCTTTTTCTCTTGGCCAGCGCTGAAGTTGACGTGGAAACAACCACAGTGATAATTTTTGCGTAATTTCACCGTAAATCATAAACGGGCACACAGAACACCAGATGCGCCCCAGAAAAGGGAAGAGGAAAAGAAAGAACGGCCACCACCAAGCCCAAAATAGATTTAAACCAAAATTGCGATCGCGGGTTTGGGGGCCAATAAATAATACACCTAGCAAAAAAGCAAAGGCTGCAAAGGTAAAGCCATAATTAATGCGATCGGGCCACCAATCACTACGCAAGAATCTCCGCAAGCCAGGATAAGCATTTAACAAATTAACGCGAAATTGCTTTTTCTGGGGTTCGGCTGACCAAAAGATTTCTTCTGTGAGTTCTTTCCCCTCTCCTACCTGAACGATCGCCCGTTCTACCAAATTTTTCAATTCTTTGAGATTACCGGGAAAATCGTAAGTCTGTAGGCGGCGTAAGGCTTCGGGGGTAATATGCGGTTTCTCCAAACCGCGCGCACGGCTGTAGAGACTGATGTAATATTCCACCTGTGCTTTAATATCAGCTTTGCGTACCCGCAGCGGTGGTACTTTAATTACATGACCAATACAGCGTTCAATCTGAGAATCAGCTTTTTCAGAAACAATAAAAATTCTGGCTTGACTGTTGCGTGGTTCAGCTTTTGGTTCTCCCGAACGACTAATAGGCGTATATGTATTTGTAGTGAGTAAATCGGCAACTTCAGGTAATAATTCTGGTGGCAATTCTTGAATATTATTCAGAATTAAACTACCTTGCCCTAACCATTCCAATAATCCTGGTTTTCCGCCAGCACGACCGAATAATTCTGCGCCACTAGTTTGCAGAATCCCACAATTGATTTTAATAATTGGCTCTCGCCGCTTCTGAGAACTAAAGTGAATTAAAGTAGCGATATTATCTTTTTCTAACCCAGGTTCCCCAAAGATTTCTACAGATTGGAAATCACTACTAGCTTCGCGAATTTGCTCCCGCAGACGTATAGCATATCGGCTTGTACCCACAATTCCCCGTTGCGCCTTGGTAACTAAATATGGTCGCAAAGCTACAGCGCGTTCTTGTTCGTAGGTTAAAGCCGATGTTACCTCAGCCAATTCTTGCGCCAATAGCCTGAAAAAAGCTTGATTAATTTCTGGGTATTGAGTGACTAAAGCGCGAAATTGATCCGCAGGTACAACCCATAATTGACATTCTGAGAGGGTAGTAATTGTGAAGGGTGTTGATTCATCTAAGAGTAATTCTTTGAGGTGAATCACTTCTCCTGGGAGAAATCCCCGGGGTAAGGCTGAGTTAGTTTCACTTGGTTCGCTTTCTAACTGACCACTTTGGACAATATAAAGTGCTTGCGGAGGAGAACCTTCGCTTACTAGAGTAGTGTTAGCTGGCACAACTTCTAACTCCATCACCTGAGCGATCGCTTCTAAAACCGTAGGTGAGAGAATTTCTAAAGCTGTACGTTCTTGTAGCCACACTGTATCTGGAGATGTCATCATCAGTTTCTCCATGCAGGCTGCTTACGGTATAAAAGGAATTATCCCTGATAATGGAATGGCTGCGTGATGAGTTGGTCAGATCTCCCGAATCTCTGGGTTCCCTTGGCAATGTTAGGTTTAATTGTGATAGCGGCGGTGTTTTTCAGCCGTAGCGGTTAATTTTGCAACCCTAAGTCAAGAATCGCAGAGACGCAATTAATCGCGTCTGTACAAAACTCAAACAATCTTATTTATCCCGTCAGAGAACTTGGGTTGGGGAAACTAGATTGCAACTGTAGCGTCAAAGAAACTATCTGAATACTCATTCGCTATCAGGATGCACTTAATATTTAGTAACCTCAGCGTCACCGCTAGTAGCAAAGTAGTACGCAAATTTAAATAATTCCCGAAAAATTATCATTATTAAGTGCTTATTCCGGAGAATTGGGATGAGTAGCTAGTTTAACTATGCAATTCTCAAGGTAATAAAAGCATGACAAATATTCCTAAACAATCCCATGTGAGCAACGTTACAAGTCACATACCACAAGGCGTGATTTTAACTCTAGCGCTAACCAGCCTCCTATCTTACGGAATTGGACTTAGCAGTAACAATACTGCTAATGCGGCTCCCCAAGCAGCGCAAGTACAATTATCCCAAAATGTCCAAAATAGTGGAAACAGACTACCCAAAGCTGTTGCTCAAGCTGTACTTAATGATGCATCAAAGCGTTCGGGAGTAGCGATCGCTAATTTAAAAATAACTCAAGCTACAGCCAAAACCTTTGGTAATCCCTGTATTTTTCAGTTTGGGGAAGTTTGTACAAGAGAATACAGGCCGATCCGCGGTTGGGAGGTAATTGTGCAAGTTAATGAGCAATCTTGGACTTATCACACCAATAGAAATGGCTCACAAATTCTCTTAGATCCCAAAGTTCAGACATCGCCAAATGCTAGTTTACCAAGAGCGATCGCCAATAAAGTTTTAGCAGATGCGGCTAAACGTTCTGGAGTAGGAGTTGCGAATTTACAAATTACCCAGGCGACAGCCAAAACCTTTGGTAACGAATGTCATTTTAATTTTGGTGAAGTTTGTGCAGAGATTTACAAACCTGTGGAAGGCTGGGAAGTCATCGTCAAGGTAAAAGAGCAAACTTGGACTTACCATGTCAATAAATCTGGCTCACAAATTGTTTTAGATCCCAAAGTTCAGACATCGCCAAATGCTAGTTTACCAAGAGCGATCGCCAATAGAGTTTTAGCAGATGCGGCTAAACGTTCTGGGGTAGCAGTTGCAAATTTACAAATTACTCAAGCGACAGCCAGAACTTTTGGTAATCCTTGCGAATTTAACTTTGGTGACATCTGTACTAAAGAATTTAATCCTGTTGAAGGCTGGGAAGTCAGCGTCAAAGTAAAAGAGCAAACTTGGACTTACCATGTCAATAAATCTGGTTCGCAAATCGTTTTAGATCCCAAAATTAAGGTATAGAACAATGTGACGTTAATGATATCGTTTTCGGTAAACGTGAAAGCATAACATTGAGATACAAAATTCGCTGTGGGGAAAATTGTAAAACCTTATTTTTCCTTTTCCGTTTCATATAGAAATCCGATTTGATTTCTGAAAAAATCTCAGAATTTTGTAGGGTGCATTAAGGCGTAAGCCTTAATGCACCCTACGCACGAATAGCACTTACTTAAGTACACATTGCTGCCTAAATGCCCAACTTTTTCAAAAGGTCAGGCATCTAAATACCGCTACAGTAAATGGCATTCCACCCTACGCACGTAATTTCAAAAATTAAATCTGAGTTCTATATATCTCCTGATTGATACTTAACTTGCGGGCAAATACTGTATATTTTTTTAAGGTTTTTGTGAACTTAGATTATGTATCCCAATGAATACGGTAGTAAGATTACTGAGATATTTAATTAAATGAATTGAGGATATAATTCATTTCGATAAATCATTATTATCTATATTTTTCAGATTTTTGATAACTCAAAAACCTTACGTATCAATCATTTTCAACATATATTCCCTTATTCATTACGCAGCTTACCTCAAAAAAAGATAATAGTTATAGTAGGATTACTTGTTATTTATAAAAATTTTACGATGTAAATAAAATTTTTTATAAAAATGTTGGTTTGATTCTAAGTAATATTATTGCCAGTTTTAATAAATATTGGTGAAATTGCAATCTTTACATTCCGTCTATTTAAGTAGAGAATGGATTCACAAGTTGATGGAGATGATTGGACATGAAAAACGTAGCAGTAAATATCAGAGAAATAGACTCTTTAATTGAAGAATTAAGTGATGAAGAACTTGCCAGTTGTGTAGGTGGTTGTGGCTGGTATAACCCAGCAGGAAATGAATGTGAAATTGAAACACAAGAAGATGGAACATTTAAAATCACAGAGTATGTTCTAGTTGGTGAACAATGGAATTCATCTTCATATACAACAAATTCTATAGCTGATTATTGGTACGATCCCAACGGTTCAGCCCGCTACAAATTCTATTAAATAGAGAAGATTATGCAATTAAGTATAAATAAAAGATAAGAGGGAAGTCCCCAAACAAGATTAATACTAGAAAGAATAGCTTTTTAAACTTTTGGTTTGGTTTTGATCAAAGGTGAACTGATAAGAGTTAAAGTTTTTTCTTTGTCCTTGTTCTCGGAACCGACAAGTATTACCGCCCTTAAAACTATCGCAGGGTTTACCTGTATAAACTATATAGATCTGCCATTGGCAGATCTATTCTCATTCTGGGGATATTTTTAGCTCATGCAATCTGATGAGCTTAGTATATAATGATAGATTGTGTCGATCAAAGCCAAACCATGCCTAAACTCAAGACTCGTAAAGCAGCGGCAAAGCGATTTCGTGCCACAGGTACAGGTAAAATCGTGCGTCGCAAAGCTTATAAAAGCCACCTTCTAGAGCATAAAACTTCTAACAAGAAGCGCGATATGTCCAAGTCTGCACTTGTACACGAACGCGACGAAGATAATGTACGTTTGATGCTTCCTTATTTGTAAGTCCTTCAGGAAAATTAAGTTATGACACGGGTAAAACGCGGTAACGTAGCTCGTAAACGCCGCAATAAAATTCTCAAACTAGCTAAAGGTTTTCGCGGTTCCCACTCAACTCTGTTTAGAACCGCTAACCAACAGGTAATGAAAGCACTGCGGAGTGCTTATCGCGATCGCAAAAAGAAAAAGCGCGATTTCCGTCGCCTGTGGATCGCTCGTATCAACGCTGCTGCAAGGGTACATGGTTTAAGCTACAGCAAGCTCATCGGTAATCTCAAAAAAGCCGATATCCAACTCAACCGCAAAATGTTGGCACAATTAGCAGTTGTCGATCCAGCTAGCTTTGGCAAAATTGCTGAATTAGCTGCTAGCCAAGCTAAAGCATAAAGGATTAAGGATGAAGTATAAAGTATGAAGGCTGAAGTATACCCCAATAAATTGGGGGGCTGGAAGAAAGACAGCATACTACACACAATGCGTGTCTGGCAGCAATTCTTGTTTTCATCCTTTATCCTTTACCCTTTATCCTTTTTATTAATTGTTTGCTTGTGCTTTTTGGGGACAGTACCAATTGCATCTGCCGCCCAAATGCCAGAAATTCAGCGGCGAGGCTATTTTACTATTGCTGTCAAAGATAACTTGCGTCCCTTGGGATTTAGAGATGCCAAGGGTAATTTGCAAGGATTGGAAATTGACTTAGCACAGCGTTTGGCAAGTGATTTGCTAGGTAGAGCAAACGCTGTGAAATTACAACCCGTAGCCAATCGCGATCGCTTATCTGTAGTATTCAACAATCAAGTTGACTTTGCCATTGCGCGGGTAACAGCAACAGAGTCACGTTCTCGCTTAGTGAGTTTCAGTGTTCCTTACTACTTTGATGGTAGTTATGTGGTTGTAAAGGATACTGAAATACAGCGAATCAATGATTTAGCAAAACGCAAAATTGCTGTACTGAATAACTCTACGACAATTGCCGATGTCAGATACTATGTGTCGAATGCTGAGTTAGTAGGAGTAAACTCCTATGAAGAAGCGAGAGAAAAAATAGAAAGCAATGCTGTCTCTGCCTTTGCCGCCGACGCTAGCGTTTTGAGTGGTTGGGTGCAACAATATCCCCAATATCGGCTACTCCCAACCAAACTATCCACAGCACCTTTATCTGTAGTCATGCCCAAAGGCTTGCAATACGATGATTTAAGACTACAGGTAAATGGCGCGATCGCACGTTACATAGACGAAGGCTGGCTCAAAAAACGCGCCCAATTTTGGGGGTTACCGTAAGTTTGTCATTTGTCATTGGGTAATTGGTAATGGGTAATTGGTAATTGGTAATCAGATTTTCTTCCCCAGTCCCTAATCCCCAATCCCCAATCCCCAATCCCCAGTCCCCTTGCAGCTGATAATAAATAAGAAGACTCTTTATATTCGTATTTCAAGACAATGGATAACAGTCTAGCGGTTGTTTATCTCTCGATTTTCATCGGTATACTCACATTTGCTGTTGTGAGTGTTTTCCAGCAAATTTTCAAAACTCGTAAGATTGAAAGTTCCTTGTCTCGCTTAAAAAAGAAGTTGAGTAAGGATAAAGGAACTGCTCAAGAATATTACGAGTTAGGCAGTATTTATTCTCAAAAGAAAATCTATTCCCAAGCGATCGCGCTGTTTCAAAAAGCCCTGAAAGCGGCTGAAGAAGAGGGAGAAGAAGCTGTTGCTCCTATCTACAATGGGCTAGGGTATGCTTACTTTGCCCAAGAGCAGTATGATTTAGCAATTCGTCAGTACAAAGAAGCGCTGAAGCTCAAACCGGATTATGTTACAGCGCTCAATAATCTCGGCCATGCTTATGAGGAAAAAAAATTAACTACACAGGCACTACAAACCTACGAAGAAGCCCTGAAATTCGCGCCTAATAATTCTACTGCTAAACGTCGTGCTGAATCTTTGCGCCGTTTAGTTTCTGCATAAGTAGTTGGTATTGGGTATTTGGTGTTGGGTGTTTGGTGTTTGGTGTTTGTTGTCCCCATTACCCATCACCCATTACCCAGTCCCCAATCCCCAATCCCCAGTCCCCAATCCCCAATGCTATACTACATTGTATTACACAAGTAGTAGCTCAAGCACTTGCGACTCAGCACTACTGCACTTTCCCAGAGTGAGGGGGAGAAAATGCAGATTCCACAGCAGGAATGGCAAATCTGTCTTCAGGTTTTGCAGCAGATATCAGAAGATTCAGCACTCATCAATTCTGATGAACGCTTTAACAGCCTGATTGCTAAAATCTACAAAAACAGCAGAAAAGAAGTACGTCGCGCAATTCGACAAAGCCAACAGGCTGATGATCAACAGTTAAAGGCGATGGCTGTGATGGTACAAAATCAAATCCAGCATCAACCTGCGGCGGCTTTATTAAATGCGCCTATATCAGCGAAACTCAAAAAGTCAGGAACTTGCTATGTTTGCAAAAAAGCTTACTTTGATGTTCACTTTTTTTACCATATGCTATGTCCGAGTTGCGCTGCATTCAACTATGACAAGCGCCACCAACGCACCGATTTAACTGGACGAGTAGCATTAATTACAGGCGGACGCATCAAAATTGGCTATCAGCTAGCATTAAGAATGCTGCGTGATGGTGCAAGAGTAATTTTGACTACCAGATTTCCTCATGATACTGTACAACGCTTTAGTGCGGAACCTGACTTTAGCCAATGGCGATCGCGGCTGGAAATACATGGCTTAGATTTACGCTATATTCCGGCGGTGGAAGCATTTGCGCGTCATCTTTTGGATAGGGAATCGGCACTCGATATTATTATTAATAACGCTGCACAAACCATTAAACGTCCCCTAGCTTTTTATCAGCATCTCTTGGCGGAAGAAGAAAACCCAAGAGAAATTCTGGCAGAGCAAGCACAGGGTTTAATTAAATATAGTGCTGTCAGTTTGCCATTATTAGAAACTCAACCATACTACAAAGATTATTTAGCTAACAGTAGAGAATATTTCCCAGCCAATACATTTGATGCAGATGGAGAACAAGTAGATTTGCGTCCGATTAATAGTTGGGTATTGAAGCTGAATGAAATCAGTACAGTAGAAATGTTAGAGGTGCAATTAGTCAATGCGATCGCACCCTTTATTTTAAACAGTCAACTCAAACCTTTGCTGATGCGATCGCCTTTTGAGCGACGATTCATTATTAATGTATCGGCAATGGAAGGGCAATTCAATCGCCAACATAAAACGGTATATCATCCCCATACCAACATGGCAAAAGCTGCATTAAATATGATGACGCGCACATCAGCAGCAGATTATGCCGGCGATCGCATTTTTATGAATAGTGTAGATACAGGCTGGATTACTAACGAAAATCCTTATCCAAAGAAAACCCATGTGCAAGAAACTAGAGGCTTTCATACACCACTAGATGTTATTGATGGGATGGCACGAATTTACGATCCAATTGTGCAAGGTATAGAAAATTCTGCTGAACCTTTATATGGTCATTTTCTCAAAGATTATGCACCATACCCTTGGTAATTTGCAATTCGTAATTTGTAATTCAGAGGTAGGGTGTGTTACGCCGTAGGCTAACGCACCTTGAATTTTTGATTACATTTTGCAAATTCAAATAAATCTATTCGGTTTACCAACACAATCTAGGAATATAGCTTGAATTTTTGATTACATTTTGCAAATTCAAATAAATCTATTCGGTTTACCAACATAATCTAGGAATATAGATAGCTATACATGACTGCACATATCTAAAGAATGATTAAGAAGCTACGGTTCTTTAGTTTAGCTATTGCCATTATTATCTTCACGGTTGGCGCTTTAGGTTCTAGGGAAATGTTATTTGCACAACCACCTGCGATTTCCCATCCTTTAACAGCGTTAACATCAGCAGAAATTAATACAGCGGTTGCAGTGGTGAAGAAAGATAAAAATCTTACTGATAACGCTGTATTTTCCTTAATAACTTTGCAAGAACCAGATAAAAAAGAAGTTATTAATTTTACACCTGGTAAATCTTTTCAGCGTCAAGCTTTTTTGGTAGCGTATGAACGAGAGAAAAATCAAACTTATGAAGCTGTAGTTGATATAAAAACTCAAACATTGAGTTCTTGGAAACCAATACCTAACGCCCAACCTGCATTAATTAATCCCGAATATGATTTAGCACGAGAAATTGTACAATCTGACCCCCAATGGCAAGCAGCAATGCAAAAACGGGGAATTAAAGATTTTGACAAAGTTAAAATTAATTGTTGGGCACCAGGAATTTTAACTGATAGCGAAACTGCTAAAGGTAAGCGTATTTGTCGCGCATTATCTTACTATAAAGGTAAACATTGGAACTATTTTGCTAGTCCGATTGAAGGTGTACTAGCTACTGTTGATTTGAACATAGGTAAAATCGATAGCTTTATAGATAACGGAGTAGTACCTTTATCTCAACAAAATTGGAATTACGATATCCAATCTTTAGGTAAATTACTTTCACCACCCAAATTATTAAAAATTCTCCAACCTCAAGGTACTAGCTTCCGAATACGAGGCAATACAATTAGCTGGCAAGGTTGGAATTTTCGCTATTTGATGCATCCCCGCAGTGGCTTAGTTCTTTACCAAATAACTTATGATGACGGGGAAAAAATTCGCCCAGTTTTATATCGCGCTAGCTTATCAGAAATGGTAGTGCCTTATGGTCATCCTAATTTTACCTGGGCTTTTAGAAATGCTTTTGATGTAGGGGAATATAACTTTGGTTCTCTCGCAACTTCAATGGAGTTAGGTAAAGATATTCCCGAAAATGGCTGGTTGCTGAATGCGGTGATGGCTAACGAACAGGGAGAACCTTACGAAATGCCAAAGGTAATTGGTATTTATGAACGAGATAATGGGATGCTGTGGAAACATTATGAATACAACACCCAGAAAAATTATGTCCGTCGTAATCGCGAATTAGTGCTGACAATGACGGCGGCTGTAGATAATTATGATTACAGCCTGAATTGGATTTTTCACCAAGATGGCAGTTTAGAAATTGAGAATGATTTAACAGGAATTGTTTTAGTACAAGGAACAGCAGACGAGAAACAAGCTAAAGATAATTCCTATGGAAGGCTGTTAGCAAAGAATATCTTTGGTGTAAATCATCAGCACTTCTTCAACTATCGCCTAGATATGGATGTAGACGGACAGGCTAATTCTGTGATGGAAATGAATGTGCAAGCCTTACCGTTGGATAATCATAATTCTCTGGGAAATGCGATCGCAGTTACAGATACTCCCTTAACTACAGAAAAAGCTGCTGTGCGCGATTTGGATATGAAACACAGCCGGGAATGGATGATTATTAACGCCAAGCGCCAAAATACTTTAGGCACTCCGCCAGCATATATGCTTATGCCTGGAGGTAATGCGATATTCTACCCTGTAGAAGGTTCTCAGATTCGAGAAAAAGCTGGCTTTGCGACACATCATGTTTGGGTGACAAAATATCAGCCAGATGAACTCTATGCTGGCGGTGATTATCCTAACCAAACTCAACCAGGAAAAGGTTTACCGCAATATATTGCCAACGATGAACCTTTAACTGGTGAAGATATCGTACTTTGGTACACAATGGGCGTTACCCATATTCCTCGCCCAGAAGATTGGCCTGTGATGCCAACGCATCGAGTTAGCTTTAAACTTGCTCCTAGAGGATTCTTTAGCCGTAATCCTGCGATTAATTTACCAGAGTAAATACTACCGAGACTCATCCTGCGATATCCTATATCCCAAGCCAATCCTCAGGGAAAATGCATGACAGAAGGAAATCAACCAAACGACTTTGAAAGCTCGGATAATGAAAACTGGGATTGGCGAACCGAAACAAGAGAGTGGTCAGCTGCTGCAACAGAACTTGCTTGCTTTGCCCTTGCAAGAATGAAAAACAAAGATTTAGTGGAAATAATTGATAGCAAACGCGGAACACTCAGATTTGTTTGTATTTTTAGGGATAAACAGCAATGACAGAAGCACAATTAACGGCGACTCAAATACCTGTTAATGACCTGATAGGTATGCTGACTGCTATAGGTAACCAAGATTATCCAAAGTTTCAAGAACTCGAAACTGCTTTTGTCTCTCAACATGGTGAGGAAGTTTGGCAAGAGGTTTTTAATTTTCGGATTCTCCCTGCATTGGATAAACCAACTAGCCAATGGTTATTAAATCAATGGTTAAGTGCAGGTATCAATAGTATCAAAAAAATTGGGTAATATTGCTTAATTAGTAATTAGTTAATATTACTCACTAGGTAGATTATCAGGATCAACGCCGATTGAACGTAAATACTGGGCTAATTGTTCAGCGCGTTGTCGTTCTTGCTGTGCTTGCTCTTCTGGGGTCAAATAGCGATCGCCTTTTTCGTCATACCATGACAATAACTCTTGCGGAATCCCAGCAACTACACCCTGATATCTGCCAATCCCTAAACCGATTTCGCTCATCCAGTAAGGTTCACCTATTTGCAATTGATACTTACCATCTACCAACTTATATACTTCAAAAGGTTGATGTTGATCGCGTCGCCAAAATTCTGGATTGTAAATCACGTAGTACAATACGCCCAGTTTGGTGTATATCTCCATCTTTTCGTCATATTCACCCCCTGGCGTATGGGATACCATTTCTAAGGTGAGGATAGGAACTACATCGTTTTCTTCCCAAACTGCGTAACTTTTGCGTGATTTCCCGCCTTTTTTCCGTTCAACACCCACACTCAAAAATGCATCTGGCACTACTGGCACTCTAGGATTAATACCTGTGGTGTGATAAACACCCATATCTACGCCAAAGTACCAATCCATCCTGGTTGCCCATATCGAGTTGAGTAAAAACAGGAGAACATTAGGCAACAAATTTTGCCCTTCCTCATCAACTGACTTATCGTCGCTGCAAGGCAATTCATCTGTGCTTGGTAACGCATTTTTGAGATTATGGGACAGCATAGTCGTTATCTCACGGGCGTTCAGTTTTTTAATTATAGGCTTTAGGAGATTTAGTAATTGATTTAAAGGATTTTCAAGTAAAAAAATATTGCATTTTTATTGTTGGTTATTGACAGTTAACAGTTAACAGTCATCAGTCAACAATTAATGTTTAATGAAAGGTTGCAGAAAATAAAGATTTATGTCACTTAAACAACATCATTGTTGTTTAAATTAAGCCTTAAACCCTAGATGGGGGAAGAGTTTGAGGAATATCACTTGTCTTGAAACTTAATAATTTCCCCGTTTTATTAGGGCTACAAGTTTTGAGACAATCAGACAACGATGAGAAAACCAGCAATCATAAGTCCACCTCTTAACGGACTCTGTGTTATTTCAGTTTAAAAGGGAGAAAACCTGATGAAATTGGCTTACTGGATGTATGCAGGGCCAGCGCACATTGGTACGCTGCGAATTGCCAGTTCTTTTAAGAATGTCCATGCCATCATGCACGCCCCACTAGGCGATGACTATTTTAATGTCATGCGCTCCATGCTATCGCGGGAAAGGAACTTTACTCCGGTAACAGCCAGTGTTGTAGATCGCAACGTTTTAGCACGTGGTTCTCAAGAAAAGGTGGTAGAAAATATCACCCGCAAAGATGCCGAGGAACACCCAGATTTAATTGTCTTAACTCCCACCTGCACTTCTAGTATTTTGCAAGAAGATTTGCATAACTTTGTGGAACGGGCACAGATAGAATCGAAAGGCGATGTCATGCTAGCGGATGTGAACCACTACCGCTATAACGAACTGCAAGCTGCCGATCGCACTTTGCAACAAATAGTGAAATTCTACATTGAGAAAGCCCGTAAAAAAGGCGAATTACCAGAAGGCAAAACTGCAAACCCCTCAGTCAACATCATCGGGATTTCTACCCTGGGTTTCCACAACCAGCATGATTGCACCGAACTGAAAAGGCTGATGGCTGATTTGGGAATTGAGGTGAACACCGTGATTCCGGAAGGCGCTTCTGTCAACGAATTGAAGAAGATGCCCCAAGCTTGGTTTAACCTAGTACCTTACCGCGAACTCGGTTTAACAACAGCTCGTTACCTCGAAGAACAATTCGGCACTCCTTACGTAGATATTACGCCAATGGGTGTTGTAGAGACTGCCCGTTGTATCCGCAAAATTCAGCAGGTAATTAACGCCCAAGGCGCTGATGTAGAGTACGAAGAGTTCATCAACGAACAAACTTTGTATGTATCTCAGGCTGCTTGGTTCTCCCGTTCCATTGACTGTCAAAACTTGACTGGTAAAAAAGCTGTGGTGTTTGGTGACAACACCCACGCCGCCGCCATGACTAAGATTTTGTCACGGGAAATGGGGATTCACGTTGTTTGGGCGGGAACATACTGCAAATATGATGCAGACTGGTTCCGCGAACAAGTCAGCGAATATTGTGATGAAGTTCTCATTACCGACGATCACGGAGAAATTGGCGACGCGATCGCCCGCGTCGAACCCTCCGCTATCTTCGGTACCCAAATGGAACGCCACGTTGGTAAACGCTTGAATATACCCTGCGGCGTAATTGCTGCACCTATCCACGTGCAAAACTTCCCCATTGGTTACAAACCATTCTTGGGCTACGAAGGTACAAATCAGGTTACAGATTTAATCTACAATTCCTTTACTTTAGGAATGGAAGATCATCTTTTAGAAATCTTCGGTGGACATGATACCAAAGAAGTCATTACCAAAGGAATTTCTGCCGAATCTGATTTGAATTGGACAAAAGATGGTTTAGCAGAACTCAACAAAATCCCCGGATTTGTACGTGGGAAAGTAAAACGCAACACCGAGAAATTTGCACGCGATCGCGGCATTAAAGATATCAATTCTGAAGTGCTTTATGCTGCAAAAGAAGCTGTTGGTGCATAGTTTTGGAACTATAGCATATTGAGTACAAAGCTAAGGGCACGGCAATGCCGTGCCTTTTAATTACTAAATTTACGAGGCGAAAAACTAGAAAATAGCTGACGATGAAATGATGAATATTACAGCAGATTGTAAGTTGGTGAGACACCATTTAAAAAGTAAATCTTAATTTTACTTTTTAAATAACCTCTGCAGTACAGATAATTTTAAGGGCAAGGCACTGCTCATTGGTATCAACTTAAGCAAAAAGGCTTATCCCACAGGCGTTTTACCCCTCCCCTCAATCCCCTCCCCGCGCGCGGGGAGGGGACGTTTTGGCTTTAGACAAAACTGGGGTGGGGTAACGCGGATCTTGATGGTAAACGATTTGATGCAAAATCAAGTCCTGATCAAGGTTTCACGTTAAGTTGACACGTATGGCAAGGCAGTCATACGTGTCAACTTAAGCTAAAAGCTATATACGGCGCGTGTTGTACAAAAACCCTCGCCCTCATCCCCTCACCCCTTCTCCCCCTGGAGAAGGGGAATTAAATCTCTTGCTCCCCTCTCCTGGTGGGAGAGGGGCACAGGGTGAGGGCGAAACCTTGCAACCAAGCGGGTTTCACGTTAAGTTGACACCAATGTGCCTTGCCCCTACCCGCTTACCTCATTTATCTGAAAGACGCTGGATGAATTTCTAATTCAGAATTCCTCATTAAATTACGAATTACGAATTACGAACTCTCTAAGGTGTGGTTATCGGCGTAGGTGTAGCCGTCTCTGTCGGTGTCGGCGTACTTGTCTCCGTCGGTGTTGGTATAGGTGTTTCGGTAACTGTGGGTGTCGGTGTTGGGGTTGGTGGGGCGGGAGATTCAGCTTTGATGCTGAGTTCATAATCTACTGATTGTGAGGCTGTGGAAACAACCACAAACTCATAAAAGCCATCTTCTGGAAGTTTGATTGATAAACTGCGTTGTGTTGAATCTTCTAAAAATTTGATTTTGCCAGAGGGCGAATAAACTGATAATAAAACTTTGGTACTTGCTTTTAAATTCGCTGTTAAAGATTGTTCTTTGACTAATTGAGCGATGTAGACTTTGCCATTACCAGGGGTAAGATTACCACTAACAGTTTTACTAACAGTACCTTGGTCAAAAATTATTTTTTCAACAGCGCTTCCAGCTAAAATGGCGCTGAGTTTATCACTAACAAACCCGTACCAAACTTGTCCAATTGGTTTATCAATAAAATCTTTTTTGTTGCGCTGGGTGGGAAATGCTGCAAAGAAAGCTGCATCGCCTAAATCGTATAAAGAACGGCTACCAACATTTACTTGGTTAACTTCCACTTTCCAGCGATCGCGTTCTGCTGATGTGTAGGTTCCTAGTTGCTGACGTGCTTTAGCGCTGAGAAGGGCTAGTTTGTCTAAAGCTTCTGCGGCTTGTTTATCCCATTGTGCCCGTAAACTCTCATCTTCTGGGCCATCACTGAGAGTTCTTCCCTGTAAACTGGGGTTTTTCTCCCAGAAGAGTTGATTTACCAAATTCACGTAAAAGTTATAGTCTATTCCCAATTGTTGACGGCGATCGCGCAATCTATTTTTGCGTTGCTGTTCAGCTTGGGAATACTGGGGTGCGGGTGTGGTAGGTGTTGCTGTGGGTGTGGGTGTCACTCCGCCAAGATTACCACCGTCGGATTGAATTAAATTTTTGATTCCCCACAAACCAACTCCCGCAAGACTCGCCCCTACTAGCACCGCTAACACAGTCTTTAGGGGTGATGAGGAATTTTGCGGTTCCGGGGAACGAACGGGGACAGGAGGAGGGGGAGAGGGTGAAATCGCAATAGTTCCCGATTCAGTAGGTTGTGTAGGGCGTTGAATCGGCGGTTGAATTGGTGGTTGAATGGGTGGTTGAATTGGGGGCTGAGTCGGCGCTTGAGTTGGTGCATTTCCAATAGTCACTACTGGGGAATTCAGCAGTTGTAAAACTTGATGCACCGATTGATAGCGATCGCCTGGTCTGGGCGATAACATTTTATTGAATAATTGCCCTAAAGCTGGGCTGAGACTAACTTCTCGTTCCCATTGCCAACTTAGGGTATAAGTATCAATTAGTTCGTTTGGCTGTTTACCTGTCAGTAAAACTAACATGGTAGCTGCCAAAGCATATAAATCGCTGTGGGGAGACACCAAACCAGTTTGCATTTGTTCTGGAGGCGCAAATCCTACCTTACCCAGGAGAGTAGGTGAAGGAGGGGAGCCAGCAACACCCGGCTGGTAATATTGAGAAGCGACAGTGGCGACAACTTGCTTCACACCGCCGAAATCAATTAAGACTGGTAATTGATCGCTTTTGCGGAGAATTAAATTATCTGGGGAAATATCGCGGTGAATGACTCCCAAGGAG
Organism: Nostoc carneum NIES-2107; assembly: GCA_002368155.1. Classification (GTDB taxonomy): domain Bacteria; phylum Cyanobacteriota; class Cyanobacteriia; order Cyanobacteriales; family Nostocaceae; genus Aulosira; species Aulosira carnea. The sequence continues at coordinate 5,574,206 of AP018180.1, forward strand.
TGAATGTACTCCAATACCGGGAGAATTTGCTGTAAAAGTTGGCGAATTTCCGCTTCCGTAAACCGCAAACCTTGCTGCTGACGATTATTTAATAAAGAACTATAAGTTTCTCCTTCCACATAATCTTGCACCAAAAACAGATATTCCTTACCACCCAAATTGATGCGAAACATTTCCCGAAACCGGGGAATTTGGGGATGTTGTAGCTGATAAAGAACACTGGCTTCACGCTGAAACAGTTCTTCTGCCTTTTGTAAAACGTAAGCCGTTTGTACTTGCGGCGAAAACTCCTTTAAAACGCAAAGTTCGCGGAATCTGTTGACATCTTCCGCCAAATAAGTGCGCCCAAAACCACCTTGTCCAATTTGACGCAAAATCGCATAGCGATCGCCTAAAATTTTTCCAGCTTGGATACTATAACTTACAGGTTGATCTGCTAACTTCTCGCCGCAATTGTGACAAAAGCGACTACCAACCGGATTTTCATGTCCTTGAGAGCAATACACAGAAGGCATATAAAATTAGTTTATATTCATAGGGCATGGGGCATGGGGCATTGGGCATTGGTAATGGGTAATTGGTAATTGGTAATTGATGTTTGTTATTTCTCCCTTATCTCCCTAATCTTCCTCATCTCCCCAATCCCCAGTCCCCAGTCCCCAGTCCCCTAATTGCCAGATTTTACTTTACTTACTTGATCGGCTGCGATCGCATACCAAATTTGACCATAGGTTTGTTGATTGAGTTTCCCACGCTCTTGACCGGGAAACAACCGATCAAATTTGGTGTAGGTATCTTTTGTTAGTTGATTCAGGGTGTAATTACCAAATTCGCCGTCTCTTGCTTGTCGCCTCCAGGTGTCGTAATCTCTTTGGCTGTAGCTTCCTAGTTTACGACGAGCAGCTGAATTGAGATTAGCTTGTTCCAATTTTTGCAACAAGTTTTCTGCAATCCCGTTCCAATCATCACGTAATGGCGCATCTTCGGCGCTAGAGGTAAGGCTACGCCCTTGTAATTCTGGATGTTTTGTATAAAACAAGTTATCTACCATCCGGATGAAAAAGCCTTCGGGAATTTCCAGTTGTTGACGGCGACTTAAAATTTGCTCAATGCGGCTTTTTCCTTTGTCGCTAACTGGCTGACTAGTAGGTAAGGAAATCGAGGGAATTGATGGTACAGAAATTGAAGATACCGCCCGAATCACACCATTTACTACCGCAAAAGTACCAGCAACAATTAATCCTACTGCAGCCGTTCCTCCCAAGCTGACAATAAAAGGACGTAACCAAACTGGGGCAGGTATTTTATTACTAATTAATTGCGTTTGGCTCTTGATTTTACTAACAATTTGATTAGTCTGTTTACCTTGTTTACCTCCCGGAGCGACAATCATTGTCTTAAGTTTGGTAATGTAAGAGTTTGGTGGTTTGGTAGACATTTTTGTAGGTAATTCTTTCAAGACTTGATTGGCATTTTGGTAGCGAGCATTCGGTTGATAAGCTAACATCTTTTTAAATACTGCTTCCAATTTGGGGCTAACTTTAATGTCTTTACCCCAACGCCACATTCCTTGATAACTATCATAAAGCCCTTGCGGTTCCTTGCCTGTTAGCAGCACTAAAGCTGTCACCGCTAAGGAGTACAAATCACTACTAAAAAATACTTTACCTTGTCTTAATTGCTCCTCTGGCGCATAGCCTTTTTTACCTAATAAAGTATTATTTGCCGCCAACTGCGTAAACCAAAACCCTTGAGAAGCTGGTAATTGTTTCACTCCCCCAAAGTCAATTAAGACTGGTAAATTATCAGAACGTCGCCAAATTAAATTATCGGGAGAGATATCACGGTGGACTACATCTTTTGAATGTAAATAAGCTAATACAGGTAAGATTTTTTCTAATAATAAAAGTACTTCTTCTTCGCTAAAAGTTTTGCCTTGACTTTGGCGTTGTTCTAATAGCTGATAATAATTATCACCATCTATATAATCTTGGACTAAAAAGAAAAAATCCCTACCACCTAACTTCTCTTGTAACGAAGCGTGAAACTGAGGAATTTGTGGGTGCTGGAGTTTTGTCAGCACATTTGCTTCTCTCTCAAACAACTCCTTCGCTTTTTGTAAATCTTGCGGTTCTTCTACCTGGGGTGCAAATTCTTTGAGTACGCACTGTTTATCTGCTTGATTTTTATCCTCTGCCAAATAAGTACGCCCAAAGCCACCTTGACCGAGTTGACGTATAATTTTATAGCGTTTATCTACCAGCTGCCCTACAGGCAATGGCAATGGTTCACCGCAATGAGTACAAAAACGGTTACTGCCATTATTCACGTGTTGTTTAGTGCAATATACCTGCATGGCGCTGATGGATAAATAAGGATTTTTAATAAATTGCTACAAGAGGCAAGGCCCCAGTTACAGAAATTGTCGCAATTTCTACCTTGAATCAGCAACAGGCGAAAAGTTTCCTTACATAATGTATTGCTGTTACTCATAATTGTTGCTGGCTCTAAAATTTTAATTAATGAATTGTTTTTTATATGAGTGAAGCCGAAACCATTGTGAGCACACCATTACCTCGTACTCGCTCTTCACTGTTGAGTGACTTGCATCAACTTGGGCTAACAGAAGGTATGACAGTCATTGTTCATTCTTCTCTCAGTTCACTAGGATGGGTTTGTGGTGGCCCAGTCACAGTGGTTCAAGCACTCATGGATGCGGTGACTGTAACAGGGACTTTGGTGATGCCCACTCATTCTGGACATTATTCAGATCCTGCTGGATGGCAAGCTCCTCCCGTGCCTGAAGATTGGTGGACAATTATTCGAGAAACAATGCCCGCTTTTGACCCAAAGATAACTCCAACAAGAGGTATGGGTCAGATTGTAGAAGTTTTTAGAACTTGCCCTGATGTCATGAGAAGTTATCATCCAGAATCTTCTTTTGCTGCTTGGGGACAGTATGCTCAAGAGATTGTGAGGGATCACTCCTTAGACTATTCTCTGGGAGAGGGTTCACCCTTAGCTCGTCTCTACGATTTAAATAGTTGGGTACTTTTGTTGGGAGTTGGCTACGATAATTGCACCTGCTTTCATTTAGCCGAGTATCGTAGTGGTAAGGCAAAGGAAATGAACAAGCAAGCTCCAATTTTCGAGTCAGGACAAAGAGTGTGGAAATCTTACACAGACATTGATTTTGACACCGACAGTTTTGTGGAACTAGGTGCAGCTTTTGAACAAGCAGGTCAAGTTAAAGTTTCAAAAGTTGGTTCTGCTACTGCCAAGTTATTTTCGCTCAGAGATGCTGTTGATTGGGCAGTTCGTTGGTTCAAGGATGTCTGAGATACCCTGAAATTTTCTCTAATCAAATAATGTTTGCGACACATCAATATATTCTAGAGGGCAAGGCAGTGCCCTTGCCCCTACAATCTGTCGCCTTCTTTTTTCAAATTGGTATAAATCATGCAACATCGTGCAGGGTTAAGCCTTAATGTTATAACTTTAATGCAATATCGTGCAGGGTTAAGCCTTAATGTTATAACTTAAAGGCAAAACCTTTGAGCATTAAGGGTTAATGTTGTAACTATCATGCAATATCGTGCAACATTAAGGCTTAATGTTGTAACCTAAAGGCAAAACCTTTCAACATTAAGGGTTAAAGCCTATCACTAAGGAACTTGCCATTACCAATTACCAATTACCCATTACCCATTACTCATTACTCATTACTCATTACCCAATCGCCAGCCCCCAATTCAAAATCTGCTAGACTAGCTTAAATTTGCAATTATAAAAGCTGCTAGCTCCGGGCTGAATATATAAAAATATGAGTGAAGCCTTATTTTGTGTCGAAAATCTGCGAGTTGCTTATCCTCACTCTAGCGAAGAAGAACTCAAGTGGGCGGTTGATGATGTATCTTTTACGCTGCAACCTGGCGAAAGAATGGGACTGGTAGGAGAGTCAGGTTGTGGGAAATCAACTCTGGGAAGGGCTGTCATGCGTTTATTACCTTCATCTAGCAGGATTGAAGGCAACGTAAATTTTCTAGGTAAAAAAGTATTTGATTTAACACCCCCAGAAATGCGGAAGTTTCGCGGGGAAGCGGTGGCGCTGATTTTTCAAGATCCAATGACGCGGCTAGATCCGTTGATGACGATAGGTAATCATTGTTTAGAGACACTACAAGCGCACTCACCAGAATTATCAGCGAAGCAAGCCAAAGAAAAAGCGATCGCAACTTTGGAAAAGGTAAAAATTCCCGCGAGTCGTTGGAATCAATATCCCCATGAGTTTAGCGGTGGGATGCGTCAACGGGTAGCTATAGCTTTGGCGTTACTTCTCAACCCGAAGTTAATTGTGGCTGATGAACCCACTACTAGCTTAGATGTTACCGTCTCCGCCCAAATTTTGCAGGAATTAACGCGTTTGTGTGCAGAAGAAAACATGGGGCTATTGTTAATTTCTCACGATTTAGCAATGGTTGCCGAGTACTGCGATCGCATTGGGGTAATGTACCAAGGCAAAATGGTAGAGATGGGTTCTACAGAGTCAGTATTTCGCCAACCTCAACATGAATATACGCGATCGCTTTTACAAGCAGCTTTGCATATTCAAGCTGTTGATGATATCGCCAATGAAGACTGGGGATTAGGAAGCGAAGAAATTCCCGCACAAAACCCCATATTAAAGATTACGGAACTCAAGCAGCATTACACCATCGAACCGAACTTTATTGAACGCATATTCAAAGCCCAAAACCAAACCATTAAAGCTGTAGATGGGATTAATTTAGAACTATACCCAGGTGAAATTTTAGGCTTAGTTGGGGAATCCGGTTGCGGTAAAAGCACTCTATCACGGACAATTTTGCAGCTAATTCGTCCCACTGCTGGTAAAGTCGAATTTTTAGGACAAGAATTAACCAGCTTATCGCGCCAAGAAATTCGTTCCTCACGGCGACAAATGCAGATGGTGTTTCAAGATCCCCATGCTTGTCTCAATCCAGCGATGACGGTGGGACAAAGTATTGGCGATCCGTTATTAATTCACAACTTGGCTGATGCGACGAAAGCCAAAGAACAAGTATTGTGGATGCTGGAAAAAGTCGGGTTAACACCAGCAGAAGTATATTATCAACGTTACCCCTCAGATTTATCAGGCGGACAACAGCAACGAGTGGCGATCGCCCGCGCTTTAATTACTCGTCCTAAACTATTAATCTGCGATGAACCCGTGAGTATGTTAGATGCTAGCGTACAATCGCAAGTATTAGATTTGATGTTGCAATTAAAAGCAGAGTTTGAGTTAACATACTTGTTTATTACCCATGACTTGTGGTTAGCGAGATTTTTATGCGATCGCATTGCAGTCATGAATGGCGGACAAATTGTCGAACTCGGCCCCACAAAACGAATTTTTGCTAATCCTCAACATCCTTATACTAAAACCCTACTAGCTGCGGCACCTTTATTAGCACGCGCCTAGCAACTCTTGCATTTTTTAAATATCAAACCCTAGATGAAAAGGAGTTTGAGTATTTAATTTCAATAGCTTTTCTTGTGGCTTCTCCCCATTCTGGGGAGAAAAATTTTAGCTATTAGTATATCTACATAATCCTGCATCTATAGATAATATTTCTTTTTTCAGTGAAGACACGGGCGGAGCTTGATAGTTATAGATTTTATAATCCATTTTAAATAGATGTAATTTTTTGCTGTATTAGGCAGAAAATAGCATAATTTATAGGTTTTAGTCATCAGATATAAAACTTCATCCCAATTTAGAAAAATAGTGCAGCATATTTCATCGTAGATATATTAAATTAAATTCTCTACAGGCTTTGTGTGAAACATATTTTTTGAATTGGTATTACTATTCCACAGTATGTAGATTGGCAAAACAAACTCAGTCAACTTGCAAATCTGTAACAAGAAGGTATTTCATGGATAACATTGTAATGACAATAATGCTGACTGGCGGCGGACATAAAGCTTATATCAATATTCGATTGGCTTTTGAGAATTGGGATACTCTCATCAAGAAAGATAGCGATCCTGAAGTTGAAATGAACGCTATGTTTAATGGTCAAGCTGTGGATTATTCCAAGTTTACTATTGATGATGCTGGTAACATGGTTTTGAATTCTACTAATGTCTATGCTGTTGGTAAAGAACCAAAAAGAGCAAGTTCCCTCATGATTACTCTTCAGGGATGTAATTTAAATACAAAATCTGGTGATTCGGGAAAAGTTACAACTTCTGGTGAAGTTCTTGCAGAACCTGCAGATGTAAGACTTAAGTATTCAAGACCTAATCCATACTCTAGTCAATCGGAAAATTTTAAGTTTCCTAGTGATTTAGCATGGCGCTGTATTGCTCGCTAAGTTTAGGAATTTAAGTTAATCTCAAACTCAATATCATTGAGAGGAAAGTCCGGCTAATTACATACGAGATGGTTGCTCTTGTTGGTCATTGGGAATTTTTAAACTATATTTTCTTTCCCATTACCCATTACCGACATTCACAAATTTGATCAGTGTCCAAACGGACATGATATTAGAGAGTGGTATTTTGTAGTGTGCGTTATGTGTAAGCCGTAACGCACGAAAAGCCTTACTAATACCAATTCAAATAATATGTGCGACACATCAATATATTCTAGAGGACACAGAAATGCCCATACTTGTCAACGATAATCTGTACCTCACTTAGAATCTGCTGTATTACTTAAGCCTTGGATATCAAGGCTTATACGAACTTATATCAATTTGTATAAAAATGTAATAAATGCGTATTTTTAGTGAAATTTGCTGTAATACGGCATCTACAGCCAGTCCATGAAAAACTCCACCCCTTGATGGGTGGAGTTTTTTATTACATAGACTCATATGTAGCAACAAATCCAAAATTGCAAATTAGTTGACGCAATGATTGGAAATCTTGTTTAATCTCAGCCTATAAAGTCCTTTAAAAGCCTATGCTAGCGATGGGGTGAATTCATTAGGCGATCGCTTGCAAACCGGAAAAAGGTACTCTTACAAAGGAAACAAAGGATAAAGCGCACATGAGTACAACTGTAGATACTGCCATTGAGGCGATTGTTGCCCGTGAAATTCTAGACTCGCGGGGTAGACCAACTATTGAAGCAGAAGTACATTTGCTTAACGGTGCAGTGGGATTGGCACAGGTTCCCAGTGGTGCCTCTACTGGCACTTTTGAAGCACACGAACTGCGAGATAAGGATAAAAGCCGTTATGGGGGTAAAGGCGTACTGAAGGCAGTACAAAACGTTCACGATGCACTTGCGCCGAAGTTATTAAACCTGGATGCGCTCAACCAAGAATTAATCGACCGGACGATGATCGCTGCCGATGGTTCTGCCAACAAATCCAATTTAGGTGCGAATGCAATTTTGGCAGTTTCTTTGGCAGCGGCTAAAGCTGGTGCTGAGTCGCTAGGTATCCCCCTATATCGCTACTTAGGCGGGCCTTTAGCGAATTTGCTGCCAGTACCGTTGATGAACGTGATTAACGGCGGTGCCCACGCAGCTAACAATGTGGATTTTCAAGAGTTTATGATTGTCCCCATTGGCGCGTCTTCCTTCCGGGAAGCTTTACGCTGGGGGGCAGAGGTGTTTGCTACCCTGAGCGAAGTATTAGCTGACAAGGGTTTATTAACTGGTGTGGGCGATGAAGGTGGTTTCGCCCCTAATTTAGAGTCCAATCAGGTAGCTTTGGAATTGCTAGTTGCTGCCATTCAGAAAGCTGGTTATAAGCCAGGGGAACAAGTCGCATTAGCTTTAGATGTGGCAGCTAGTGAATTTTACAAAAATGGACAATATGTCTACGACGGTAAACCCCACGCGCCCACAGAATTTATTGATTATCTAGCCCAGTTAGTTGACCAATACCCAATTGTCTCCATTGAAGATGGCTTGCATGAAGAAGATTGGCAGAGTTGGCAATTGCTGACCCAGAAGTTGGGTTCACGGGTACAGTTGGTAGGCGATGACTTGTTTGTAACCAACGCCACACGCTTACAAAAAGGCATTGAACAAAAAGCCGGCAACGCCATTTTGATTAAACTCAATCAAATAGGTTCTTTGACCGAAACTTTAGAAACCATTGACCTGGGAACTCGCAACGGTTTCCGCTCAGTCATTAGCCATCGTTCTGGTGAAACCGAAGACACCACGATCGCGGATTTAGCCGTAGCTACCCGTGCAGGTCAAATCAAAACGGGTTCCCTCTGTCGTAGCGAACGGGTTGCCAAATACAACCGCTTGCTACGCATCGAGGATGAACTAGGCGATCGCGCCATTTATGCAGGTGCAGTGGGTTTAGGGCCGAAGTAGGGATTGGGGATTGGGGACTGGGGACTAGGGATTGGGGACTGGGGACTGGGGGAAAATTCCAATTACCAATTACCAATTACCAATTACCAATGCCCCATGCCCTTACGGATAAAACCCGAGTTTGGGCAATCCCAAACTTTCATCCCAACCCATCATGATGTTTAAACATTGAATAGCTTGACCCGCTTGTCCTTTAATCAGGTTATCGATTGCTGACATCACAATCACGCGTCCGGTGCGCGGGTCAACTTCTATACCTATGTAGCAAAGATTGCTGCCGCTAGCCCATTTGGTTTGCGGGTAAACTCCACTATCGCAAACTCTGACCCAAGGGCAATTACGGTAAAAAGCATTGTAAATAGTTACCATGTCATCCCTGACTAAACCAGGATCGCGCAGTGTGGCATAAACTGTTGCTAAAATCCCCCGCACCATTGGGATTAAATGCGGTGTAAATTGAACTTTGACTTCATGTCCTGCAAGTTCGCTGCAAATTTGTTCAATTTCTGGGGTGTGACGATGGCGACCAACTCCGTAGGGAGAGAGAGAGTTATCTGCTTCAGCTAAGAGCATATTAATTTTGGCTTGTCTGCCACCGCCAGATGTACCAGATTTAGCGTCAATAATGGCGGTTTCGGGGACAATTAAGCCTTGCTTCAACAGCGGAGAAAGTGCCAGCAGACTGGCGGTAGGGTAGCAGCCAGGACAGCCGATCAGCTGGGCTTCACTGATGCGATCGCGATAAAGTTCTGGTAATCCATATACTGCTGTAGCTGCAGTTGATTGATCGCTGCGCTCAGTTCCGTACCAAGTGGTATAGGTTGCCAAATCACTAAATCGATAATCGGCACTCAAATCTAGTACCTTACAGCCTTTTTCGATCAGTATTGGTGTAATTTGGCAAGCCAGACCATTTGGCAGAGAGAGAAACACTGCTTCACAGCGTTGGGCGATGACTTCTGCATCTACCGCCTCGATGGGCAAGTTTACTGCATGAGCCAGATGAGGGTAGAGATCCGCAAAGGGTTTCCCGGCACTACTCTCACCGCCTAAATAAACTAATTCGACTTCTGGATGATCCATCAGTAGCCGAACTAACTGCACTCCGCCATAGCCTGACGCGCCAACAATCCCAACTGGTACGCGTCCATTTTTGCCCATGATGATGAAATCCTTATCAGCTTTTGTTTAATTGAGTTATTAGCTATCAACATATCAGCGACTAGAGGCGCAACGCACAATCAGCCACGGACTGAAGCCGGGATGTTAGTGGTTTTGCATTTAGTAGCGGTGAGATTTTATGCTCTCACCTAACGTTAATTTTTGAGATGTTTCCTCCCAAGGGGGCAGAAGCAGCTGTTTACATTCTTTAGTAAAGAGAGAATTAGACATTGGGAAAATACCATATTCACGCAATTCCTGAGCTTTTTGGTCAGGAAAGAGCCAGAAATAATACTCTCGCTTTGAGCGTCTTACTGCCACACATGAGTATTAAACCTCAATTTTAGGGCAGAAATTTTGTGTCATGTTATCAAATCATTGCTAGTGTACTTCTCTGCCTTATAAAGGAGTTACAATCTAAAAGAAGAAATTGTTAAAAAAATTTACTTTTGGTAGCTGGAATTCCTCTGTGTCAAAGCCTAAGACTAAACGGCAGTCGCAAGCCACTCCCCTCAACTCTAGTGAGCAGAGTACTGGGGTGGCTCCGCAAGTAGAGCAAGCCTTTCAGCAGTCGCCTGAGTCGGCTGATGGTGCTAGCACTGCAATTTCATCCTTCAAGTTTGATTCCATTGACGCAGCTTTGGCAGATTTAAAAGCTGGGCGGGTCATCGTCGTGGTAGATGACGAAAATCGCGAAAATGAGGGTGACTTGATTTGTGCTGCCCAATTTGCTACACCCGACATGATTAATTTTATGGCGGTAGAAGCAAGAGGACTGATTTGTCTAGCCATGACAGGCGATCGCCTGGATGAACTAGACTTACCTTTAATGGTGAGCAATATTACCGACACCAACCAAACTGCTTTTACAGTCAGCATTGATGCGGGGCCGCATTTGGGTGTCAGTACAGGGATCTCCGCCGAAGACCGCGCGCGGACAATCCAGGTAACTCTTAACCCAGCCACACAACCCTCAGATTTACGCCGTCCTGGGCATATTTTCCCCCTGCGCGCCAAAGCTGGCGGCGTACTCAAACGGGCGGGACATACAGAAGCGGCTGTAGACTTATCTCGATTAGCAGGGTTATACCCAGCGGGAGTAATTTGTGAAATTCAAAACTCCGATGGTTCGATGGCAAGGTTGCCCCAGCTAATTGAGTATGCTCATAGTCATAACCTCAAAATCATCAGTATTGCCGATCTAATTAGTTATCGTCTGCAACATGATCGCTTAGTGATTCGCGAAAGTATTGCCGATTTACCCACCCAGTTCGGTCATTTCAAAATCTACGCTTACCGCCATACTTTAGATAATTGCGAACACGTAGCCATTGTTAAGGGCGATCCCGCTACCTTTAAAGATGAGCCAGTCATGGTACGGATGCACTCGGAATGTCTGACTGGTGACGCTTTGGGTTCTTTGCGCTGCGACTGTCGGATGCAGTTGCAAGCTGCACTCAAAATGATTGAAGCGGCTGGACAAGGTGTCGTAGTTTACCTGCGTCAAGAAGGGCGGGGAATTGGCTTAATTAATAAACTCAAAGCCTATTCCCTACAGGATATGGGCTTGGATACAGTAGAAGCAAACGAGCGCTTAGGATTTGCCGCCGATTTGCGAGACTACGGTATGGGCGCACAAATGCTCATGGATTTAGGAGTCAAGCAAATTCGTTTGATTACCAATAATCCCCGTAAAATTGCGGGGGTGAAAGGCTATGGCTTAGAAGTAGTCGATCGCGTACCGTTATTAATTGAAGCCAACGATTACAATTCCTATTACCTAGCAACCAAAGCCAAGAAGTTAGGACATATGCTGCTGCAAACTTATTTAGTCACAGTAGCTATTCACTGGCAAGATGATCCACAATCAGTAACACAACGCTATGAACGCCTAGAAAAAATTCGGCATTTAGCGAAAAATCATCACCTGTTACTGCAAGAAGAAGCACGACCACTAGCGATCGCACTCTTCGACAAGCCATCATTAACAGTACACTTGGGTTTTGACCAACCGAAAGTTGCAGATGGCGATTGGTATCAGCAGAAAGGTCATCCTTACCTGCAAGCTATCTGTCAAATTCTCGATCATCTCGCAACTTTGCCTTATATCGAAAAGTTGGAATTTTTGATTTCATCTGGTAGCGATCCCCTGACGAATTTGCAAGTACAGGTAGATCGTCAGACCTTTGAAGCTGGTACACTACCCTCAACAATTTGCGATCATCTAGAAACTCAGAAAATTTACAGCTTTAGCTAAATCCAATCAAACCCGCGTCTCATACCAATTCACAAAAATCCTGATACAGATAGATTTTTCGTAGGGGTTTAGCAATGCTAAACCCTCTATTCTTGTATTTGTATCTTGAATCCAGGTGAAATTGTATTACCCATTCGATGATCGTGGGTTTTACTTTTACAGCCTTTTACCCAGCGCAGAGTCAATCACATCAAAAGCGAATTGCTAGCCCAGCGGATATTAACTAGATTTTGGATAATAACCGCTACAATCTTTAAAAAATACTATGAAAAATACTTAGGCATTCCATGACAACGATATCTAACGTTCAGGTAACGATTTCTTTGGCTGGGCTGGATTTAGATGACGAAGATTTGCAAGCAGAAGTGCAAAATTTGCTCCCGCAGCTAAGAGAAGTAGATGGCGTAGAAGAAGCCGCTTTAGTACCTGAAGACAATGCACCCAAAGGCTCAAAAGCTTTCGGGGGCTTTTTGTGGAATTTGTTAAATTTAGAAATTAATCCGGCGAATATCAAGACATTGTTTAGCTTTTTGGGCGATCGCTTCGGCAACAAACCCATTAAACTGGTAGTCAAAGGTACTGATGGTAGAGAACTCAACCTTGAAGCCAGCAGTCGGGAAGAGTTTGAATTTGCTTTCCAAAAAGCACAGGATTTTTTGAATAGTACCAATAAGGCGCAAGACAGCAAAGATGGCGAAGGTAGCACTGCTAATAGGGATTAGTGAATATGAGCCAGGTTTAAATCCCCTACCTGCTGCTGTCAACGATATCGAGGCGGTTAGGCGAGTATTAGTAAACCCAGAAATGGGTAACTTTGCTGAGGAAAATATTACTGTATTGGCAAATGCTGAACGCCAGAAAATGGAAGAAGCAATAGAGAAGTTGTTTGTGGATCGTCAAAAGGATGATTTGGTAGTTTTCTTCTTCTCTGGTCATGGAATTAAGGATGACACAGGCAAACTTTATCTAGCAACACGTACCACACGCAAAACTGCAAAAGGTGATTTAATTCGCGCATCTGCAGTTACAGCTAGTTTTGTACATGAAAGTATCAGTCGTAGCAGATCTCAAAGACAAGTCATTATTTTAGATTGTTGTTTTAGTGGTGCGATCGCTCAAGGGATGACTGTCAAAGATGATGGTAATGTAAATGTACAAGAGCAGCTAGGTGGTAAGGGTCGGGCAATTCTCACTTCTTCCACTTCTACCCAGTATTCCTTTGAGCAAGAAGGCTCAGAACTCTCAATTTATACCCGTTATTTAGTAGAAGGTATTGAAACAGGTGCAGCTGATAAAGATACTGATGGTTATATTTCCATCGATGAGCTGCATGAGTATGCAAGTACAAAAGTTCAAGAAGCCTCACCAGCAATGACTCCGAAGTTCTATCCAGTGGAGGAAGGGCATAAGATTTTGCTGGCAAAGTCGCCTAAGGATGACCCTAAGCTGAAATACCGTAAGGAATTCGATAAGATTGCCCTTGAAGATGAAGGAGATATTTCAATTGGCAATCGCTTTTATTTAGATGAGTTGCGTAATAATTTGAGATTATCGGTAGGTGAGGCTGAGACAATTGAGTTTGAGGTTCTGGAACCCTATCGGAAACGCCAAGAAAAATTGCAACGCTATGAGCAAGCTTTATCGCAGATAGTACAACAGCAATACCCCATTAGTGAAAGAGATCAGAATGGATTGCAACGCTTACAAAATATCTTGAATCTTCGGGATGAAGATATAGCTGTAATTAAACAACAAGTGCTTGCACCAAAAGAAGCCGAAAGATTACACCAACAACGAGAAACAGCAGAATTTCAAAGACAGGAAGCTGAAAGATTACGCCAGCAAAGAGAAAGGGCAGAACTTCAACGACAGCAAGAAATACTATGGTCTCCAACTGTTTCTGAGCCTAAATCTCCCCCAGATATTCAAACCCAGACTTTTGAGTTTGACACCGCTACCTTAACGGTAAAAAGCTCAGGATGGTTTGGAATGGGGAAAAAAACCTATGAAATTAACCCTAGTCGTGGACAAGCTGAGTTTTTTACAGAAAATCTGGGTAATGGCGTAGTTTTGGAAATGGTGGCAATTCCTGGTGGTAAATTTCTCATGGGTTCGCCAGAGAATGAGGAAGGACGATATGACTCAGAAAGTCCACAGCATAACGTTACCATTCAACCCTTTTTCATGGGGAAGTTTCCTGTTACTCAAAGCCAATGGCAAGCCGTTGCTGCTCTTGATAAAGTAAATATTGATTTAAATCCCGATCCAGCTAGATTTAAAGGTGCTAATCGACCTGTAGAATGTGTTTCTTGGGATGATGCAGTTGAGTTCTGCGCTCGACTCTCAAAACAGACACAGACAATGTATCGCTTACCCAGCGAAGCAGAATGGGAATATGCTTGTCGGGCGGGAACAAATACCCCGTTTTATTTTGGCGGAACAATTACAACCGATTTAGCAAATTATCGCGGTACAGACTGGGATTATCAAGCAACAGTTTACTCAAGCAATTATGGTCAAGGCCCTAAGGGTGAATTTCGTGAGCAAACAACCGATGTGGGAAAATTTCCTGCCAATCGCTTTGGTTTATTTGATATGCATGGAAATGTATGGGAATGGTGTCAGGATGAGTGGCACGAAAATTATAATAATGCACCAGCAGACGGCAGTGCTTGGTTAGTTGAGAATGATAATCAGAAAAGGCTGCTGCGTGGTGGTTCGTGGGGCAACGTTCCCTGGAATTGCCGTTCAGCGTATCGCGACTGGGGCGCGCCTGCCTATAGGTACGGCAGCGTGGGTTTTCGGGTTGTGATGGTTTGGCACAGGACTTAGTAACCCTTTAAACTTTTGTCCTTTAGCACTTTACCCTTCTTTTTGTCTCGTGCTCTGCGCGATCAAATTTTTTATTTAATTTTTTAGATGAGTGATTTACTAATAATTCGTAATTCGTAATTAAAAAGTTAGGGTGTGTTGTCGCGCAGCGCAACGCACCGAAATATTTTACATAATCAAAGGTGCGTTAGCCTATCCTGCGGGAACGCTAAAAGCGAACGGCATAACACACCCTTGTATATTGAAAGAAGTGGTGAATGGAAATTCATCGGGTGTACCAAAAAAAAGTCCAGGCTTATTCCAGTGAGGTTGATTAAACTCTCCCTCTGAAACTTGTTGCTTTGTTAACCAAAGTCGTTAGCTTGTTAACCAAACTCGCGACCTTATTAAACAAAGTCGTAGTCTTGTTAAACAAACTCGTTAGCTTGTTAAACAAACTCGCGACCTTGTTAAACAAAGTCGTAGTCTTATTAAACAAACTCGCGACCTTGTTAAACAAAGTCGTAGTCTTATTAAACAAACTCGTTAGCTTGTTAAACAAAATCGTAGTCTTGTTAAAGAAAGTCGTTAGCTTGTTAAAGAAAGTCGCAATCTTGTTAAACAAACTCGTTAGCTTGTTAAACCTAGGTGAAACCCTTGTGAATTTAGCCTAAGTGCTGGCGATAGCTGTGAAGTAAATCAAAGAATTTATCAAAATCAAAGTTTATCGGGTCAATTTTTTGGCGTGAACGGTCTACGGCTTTATGGGTAGTAATCCGCTCATCGGGAACTTGACTTTGAGCGATTAACCAAGCTAAAGATTCATATTGAGCTTCGGTATAGCCACTGTGATATTGTGCTGTGTTATCTCCCCATGCTTCTGGCGGTGTTTCTAAAGAAACGTGATAGGCAAAGTTATTAACAGAAGGTGGTAAATTGGGATTTGTTTTCACCGTTTCCTCACCATTAGGGCCTTCAAACACCGAATTACCTGCACCAAAGGCGCGTTTATCTGGAGGAATGAGATAAACTACTGTCCCATCTTGGGTAATTAAGGTGTGATAACTTGCTTGAATATTTTCATTATCATGAGGTGTTTGAAAAAAATTAACCGCGCTAGAAGCAGAATTACCAGTTTCATGTATGACTATAATTGGCTGATTGTGGAGAGTCACACCATTAATATCTTTGGCGTAACGTTCTCCATAGTTGGTTGGGTTTACATTAGTGATAAGATATCGAGGTTTATAGCTAGCAAATGCTTGAGTAGTGCGATACAATCCTGCAACCTTTTTCTTTTTGGCAGTTGGTTTAATTGAAATCTGAGATTTAGTCTCTGGATTTTTGGCTGATTGTAATTGCGCCTGGGGATACTCACTCCAAGCTATAACCTCTGGATTAGATATTGCATTATTGTTCTCAATTTTTGGTGATTTACCAGCAAAAACCGCCAAAATTAGAGTGGCGAACAATAAGAAAATAAGCATTACTTTAGTCGCCCATTCTCTGAATCTCATTTTTTTATACTAATAAAATACTTACTACTAATTTTAATATCTAAATATTACAGAAAAATAGACTATTAGTATACTTGTCTGGGCTAAGTATTTCTGTTAGGCTATAAATCTTTTCATAAAGAAATATAGGTTAGGCTTTTAAGATTCATGTTGGGTTGCGCTGTGCTTAACCAAATCTACGTCGGCTACATCTACTACTTGAGAGAAATGCAGGTTTAGCTATTACTCTATAAACCATCCCACTGAAATTCCGCTAACATTAATAAGCAAAAAGCCATAAAAGCGCCAGTGCAGAGAAACTGCCAAGGAGCAATATAAGGTAATAAAAAGATTAACAATAGGTGCAGTATACCTGTGAAGATTAGGGCACGCGATCGCACTCCCAAACCAGTACATATGTATCCAATGGTGCTTAACCCTAACCATAATGCACAGAGATTAGATAGTATTTCCACCCAACCCAAATAAATACTCAAATCTGTTAATATCACCCCCAACAGCATTAGTAATACCCAGGAATACAGCACCCATCTCACTTTTCTTTCGCTTACCCAGTAAGTAGCCCAACTTACCATTGCTACTGTACCGATACAACTGAGAATAGTCCATAACGTAGCTTGTAAACTCCAACTAATAGGAAGAAACTGAGCATTGATAAATATTGTTAGTAGTAGCAAACTCCAAAATATGCAAGCTTGATCGACGCAGGTGTAAAAAGTGGAATGAAGTTTAACACTACCGATTTGCCAGTTAATATACCTGATTCCAAACTGGTTTTGAACTTCTAGAGTTAATAGTTTCCGGACTAAAAGAGGTTGCGAATAATTAAAAAAACTCATTATGGAAAGTTTTTACCAAGTTTATATAATCTTTTTTGTTATATATAAAATTATTTGAGTTTTAATCTAATCTCTCTTGGGTGATAAATTTAGCTTTGTTATATTCTGTATTTAGTTATAATTTTGTAATTGTTTTTACAGAAACCTAGATGGATAAATAAACCTAAAGCCAGAAAATTTATACAATGGCTAAATTATTATCATTTCATGACAAAAATTCCGACTGTATAGAAGCCGGAATTAAGAGTTTTTAATAATAATCGGGTTAATAAATTACAGCTAATTTTTTAGTGTTTAACTTGCTATTGGCTAATACCTATGCAATTTATAGAACTTATACAAAATTCAATAATGTTGGCGAAACATCAATATATTCTAGAGGGCAAGGCAGTGCCTTGCCCCTACAATTTGTCGTATTCTTTTTTCAAATGGGTATAATTTTTGATTGTTGAAATTAACGTAGGATGCGTTACGCTATCGCTAACGCATCCTACATGGTAATGAGATTTTTCAGAATTTAAATCATACTCCTAGATGGGAAAAAGCTGCATTAACATAAACGCTAAAGCCGCGCTACCTAAAGGAACTGTGAGATTATCAATTCCAAGAAACGAAAAAGCTTCTAAAGCTGTAGCGACAACAGCCACTAGCAAAGATACTATCCAAGTTTGCCAGATATTACCTTGGCTAACCAGCAAAACTAAACTACTGACTAGGTAACTAGCAAAGGTCATTGTTAATGAGCCTTCCCAGCTTTTTTGTGACCCGAAAACTTTATACTTATGTTTACCAAAGCGCTGACCAATTAAGGCTGCAAATCCATCACCCCATGTCATTACCAAAATTCCTAAGGCTGCGTATTGGGGTTGTTGCAGATACCAGAAGCAAGCAATTAAAATGCCGAAACTCACAGAGTAAAAAAATGTCCCTAAACTTTGACGACCGACGCTATTAATACCGGGGAGAATTGGCAAGCGATAAGACAATAAGGTAACTGCACTGGCTACAATTGAAGCTGTAATACCAATACTTGCAGGAATATTTAACCACCACGCCAGTAAAATCACATTACCAGTGCCAATGTGAACTATCTTGCGGATGATTTCTGGTTCTTTATGGGCAAAGCGATTTACACCCCAAGCGATCGCTAAAATAAATAACACCCAAACTGCTGCGATCGCAATTTGTAGCCATAAAGGGGGAATTGACTCTAAACCAGGAATTGTAATCACCAAAAATGCTAGTAGAAAACTTGGCTCTTATTTACTACTTTATTAGATTTAGGTTATTGCGATGAAACTATTATTGATTTGGCTGATTAAAGGCTACCGAATGTTTATTTCGCCGTTGTTTCCCCCAACTTGTCGGTTTCAGCCCACTTGTTCAATGTATACTATCGAAGCAATTGAAAAATTCGGTGCATTGCGGGGTACTTGGATGGGAATTCGCCGGATTTTACGCTGTCATCCCTTCCATCCTGGTGGTTACGATCCAGTACCGGAAGTTGTAGAAAAAGTAACTAAAGATTAGCAATTTCTACCGTATATTTTTTTAGCCTCAATCTGCTGCGACAATGAGACCATATCACCAAATCCCAATTTTAGAATGTGGTGAACCTTTAATAGCGATTCCCTTAGAACTATTTGCTGTGGAATCTCCCCATCCTTATGAAAAACTGGGCGCGCCTTATGGCGAACATTCTCCTTATTATCTGCGGCAAAGTGTGGTTGAATGTTTGATTCAAGCGCAAAATTATCTGCGATCGCAATATCCTAATTGGTACATCCAAATTTTTGATGCTTATCGCCCCGTTGCGGTGCAGCAGTTTATGGTAGATTACAGCTTTGCCGAAGCACTGAAGCAAAGAGGACTGATTGAGGTAGAGTTATCGCCTCAACAACTGCAAGAAATTTGGGAAGCTGTTTATCAAATTTGGGCTGCACCTAGCTTAGATACAAAAACTCCACCGCCCCATAGTACTGGTGCAGCAGTAGATGTGACATTGGTAGATGATACTGGGAAAATTGTGGATATGGGTTCACCGATTGATGAATTGTCAGAGCGATCGCTTCCCGATTACTATGCCAATAGTGAGTCCCCACAGGCAAAACAGTATCATACTCACCGTGAGTTACTGCGAGATGTGATGTTAAAAGCTGGATTTTGCCGCAATCCTAGAGAGTGGTGGCATTTTTCTTATGGGGATCAAATGTGGGCTTGGTTAAATAATCAATCTCATCCCAATAATTCTTTTACAGCCCGCTATGGGCGTTTTCATATAAATTAATTTATCGTAATTAGTCTCAATTAATATTCAATAAATCTAGTGTTTCCAAGCAGTTAGGTGCTGATTAAATCTGTCCATACTAGGCAAATATTAAATATTTTGAGGTGGATTAAGGGAAAAATTATTATAAATAATGTAGGAGACTCAATATCATACATACCCCAATACTGCTCTGTTAAGGATTTTCAAATCGGAATTTAGTTTGGGGAAAAGCTGAAAGGGGAAGGGTTAAAGGTTTTTTCTTGCCCCTTTTCCCCTTCCCCTTTTCCCCTTAACCGACAAGTATTGATAGATACCCTACTCAGGAGGTTGCTTGGCAAAGCGTTCACCGGGATTGATAACAATTGTTTGTTACAAAGCATTTGTTGCTTCACTTTTAATGGTTACTTCTATAGCTTTATTATTGGCATTAAAAAATCATCAATATTTAGAAGAATTTTCCGATAATTACGTATTAGAAGGTAAAGCCAGCATCATTAATTGGCTTGTAGAAAAAATTCTAAATTATAATCGTAAAACCTTAGTATTTAGCGGTATTGCTTCAGGAATATATGCTATTGTGACTGCTATTGAAGCGATTGGGTTATGGTACGAAAAGCGTTGGGCACATATTTTAGTGCTGATACTAGTCGGTATTAGTATACCGCCAGAAATATATGAATTAATTCGCGGACTATCCCCAATAAAATTAATTGTTTTAATCGTCAACTTAGGCGTATTTTGGTATTTATTAAAGAATTTCCCTAAACATAAACATTCGTAGGATGCGTTAGCGATAGCGTAACGCATCAGCACAAAAGCTAAATCATTAGTGAAAAATTCAATCCCCGACTTCTCAAAGAAATCGGGAATATAGACATCGTGCATTTTCACAAATTATCCCTTTTTGATAGCCTACGCATCTTCAGGATTGAGATGTTTTAACTCATCAGTAGTGTATGTGCCGATAGGACTCCAAACTAGATAAGGAACGAGTAAAAGCGCTGCTACCCAAGAAATTGGCAAAACGAAAATTGTGAGAATCACACTTAAAATTAATCCACTAAGCCCTAAATTTTCCCCGATATTGAGGCTATGAAATCTCAACATTACAGGAATATAGGCAACAGTAATAATTTCTAGCGCTAGGTACAAACCCATTATTATCCAGGTAATTAAACTACCTGGATTTTTTTGCCAAACAATATTAGCGGAAGCTGCACCACAAATAAAAATCGTTGTCCAAATAAATGGAATAAGTGGTTCAAAAACTAGCCAGCGAGGGCGACTTAACAGCGCGAACCATTTGACATCACGGGGTGTGATGAAGAAACTACCGAGTGCAATCAAGAATGTGACAGCACCAATCACCATCCAAGATTCAATCATGGTGTTCACCTTTGCCTGTACATTTTGTTAAGCCCAGGACTTACGCAAGCAAAATTTGTCATTGCGACCGGAACGTAGTGTAGGGAAGCAATCCCAGTATTTTAGGCGATTACGTCGCTACGCTCGTAATGACGTAATTCCGTGACTTTGGCGTAAGTCATAAAGCCATACAATGCAAGTTTGGCAATTACAGGCATGAGTTAAATCAGTCGCGGGTGGGATCTAGATGTTGATTTAGGGTCTTCCTGAAAATAAATTATCCAATTTACTCAGATAATATTTTTCTTTCTCCCCCTGCTCCCTGCTCCCTGCTCCCCTGCCTACTCAGCGACGGGATATTTTTTTAGCTTGGAAGTCCCTTATGCTTCTTGCGGATTGAGGTGAAGCATCTGCCAAGTGGTATATGTCCCGATGGGACTCCAAAGCAAATAAGGAACTAATAAAAGTGCAGCCCAATTAGAAGTAGTTAAAACTGCAAGTGCTAATAGTAAACCAATAATAAAGCCTGTACCGCCTAAAATCGTACCCACTTTGAGGCTACGCAGGCGAAACATTACGGGCGTGTAAGCAATAGTTACAATTTCTAAAAGTAGATATATACCCATCAATAGCCAAGTATTGTTAGTTCCTGGGTTTCGTTCCCACACAATGTAAGCAGACCAAGCACCACAAATAAAAATTACAGTCCAAATAATGGGAATTGCAGCCTCAAAAGTTAGCCATCGAGGTCTTTGCAAACGCTGAAACCATTTGCGATCGCTAGGCGTAATGAAGTTAGCGCCTAAAGCAACTACAAAAGCTACAGCCCCTATCACCATCCAAGATTTAATCATGCCGCCCTATCCTTTGCGATCGCTAGCAAATACTGAAATATCACTTATTCAAGTGCAATCATGGCAATTTAGCCCAGATTTCTCATCATCCCTGGGTTTGATTAAGTAGGTAGGTGCGATTAATCCGAATTATATAAAGTTTTGTAATGTTTGTTGATGTCAATAATACCAATTGAAAATATAGCTGTGCGTCCCACTCATGTATCAATACGGTTCAGATCATTAGTGATTGATTTGTCAGTTGTGGAAACAGTTAGCAAACTTGGGGGATTCTCCCCCAAACCCCCGATTGGGTGACGGTTGCGTCCCCCAAACCCCCTCCAAAATTATTTGTTTTGTTGTCAATTTATTTTCTTAACTGAACTGTATTGACTCATGTATTTGCTCGATTCTGTTTTTAAACTGGTGTAACATTAAGCGCATCTATTTGATTTTAGCAATGAGATTGGTTGCTAAATTATTCCGGATATTGAATCATCCATCCCCAATCTCTAATACCAAATTGCAAAAAGAATGCGACAGATTGTAGGGGCACGGCATTGCCTTGCCCTCTAGAATATATTGCTGTGTCGCCAACATTATTTGAATTGATTTATTTAAAATTTCAAAATTTGTTTTTACTACTAAGCACATATATATAACGGCAGATTCACTTTCCTGCATTGATGACCAGGAATTAGTTTTACTACCAGATTTTTGTAATTATTGTCGCCAAATTTTAGGAATATGCAATATAATTTTTTGCTAACTTCAGTTAGGCTGAGAGCCTTCTCCCTGAACTGTGTCGGCTGATACGATATCAGCTAAAGTAGATGTAATAAAAATATCATCCTCCCTGATACAGCAGGATATATGTAAGTAGCAACATCAGAAAATGTATTGTATAAACAAATAGTACACAGGAGACAGATTAATGACTAAAACTAAAATTTAAGTATTCTTAGCAGAAACTTCAAGAAGTATCTGGAAAATAAAAAGTTATCCAAATACTTAATCCAGATTAATGAATCGAGTTTATATGAGATATTGTCAGGCAGTTGATGTATTAATTTGCATGAGTAACTGTCTAGAACTTAAATTTAATTGAGTACAAAATACATGGGACAAGGTTTTTTACAAATTGGGTTAACACTATGTATTGTGATAGCAATTACATCAGTGTTCGGAAGATACATAGCACGTGTCTTCATGGGAGAAAGAACCCTGCTTGATTCCTTCATGAATCCCCTAGAACGAAGCATCTTCGTCCTAGCGGGTGTAAGACCGAAAGATAGTATGACAGGCGGGCAATATGCCAGGGCTGTAGTATACAGTAACCTTGTCATGGGCATTGTAGTGTATTTATTAATATTTTTTCAGAGATTTTTACCCTGGAATCCCAATGGCTTTGGTGCGCCGACTTGGGATACACTACTGCACACTACAGTTTCTTTTGTCACTAATACCGACCAGCAACACTACGCAGGTGAGACGACCTTAAGCTATTTTAGTCAGGTAGCAGCTTTGGGGTTCTTGATGTTCACCTCAGCAGCTACAGGTTTGGCGGTAGGAATTGCCTTTATTCGCGGACTAACAGGTAGAAAATTAGGGAACTTTTATATTGACCTCACCCGTGCCATTACCCGCATTCTCCTACCAATATCAATAGTGGGTGCGATCGCACTCCTCATCTCAGGTGTACCGCAAACATTAGGCGAACCTGTAGTAGTGAGAACCTTGGAAGGCGGGACACAGTATATTGCTAGAGGCCCAGTTGCATCTTTCGAGATGATTAAAATGTTGGGTGAAAACGGTGGTGGCTTTTTTGGTGTTAACTCTGCCCATCCCTTTGAAAATCCTAATGGCGCTTCTAATTTAATAGAACTCGTGGCCATGATTTCTATCCCCGCAGCTTTAATTTACACCTATGGGGTCTTTGCCAATAACCTCAAACAAGCATGGCTGCTGTTTTGGATGGTGTTTGTAATTTTCTTGGTCTTAGTAGGAATCACATCCACCGCCGAACTACAGGGAAATCCCTTGATTAATGGCACTCTAGGATTAGAATTTCCCAATTTAGAAGGTAAAGAACAGCGATTTGGTTGGGCACAAACAGCGCTATGGGCAGTCATGACTACCGCCACCATGTCTGGTGCTGTTAACGGAATGCATGATTCCTTAATGCCCCAAGGAATATTTTCAACTTTATTTAACTTATTTCTCCAAATTATTTGGGGTGGTCAAGGAACTGGAATAGCTTATCTATTAATTTACGTAATTCTTACCGTCTTTCTTACTGGCTTAATGGTAGGGCGTACCCCAGAATTTTTAGGACGCAAAATCGAAAAACGGGAAATTGTGCTCGCCAGTATAGTATTACTGATACATCCGATTGCCGTATTAATTCCCAGTGCGATCGCCTTAGCCTACCCCATTTCCTTTGCTGGAATTACCAACCCTGGCTTTCACGGCATTTCCCAAGTAGTTTATGAATATGCCTCAGCCGCAGCTAACAATGGTTCCGGGTTGGCAGGGTTAGCTACTACTCAACCTGCACCTACAGCTTTGTGGTGGAATTTGAGTTGCTTATTTCCCCTTTTAGCAGGACGCTACATACCAATTATTGCCATATTGTTACTTGCTGATAGTATGTCTCGTAAGAAACCAGTACCAGAAACCCCTGGTACTCTCAGAACCGATTCTCTACTATTTACTTGTGTCACAGCTGGCGTAAGTATCATTCTAGGCGTACTTACCTTTTTCCCTGTTTTAGCCCTAGGCCCCATAGCCGAGGGTATTAAATTATCCTCTGGCAGTTAAATATACAAGGAAGATAATAGAAAATTCCCCCTACCTCCCTGCCCCCTGCCCCCTGCCTCTCATCCCCTCACTCACTAAAATCTATGAATCAAGCTGCAGCTACCTCCAAAGCTAGACCCCCACGTTCTCGTTCAGGCGATCGCCGTCAACCACGCAAAAAGACCAAGATAAGTGCTACAGGCATCTACTTGCGAGCCATTAAAGATGCTTTTGTCAAGCTCAATCCGCAACACGCCATCAAAAACCCAGTAATGTTTTTGGTATGGGTTGGGACGCTCATTACTTTAGCGGTGACAATTGAGCCCAGCCTGTTTGGCCCAGTTCAGCAGAATAATCCGCAACTCTTCAACGGCATCTTAACTGGGATTTTATTTTTCACAGTCTGGTTTGCTAATTTTGCGGAAGCTGTAGCCGAAGGACGAGGTAAAGCCCAAGCCGATGCTTTGCGATCGACAAAATCAGAAACAACTGCCAAAAAACTCGCCACCGATGGCACTATTACTGAAGTCCCATCTAGCAGCCTCAAACAAGGTGATACCGTCTACGTAGTAGCAGGTGATTTCATTCCCGCCGATGGGGAAGTGATTATGGGTGTGGCTTCTGTGGATGAATCGGCAATTACTGGAGAATCTGCACCAGTACTGAAGGAATCTGGCTCAGATGTTGCTAGTTCGGTGACTGGTGGTACGCGGATTATCTCCGATGAATTAATCATCCGTATTACAGCCGAATCAGGTAAAGGGTTTATCGACCGGATGATTGCCTTGGTGGAAGGGGCAGAACGCAGCAAAACACCCAATGAAATTGCCTTGACTGTATTATTGGCAGTTCTCAGCTTAGTGTTTTTATTTGTAGTAGTCACTCTGCCTGCATTTGCTTACACCGTTAAAAATCCAGTCAGCATCCCAGTTTTAATTGCCTTATTAGTGGCATTGATCCCCACCACCATTGGCGGATTGCTAAGTGCCATTGGCATCGCCGGTATGGATCGAGTCGCCCAATTTAACGTGATTGCTACATCTGGTAAAGCTGTCGAAGCCTGCGGAGATGTAAATACCTTAGTTCTCGATAAAACAGGGACAATTACCCTTGGTAACCGCTTGGCAGAAGAATTTATCCCAATTAACGGTCATACACTTGAAGACATCGCCAATGTTGCTTGGGTAGCTAGCGTATTTGATGATACGCCTGAAGGGAAATCGATTGTGCGACTAGCAGAAAAATTAGGCGCAAGGGTAGATTTTGACTACAATCAGGCACAAGCAGTAGAATTTTCTGCCAAAACCCGCATGAGTGGTACTAACTTACCCGGTGGGAGAGAGGTACGCAAGGGAGCAGTGGGAGCAATTAAAGGGTTTGTACGTTCCCGTAATGGCCGCGAAACCCCAGAACTTGATGCAGCTTACGAGCGAGTTTCTCACCTGGGTGGTACACCCTTAGCTGTGTGCTTAGACCATGAAATCTACGGCGTGATTTATCTCAAAGATATTGTCAAACCTGGCATTCGCGAACGCTTTGACCAGTTACGCCGCATGGGAGTACGTACCATTATGCTGACTGGAGACAACCATATTACAGCAGCGGTGATTGCCAAAGAAGCTGGCGTTGATGATTTCATTGCCGAAGCCACCCCCGAAGATAAAATTACTGTCATTAAACAAGAACAGGCGAAAGGCAAACTAGTCGCCATGACCGGAGATGGTACCAATGATGCCCCAGCACTAGCACAAGCTAATGTTGGTTTAGCCATGAATACGGGAACTCAGGCGGCAAAAGAAGCAGCAAACATGGTGGATTTAGACTCAGACCCCACAAAATTGATTGATATCGTCAGTGTTGGTAAACAATTGCTCATTACCCGTGGGGCGTTGACGACATTTTCCCTAGCAAATGATATTGCTAAATACTTTGCAATTATTCCCATCATATTTGCCTCTGCAAATTTGCAAAGCCTAAATATTATGAAGTTGACTAGTACTAATTCAGCAGTATTATCGGCATTAATTTATAACGCTTTAATTATTCCTGCCTTAATTCCTTTAGCTTTAAAGGGCGTAAATTTCCGACCCTTAACAGCTAATCAACTACTGCAACGCAATATTTTGATTTATGGTTTAGGTGGAATAATTACACCATTTATCGCCATTAAATTAATCGATATTCTAATTACACTGGCAGGGTTAACTTAGTACACAGTATTTCATTAACTCATAACCAAGTTTTGAGGAAATACTCTGCGTTACTTTGCGGTAACCTCCGCGTTACTCTGCGTTTAATTAGATTATTTACCATTTAAAAGTAAATACTAAGGGTGCAAAAAATCAAGAAATATGAAAAAAATTGTGGATAAAAGCTCAAGACAGACAATATCTTTTGTCAGGACAAAATTGCGTAAACAAAAGTTCTTAGTGTCAACCTTGATTGCACTGGGATTCACTTTAGCAATTGCCCCTGTAGTTTATGCCGCCTCTGATGTCAGTTTAGAAAGCCGCACCACATGGGCAATTGGCATTTTGGGACTTGTCACGATATCGCTTGTTATATACTTGTTTGTTGTCGTTTTTCAGCCAGAACGCTTCTAACAGTTCAAAATTATTATTCAAGATTAAATTCAAAAGCGCGATCGCACAGATTATTGTATGTCTATTATTCGAGAAATCATCAAGTCAATTCGTATAACTTTAGTACTTTGGTTACTAACAGCACTCATCTATCCTCTGTTAATTTTAGTAGTCGGTCAAGTTTTTTTCCCTTTGCAAGCTAATGGCAGCATCATGCAAAATATAGATGCTCAACCAGATGCCCCACCAATTGGTTCTGCTTTAATTGGTCAGGTATTTACATCAGAGAAATATTTTCATGGTCGTCCCAGTATAGTGAGATATAGCCAAGGTAAAAAAGCCAAAGCAACTGGCATCTCTGGCGCGAGTAATCTTGCTCCTACTAATCCAGAATTACTCAATCGTATTATTGAGCAAGCTAATCAATTTCGAGACGAAAATGTTCAACCAACTGCAGATTTAATTTACACCTCTGCATCTGGCTTAGATCCTCATATTTCTGTGAAATCTGCTAGGCAGCAATTGGAGAGAGTCGCTAGTGCCCGTAACGTCAAAGCAGAAGAAATATTACCTCTAATTAATAAATATACTGACGATAGATTTTTATGGGTTTTTGGTGAACCAGGAGTAAATGTTTTGCGATTAAATTACGCTCTTGATTTGCAAGAAATTAATCGTAAGGCAAATTAATAAGTTTAATTGGGCATGGGGCATTGGTAATGGTTAATGGGTAATGGGTAATTGGTGTTGGGTGTTTGGGATTTGTCATTAATTATTCTCCCCTGCTCCCTGCCCCCTGCCCCTCTGCTTGACTCAGTCTCCCTCATCTCCCTCATCCCCCTAACCCAAGCTGCTGCTTCAATCCTTCTGGCACATTAACTGCGGTTTCTAATCCGCGCACAGTTTCCCATTGCTGCTTTTCTCCCCAGGTCATTTCTTCTAGGTTGGCTTCGCTGACATCAGCATTGCTGAGTATGGCATAGCTCAGGTTGCTGTGGCTGAGATCCGCGCCATTGAGTAAAGCACCGCTGAGGTTACTACCGCTAAGGTTGGCTTGGTTGAGATTGGCATAGCTGAGGTCGGTACCAAACAGCATGGCATCGCTGAGGTTGGCACCACTGAGGTCAGCATCATTAAGCATTACGCCGCTGAGGTCGGCATCGTTGAGAATTACGCCACTCAAATCTACACCGCTGAGATCTGCACCTAAAAACATTGCACCGTTGAGCTTTGCACCATTGAGCTTTGCGCCATTGAGTTTGGCGTAGCTGAGATCTGCAGCTACAAGAATGGCATCATTCAGCTTGGTACTGAAAAGAATTGTATCGCTGAGGTTGGCACCGTTGAGGATAGCACGGCTGAGATCTGCGCCACTGAGGTCGGCACGGCAGAGGTCAGCATGATTGAGGTTGATACCAGTTAGCTTAGCTTCGCTAAGGTTGGCACCGAAAAGTATTGCATGGCTGAGGTCACTACCGCTAAGGTTAGCATCTTTGAGATTGGTGCTACTCAAGTCAGCGCTAGTAAGATTGGCATTTTTGAGATTGGCACTGCTGAGGTCGGCGTGGCTGAGGTTAGCGCGGCTGAGGTCGGCATGATTGAGATTGGCACCACTAAAGTTGGCACTGCTGAGGTCAGTACGGCTGAGGTTGGCATTGCTGAAGTTGGCACCACTGAGGTTAGCGTCACCAAAGTTAGCACCTGTCAAGTTGGCATTGCTAAAGTTGGCACCTGTTAAGTTGGCATCTCCTAGGTAGGCACCTGTGAGGTTAGCACCGCTAAAGTTAGCACCTGCCAAGTTAGCATTTCCTAAATAAGCACCACGAAAGTTGCCGCCTCTTAAGAATTCCCCAACGATACTAGTAAAATTACCAATTTCTATGGCATCGCTATAGTTGATAATACGTAGGAGTTGCGATGTAAAAAAACTTTCTGTATCCGGTTGGCTGGAAGGATAAAACGTAATATGCTGCTGGAGTTCAGCTAGCCTTTGGGCGTAGCGGTGTAACTCCAATAGTAAAATGAGTACATTCAGTCCTGTATATATATCTACTTGCCTCAGTCCGATTTCTCGATTTTTCTCTAGTATCTGTAGCATTTTTTTCTGGGGCAAGTTAGCATTCGGTGCTGCATCGATAAATTCCCCTCGACACCAGCGACGATAAAACTCTTCTAGACGTTGAAATAAGACCACTGGACGAAATTTTTTCCCCACAATTAACAAGTTCATAACTTGTTCAACTATGTCTGGGGTCAACGCATTCTCACCTAATAAATCGTAAATTTGTGCATATAATTGGCGATATCTAGCGGTGAGTCGCTGCGCGTCTATACGGATTGTTGCGGATGGCATCTCGCTTGTGAACTCTGGTAACCCACTACTTGGGTTTGACCATTCTTCCAACCTTTTTTGTAATCGTTGGGGTAGTAAGGAGTCTGGTAAATTATTTTGAGCAAATTTAACGCCTTGCTCAAAATCTGAAGTTGTTTTTCTCTTAGAAGACACTGCTTCGGCTTCTAGAGATTCTGTCTGCGCTATCTCTAGTAACTTTGTCCCTCTGGCGTAATTGCTTAAACGCTTCCAAATTTGCGATAAATATGACATTTTGTATCTTGTATTACTATCTTGTTACTGATTAATTAGAGATGATCTAAAGATTAAGACGGATTCAAAAGCTTATCAGGCAAAAATGCATACGTATAATTTATAACTAGTAAAAAAAGTGAGATATTTCCGTGGTAGCTAACCAATAGGAGCCTGACAATTTTTCTCTGTGTAAATCGAAATCGACAGCTTGAAAAATTTTGCCTTTTCCAGTAATGTCATCGATTTGGCATAAATTGTTATACTTTCTTCCCAGCAAGTTTACTAGTCTGGTGTCAAAATAATACGTACTGTATGCTACAGACACAATTGTTAGCAAAAATACTACAGTAAAACTGTCCAATCAGATTCAAAAAAATAATGATAACTTAACGAAAAAGTTCACTGCTGCATATTAGCCAGCTAATAATATTTTTAGAATAAGCTTCAGTTAGATCAGCGCCAAGCGGCTTAACTTTACAACAATGAGAAATTAGCTATTGATTGTTATCGGGGATTGATTAAATGAATAGATTAACTTTTTATGTAATTTTGTTGCATGGTTTGTTTTTAGGATTAACAACCGCTAGTGCTAAGTCTGTACCTAATAACAGAGTAAATACTGAGTTACACAATCTCCAAAAGGTAGATCAAGTTAGTGTAAAACCAGTGACAGCAAAGGTTATAGAAAAATCTGAGAGTAGTCTACAAAACCTGAAAGCTTTAAAAAAGCTAGACAATAATGCTCTCAAACGAGCCTTAGAAGCATCACAGTTACCCCATTCTTTAGGGCAAAAGACGGATCAAGTCTGGGTGCTTAATCAAAATCAACAAGTACAGCAGCAACCTTTTAACTGGATAGTTCAAAGTCCCAAACAAGCTGGTAAACAACCTTTTTTACAAGCGGTCAAAACCCCAGACAAGCCCAGCGAAAAACCTAACTCATCTAGTAAACCACCAAAAAAGGATGACTTAGAGCCATTTGATGAAGTCACTAAAGACACTGAAAAGTCAGCGGGAGTATTCACGCTTTATCGCCAAAAAGAAAAGAATAAAATTTATTTAGAAATTCAGCCAGAGCAACTAAATAAAAATTATCTAGCTACCTCTACCTTGGAATCTGGGATTGGGGAACAGGGTATTTATAGCGGTATGCCTTTGCAGGACTTTTTATTTTACTTTAAGCGAGTGGATAATAACCTGCAATTTGCTGTTCGTAATGTTAATTTTCGTACTCGCGAAGGAGATCCGCAAGCGCGATCGCTTGCCCGGTCTTTTAGTGACTCTGTACTGTACACTATTCCCATTAAAAGCATTCATCCAGAACGCAAAACACTGCTAATTGACTTGGGCGATTTGTTACTGACAGATTTAGCGGGCTTATCTTTAAGTTTAGGAATACCAGGTGGTACAGACCAATCCTATTTTGGCGAGGCTAAAGTCTTTCCAGAAAACCTAGAAGTGGAAACAGTTTTAAATTTTTCTGGTGGCGGTAGCAGTAGCGACAGTGAGATGCTTGAATTTCAGTCTTTACCTGACAGCCGTGGCTTTACTCTGCGTCTGCACTATAGTATCTCCCAATTGCCAAACAATAAATATCAACCACGTTTGGCAGATGAGCGTGTGGGCTATTTTATCACTGCCTATCAAGACTTATCTAAAGACGATCGCGGCGACCCATTTGTACGTTATATCAATCGTTGGAACTTAGAAAAAGCCGACCCACAAGCACCAATATCTCGCCCGAAAAAACCGATTGTCTTCTGGATTGATAACGCTGTACCTTTTGAGTATCGCGATGCCATTAAAGAAGGGATATTAATGTGGAATAAAGCCTTTCTCAAGGCAGGCTTTAAAGACGCAATTGAAGTGCGGCAAATGCCAGATAATGCTACATGGGATCCTGCAGATATTCGTTACAATACTATTCGCTGGATTAACACTATTGATGGTTTTTTTGCTAGGGGGCCATCCCGTGTTAATCCCTTAACTGGAGAGATTTTAGATGCAGATATTTTAGTAGATGGCAGCTTTGTCCGTGTACTGAAGAATGAGTATCGTCAAATAGTACAACCTAATATCTCATCTGCACGTAGTTCCTTATCGGCGTTGATGCAAAATAATATGCTTTGCGTCAATGGTTTAGGCGGCAAATCTAAAGATAATCCCCAGCAGCCAGCGAAGCAAAAGCCTTGGTTAGGTCGTTTAGCGAAAATTGCTGGTGAGTCAGACTTATGCTATGGCATGGAAGCCTCGCAGCAGTTTGCTTTAGGTTCTTTGGCAATGACTCTCCTAGAAGACAACACTACTAGCCAAGAGCAATTAAAAGAATATATCAATCAATACTTACGCTTAATTATTGCCCACGAAGTTGGTCACACCTTGGGGTTACGTCACAACTTCCGGGGTAGCAATTTACTACCACCAGAGGAACTCAACGATCAGCAGATTACCCATCACAAAGGTTTAACAGCTTCGGTGATGGATTACATTCCGCCAAATATTGCCCCTCAAGGTACCAAACAGGGTGATTATTTCCCCAGTATGGTTGGGTCTTATGATGACTGGGCAATTCAGTACGGTTATACACCCACACAAGCATCAACCCCCATCGCCGAGAAACCATTTTTAGAAGAAATTGCTAGCCAATCCGATCGCCCAGAATTGAGTTACTCTACAGATGAAGATAGATATGACCTCGACCCAACTGCTAATGCTTGGGACAATAGCGGCAATGTACTGCGGTATTCCCAATGGCAGCTAGATAATTCTCGGGTGATGTGGGATCGTCTCACCAAACGTTATCCCATTGCCGGAGAAAGTTTTAGCGATTTGAGCGATCGCTTCGGTACTGTCTTAGGTAACTACTTCCAAAATATTTTCTACACCACAAAATATATTGGCGGACAGTCCTTTTACCGCATTCGTGCTAGCGCCTCATCTAGCAAAGTCAACAGTCAACGGCGATTACCATTCCAAGCCGTACCAGTAGAAGAACAACGCCAAGCATTAGCGACATTAAATAAATATGTCTTTGCTGAAGATGCGTTTAACTTCTCGCCAGAATTGCTGAATAAATTAGCACCTTCCCGCTGGTATCACTGGGGTAGCTATCCGATGATTGGGCGTTTAGATTACCCAATTCATGACTTGGTGTTAATCTTGCAGAGTGCGGTATTGATGGATTTACTTTCAGGCGATCGCCTTACCCGCCTCAAGGACATTGAACTCAAAAATCCTACCGAAAAAACCCTCAGTATTCCAGAGCTATTTGATACTCTGCAAACAGACATTTGGACAGAAGTCATCAAACCTCAAAACAAACCCCTGAAGATTTCCAGCCTGCGGCGAGGCTTACAGCGGGAATATGTGAATATTTTGAGCGATATGGTGTTACGCAAAGAATACGTCCCCGAAGATGCACGTACATTAGCCTGGTATAAAATCAAGCAACTCAACGAAAAACTAGCAGGAGCAAATTCTGAGGATGAGTATACAAAAGCGCACATTCTCGAAACACGCGATCGCATTGAAAAAGTCTTGAATGCGCCGTTAAGAAGTAATTAGTGGGCATGGGGCATTGGGCATTGGTAATGGGTAATTGGGGTTTGGGGTTGTCATTAATTATTTCTCCCCTGCCTCCTTGCTCATATCCCAGTCCCCAGGGTGGTTTCATACAAGCAGAGAAAAAACTAAAACTGGGTTTCAAAGCCTCTCTCCCCGTGGGAGAGAGGTTTGGAGAGAGGGAAAAAGCCATGCTACAAAACGAGAAATCAAGACTTATGTATTTTTCTTTTTTCGTATGAAACCACCTTGCTTGCTCATATCCCAGTCCCTAATCCCCAATCCCCAGTCCCCAGTCCCCAGTCCCCAGTCCCTAGTCCCCAGTCCCCAGTCCCTAATCCCCAATCCCCAATCCTAACTACTCAACGCTTTGAGAAATCTTTGCAGACTCTTAAACACACTTGGCTTTTTGACAGGTGTAGAGTCTGTTGCTGTTTGGGATTGTTTCATCAGGATGAGATCTAACTCATCACCTGAAGGTCTGTTGGGTAATTCTGTAATTTTTTGATAGTCGCCGTCTTTTTCTACCCAAACTTCCCATAAACCAGGGTAGCAGCGGAAAACGGCAGTTTCATCGTCTACAGGGCGGAGGTAGTAGGAAGATTCTATGGTGCTAATGAAACGTTGACGGGTTTGTCTTCCTGCGTAACCAATACCTACAGTTCCAGCATCTTCGAGGCGGGGATTTAAGAGAACTAAGGGGCGATCGCCTATTTCTTGGCAAAGTTTTTCCATCTGCGGTACTTCCACGGAAGTCGGGGTAATAAATAGAAAAATTTCGTCCTCTGGCTTAACTTTTGAACCGACAGGAGTTGCCCTACCTGTACCGATATCCTCAATTTTATATGGCGTATCTGCCCATTCACGACGAGCAAGGGCAGCAGCACCAGCATCAGCAAAGAAAATCTTCAAGCCAGAACCGTATTCGGCAAACATTGGTAAAAAATCTGCCGCCACCAGCATCATTTTAAGTTCGGGAAACAAATACTCAACTTGTAAGCGAGTACAACCATCTGCTAAAGCGGCTTGGGTAGCTATGCGAGATTGGGCGATCGCTTCTTCAAGACTCTTGGGAAGTTCACTCATTGTCGGCATTTTACTTTTGTGTATACTTCCATTGTTTCAGTATTGGCTATCCAAACTGTATGGAAATAGAGGTTTAATGGTAATTCGTAATTACGAATTATTAATTGCGAATTCCGAAAGCCTTACAGATGGGAGTAATGATAGCCTCTCAACGAAGTGCGATCGCCTGCTCATAATAATCTTGATCACAGGCACGATAAAATCAAAAAAATATGCCTGCCAGAGACCTGTATCACGATAACGTTAAAAATGCCCTGATTAAAGACGGCTGGATCATCACCCATGATCCCCTACGAATTCGTCTGGCGCGAGGTAAAAACCTATTTGTCGATTTGGGGGCAGAAAGATTGCTGGCAGCTTAACGTGGCACTGAAAAGATTGCTGTCGAAGTCAAAAGCTTTACCCGTCCTTCGGATATGAAGGATCTTGAAGAAGCGTTAGGTCAATTTGTTTTGTACGCACAATTATTGAAGCGGTACTATCCAGAGCATATCCTGTATCTTGCTGTTACTGAAGCAACTTGCAAGACTGTCTTTGAAGAAGAAGCCGGACAAACCTTGATTGAAGATGGCATCATTCGTTTAGTAACCTTTGATCCGAGTCAGGAGGCAATTAGCCGATGGATTCACTAACCCAGTATCGCCAGACAATTGAAAAAGTATTCCAAGACTACGCCGACTTTCTCCAGAGTGATGATGCGGTACAAGTTGAGTTGGTGTTAGATAGAGAGCGCGATCGCTATCTGTTAGTCGAAACAGGCTGGCAAAACGGTTATCGCATCTATGGCACTTTGCTGCACATTGATGTGATTGATCATAAACTTTGGATTCAACACGATGGTACAGAAGAAGGTATCGCTAATGACTTAGTAGCTGCGGGAATTCCCAAAAAGCAGATTGTTCTGGCTTTTAGACCCCCTGAACAGCGAAAACACACAGAATTTGCAATTTTTTAGGTAAGTAGTAGTGCAAATTTGATTGAAATCTTAGCATTTCCTAACCTTGCATTTTAGGAAGCGATCGCCTTTGTTTTGTGAATCCGTTTTTCTCACAAAAGGCTTGACTCTCTAAGTTGATGCACAAGCAGTCATCAAAACTAGAATAGGTTGATTGATAAGTTTTGCTTAAGCTGTGGTGACGACAACATAAGCATTGGTCACAAATATCACGACGTTCATCACCAACATCACGATATTCGTTACCAACATCACGATATTCGTTACCAACATCACGACATTCGTTACCAACATCACGACGTTCGTTACCAACATCACGACATTCGTCACCAACATCACGACTTTTGTAACGAATGGGCAAGTTGTCGTTACTTAACGCAAGGCATTTGTAACGTAGCTGCCGCAAAAGTGCTTAAATTGTTCTTGTGAAAAGGATTCTCTTGAAGCTTTGAATTGCACGAGTAGCAACATTATGCTGGTGCCAAGCTTGATAGAAATCGGCGTAATGCATTTTCTGAGCGCATTCCCAGGCTAATTGGTAGTACTCATAATCCAGTTGCCAATAACTACTTAAGGCTTTGACTACCTTAGAGCGATGCTGATTATTTTGTATAATTTTCCCTAAGCTATCTGCTGCCAGCCTACGGTTGTCGTCATCTACAGTTGTTGATTGCAGCTTTTGTACAAGAGCAGTGATCGCTTTTTCATTGCCTGTGCAGATTGTCTCTAAGATACCTGCTGCATCCCTACGGATGTCGTCATCTACAGTTGTTGATTGCAGCAGTTGTACAAAAGCAGTCAAAGCGGCGATCGCTTTTTCATTGCCAGTACCGATTTCCGCTAAGATAAATGCTGCCCCCATACGGGTTAAGTAATCCACAGTAGTTGATTGCAGCAGTTGCACCAAAGCAGCAATCGCATTTTCATTGCCTGTGCCGATTTTCCCTAAGCTGTTTGCTGCCTCCCTACGGGTTTCGTCAGACAAAGTTGTTGATTGCAGCAGTTTCACTAAGACTGTGATCGCATTTTCATTGCCTGTGCCGATTTTCCCTAAGCTATAAGCTACCTCCCTACGGGTTTCGTCAGACAAAGTTGTTGATTGCAGCAGTTGCACCAAGGCAGCGATCGCATTTTCATTGCCTGGGTCGATTGTCCCTAAGATATATGCTGCTTTCTTACGGGTGTAGTGATCAGTTGTTGATTGCAGCAGTTGCACCAAAGCTGCGATCGCATTTTCATTGCCTGTGCCGATTTTCTCTAAGCTTTCTGCTGCCTGGTAACGGGTGTTGCCATCCACAGAAGTTGATTGCAGCAGTTGCACCAAAGCTGCGATTGCATTTTCATTGCCTGTGCCGATTTTCCCTAAGCTTTTTGCTGCCTTCTTACGAGTGTAGTGATACACAGTTGTTGATTGCAGCAGTTGCACCAAAGCTGCGATCGCATTTTCATTGCCTGGGTCGATTGTCCCTAAACTATCTGCTGCTTGCCTACGGGTTTCGTCAGACACAGTTGTTGATTGCAGCAGTTGCACCAAAGCTGCGATCACTTTTCCATTGCCTGTGCCGATTCTCCCTAAGCTATCTGCTGCCTCCCCACGAGTGTAGTCATCCACAGAAGTTGATTGCAGCAGTTGCACTAAGGCGGCGATCGCATTTTTATTGCCTGGGTCGATTTTCTGTAAGATACCTGCTGCTTTCCTACGGGTGTAGTCATCCACAGAAGTTGATTGCAGCAGTTGCACCAAGGCAGCGATCGTATTTTCATTGCCTGGGTCGATTCTCTGTAAGATACCTGCTGCTTTCCTACGGGTTTCGTCAGACACAGAAGTTGATTGCAGCAGTTGCACAAAAGCTGCGATCGCATTTTCATTGCCTGGGTCGATTTTCTGTAAGATACCTGCTGCCTCGCTACGGGTGTAGTCAGACAAAGTTGTTGATTGCAGCAGTTGCACCAAGGCAGCGATCGCATTTTCATTGCTTGGGTCGATTTTCCCTAAGATATCTGCTGCCTGTCTACGGGTGTAGCCATCCACAGAAGTTGATTGCAGCAGTTGCACCAAAGCTGCGATCGCTTTTGTGCGGTCTGTTTGTTGCAGTGCTGATTTAGCTTCCTCTTCAATTGAACTCCTAATTGCCCACTTGACAATTTGCGCTACTATTTCATTGGCTCTATAAGAACCTTTAAACTCTACAATTCCTGCTGCGGCTAAAAAATAGGCGCGATATTCATAAAATCCTTTATCTATATCTTCTCTATTCCATTTGCCACATCCATCTTTAAAACTAACTAAGGCATTAATAAACTGTTGTTTTTGCCATTTGAGGTTTTCTTCTTCTCGTCCTAACCAAAGCAATATTGTTTGCTTCCATTGGGGTTCAAAGATGCGATAAGTTCCTTGCCTGGGATTATTGGGAACGTGATTAAGAAAGAAATGCCAATTATCAATTGCTTTAGCAGCAAAGTACTCTTGAAACGAGGCATGAAAGAAAGCGTAAACAGATTTTCTATTTGTATCTATTCCTACCTGATTCAGCCAGCCGCGATTTAGTGCTAAATTCAGCAGTGAACTTTCATCATCAACATTCCCTAAGAAGCGACTAACAAAATCTTGCCGCAAGCGAAACCGGGTTACTTCTTTGTCTATTGCTGCTTTAGCTAATTCGCCCAATTTGAGATTGAGTTGCTGACGCTGGTTAGAGTTTATAGCAAATTCGTCTTTTTTCCACTTGTAGAAGTCATCTACAAATTGCTGATAGAGTCCCGCTTGAGTATCTGGCAACTTCCCTTCTCCTGATTGCCAATTTAAACACAGCAGCGTTAACCGTAAAGGATTTTTCACTAAATCCTGAATTCGTTCTTTACCAGATTCTTTCAACGCAGCACATAACTGTTCCCCCTTTTCTGGATTCGCAGCAAACCATTTGTGAATAAATTTCTCTACCTGTTCTGGATAAGAAAAATCTAAACTGCGATAGGTATCAAAATCATCAAGTGTATTACTGTTGCCATCCCACAAATTAACCCGACAAGTTAGCACAATTTGCGCTTGAGAAATTGCCCCTGCTTCACGGAATTGTCGTGCAATTTCTGTTAGAGGATTACCTGAAGATGCGGACATTTCATCTAACCCATCTAGCAGCAGCCACACATGATTTTGCTTAAATAGAGTAACAAAATCATCCTTCAGTTGCTTAGTGACTTCAGCTTTCCCTATTTTCTCAGCCACCTGAGTCAACCAACTCTCCAATAGATAAGCTTTTAATTCTTTACCTCGCAAATCTGCTAATGATACCCAAATGACAATCGACTGGTGAATCTCACGAGATAACCAATCAGCAATCTGCTGTAATAATGTTGTTTTTCCTGCGCCTGGTTCACCGATAATCGCAATTCGCTTACCTTTACTTTTAGGCGTGTTCTTGTGTTTTAAAACCTCTTCCAGAAAGGCATCATGCTCAAATGTTTTGGTGATTTCTATTTCTTTGTACAGTTCTGATCCCTGTTCTGGAGAAACATCAACCTGACGCTTTGATGGTTTTTTACGCTCAACTAATCCCAGTGGTACGTAAACATCATCAACTTGCAGGGCGACACCTTCCGTTGATGTCAGAGGATTTGTAGTCAGCTTGCGCCGTTCTGCCAATATTTCACGACAGATTTCACGCCAGTCATCGGGAGTTAACTTTGTCCCATCCTCCCTATCGGACGACTTTAGTCAGTTGTTAAACGTGACTGGGGCGTTAAATTGATTTCCTTGGAAGACATTCTTAATCTCATCTGCTAACTTCGCATTGTTAACAACTGACGGGTGTGAGTTGATTTGTTCTACTAGTTTTTGAATTTCTTTCCCCATCTCAGACTGACTATTGTTAGCGGCTGTTTCCACATCCACAACTGCTTGAGCAATTTCCGGGTCTTGTGCTGCTGCGGCTTGCAGTTCCAGCACTGCTTGACCATAATCTAATCTTTGGGTTTCATTGGCTTCTACAGCCGCAGTCAGCAATGGCAATTTATTCTTATTGCGGAGCTTTTCAATTAACTTGCCACTTTGCGTCCAAACCACATCACCAATGTTTTCGCCTACTTTCTCTAGTGGTTTAGTCAAAAGTATAGTCGCGATCGCAGTTACCACAGCCGTCAGCGTCACAGGTTCCATATACTCAGTAATAATAACTATATATAAAAATTAATTTAATCTATTTTTTGCTATCTATCTGCCAGTAACAGCAGGGTGCTAATTGTAATATGACTTGGCTTTTAAGATAAGTGGGAAAAGGTGAAAGGGAAAGGGGAAAAGGAATTAAATTACTTAGTGTCACTTAATAGCAGGTTGTACGCCGCCAATACCCCTACTGCTCAGAAAAAAACAATTACCCAATCCCCAATCCCCAATCCCCAATCCCCAATCCCCATTCCCCATTCCCCCTTTTTCTTGCGATAATTCCAAGGGGCACGCGCTTTAAACAGGTTAGTCAAGGGGAGATAATGACTATTAAACGGTTGGGTTTAATTGGGTTGACGCTGATTTCGTTGTTGTTGTGCGGCTTGTCTTTATTTGGCAGTTGGCAAGAACCCCAGTTTCAAAGTCGTTTGGAGTTGTACCAAACAAATTTGGCGCTGCAAGCACAAGCTTGGCAACCAGAAGAGAGCAGCAAAGAAAATTTACAAGTGGTTCGTGAAACCATACTGGGTGAGGAACCTCTGGAAAATGCTGCCAAGCAATATCAAGATGCACGGAAATCGGTGCAAACCAATTTGGAGAAAGCTAAAACTCAACTGGAAAAACTGCGTTCTCCATCTGTTAACACTCCCGCACCGTCTAAACCTTTACCAGAAACTCGTCCCGGAGAAAATCCCGCTAACCCACAAGAGCAACAGTTGCAGCAGTCCTTAAAGCAACTGCAAAAATTATCGGCGGAATTAGATTTACGTCTGGGAATTTTACAAGCACAGCAGGGAAAGACTGAGACAGCAATTAAGACTTGGGATGATGTCCAGCAACGCTCAGATATTAATCCCGAATTTCCCGACACTTCTGCGGTGTTAATCGGATTGTGGAGTAATCCTCCCCGTCTGCTCCCCAATGCTCAACAGTTGATTCAAAAAAATTTAGATGGTTGGTTTCGTGCTACTGCATTGGTGCAACTATACCAACTTCAGCAACGTCCCGATGCACTGGCGACCGTGAAAGCAGCACAACAAGAAGCTGCGGCTCAAGCTGTCGTGAAGTTAGCGGTGATTGGGATCATCCCCACCTTGGCAGCTGTCATTGGGATAGTACTGCTAATTGCAGTACTGGTGCAATATTTGGTGAAGGGAAAAGCCGCTTTACTAGCTCAAAATGCTGATGTAGCTTGGTCAACTCCTTGGGGTGGTGAAACGATTCTCCAAGTTTTTGTCATCGGCTTTTTCTTGATGGGGCAAGTTTTTGTGCCTTTAATATTATCCCTGCTCCCCTTCTCCTTGAGTGGTGGTGATGTGCGCTTTCAGGCTTTCTCGGTTTTGCTGCGTTATATTATCGTCGCATCAGGCGCACTAGCAGTACTATATTTATCGATTAAGCGCTTTTTCCCACTACCCGAATACTGGTTTCGCTTTAATCTCCGCAGTAATTGGTTTTTATGGGGATTAGGTGGCTATTGCGCCGCTTTACCGATAGTAGTAGTCGTCTCTTTGATTAATCAACAGCTATGGCAAGGACAGGGTGGTAGTAATCCCCTGCTACAGCTGGCATTAGAAAGTCAAGATACTGTAGCACTAGGAATATTTTTTATCACAGCTGCGATCGCAGCTCCTGTTTTTGAAGAAATTCTCTTCCGCGGCTTCTTGTTACCTTCCCTGACTCGTTACCTTCCTGTGTGGGGATCAATTCTGTTAAGTAGCTTGCTATTTGCGGCTGCTCACCTCAGCTTGTCGGAAATTCTCCCCCTGACAGCCTTGGGGATCGTCTTAGGTGTAGTCTACACGCGATCGCGTAACCTCCTAGCACCGATGCTCCTTCACAGTCTTTGGAATAGTGGCACTCTACTCAGTTTGTTTATTCTAGGTAGCGGTAATTAATTATACGTAAATTCACGGTTGCCGAAGCAGAAAAATATTTGCTTTCATCTCCATATATGGCAATAATATATGACAATCATTGCGGCTATAAAGCCAGCTACAGACTAGAGAAGAGAAGCTAGAACTAGACAATACTAATCGGTTAAGCGTTTTGAACTCAAAATAGCTTTTGGGAAAAAGGTTAAA
The DNA here is from genome assembly GCA_002368155.1 of Nostoc carneum NIES-2107. GTDB lineage: Bacteria > Cyanobacteriota > Cyanobacteriia > Cyanobacteriales > Nostocaceae > Aulosira > Aulosira carnea. Next base: position 5,615,424 of record AP018180.1, read on the forward strand.
GGGTAAGGGTGAAAGGTTGTTTCTTTCCCTTGAACCATTCCCCTTTTTCCCCTTAACCGAAAAGTATTGAGAGGCTAGAGATTAAGTACGAGTATTTTTGACTCGATACTTAGCACTTTTCTCAGTCAGTATTTACCATCAATAAATGCTATTTTTAGGGTCAATATTGCTGGTGGTACAAACCACTTAAGCAATACCAAAAAATACATAGTAAATTTCTAGAGTGACATTGAGTCACCTCTAAGCCATATCAGCCCTTGTAGAGATGGGGATTAGCTTCCCAAGAATTCTGTTTCAGAATGTTTGGGAAAGCAGCTAGCAGTGATTGATGAGTTTTTGCACAATCTACTTCCATGTATTTTGGTAGTAGAAAAATTGTTTCTTGTGTGTGGGAAGATGCCTATACTGGTACTTTCTATAAAGTTTCCGTTAAATATATCCTCATCATTGCAGCCATATCCAAAAAATTCCGGACATAAAACTGATGAACTTGTAAATAGGGGTATTCCAACATAGGGGTATTTGCTGATAATTGAAAGTGAATTCTCCTCAAGAGAAAAATTCACCGAAGATTTGGCAAAACTCATCTGTTGAAATTTGTCGCCTAAAGATACAAGAGTCAATCAGCTATCGAAGCACGATATAGTTCCAGACAATATCAAATAACCTCTGTTTCAAAAGTACTCGATTCAACATTTTGAACAGAAAGTTTAATTTGGGTAAAAAATTTAAGGGTGATGGTTAAAGCTTTTACTTTTCCTTTTTATCCTTATCTTTAACCCTTAACCATTATGCTGACGATTCCTCAGGTATCGTGACAATTTGGTTATGCTTATTTATCTAAATTAGAGCTTTTTCGTTAGGGAAAGTAAAAATATATTTCCTCAGTGAATATATTTACTACTTTTCTGAAAGAATCATTTAAAATTACCCCCTATTTCTCCAGGAGCAGCAGTCAATATGGCAAATCTCAACTCCAGCCAAGCGAACAAACAACTGATCGCTGGTTACTGTGGCATTATTTTCGGTGGTTTTGGAGTACATAAGTTTATTCTCGGTTATGCTCCAGAAGGCTTCATTATGCTAGTTATCACAGTAGTCGGCGGTACTTTTACCTACGGCTTTACTTTGTTAATAATGCAACTTATAGGCTTGATTGAAGGCATGATTTACTTAAACAAGTCTCAAGAAGAATTTGTAGACACTTATTTTGTAAATAAGCAGGGCTGGTTTTAGATTTATAGCTCACAATCTAACTGATATTTCAGGCTATGTAAGCTAAATGCATATACAAATCCTAAATCATGCATAAATATTGAGATAACCGACTTTTATAAAAAGTCGGTTATCTGAAAACAATCGATATCATCAATAAAATAAATTTTCTGCAAACAACTCTATATATTTACATTTTATATCTACTACTATGCTCAACATCAAACAACAAAAACTTTCGTTAGCCTTTTTCTTGCTAGTTGGTGCTGCATATTTCATCACTATGTCGAATCTAGAGATAAACTATTTTTTAAAAAGCCTAATTGCTTTTCTGCCTATCCAAATTGCAGCAGTAGTCTATGTATCTTATAAGAATTGGTAATTGGTAATTGGTAATTGGTAATTGGTAATTTATAAATTCATTTATTATCCCCCTCATCTCCCCAGTCCCCAATCCCTAGTCCCCAATCCCCAATCCCCAATCCCCAACCCCTTGTTTAAATTTATCTGCGACAAGCAGTCTTAGTTCAAAATTTCGCCTACCCTCAAATTAGGACGCTTGTAATGAGCGTTGAAAATTTGCAGCGAATTTAACTAAACTCTTGCCATGCAACTTGTTCCCAAAACGAATCTCACCCCAGAAATGATGCCCATTACAGAGAAAATAATTCTGGATGTTGGGGGCATGAAGTGTGCTGGGTGTGTGAAAGCAGTAGAAAGGCAGCTAACTCAACATCCAGGAGTCAAGAGTGCCTGTGTAAACCTGGCGACTGAGGTCGCAGTTGTAGAGTCAGAAGTGGGTGTAGTGGATGCTGAACAATTGGCAAAGCATTTGAGTGCCAATGGCTTCCCTACTCAGCCTCGAACAGCTGCCAGCGCATCAACTAGAGAAGATCCAGAAGCACGTCAGCAGCGAGAAATGCACTCTGCACTCAAGCAATTATTAGTTGCTGGCTTGCTATTAGTTTTGTCAGCAATTGGGCATTTTGGTACGATTAGCGGGTCAAATCTGCCAATTTTAAATAACATCTGGTTCCATTGTGGACTAGCAACAGTGGCGATACTATTTCCCGGTCGCCCAATTTTAGTTGATGGCTGGCTAGGCTGGCGGCGAAATGCGCCCAACATGAATACTTTGATCGGCTTGGGAACGTTAACAGCCTATACAGCCAGTTTGGTGGCGCTACTATTCCCGCAAATGGGTTGGGAGTGCTTCTTTGATGAACCAGTGATGATGTTAGGCTTCATTCTTTTAGGGCGGACATTAGAACAACAAGCCAGAGGTCGTGCTGCGGCAGCATTTCGGCAACTGCTAGCCTTACAGCCACAGATAGCGCGGTTGATTGCTAATGCTGAGAAAATTGGGCAAGATGGTGCAGGTCGAGATGTGGTTATCGGTTCTACTAGCATCGAGATTCCTGCCGAACAGGTGCGAGTAGGTGAATGGTTACAGATATTGCCTGGTGATAAAATCCCCGTTGACGGTGAGGTGCGGTGGGGACAAACCACAGTTGATGAGTCCATGCTGACAGGGGAAGCTGTACCAGTAATTAAGCAACCTGGAGATTTTGTTACAGCCGGTACTATTAATCAATCAGGCGCGATCGCAATTCAAGCTACCCGTACAGGTAGCGATACCACACTAGCCCATATTGTCGCCCTGGTGGAAGATGCTCAAACCCGGAAAGCACCTGTTCAAAAATTAGCTGATACGGTAGCTGGTTACTTTACCTACGGTGTCTTAGCAGCCGCTTCATTAACCTTTATCTTTTGGTACTTCTTAGGTGTTCACATCTGGCCAGATATTGCCATGTCAACCAGCATGGAAATGGCCCACCACTCGCCACTCAGCACTCAGCATTTAGCACTCAGCACTCATTATTCTCCACTCCTGATCAGCTTAAAATTAGCGATCGCAGTTATGGTGGTGGCTTGTCCTTGTGCTTTGGGTTTGGCTACACCTACAGCCATTTTGGTTGGGACTGGTTTAGGCGCAGAACGGGGTTTGTTAATCAAAGGCGGTGACGTTTTGGAACGCGTTCACCAGCTAGATACAGTAGTCTTTGATAAAACAGGCACGTTAACTACAGGTAATCCCACTGTTACAGATTGTCTGCTAATTGAAGAAGTAGCCTCTGAGGGCGAATCTTCCGTAGTAACTGATCCCCAATCCCTCCTGCAATTTGCTGCGGCTGTAGAAAGCGGCACATACCATCCTCTTGCTAAAGCCATTCTGCAGGAAGCACAGCGACAAGAATTAACTATCCCTGAGGCTGTAGATTTTCACACAGAACCCGGACTAGGTGTATCGGCTGTAGTCCAGGGTAAAAATGTCCTGTTGGGAAATTGGGAATGGCTGAGTTGGCACGGAATTGCCATTAGTGAGACTGCACAACAGTTAAGCCAAAAATTAGCCGCAGAGGGTAAAACAGTTGTTTGTGTGGCAGTAGGCGGGATTTTAACCGGAATTATTGGCGTTGCTGATACCCTGAGACCAGATGCCAAAGCTACAGTCGATAAATTACGCCAGATGGGTTTACGGGTGATGTTACTTAGTGGCGATCGCCAAGAAGCAGCAAGTGCGATCGGTAAACAACTGGGACTAAGTAACGATGATGTGATTGCTGGTGTTCCCCCCAGCAAAAAAGCTGCTGCAATCCAATCCCTGCAAACTGGCGAAATGACGCACAACTCCAAACCACAAGCTATTGTGGCAATGGTGGGAGACGGAATTAATGATGCACCTGCTTTATCGCAAGCAGATGTGGGAATTGCTTTATATTCAGGTTCCGATGTGGCGATGGAAACTGCTGCTATTGTATTAATGCGCGATCGCCTCAGCGATGTTGTGGAATCAATTCACCTCAGCCGTGCCACATTCAACAAAATCCGTCAGAATTTATTCTGGGCTTTTGCATATAATACAATTGGTATTCCCTTAGCAGCAGGTGTTTTGTTACCAAGTTTGGGTTTTCTCCTTAGCCCATCTGGTGCCGCCGCATTAATGGCATTCAGCTCAGTTAGTGTTGTTAGTAACTCAGTTTTATTACGGCGTTTGGCTCATCGACCGTAAATTTCTTTTAGGAGATAATACTCTCAACTCAATCGTAATTCTGCCTTTCTCGGCAGATTTAACTAATCATCAGGATTGATGCATCTACCACATCTGTTGAGAATCTTCCTAAAATGAAAGTAACAGGAGTAGAAGAGTAATATTCTACTCTATCGAGTCAAAATGCACTTAAATGCTTATTAAAGCAGTACCACAGACTGTAATGCGTAATAATGGCAGGAAACAATATTAAACACATCTTCAGCAATCAAATTTCCAGCGATTTTAGCAACGACGTATCAATGGCCGCAGAAACCAACGAAAGCCATCTTCTGATTCTGGAGGACGATCAAGGTCGTAAGGAATTCTCGCTAGAAAATCCCATCTACTCTATTGGTAGAGACCGCGATTGCAATATCCGTTTGGTATCGCAGTTTGTCTCTCGCCGCCATGCCACATTGGTAAGATTACCGCGTGAACAAAATGGCCAAAGCTATTATTACCGAATTGTTGATGGCGACGCTAAAGGCAAACTCAGTTCTAACGGTCTCATGATTAATGGACGAAAGACACCATCCCACGACCTCAGAAATGAAGACGAGATTGTTTTTGGCCCACAAGTACGTGCCATTTATTACTTGTTAAGAAATACTCATCGCTCAGGTATGACGGATGCTAGTGAGTATGATATTACACTAATCAATCCGGGTATGACTGATGATTTAGAGGAAATCTAAAACCCATAAAATTATCAAATCAGAGGCGCTTGCTCAAAGAATTTCAAGCAGCCTATTTTTTCATGGGTTGCTTACAGATACAGAAGCTGTAAGCTACTGTTTGTCATGATGAGTTGGACATGACAACATCTATTAAACAGAGTTTACTCAAAAACCCTGTAGTCAGGAATTTTGAGCTAAATTCACCATTTAAAATTGGTATGAGTATAATTTTTGGCGCGTTGCTTGAGCTAGCTTTGCCTGAAGCTAGCCGCAGCCGATGCCTAAAAAGAGATGTAGCAAAAATTACCCTGCTAAACTTTCAATCAAATGCCAATGGCGACTGTGTTCAATCGCCTGCTTGATAAATTCAAACATTTGTCGGCAGTGATTATCTAGTTGGAGTGGCAGTTCCTCATTTTTAACCACAATACTCATCCGGGTTTCTGTTTCAGTGGCTGTCGATTTATCAATCAGTACTTCCACTTTAACCATTTTAGAAAATGAAACAGTCCCAGGTATCTCCCGAGCCATAATGTAATCGCCTGTGTAGTATTGAATATCCAATTCACAGTCTTGTAGCAAATCTACAAGCAACGGCTGGAGATGCTCAACAGGAACAGAAACAATAAATGAACAGGTATAGCGAGCCATAATAGCCCCACGCCTTGCAACACTCCGTCCATCCTATAATATCGAAGCATGTAAACAGCAAGTGATTACAGATTCATTAAAGAAATCTCATCCAAAATCTCAAACCAAGTCTTTTTACCCAAAAAGAAGAGAACTGCAAGCTGAAAATTTGATAAAAAACTTTAAAATAGGGTTTGGCGGAGATGGTGGATTATGAAAATAGCAATTGCTGGAGCATCAGGATTTGTGGGTAGTCGTTTGGTAGAACGGCTCCACCAGGAAGGTAATAGCGTGTTAGTGTTAACTCGTAATACAACCTTTGCCAGAAAAGTTTTTCCTTCTCAAGCGTTCCCCAATGTAGAGATTATTGCTTATACACCCACTGTATCTGGCTCTTGGCAAGATGCGATCGCAGGCTGTGATGCTGTGGTGAATTTAGCAGGGGAACCCATCGCGGAAGAACGCTGGACAACAGAACACAAACAAGAGATTCTTAATAGCCGTCAGCTAGGAACACAAAAAATTGTGGAAGCAATAGCTAAAGCTAACCCCAAACCACAGGTGTTAGTTAATACCTCCGCTATTGGTTTCTACGGTACTAGTGAAACTGCAACCTTTGACGAAACCAGCCAATCTGGAAATGATTTTCTCTCGGAAGTCTGTCTCGCCTGGGAAGCAGAAGCGAACAAAGTTAAAGAGGCTGGTGTGCGCTTAGTCATTCTCCGGTTTGGTATTGTCCTGGGAATGGGTGGCGCTTTGGGTAAAATGATTACTCCCTTCAAACTCTTTGCCGGTGGCCCTATTGGCAGTGGTAGGCAATGGTTTTCATGGATTCATCTAGAAGACGTGGTTAATTTGATTCTGCAAGCGATCGCTAAACCCCATATGGAAGGCGTATATAATGCTACTGCTCCTAACCCTGTTCGGATGACAGAGTTAAGCCAAACTCTGGGACAAGTAATGCATCGTCCTTCTTGGTTACCTGTACCAGCTTTGGCTTTAGAAGCACTTTTAGGAGATGGCGCAAAAGTTGTTTTGGAAGGTCAACAAGTGCTACCTAAGCGCACTATGGCATCAGGTTTCCAGTATCAGTATCCTGAATTACCACCAGCGCTTAGACAAATTTTGCAGTAAGTCAACAATCAACAATCAAACTAATCAGCCTGGAATTTGCGCGAAACCCAATTGATTAACCCGCTGAGAAGTGCGCCTCCCATGAGAATCCCCAGCGCGGGGTTAAATAAAGGCTGCCAGAGTTGATGCCACAAATCTAGTCCTAAATTGATACCAGAAGCATCTCCAATAACGGCGATCGCAAACCAGGCAAAGCCCAACAAAACCAGAAATACATCTGCGACTAAAATGTAGTTTAGCCAGCTTAACAATTTATCTTTCATAGAGGACTAGTGATTGAGGGTTAGGGACTAGTACCGCTACACGGAAGTCAAAAGTCAAAGAACTTATGTTCTGAGCTTTTGCACCATTTAGTATGGTGGGTTTATTTCCGCGCCTGCTGTACTAAGAGCTAGGAATGAGAGACTAAGCTTGATTTTTATAGTCTCAATCATTTTACTATCTAGACCTTAGCCCCTAGCCTCAGCACCTCTAATTATCAAACAGCCAGGCTTTGACTTTTGCCAAACTCTGCCAATCGGGTTTTCTAGTTAAACCATCTTCGATGCTGTGTCTGACTTCCTCTTCCCATTCTTGATTAACAAAAATTAACTGTTGGGCGAAATCAATATGTTGCCGCAAACCTTTTTGACCGGTTTCTAACATAGCTACGGCGAGATTAATTCTGGCTTGTGGGTCTTGGGGATTGAGCTTAACTGCCTTCAGTGCAGCTTTGTAAGCTAAGTTGGCTTTGTTGTCCAGCATATATAACCAAGCCAAACAAGTCCAAGCAGAACTACTTTTAGGAGAGCGATCGCATACTTCTTTAAACACAGGAATTAAAGAAGCAGCGCTTTCTCCTGCTTTATAGCGTTCTAAACCTGTATCAAACAGGGATTCAACAGTATTAGTCATTGGTCAGTTGTCAAGGGTCAAGGGTCAATATTAAAGGATCATATAGTGAAGGATCAATAATATAGGCTGTTGACTGTTGACTGTGTACTATACGCCAAATGACTTACCGCAACCACAAGTTTGGTTGGCATTGGGGTTAGTAAATTGGAAGCCGCCACCAATCATGGCATCGCTGTAATCCAGCATTAAGCCATAGAGGTATAATAAGCTTTTGCGATCGCAAACAATTTTGAAGCCATCATAGTCAAAAATCTCATCCTGGGGGGTAATCTTGCTGGCATCTTCAAAGTCCATCATGTAGGACATCCCAGAACAGCCGCCTTGTCTCACGCCTACCCGTAAGCATAAATCTTGACCTTGCTTGTCACGGAGAGATTTGACTTGACGTAATGCGGTTTCGCTTAATTGAATTCCACGTTGTTGTGGCTGAGTGGCTTGTGTCATATGCTGTTGTAACTCCTAAATTGCTGTCACCAGTATGCTGGGGTTGTAGTTAGTGTTTTTGTATCCATTCTAGCGACATTGATGTCCCTGATTGGTAAATTGTAAAGACTGCGTCAAAAGCTGCTAAATATTTTTATTCTAGAATTGAGAGATTCGGTGCGTTTTAAGATTCGCTATTTTTGGAGATTTAGCTTTGTGGTAGCCTAAATTGCCACTAAATATTCAGGTAAAGGCTAGGAAAATTGCATCTCAGGCTAACCAATTCCAAAAATTGACGGATAAATTGCTTCTTTTAATTAACTTACTCTATGACAAGTTTTAATCGCTCTACCAGTCGTCGGTTGAAGAAATTAACCCAAATTCCTTCTGTATGGGAGGGCGATCGCCGTCCGTTGTCATCTTCCCAAACCCAGCCCAGAGATCCAGAAGGAAAGGGCGATTGTATTCTTTGGGTGGACGGTTCCCAAGGTATTGTCAGAGGAATGGATGTAGTTGCTACGGAAACAGGGCCTGAGGCGGTTGTTCGCACCTTAATGCGGGCAATGGAACATCCCCATAGTCCCGCAAAACCAGCTCGTCCTCAAAGAATTGTCGTGCGCGATCGCGAAATCCAATTTTATCTGCGCGGGGTATTACAAGATTTGGACATCGCCATTGACTACGCACCAGAATTGCCTTTAATTGATGAACTGTTTCGCTCTTTTGGGGAAATGCTTGATAGTCAAATCCCTGATTTACCTCCACAGTATGCCCAAGCTTTGCAAGAGAAGGCTTTTGCGATTTGGCAAGCATCTCCCTGGCAATTCTTGGAAGAACAGCAAATCTTATCCATAGAAATCAATAGATGGGATGTAGGTAAACTCTACGCTTCTGTGATGGGGATGCTGGGGATGGAATATGGCATTTTGTTCTACCGTTCCGAAGATTCCCTCAAGCAGTTTCGTGCTGCTGTTTTACAAGATGAAGAATCACAAGGACGTTTAGAAGAAGCTTTTCTCAAGCAAGATTGCCTCTTTCTCACCTTTGAGCGTAACGATGAAGATGAAGAAGAGGAGGGCGATTTAGGAGATCTACCGTTATCAGAAGTTGACCCTACTTTCGGTAATATCCACCCTTTAGAAGGGTTGCGGTCTGTTTTGTATGACGAAGAAGCATTAGTTGTCTTTGTCGCTTTAGAAAGCCTCAACCGCTTTATTCGCGATCACCGTCGCCAACTGTATGCAGATTCCTTCCCTAGCCTTAGCCATCGCTATCGGATTACACTTCCACATGCCGATGAAGCTACGAAAACTGTATCTGTAACTGTTTCTACCATGCCAGAATTGGCCGCAGAACTGGAGGAAATGGCAGGCTTAGATATTGATGACGAAACGGCAGACTCCTCCATGATGTTTCGTTCATTACGAGATGATTTGATCCCCGAAGACTCATTCTTAAGTTTAGGAGTAGTGTCTTGGGAAATGCTGGAGTATTTGCGTCAAGGCGTTACCTATCATCCTGTAGGTGAAATTGCCAAAGTAGGTGATGGTTTACCAGTGATTTTAATTCAAACTTCTCGCCCCAGAGCGAAGACAGTAATTGAAAATTTAGAAGCCGCTGGCGGATTAAAAGCCATTTGCTTTAATCCTGGCGCAGATCCCTTTGATGGCAATCAATACGACTTAGGTTTATTACAAACCCAAAATGATGAATTATTTCTCTTTGGGGAATTTTTAGATGATGACCCCATCCATGTAGAAGCTCGCAGAAAATGGAATCAGCGCTGTAAAAATACTAAAGGCTACTGTGGTTTAATTATTGCCAAAGGATTAACCGGATCGGCTCGTGGCAACCCGCAATTACGAGATATGATGGCTTTGTTTGAAGCGCGATCGCTTTCACCAAAAGATTTAGGTATTGGTACTCTGCAACTTGTACCCGAACTTCAATTTGAATAGCTTTTACTAGAAGGTCGATCAATACCTCCTGATTGAAGGATCGTCATTTTTCATTGGGGATGGATATATTTAGTCACTCCCCTGATTTCCCTGATGCTTGGTATCAGCTATGTGGTAAGTGGCTAAACAGAATTAACTACACGCATTGCTTTTGCATTACTTATCTGCAGCAATTAATTAAATTTTGCACCTAGGTCGCTTCATTTCTAGGAAGTATAGCATTTAAGGCAGATATGCTAACTTTGATGCCTATATTGCTGCACATGAGCCAAAAGTCTTGCATTCCAAGCTTTTAAAAAAATAATGCGACAGGTAGATTGGGTAAAGGGAAAAGGGAAAACGGGAAGGGTTTAAAGCCTTTACCCTTTTCCCCTTAACCTTTCCCCCACCTATCAACAAGACTTTGACAGACTACTAGAATATATTGATCTGTTGCAAACATTGTTTTAATTGGTATTAGAGTTGACGACGCGTTACTGAATAATTAATGAGTTTTCTAGACCATAAAGCACTTCTAACTGCAGCAATATCCCACTGCTTGAAGTCAGCAATAGTGCTTTTCTGGAATGGAACTTGCCATAAAACCAGAATTCCATGTTGGCATCACTATTTTGACTCAGTATAGACTGATGATTTACTTGCTCAAAACTTTATGAAGTAACTATAGTCTGCTGCTATATCCTTACTTATTCTGATATTTATGAATGTATTAATTAGCACAATCTTAACTTAACTTGCTGCTTATTTGATGCTTCTAAAATTACCAAATTTGTGCAGACATTTGTCTGCGTTTTAAATTACAGTTCAGCCTTTTGTTATTGATAAATTTGATTCACTGAAACTTTAGCCAGTCTTATTTTGTTATGTAATTATTTTACAAAGTAAATTATGACTATGATTCAAGGCTTGGATAAAGATTGCTTAAAGTTTATACAGAATCGCTATAATAAATGCACCCAAAAAATATTGAAGTGTACAATATTTTTTATACAGTGAACTGAGGTCACAAAATAATGATTGAAGCCAAATAATATTTTTTGGTAATCTTTGGCAGATTCATCACTAGCTAGACAATTTATTCAAGATTTATCTTGATAGCTATAACTCTAGTTAGATGAATACCTTGAAGATGCCAAACATTTATAGTTATGCAACAATGTAGCAACTACCTCAGAGCCTAAAAATTATTTTTTTCAAGAAAAAGAATAGTGGTAAATTGCCAGAAACATGAATAACACAACTTACCAAAGGTAGAAAGATAAAGCTGCTAATTTAGCAGGAATTTTCTCTTAATTAATAGAAGTGAACAGCATCACCATCTGCTATTGCCTATAACAACAGGAATTAATAAAAGCAATCTACTTAATTAGGAGTTCATGACAAACTACTAAATTGTTGCATCAAACTTTGCAGATGAGGCAAACACAGAAATTCCCTCAAACTTGACCCTAATGGCATTCTTCATTTATGAGTATGACGTTTTATGTCAGCAGCTAGATGCCATAGACAGTAATCTCTTCAGAAGAGAGACGGCTAGTTAATCTGAACTGAACACTGATTAATAGCCAACTAGATATATTGCTAAAACACCTTTCCCAGAAAGCGTTTAACAATATTGATGTTCTAAAACTTGATTGTTAGATCTTATGATATTATGTTTTTTCCAGAATTTTTTAACCAATTTAGTCGTGAGCGCAAAACAAATGCTTTTGCTAAAGAAAAAATTCAATAATCTTGATTTACTTAACAGTATGGGCAACCCTTGATTTATAAAACTTAATTGTTGGGCTTCTACCAAGATACTTGTGCCGATGCAAGGCCTTTCAAAGGCAAGTGTGCGGTATTTTTCCTGTCACAACAGTATGAAAGCAATTTAACCTTTTATATTTTATTGGAAAATGAACAATCTTTGAGAAAACTAGCATTTTTAGTGTTAATGGCATTGCTTGTTTACTGACACTAATTCTAAGAATGTTACCTTTTTCATCTTTAATTAGCTGTCTTTGATGATGTTAATATATAGCAACTAACATGATAATGACAAATAAGAAGTGGGCTGTAAAACGTATAACTGTCAATCTCGCTGCACAGGAAGCTGAAAAACTCGAACAATACTGTCAGCAAACTGGTAGACCTGCAACTGATGTAATTCGCGAATTGATTAGAGGTTTATCCATTGCTGATGATACTAAAGAAGTAAGCAGGTAAATAGGTATTTGTCAACAATCCTTTAAATACTTGTTTTTAATTCATTGCGCTCCAAATAGGTAATAAATCACAGGAGAATCACTTTAGTCTTCTCCCAAAACTAGAAGACTAAAGTTGAAAAAGCAGTGGGTTGCAAAGTGTACCACATGAGGTAGTGTTGCAGACTTAAAATATGTGTATTTTAGATCTGGCTCAATGTAGCGACTGATGCCAAGTGGCATAATCAAATCTGTTGGAATATGAAGCTCAACTAAAATTTCTTAATTTTCAATTTGAGGAATTCCAAAAATTAAATTATCCAAATTTCCTGGCACAGGTGATGGAGGGATTCTTCCTATATGCATCCGTTGGTGATATAGCCTACCCCGTTGGGGAAGCAAACACGGTTATTGTCCTGCTGGAAGTTCCTTATTAGCTATCCTCTAGTCTCTTGTTCATGAGACTCTGCGTCAACAGAGTCTCATGTTTTCATATCTGGTAATCAGCTGTACATCAAAAACTCTATCCACAAGGTGGGCATGGGGCATGAGGCATAGGGCATGGGAAAGGTTGCCTTGTCCCACCATAACCCCAAAGCGCCGGTGCAACTATCCTTATGCGCCCACAAGGGGATGGGGTTTGTCGTCGCTTTCAATAAATAGCAAATTACGACACCAAGACAGTTACAATCTGTAAAGAAACTGAAAAGGAACGACGGAATGCGCGTTGCAATCGTAGGTGCGGGACTGGCAGGACTAGCCACTGCCGTAGATTTAGCTGATGCTGGCTGTGAAATCCAAATTTTTGAATCCCGTCCATTTGTTGGCGGAAAAGTTGGCAGTTGGGTAGATGGCGATGGCAACCATATTGAAATGGGGTTGCACGTGTTTTTCGGCTGCTACTATCAGCTTTTTGACTTGATGAAAAAAGTAGGGGCGATAGATAATTTACGCCTGAAAGAACATACCCATACTTTTATCAACAAAGGTGGGCGTACTGGTGCTTTAGATTTTCGGTTCTTTACAGGTGCGCCTTTTAATGGTTTAAAGGCATTTTTCACCACCTCCCAACTATCATTACAAGATAAATTGCAAAATGCGATCGCCTTAGGCACTAGCCCCATAGTTCGGGGTTTAGTGGACTTTGACGGTGCGATGCAAACTATTCGTGATTTAGATAAGATTAGCTTTGCTGACTGGTTTCGTAGTCACGGCGGTAGCCAAGGTAGCATTAAGCGGATGTGGAATCCCATCGCTTACGCCTTAGGATTTATTGATTGCGAAAATATTTCCGCCCGCTGTATGCTGACAATCTTTCAGTTTTTTGCGGTGAGAACTGAGGCTTCCATATTGCGGATGCTGGAAGGTTCGCCTCATGAATATTTGCACAAACCCATATTGGAATACTTAGCAGCTAGAGGTACGCAAGTTCATACCCGTCGGCAAGTCCGGGAAATTCAGTTTGCAGAATCAGATACAGAAACCCGTGTAACTGGGATAGCAGTTGCCCAAGGTGATACAGAGGAAGTAATTACTGCTGATGCCTATGTCTTTGCCTGTGATGTCCCAGGAATTCAGCGGATACTACCGCAACAGTGGCGTAAGTGGTCAGAATTTGACAATATCTACAAACTAGATGCTGTGCCTGTAGCAACAGTACAACTGAGATTTGATGGTTGGGTAACAGAACTGCAAGATGAGGAAAAACGCAAACAGCTAAATCATGCGGCTGGCATAGATAATTTGCTTTACACTGCCGATGCTGACTTTTCTTGCTTTTCTGATTTAGCACTGAGTAGCCCTGCGGATTATTATCGCCCAGGACAGGGGTCATTATTGCAGTTAGTACTGACACCGGGAGATCCATTTATCAAACAAAGCAACGAAGCGATCGCCCAGCACGTCCTTAGTCAAGTGCATGAACTCTTTCCCTCATCGCGGGAGTTAAATATGACTTGGTACAACGTAGTCAAACTTGCCCAATCTCTCTACCGCGAAGCACCAGGTATGGATGTATATCGTCCTAACCAAAAGACACCTGTGCCGAATTTCTTCTTGGCAGGTAGTTACACTCAGCAAGACTATATCGATAGTATGGAAGGAGCAACAATTTCCGGAAGGCGGGCAGCAAAAGTAATTTTAGAGAATTTGAAGCAATAACGAACCGCACTCAGCAACAAAAGGCGCAGAGGAAAAAATGTCAGACTGGCTAGAGCATAGTGTACAGGTAGAAGTAGAGGCTCCTATAGATTTTGTCTGGAGTCTCTGGTCTGATTTAGAACAAATGCCCAAATGGATGAAGTGGATTGATTCGGTAAAGGTTCCACCCGATAATCCAGAAATATCTATTTGGAAGCTAAGTACTGGCGGTCTGGATTTTACCTGGAAATCGCAGATTCTCAAAGTTATACCCAATCAGATTATTCAATGGAAATCGATTGATGGCTTGCCAAATCAAGGGGCGATTCGTTTTTATGATCGCCACAATAGCAGTATTGTGAAACTCACTGTTTCCTATGCCATTCCTGGAATTATTGGCAAAATCATGGATAATCTATTTTTGGGACGGGCGGTGGAGTCTACAATTCAAGCCGATTTGGAACGTTTTAGAGAATATGCTTTGAATGCGAAAGCTGGGTAAACAATTATTTGTATTTTCGAGGATTACCCAGAATGAAGTCATTAGCTACTGAAATTCCAGTAAATACCATCATTCCTGTATTTACTGCTATAGGCGATCGCCAGTGGCAGAACTTTAAAGATTTAGAAGCAGATTTTATTAGCCAGCATGGGGTGGAAGTTTGGCAAGAAGTATTCAACTTTCGAGTCTTACCAGCCTTGGATAAAGATTCTAATCGATGGCTGCTGATTCAGTGGTGCAATGAGGGGATTATTTGGGAAAAAAATGTAGTATGAGGCGCATTAGTCATCAATGGGCTTGTTCCACTGCAAAATACCGCCCTCATCAATATATTTGAAAGCAATCTGTCAGCTTCGTGATAGCTGTCTCATCACCATGTTGGGTCACTAAAGAGATTAATGGTTAATTGTTCGCGTCCTGGGGGTACGGCTGTGATACAAGCGCGTATTGTTTCGCCATCTTCTAATTCCACAGTGCAAGCGTGACAAGTCCCCATGAGACAGCCAGTAGGGATAAATATCCCCGCCCGTTCTGCTACATCTAACAGGGGTTCTCCCACTTCAGCTTCTACTGTGACATCATCTGGTAAAAAGTGGACGCGAACATTCATCAAATACCAACCTCTCTAAGACAAAAACGGCGTTAAGTCTAAATGGTTTTCAATTTCAGTGGCTAGGGAGTCCAAAGTTTGCTCTCGCTGTTCTCGGTAGTTAGAAACACCAGTTGGCAGAGATTTCAGACCCCGTTGTTGACGGAGGCGATTTAACCAAGCCCTTCTCCAAGGGCCGTTGTCAAAGATACCATGAAGATATGTACCCCAAACTGATTGACAACTATCTACTAACCCTAAATTAATATCATCAAATAAAGGTTGGTAAGCTTGGCTATCTGGTTGCTGTTCAATACGCGATCGCCCTTGATGGATTTCAAACCCATAAACTGGTAAGCCCATCTGTGGGAAATTAGAGCTGACTTGGCGCTGGCGGGCAATTTTCTGTCCGGTAATTACAGTTCTAATTGGTAATAAATTTAGCCCTTGATATCTGCCAGCTTGTCCTTCTATGCCCTCTGGATCAGCAATAATTTGACCTAGCATTTGGTAACCGCCGCAAATCCCTAAAACTGTTCCACCAGATGCTGCATAATGTTGTATGGCTTCTGCCATGCCGCTTTTTTGTAGCAGTATCAAGTCAGGAATTGTGGTCTTAGTACCTGGTAGAATTACTGCATCTGGATGACCTAATTCTTGCTTAGGATTGAGATATCTTACCGATACAGTTGGTTCTGACTCTAATGGATCAAAGTCGGTAAAGTTAGAAATTCTTGGTAAGCGTAGAACAGCAATATCTAAATCAGCTTGGGATTTATGGGCTTTCCTCTCCAACAAATCAAGGGAGTCTTCCGCCGGGAACATATGTTCCAAGTAGGGGATAACACCAATCACAGGGATACCAGTCCGCGCTTCTAACCATTTGATACCTGGTTCTAAGATGGAACGCTGCCCACGGAACTTGTTAATTACAATACCCTTGATTAAATCGCGTTCGTCTTGGTCTAATAACTCTAAAGTGCCTATAACATGGGCAAATGCACCACCTCTATCTATATCTACTACCAATATAGTTGGTGCATTTAAATACTTGGCAACTCGCATATTTGTCAAGTCGCGATGCTTCAGATTAATCTCCGCAGGGCTACCAGCGCCTTCACAAACCAACAAGTCAAATTCTGTACCTAAATGTTGTAGGGATTCTTCAATTGTCCGCCAACCCAGTTCAAAATACTGCTCGTAGTAATCTACCGCACTCACCTTACCTACAGGTCTGCCTTTGAGAATGACTTGCGAAGTCATATCGCCTTGGGGCTTGAGTAAAATGGGGTTCATTTCTACCCAAGGTACAACTCCCGCCGCCCAAGCTTGCACTGCTTGGGCGTAGCCGATTTCTCCCCCGCTAGAGGTTACATACGCATTTAAAGCCATATTTTGACCTTTAAAGGGAGCCACTCGCCAGCCACGGCGCGATAAAATGCGACAAATAGCTGTAGTTATTAGTGATTTCCCCGCGTGGGATGTTGTCCCCACCACCATAATTGATTTCATAATGACTATCGGTTGCTCGACATAAGGGGCGGAATTTGAGGGTTGAACGGTAAGCTGGTAATCCGCTCGTCAACAGGTAACAAGCTAGGAAGTAGTTAGAGGCGCAATTTTGCCTCTAGATTTCCCACATTTTTGTTGTACTTTTTACCATCACCGCACAAACTCAGTCTAATGCTGATGATAAAGATTTTATAAATGCGGTCGATGCTTGCGTATATATTGTTCCCTTTTTCTCCCTCATCCTAACCTTATTAGTTTCAAATTCTAAAAAGGTAGTCGAAACCAACGAGTCAAAGCGTTTTGAATGCGATCGCTCCATGAAGGCTGAGGCCAATTTTTATTTTGGTATTGTTCTGCTAATTTTTGACCTAGGGGTGTGAGGCGGAAGCTATCGGTAATTCCTTGGCCATCAACTTCACGCCGCAATACACCAACTTGAATTAGCCAGTCTAAAGCTTGATCGCAAGCTAATTCTGATAACGGCTGCTTGGTGTAGCCATGCTTGATACCATTATCTTGAGCGATCGCACTCACGGAGACACTCTGCTGACGCATCGCCTCTAATAAAGCCGGATTGAAGGGAGAACAAATTAGCGATCGCGCCGCACGTTCTATAGTGCTTGGAGAATAGGAAAAAGCTTTGGGGTTGGAAGAATTAACAGCAGTCATTTGAATCTGGGGAATTTTATTCTTTGAGGTAATTAATTTAATTATTGTAAATTATTGTAAAATTTCAAATGCCCCAACAATCTGAAATAGGAAGGGTTCATTATGGCTCTAGCAGTCGGTACCGATGCACCTCAATTTACCGTCAAAGATACTAACGGCAACACTGTGTCTTTATCTGATTTTGCAGGTAAGACAGTAGTTTTATATTTTTACCCCAAAGATGACACCCCAGGCTGCACAAAACAAGCTTGTAGCTTCCGGGATGCTCAAAGCGACTATCAAGGTAAAGATATTGTCGTACTGGGTGTGAGTGCAGATGATGAAGCTTCCCATCAGGCATTCACAGCAAAATATAATCTGAATTTTCCTTTATTGGCTGACACTGACCACAGCCTAATCAAAGCATACGATGTTGATGGTGGTGGTTACGCTAAGCGTGTTACCTACGTCATCGACCCCAATGGCAAAATTACCCATGTTGATGCCACCGTGAATACAACTACTCACGCCAGTGATGTTTTAGCTGCTCTAGGGCTATAGAATTTCCCATTTAAAATCAACCAAATTATAGGGGCACAACGAAGTTTTTCTACGCTGTGCCCCTAATTATATAGAAAATCGATTTTTGGTAATCCTTTAGTTTTTTGCTGGTGCTGTCTGCCCTGCAGCAGGATTTTGTGGGAGTATAATCAGCGGTGAACTTGGGGAAGCTGTTCCTAGTTGACCCCGATTTTGAATTGCTTGTTGTTGTCTTCTTTTAAACTCCAGGGTAGCTTCGTCTAGTTGCTGATTTTGCTGATCTGCATTCCAGTTGAGAGTACCAAAATTTGCCTGGTGAATCAGGTTGAACATATTAAAATCTGAACTCCCAGCACCAGGGAAAGGATTGGCATTATTCTGGTTGAGATCGCCACTATTACCAGAATCAACTGTACCTAATTGAGCCAAGCTAGGTTGAGCCAGTAAAGAAGCAAAGCTAATTCCGGCTACGGTAATCGCTGTGAGTTTAGTCAGGGGTAGGAATATTTTTTTCATAGGAATCTTACCCTAAATTTTGCAATGAAATTATGCTTATATCTTAAGCAAGAGTTCGTCGAAGTTGGGGTTGAATACTTAATAAAGCCACAACAGCAAAGCCCAGTAATATTAATAATGCTTCACCAAAGGTAACAGCACCCCAAGGAGCCTGCATCACGACACTACCCAATCCCCAATTACTGTGGAGATAGAGATAGCGGATTGGTTCAATGGCGTAGCTGAGAGGGTTCAGAGTAGCTACTACCTGTAACCACTGGGGCATAAA
Source organism: Nostoc carneum NIES-2107 (assembly GCA_002368155.1). GTDB lineage: Bacteria > Cyanobacteriota > Cyanobacteriia > Cyanobacteriales > Nostocaceae > Aulosira > Aulosira carnea. The sequence continues at coordinate 5,634,349 of AP018180.1, forward strand.
AGATAAAGGTGCTAAAGCTGTACTGGCAAACAATAGCGGTAGGTTGGTGACGAAAATTACAGCGATCAGTTCAATATGTCCAGGGAGAGCAAAAGCCAAACCCAGAGAAATAGCTGTGACACCCAAAGCCAAGAGGAAGACAATTAAAGCGATCGCACCTAGCCCAGCTATATCTGGTAAACCTGCGCCTAAAAAGGCTGCTGCTCCCACAATTACCGCCGCTTGCAGTAAACTTTGGCTAATGATAAAGATTGCGGAAGCAAAGACAATCGAGAACCGTGAAGCTAAAGGCGCTACCAGTAAGCGATTTAAAAAGCCAAACTCCCGGTCAAACATTACAGGCAAACCGGCATTTAAAGCCCCAGCAAATGCTGTAAAAACAATTACGCCAGCAGCCAAGAATTGCCCGTAATTTGTCGTACTGCCAAAAAGTCCTTTGGGAGCATTTTGGAACAAAGCACCAAACAAAACCAACCACATGACAGGCTGAATAATTCCCGCCACCAAAGTTGAAGGACGGCGTTGCAACTGAATAAACAAGCGACGAGTTAAAGCTAAAGTCTCCTGTACTAAGTCACCAAAAAAATTAGGAGTAGCATCAACATATCCTTGCGGCGATGTTGCTGGTTGCCAATTGATATCAGATTTTGGAGTAACACTCATAACAATTTTGGATTTTGGATTTTAGATTTTAGATTTGGGTATGGGGCATTGGGCATTGGGCATTGGGCATCGGTAATGGGTAATTGGTAATTGGTAATTGGGGGTTTGATGTTTGTCATTAATTATTTCTCCCCTGCCTCCTCTGCCTCCTCTGCTTCCTCTGCTCCCTTATCCCCAGTCCCCAGTCCCTAGTCCCCAGTCCCTACCTCATATTCTGCTTCTTCTCGGCTTTCGGATCGCGATTGGCTGCGGCTGCGAGTTCTGCATCCATGAGAGTGCGTCCAGTAGCGGCGAGGTAAACGTCATCTAGGCTGGGGCGAGATTGGGCGATGCCGAAAATGGGTAAGCCAGCTGTATTTAAGGCTTGCTGAATGGTAATTAGTGCATCATTTTGGGGTGTGACTACCAAATTTAGAGAATTACCTTGGGCACTGTTGATAATTACTTCCTGCACCAATGGCAAAGCTTGCAGGAGATGTTTAGCTTTTTCGGCTTCTTCAATGGGGGAGAATTCGCGAATTCGCAAAGTAATGCGATCGCCTCCTACTTGGTCTTTTAATTGTGAAGGTGTGCCAGATGCAATGACAACGCCGCGATCAATAATCGCCACGCGATCGGCTAGCGCGTCAATTTCTTCTAAATAATGGCTGGTAATTACTACAGTGGTTCCAGAGGCGCGTAACTTCCGCAAGAATTCCCAAACAATAAAGCGGCTTTCGATATCAAGCCCTACAGTTGGTTCATCCAATACCAAAACATCTGGTGCATGGAGTAATCCAGCCGCCAAATCCAGGCGCTTGCGTAAACCGCCTGAATAAGTTCCGGTTTTTTTATTAGCGTATTCTTGCAAATTGAGTAAATCTAATACTGTCTCAATTCGCTGTTTCCCTACCGCGCTAGGGAGATGATAAAGCGCCGCTTGCAGTTGCAGCAGTTCTTTACCAGTTAATACCTTATCTAAAGCGACTTCTTGAGCCACATAACCTAGCTTTTGTCTGGCTACTCTGGGGTTATCCAACACCGAAATTCCAGATACTTCGATTTTGCCAGCATCCGGCGTGGTGAGGGTACACAAAGCACGCAGAGTAGTTGTTTTACCAGCGCCATTGGGGCCGAGTAAGCCAAAGATTTCTCCAGGTTCTACCTGAAATGAGACATCTTTGACGGCTTCCACCGTGCCATAGCGCTTTTGCAGATTTTGAATTAAAACAGCGGGAGCCATGACAGCTAATCCCCAACGATACAAATCTCAACAAATTCTATCTATATTGTAGTGGAGTAGTGGGAGGTGAAGCGATCGCGTTGATACAGCTCCCTCATTTTAGGGACTTCTAACTAGAAAAATATTCTATCGCTAGGGATAGCAGAGGGAGCAGTCTCAATGGGATTATTAATTTTGTACAGACGCTATTAATCGCGTCTCTCCAACTCAGAACTCAGCACTTTCCAGTCAGCCTGTCAGTAAAAAAAATACTTTTTGGATGTCACTGGTTTTCAAGAACATTCAGGAACCAGAAAAGGTTATATGAATTGTTTCGAGTATTTTAACCACCATCATCCGTTATTTTTTACTTGCTTGCCTCTAATTTAGAGCAGTTTTCTTTCATTAAAAATACACACTGAATTATCTAATTTCTCATTGCACGGTATCTAATATGAACCACATACTCAAGAATAAGCGCGCACTCATTACTGGAGGCAGTCGCGGCATTGGGGCAGCGATCGTCAAGCGTTTAGCAAGTGAAGGTGCTGATGTCGCTTTCACTTATACCAGTTCACCCGACAGGGCTAACGAAATCGTGCAGGCAGTGCAAGCATTAGGTGTCCAGGCTCTTGCCATCCAAGCCGACAGTGCCGATGCCAGGGAGGTAGTCGCAGCTGTTGAAGACACTGTGAACAAATTGGGCAGCATTGATATTCTTGTCAATAATGCAGGCGTACTGGCGATCGGCCCAATCGACGATTTCACGCTTGCGGACTTTGATCGAACCTTTGCCATTAACGTGCGTGCCGTGTTTGTGGCAACGCAAGCCGCAGTCAAGCACATGAAAGAGGGCGGACGCATCATCAACATCGGCAGCACCAACGCCGAACGTATGCCATTTGCTGGTGGCGGCGTTTATGCCATGAGTAAATCTGCTCTGCAAGGGCTTGTGCAAGGACTTTCGCGTGACCTTGGCCCCCGCGGGATTACGATCAACAACGTGCAGCCAGGGCCGATCGCTACGGATATGAATCCCTCGGAGGGTGAGTTTGCCGAGATGCTCAAAAAGCAGATAGCGGTAGCCCGCTACGGCACGGTTGACGAGGTTGCAGGGCTGGTTGCTTATCTGGCTGGCCCTGAGTCCGGTTACATCACCGGCGCAAGCCTGATGATTGATGGAGGGTTCAGCGCATAACTGCCGTAGGTGGATGCCTAATACCAATTCACGCCTAATGTGAATTAGAAACGCCTCTTATGCCATAAGGGTTTCAAGATTAGCCCACAATCATCGTTTTGTGGCTAACTACGAAATTATAAGGGTTTCAACATTTAATTCTCATTAAACGTAATTCGGAATTTGTAATTCAGCAAGCTGGATATATCCTGGGCTTGTCTCTGTTGCTTGATTTTAGAAAATTAGCTAGAACGGCAAAATAAACTGGAGTAAGTTTGTAATGGTTGAAATAGGCGTAAATAAGTAAACCAAAATTTTCAACAATAACGAATTTACTAGGTTTGAGTTTTTGCTCTAGCTAACTTTGCCACTCTAGAAAAAAAAGATTATTCAACTATAAATTTGCGGCATTAATTACACCAAAACCCCATTTACTATCAAAAGTGCCTGGGGGTTTACCAGGGATAGAACTATTTTTACGTAGTAAATCTTTTACTGTCGCTGGGTCAAGTTTAGGGTCACGTTGTAAGAGTAAGGCGACTAAGCCAGTCACAAATGGTGTTGCCATACTGGTACCAGCCATTACTACAAATTTAGAATTGAGCATCATTGAGCGATCGAGACTAGCATTTGCGGACAGGGTGGAAACAATCATTGCTCCTGGTGCCGCTATATCCGGCTTCTGAGCATCATTCCGTAATGGCCCTTCACTGCTGAACTCAGACATGGTATCTAATTCTAAGCCCATGTCTCGCAGCTGATTGTCAATATCTGTGTACTGCACTTTTGTAGTATAGGCAGCAACTGTAATCGCACTGCTAGCTGCTCCTGGAGAGCCTATTTTTACAGCATCTTTAACACTTTTACCTGTAAAAAATACTGAGGAATGATCGTCAACAGCCCACACATCAAGACGAGTGTCGCTATCAGTGGTGTTACGTAACCGCAACTGCCAAATACCACCCATGACTGCAGAAGGGCCATTACCGCGAATTTGCACAAAGAAGTTATGGTCACCATTGCCTTTATCTGGGGCTGGGGTGACGATTTGCACCCGCGAATCTGGTAATTGATAATCTTGGGTGGGATTACCGTCTTTAATGATTTTTTGGTACGGGGTAACGAAACCGTTAGGACTTCGCAACGATACTTCTAGCTCAGTGTCGCCATCATACCAACCGTTTAACCAGACTATGCCTACTTGATTTAAAGGCACGTTAAAGCGCATACTGGCTGACTTCTTAGCACCTATCTTGGTTTGACCGTGAATGTTGTCGTTTCCTTCATTCCCAGCCGCACAACAAACAATTTTGCCAGGGCCAGTTTCAGCATCGATGATGCGAGATAAGGAATCACTACCATCATGGGAATCAGCGTGTCCACCCAAACTGAGATTTAACACTACTGGGCGTTTCAAATCACTGGCTACACGGAAAACGTAGCGAACAGCATCGGCAATATGGGCATCTTGTAAGTCTGATTTCACAATGACTAATTCTGCTTCTGGTGCGACACCTGAAAAATTTTCATCTGCACCAGCCGCAATGCCAGCAACATGGGTACCATGACCATCAGTATCTTGAGAAACGGTGATTTGTTCGCCTGTAAATTCAGCCCCATAGTCACCTTCTTTAACTCCTGGCCCTGGGAGTGTTTGATCCCAAATGCGTAAAATCCGCCCAGCAAAGGCAGGATGTTTGGGATCAATGCCACTATCGACAATCCCAATGAGTACTCCCTTACCAGTCAATCCCGTTTTGTTTTTAAATTCTGGCAATTTCACCTTCCCTGCTGCCACATCCATCCGCAGATGTAGTTTGCGTGAAGGTTTGATGCGCTGAATGACTTCCTCCTCTGATAAAGGATCTAAAGCCTGTAGAGGTAAAAACGCCGTTCGCACACTGCCAGAACTCTGATTAACACGAATGCCATATTGTTCTAAATGGCTCAAGTCTGCATCAGGTTCGCAGTAGAGAAAAACGATACTCTTAGTAGGCTTAACAGAACTTTTATGAGCAATGATACCAAGCGATCGCTTGTGTGTAGTTAAAGCTTGCTCTCCTTCATTTTCATAGTCTTGATAAGCCAACAGTAGCCCCGGAGAGAGTTTTTCGTGTCTCATTTTTTTCTCCACGTCTATGTGTTTTCCCAAAATTCATGTATTGGTTTTAGTAGTCTCAGTTGTTTTAGCATATGCAGTGGGGATTGGGGATTGGGGATTGGGGATTGGGGACTAGGAAAAGCAACGGGGCAGGGGGCAGGGAGCAGAGGAGGAGAAATAATTAATGACAAACACTAATTACCAATTACCAATTACCGATGCCCCATGCCCAATGCCCCATGCCCCATTCCCTAATTCCAATCTTGCTCTTCTTTCTTACCGCGACTTTTATAAATTCCGCCGACATCATGAAGTTGGCGAGTCTTAGCAAATAATTCAGCTTCGGTCAAACCCCAGTGCTGTAAGACTTTATTTAAGCCTTGCTGAATGTCTCTAGCACCGGGAAAGCCTTGATACCGTATCCACAACCGAGCCAGTTCTGCTAAATTATAGTCTGTCGCCTCTTGAGCAAGTAAAATATCAATAGTGGGGCGATCGCGGTTTTGTAGGGGATGCTGTTGGTCTTTACCGCCAGATGCTTCAGTCATGGTAAATCCTATGTTCTGATTCCTGCGTTTTAAGTCTATCTAAGAGCAAAGGTACATCAAAGACCACTGAAAAATCAGCAAACTATGTCAAATTTGTTACTAATACTGGAAAGCTGACGAAACTCACTATTCTTACTGACGGCTACCACACCTGAACTCTTACGGCTCTCACTACTGTCATTCAAGTTTAAATAAAGATACATTGTCATTAAGAAAATACATGAAACTTTAGATGAGGGTGATATATTATTTCACCCAAAGTCCAAGCAGCAAGGGAGCAATAACCCGCTATGTTTGAACACTTCACTTCCGAAGCAATTAAAGTAATTATGCTAGCTCAGGAGGAGGCACGTCGCCTGGGACACAACTTTGTAGGAACAGAGCAAATTCTCCTCGGGCTGATGGGAGAAGGAACTGGGGTTGCTGCTAAAGTGCTGACCGAATTGGGCGTTACTCTTAAAGAAGCACGTCGAGAGGTTGAAAAAATTATTGGTAGGGGTTCTGGGTTTGTACCACCAGAAATTCCTTTTACTCCTAAAGTAAAAAGCCTCTTTGAGCAATCATTTAAAGAAGCCCATAGTTTGGGGCACAACTACATTAATACAGAACACTTACTTTTAGGTTTAACCGAGGCTGGTGAAGGTGTAGCCGCCAAAGTACTGCAAAATCTGGGGGTTGACCTAAAAAGCGTCCGCGCTGCTGTAGTTCGCCACTTAGGTGACAACACCACAGTTTTCGCCGCAGGTAATGGTGGTCAAAAGCGCACCCAAACTCTCAGCTTGGAAGAATTTGGTAGAAATCTCACCAAACTAGCAAAAGAAGGCAGACTCGACCCAATTGTCGGCCGCGATAAAGAAATTGAACGTGCTATTCAAATTCTGGGACGTAGAACTAAAAGCAATCCTGTCTTAATTGGAGAACCTGGCGTTGGGAAAACTGCGATCGCCGAAGGTCTAGCTCAACGCATTATCAATCAAGATGTGCCGGAAGTTCTGCAAGACAAGCAAGTTATCAGCCTAGATATGGGCTTGCTAGTTGCGGGAACTCGCTTCCGTGGTGACTTTGAAGAACGCATCAAGAAAATCGTTGATGAAATTCGCTCTGTCGGCAATATCATCCTGGTGATAGATGAAATTCACACCTTAGTTGGTGCTGGGGGTACAGAAGGCGGCTTAGATGCAGCCAATATCCTCAAACCTGCTTTAGCTAGAGGCGAACTGCAATGTGTGGGCGCAACCACCTTGGATGAATACCGTCAGCACATCGAACGGGATGCAGCCCTAGAACGGCGTTTCCAACCAATTATGGTTGGCGAACCCACTGTACAAGAAACTATCGAAATTCTCTACGGCTTACGGGGTGCTTACGAGCAACACCATAAAGTGACAATTTCCGACACAGCTGTAGTAGCCGCCGCCGAATTGTCAGACCGCTATATTAGCGATCGCTTCTTACCTGATAAAGCCATAGACTTGATTGATGAAGCAGGTTCTCGCGTCCGCTTGCGGAATTCTCAGTTATCTTCTAACAAAGAGCTGAAGCGCGAACTTGCTGGCGTGACCAAAGCTAAAGAAGAAGCTGTCAGAGTCCAAGATTTTGACAAAGCAGGTCAGCTACGCGATCAAGAGTTGGAACTGCAAAACAAACTCTACGCTGAGACAGAAGCGGGAACAGCTAAAACTCCCGTTGTTGATGAAGAAGACATTGCCCAAATCGTCGCTTCTTGGACTGGTGTCCCAGTCAACAAGCTCACAGAATCTGAATCTGAGCTACTGTTGCACCTAGAAGACACATTGCATCAACGCCTCATCGGTCAAGAACAAGCAGTTACCGCCGTATCTCGCGCCATCCGTCGCGCCAGAGTTGGCTTAAAGAATCCCAATCGACCCATCGCCAGCTTTATCTTCTCCGGCCCCACAGGTGTTGGTAAGACAGAATTGGCTAAAGCCTTAGCAGCTTACTTCTTCGGTTCCGAAGAAGCCATGATTCGCCTTGATATGTCCGAATACATGGAAAGCCATACAGTATCTAAGCTGATTGGTTCACCTCCAGGTTATGTAGGCTACGACGAAGGCGGACAGCTAACAGAAGCCGTGCGGCGCAAACCATACACAGTGCTGCTATTCGATGAAATCGAAAAAGCGCACCCCGATGTATTCAATATGCTGCTGCAACTCTTGGATGACGGACACCTCACCGATGCCAAAGGTCGGAAAGTGGACTTCAAGAACACCTTAATTATCTTGACCTCTAATATCGGTTCCAAGGTAATTGAAAAAGGTGGCGGTGGATTAGGCTTTGACTTCGACAATGCAGCCGATGCTAGTTACAACCGTATCCGTAGCTTGGTGAACGAAGAACTCAAAGCATACTTCCGTCCAGAGTTCCTCAACCGTCTTGATGAGATCATCGTCTTCACCCAGCTTTCTAAGGGTGAAGTTACCCAAATTGCCGATATCTTATTACGCGAAGTTGCAGGCCGCTTGACAGAAAAAGGCATTACTTTAGAAGTGAGCGATCGCTTCAAAGAACGGGTAGTACAAGAAGGCTACAACCCCAGCTACGGTGCGAGACCTTTACGTCGAGCCATTATGCGCCTGCTGGAAGATTCTCTCGCAGAAGCCCTACTGTCTGGTCAAATCACCAATGGCGACACAGCAATTGTGGATGTTGACGACGACGGTCAAGTGCAAGTCCGTAAATCTGAACAACGCGAATTACTCTTGGCAAATGTTGGCTAATATTTATACCATGTCACTTTTGCGGTAAGATATGAGAACTATTGCAATCCTGCCTGCCGCAGAGAAAGCAAGAGAGGAGTATTCTTGACAAAAATGTAGTGAAATGGTAATAGCTCTTTAAAACTCTGGTAGCAATACCAGGGTTTTTTTTGGGCTTGTTTAATTAGATGACTAACGCCAATAGATTCTGGGTGGAGCGTGGAATAATATAGACGTGAATGGGCAGATTGGGCTCACACTATGACCCAAGCCAAACAGCAGTTTCAAAGCTTTGAAGAGTACCTGAGCTACGATGATGGAACGGAGAAGCTGTATGAGCTATTTAACGGAGAGTTGATCGCAGTACCGCCAGAATCAGGAAAAAATATTGCGATCGCGGTTTTCTTGCTGCTAAAATTTGCTGCCATCGTCGGTCATCTGAGAGTCAGACCCCACGGGCTAGAATTAGAAGTACGCGGAGAACCGCGAAATCGTTACCCTGATTTAACTATTATCCGCACTGAACATATTCAGCAGTTAGAGCAACGTAATACTCTTAGACTGTCAATGGCTCCCCCTTTGCTTGTGATTGAAATCGTCAGTCCTGGTGAGTTACAGCGTGACCGAGACTACATAGCCAAACGCATACAATACCAGGATCGAGAAATTCCTGAATACTGGATAGTAGATCCCCAACTGGGAACAGTTTTAATCTTAGAACTTACTGGTAATGTTTACACAGAATTCAATACTTTTAAAGGTGAAAATCACGTCTGTTCGCCCTTATTTGGGGAACTTGAACTGACAACTAATCAAATATTTACAGCCAGCAATTAAAGTGATAGCAATTAATTGCGTTAAACTGAGATTTATCTGTTATTGATAGTTGTAAATCAAAAATTATTATGTCTTCTGCTCAAGATTTAGCAATAATTTCAGAAGACGCGCCAGAAGATGTTATATTTCCTCCTGGTGACTTATACAGTGATGAACCGCCTTTGGAAACAGAACTACACTTGCGGCAAATACTGCTATTAATTGAGTGTTTGGAATGGTGCTGGAAAGAACGTCAGGATTTCTATGCTTGTGGAAATATGACGGTTTATTACAGTCCCCGTCAGCGCAAGTCTGAGCAATTTCGAGGCCCTGATTTTTTTGTAGTGTTAAATACCGAGCGTAAAATACGCAAAAGCTGGGTAGTTTGGGAAGAAGATGGTAAATATCCTAATGTGATTGTCGAGATTCTTTCTGACAAAACAGCCGCGACTGATAGAGGATTGAAAAAAGAAATTTATCAAGATATTTGGCGGACTCCTGACTATTTTTGGTTTGACCCGGAAAGTTTAGAATTTCAAGGTTTTCATTTATTAGATGGAAATTATCAACCACTGCAAGCGAATGTAGATGGTTTGTTATGGAGTCAGCAATTAGGATTATATTTGGGAATTCATGAATCAAAATTGCGCTTTTTTTCTGCTGATGGAAAACTGATACCCACGCCAGCAGAAGCAGCACAGCAAGAGCAAGAACAAAGGCAAAAAGCTGAACAAGAAAGGGAACAAGCGCAACAACAACTTGCAGAAATGGAAGCTATGCTGGCTCGTTATCGAGAAAGGTTTGGTGAGTTACCTGAGTAATTTGGTTCTGTATCCTAGTGGTTCATCGTAAAAATTAGGAGAATTGGGAACAGTCAGATACTCGACTTCTTGAAGAATTCGGGTATCTTGCGATACAGTTCAGATGAGTTCATTAGTGATTGATTTGTCAGTTGTGGAAACAGCTAGCAAACTTGGGGGATTCTCCCCCAAACCCCCGATTGGGGGACGGTTGCGTCCCCCAAACCCCCTCCAAAATAATTGTTGAGTTTTTTGTTGAATAACTAGTTTTTTGGTTTTGTTGTCAATTATTTTTATTAAATGAACTGTATTGGTGTATTTTGCAGCCTAATACTAATTCTTTATGAAGCTGCATAGAATTCGATCCCCCCTAACCCCCCTTAAAAAAGGGGGAAAAGAATCAAAGTCCCCCTTAAAAAGGGGGATTTAGGGGGATCAATATATGTGCAACTTCACATTAAATTGGTATAAGCAAATGAATGCAGAGTAATTCTCAGAGCTAGCGACTAATAATATAAGAAATATACAGATCAGTAAAATAAGTTTGGCTGAGATTTGTTATGAGTTTCCGCAGGATTTTAAAAGCAGGTGAATCTTATACTTTTAGTAAGTATTTTGAATTACCATTTACTATTGATGATATTTTGGCTGAATTAAACTGTAATATTGAACGAAACAATCTGATTTTACCTCAATATTCAGAAAATTTAGACATACAATTTTTACAACAGCAACTGCAGCGGAATTTATCACACATTGACCTGGTGAATGAAACTACTAGAAGGGAAGCGTTAATTGGGCCAATTTTATTTGAGGTATGTGCATTAACAAATCAGCGATTGAATATCGAATATTCTATTGCTGTTAATGAATATTTAAAAGGGACTCTTGACTACTATAGGACTCCTATTTGATTTTTGAAAAAACTCCGTACATCTGAAGAGTTGTGAAATCAAAGGTAGTGTGTCGAATAAACCACTCAAACATCCACTTTAAATGAGAGAATGTTGGAATCAAAGCACAAAAACGTCGAACCCATGTTTTAGCCTGCAACCAGATATCTTCAATAGGATTTTGCTCTGGACAATTAGGAGCAAAACGAACGCAGTGAATTTTCCATTTTTCTGGTGGTAAACCTTGGTTAAGTTCGTCTAAAAAGCTTTGGATTTCTTTGGAACGGTGGTAAGTAGCACCATCCCAAAAAATCAGCAATCGCTGGTCGCCTGACTCAGTTAGCAGATATTGCAGGTAATCGATAGTATTTTTTGAATTTCCCCTGTCGTAAGCTTTCAGCAGTAATTTTCGTTCAAGATAGTCAACTGCTCCGTAATATGTTTGCTTCTCTCGCTCATTTACGACTGGAACCGTGATTTCCTGGTCAGTTCTCCCCCACACATAACCGCTTAAGTCTCCCCACATTAAATGACACTCATCAATTAACAATACTCTCAATTTTCCGGCTTCGATTTCGGAGCGGTTGCTTGCCAACAATGTTTCAATCTCTTTTTTTTTTCTGCAACAGCATCTGGATTGGCTTTGGGGTTTAGCTTTGTGGTTTTCTTCCAACTGATGGCAGCTGCATCAAATAAGTCGTAGTAACTTTGTTTTGACTCATAAACGATGTCGTACTCAAAGGCTAGTTTATACTCCAGTTCGCCCAGTTCCCAATAGTCCTTCGTTTGTAACCAACTCAACACTTCTTCTCGCTGTTCGTGACTCAGGTGGCTTTTTCGTCCTTTGTAGTTCAGCCTGAGTCCATTGATTCCTTCCTGCTCGTAAGCTTGCTTCCAACCTGTTATCGACCCTAAAGAGACATCTAAAATTGCTTGAATCTCTTCGTATAAGTAATCTTGGTAAACCAACTTGACTGCCAAGGCTTTTCTTGCCTCACGGGCATCGCGACAAACTGCGATAAAGTCTTGTAGTTCTGCGATCGCAGTTGCCACTCCCAGTGGCAGTGATGCAGTTTGTAGATGCTGATTTCTCATTGTCTACTCTTACACTTGTATACTTAACCGTATTTTCTCGTAATCTTTTTCAAAAATCAAATAGGATTCCTATATATTGCAGCACATCAAAACTTATTAGTAATTGAAGCCAAACAATCAGATTTAGTTAGAGGATTTACTCAACTTGCTATAGAATTAATCGCACTGGATCAATGGACTAAATCTACATCTAAGTTTCTATATGGAGCCGTGACTACTGGGGAAGATTGGCGTTTTGGCATCTACGATCGCGCAAATCGTCAAGTAATGCAAGACCAAAAACGCTATCAAGTGCCAGAAGATTTATTAACACTGGTAAAAATTTTAGTAGGTATTATTGCTGTCTAAGCCTACCCTAAGCGTTGGAGCGATCGCACTCAATACAGCCAAAAGCAATAATTTAGTGGCACAATCAAAAGCGATCGCTCTATTCCCCTCATCCCTAAAGCCTCACAGGGGGAACTAATTGATACTCACACTAGTCATGCTTGTAAGGTTTTATTAAGCATTTGGCGAAAACAACTCCCAGAGCTTGAAGTTATGATTATGTTAAGCTGAACGTAAATCAGTAGATACACATCAGTAATAAAACATACTCGTATCTGAGGATTCTTAGGTAAAGAAATTTGCCATAATAGGAAGATTTATTTTGGTTGCCAACTAAAACATTAAAGTAACTAGGATGGGTTCCATCAGATGACATCCCTACCATCATCAAACTCCTGGCATGGACGCTATATAGGTGATAACCAGCGATACCGTTTAGACAAACGGTTAGCTGGTGGTGGCATGGGAGAAGTATTCCTAGCAACAGATACACGTGTAGGTCAGCAGGTAGCCTTGAAGTTACTCAAAGATACGCTAGTAGCTTCAACCGAGATGAGAAAGCGCTTTGAGCGAGAAATATCTGTTTGTGCAGCGCTGCAAAGTGACCATATTGTCAAAATCAGCGATTGTGGAGTCACAGAAGAAGGCTATCCATTCTATGTGATGGAGTATCTGCGTGGGCAAACCTTACGCCACGTGCTGCTCAAAGAAAAACGGTTATCTGTTGAGCGAACTGTGAGTATTATGGCTCAAGTTTGTCAGGGACTACAGCTAGCTCATGCAGGAGTGACCCTACAACGGGAAGGTGGCAAAACTTCCGAACATATTCAAGTTATCCATCGGGACTTAAAACCCGACAATATCTTTCTTGTACCCACAGATTTGGGTGAGTGGGTGAAGATTTTAGATTTTGGGGTGGCGAAAATTCGCCATGAATCTTCAGAACAAACTAATATCACAAATACATTTATTGGCACATTCCGCTACGCTGCACCAGAACAGATCCAAAGCGATGAAAACCTAGATGCGCGGGCAGATATTTACAGCTTGGGACTGATTCTCTATGAAATGTTGAGTGGTGCAGATCCCTTTGGTTTAAGCGAGAATGCCAATAATATTAGCGAAGCTTCTTGGGTGTTAGCTCATGCTTATGAGCCACCAAAGCCATTGCGATCGCAACCAGGTTGTGAGTATTTTTCTATACAACTAGAGGCTGTCATCCTCAAGTGTTTGCACAAAAATCCTGATAACCGCTTTAGTACTGTAGAAGAACTCTGTCAGGCTTTACAAACGGTTGCTAAGTCAGTAGTGGGCTATGTGAGCGCCGAGTATCAAGAAGAGATTGGGCTACATCCCACTGTACCAAAATCAGTTGGCAAGTCCAAAACCATTGAGCGATCGCACCAGCCTACAGAACCAACTCGACTTGAGGATACTCTACCACCTACTGTGCCTTTGTCTGGGCAAGACCAAGAAGAAACTATTCTCCGCTTTCAACCTGTGCAACATCCTGGTGTAGAGGAACCGACAATTCTGCGTCCTTTGCAACCTACAGAACCAAGCTGGGGACAAGAAGAAACGATTCTGCGATCGCAACCCGTGCAACATCCGGGTGGAGAAGAACCGACAATTCTGCGTCCCTTGCAACCTACAGAACCAAGCTGGGGACAAGAAGAAACGATTCTGCGATCGCAACCCGTGCAGCATCCCGGTGCAGAGGAACCAACAATTCTGCGTCCCTTACAGCCAACAGAACCAAGCTGGGGACAAGAAGAAACAATTCTGCGTCCGCAACCCGTGCAGCATCCAGGTGAAGCAGAGGAAAACGTTCCGTCGCCACAAACAGCGATCGCACCAAATCAACCAGAAGGTACAATTTTTCAAACAAGGCCTGTAACCCCGCCTACGCCAGAGGGGACGATGTTTCAACGCCGTCCTGTACCCCAGCCTGAACCAGAAGGGACAATTCAATCCCGTCCTCTATCCTCGCTTAATGGTCAGCCAGTGCTACATGGCAGTACAATTTTTCAACGCCGAACTACTAATTCAGCCCCACAGAAAAATTCTCGCAATTTTTGGTTAATTTTAGGAGTAGCTTTTGCTGTTGGGTTTGCTTTAGTGGCTGCTATCTATATATATCCGCAATTGAAATCTCCTCAAACTAACGAGCAGAAGGCTAATTAATAAGGGCATGGGGCATAGGGCATGGGGCATTGGTAGGAAAGCAACCAATGACTTCAATTAATTTTGCGTGGTTAATTTAGCTCTTTTTTGAGACAAGTTCTTGACCTGCCTTTAAGGGTTTCTGGTTTGACTTGCCATTAACTATATAGTCCATCGTTTTGATTGCCAGTTGACGGTGCCACTTTTCGTAGCGCTTTCTAACATTGCTGTAACCAATTACCAATTACCAATTACCAATTTTCGGAATGCGCTAACATACCATTGTATAAATAACAGTGGTTAAACCGCGTAAATGTATGGATATTGCTTTAATTGTTAAGTTTCTCGCGCCTTGTCTGCCATTTCTGTTGAATGTGGGTAATAAAGCCATAGAAGGCGCATCGCAGAAAGTTGGTGAGGATGGGTGGAATAAAGCGAAAGCTATTTGGGCTAAGTTACTACCCAAGGTAGAGGCGAAGGAAGCAGCAAAGGAAGCTGCGGCTGATGTGGCGCAAAATCCAAATGATGAAGATTTACAAGCCAGCTTGCGAGTGCAACTAAAGAAGATTTTGGATACAGATACAGCACTGGCTGAGGAAATAGCTAAGATTTGGCAAGAAACAAAATCTGCTGATGCTTCTGTTAATCTTAATGCTCAATCTTACGATGACAGCATACAGATAAATACAGCAGGGAATGTTAATCAGCCAACTTATGACTTAAGCAGGAATATTAACAGCCCAAAGTAACTAACTATATTGCTGTTTATGGTACTGCACAGCAAGAAATAGTGGAGTTGCTAGAACGCAGTACCAAAGCAGAATCGCCTGGGGTTCTTAAAGCTGGGAACCCACAGAAAAGTTTGGCTTATTGGCAAGGACGCAAAGCAGAAATTGCCCAAATACAGCAATGGTTAACTGATAACAATACCTTTTTAATTGGCATAGAAGGCATCGGTGGCGCGGGTAAATCGATGCTGGCTGCAAAAATTTATGAAGAAATTGCAGGTTTCCCCAAGCGATTTTGGGGTGATGTGAGTAATGGGGCAAGTTTTAGCGATTTAGCCCGTCAAGTACTCAGTGAATTTGGCTTTCCGGTTCCAGAAGATGAAGCGCAGTTAGTAGAAGCGCTGGTGAGGTGTTTACGCAGTGGTGAATTTTTACTGATTATTGACAACCTGGAGAGTTTATTACAACCTAATAGACAATGGGGAAGTCTATTCTACGGCGATTTTTTCAATGCTTGGGTAGAATCTGGCGGTAATAGTAAGGTCATAGTTACCACTAGAGAAAGACCACAATTAAAAGGTTTTGAGTGGCTACCTTTGAAAGGTTTGCAAGTTAATGAAGGGGTAGCACTGTTAACAGCATTAGGCATTCGGGGAGATTTAACGGATTTTGTGGAATTAGTAGATGGGCATCCCCTGCTGTTGAAATTAGTAGGAGATTTATTAACAGAAGAATACCCCCAAGACCCAGATTTAAGCAGATTAGCAGATTTAGGTTTAGGCAATTTGCGGCAGTTGTTGACAGATCCGCAAGTGATAGGTGTGCATCGCCGAGAAAATGTGGGGATGGTGTTGGTATTGGATGCCAGTTTTGAAAGGTTGAGTGAATTACAAAAGGCGTTATTGCTGAATATTAGTGTTTATCGTGGTGCTATAGATAGTGCCGCAGCCGTGGCTATGTTGCCGGGAAGTTCAGCCGCAGAGATTGAGGGAGAATTAAAGAATATTGTTAAGCGTTCTTTGTTGGTAGAAAAGCTGAATGGTAAGCGGCGGTTTGAGTTTCAGCCTGTGGTGTTGGAGTATGTACGGTATAAGGCTGGTGAGCAAACTGAGACACATCAGCAAGCCATTGATTATTATTGCTCAATTGCTAAACAAAAACCTTGGACAACAAAAGATGATGTTAAAGAATACTTAGAAATCTTTCATCACTTTTATCAGTTGCAAGATTATAACTCTGCCTTTGATACGCTTAGGGTTTGCGATAATTTTTTAACCTTGCGGGGTTATTATGCAGACCAAGTAAAATTATATGGGCAGTTAGTAAGTAAATGGCAAGAAATTGGCAATCGCAAAAATTGGAATTATCGGGCTTCTCTAATTTTATTGGGCAATGCTTACAACTTCCTGGGACAATACCCACGGGCGATTGAGTTCTACCAGCAATCAATGGATATCGCTAGGGAGATTGGCGATCATAATACACAAGGCAAATGCTTAAAAGGTTTGGGTTATGCTTACGACTCCCTGGGACAGTATCAACGGGCGATAGAGTTGTTGCAGCAGTCTTTGGATATCTCTCGGGAGATTGGCGATCACAATGGCGAAGGTAATTCCTTAATCGGTTTGGGCAGTGCTTACTTCTCCCTGGGACAGTACCAACGGGCGATTGAGTTCTACCAGCAATCAATGGATATATCAAGAGAGATAGGCAATCGTAATGGCGAAGGTAATTCCTTAATCGGTTTGGGCAATGTTTACGGTTCCCTGGGACAGTACCAACGGGCGATTGAGTTCTTCCAGCAGTCATTGGATATCAAACGCGAGATTGGCGATCGCAATGGCGAAGGTAATTCCTTGGGCAATTTGGGCAATGCTTACAACTCTCTGGGAGAGTACCAACAGGCGATTGAGTTCTACCAGCAGTCATTGGATATCAAACGCGAGATTGGCGATCGCAATGGCGAGGGTGATTCCTTGGGCAATTTGGGCATTGCTTACGGTTCCCTGGGAGAGTACCAACGGGCGATTGAGTTCTACCAGCAGTCATTGGATATCAAACGCGAGATTGGCGATCGCAATGGCGAAGGTAATTCCTTGGGCAATTTGGGCAATGCTTACGGTTCCCTGGGAGAGTACCAACAGGCGATTGAGTTCTTCCAGCAGTCATTGGATATCTCTCGGGAGATTGGCGATCGCAATGGCGAAGGTAAATCCTTAAACAATTTGAGCAGTGCTTACAACTCTCTGGGAGAGTACCAACGGGCGATTGAGTTCTTGCAGCAGTCTTTGGATATCAAACGGGAGATTGGGGATATTCGAGGCGAAGCAACAGGCTGGTTTAATTTAGGTTTGGCTTTAGAAAACGTCAACCGAGAATCAGACGCGCTGGGTGCTTATCGTAATGCGCGTGAACTATATCAAACAATGGGACTTGATGCTGATGTGCAACGTTGCAATGATGCAATTGAGCGTCTTTCGCAACCAAAAGCGCCTGTAGTTTCTCGGCAGGGGTTTTGGGGTTGGTGGCGGCAGTTGTGGCGTTGGGTTCGTGGTTGGTTTCGGCGGTGAAAAAGATATACGCTATAATCACTCACAAGATTTCATAGAATTACTATGACAACTCCATTGCTGCCAACGCTTCATAATTTACCTGCTACCTTACTTTTAGAAGGTGCAATCAGCATTGAGTTGCAAGAGGGAATACCTATATTTAGAGCATCTAATATTATCCAAAATCGCATTGCAGCTTTACTAGCCAAACAGCAAAATTCTTCACTCAATTCACAAGAAGAACAAGAATTAGATGGCTACGAAGAAATTGATGATTATTTGAGTTTTCTCAATCGTGTAGCTAGAAATCTTGTGCAAAATCCAAATAATCAAACTGTGTTGATTCCCATTTCATGTGAAGTTGCATATATCTAGATCCCCCTAAATCCCCCTTAAAAAGGGGGAATTTGATTCTTTCTTTTCTCCTATTTTTTCAGGGTAGGGTGTACACACATCTTTATGATAAGTGCAAAATGTGGTTTGATCCCCCTAAATCACCCTTAAAAAGGGGGACTTTGATTCTTTCTTTTCCCCCCTTAAAAAAGGGGGGCTAGGGGGGATCAAAACGTTGTCGAGCTAAGTTATAAGACTTGTATATACACGATAGCCTTACAAAGGGGTGATTAAATCTTGTATCTGCTCACACACGCTATCAAACTGATTTAAAACTTGACTATTTGTAAACCTAATAATCTTTAAACCATAGCCTTCTAAAACTCTTGTTCTCTCTATGTCATAATCTTGAGCTTCATCTGTAAAATGGCTATCACCATCAATTTCAATCACGAGTTGTAAAGTAGGACAATAGAAATCAACTATAAAATTATTAATTGGTCGTTGCCTTAAAACCCGAAATTTAAAATTTTTAAAATACTCATACCACAGCTTTCTTTCTGCTGTAGTCATATTTTTGCGAAGTTCTTTTGCTCTATCTATCAGCTTTGGATTATACGGTAAATGGAAATCGCTACTTTTAAGATTCTTGGTCATAATCGATAGCTTTGTATAGCAATTTTTTATGAGGCTGCATAAAATGCGATCCCCCCTAGCCCCCCTTAAAAAAGGGGGGGACAAGAAAACATCTATCAAACTCCCCCTTATTAAGCTGAAAAAAGCATCTCAAAGTCCCCCTTTTTAAGGGGGATTTAGGGGGATCTACAAGCCTGAAATACAACACCAAAAGGTTTTCATAAATCCTCTCATGAAAAACCACAAAACAGCTTCAAAGTCCCCCTTTTTAAGGGTGATTTAGGGGGATCTACAAACCTGAAATACAACACCAAAAGGTTTTCATAAATCCTCTAATAAAAAACCACAAAACAGCTATCAAAGTCCCCTTACATAAATTATTCGTAAGGGTAAAATAATTTTTTACCCCTACCAATTTATAGCTTTTCACCTATTTATATCGAGGCTTACGTAATTACGAATTACGCAGTAGGCACAGCTGCATTTTGACGCACAACACGTTTACGATCGCTTTTCCTCGTACCCCCAGCCATCTGATATTCATGGCTATCGCTGCCAAATTTATAGGCAATACCACGCAAAATGTTCTCAGAATAATCGGCTAAATCTTTTTCATTCTCTACAATTTGAGTTAATAAATTATCTATAGTAGAGAGCGCACGATTATATGTTTTTAAAGATTCGCGCAGTTTTTAGATTTTTTCAGTATAATCTTGGACTGTTAATCCTTCTCCTACATCTAGGCTGGAATTAATAGATTCAATACTAGCTAAACGTTGTTCAGCGTGGCTAAGAATACGTGAAGTGCGTTTTCTTCTCACCATAGTTTGCACCCTATTACAAAATTTTTCATAAATCTATAGTGGACAATTCTTGAAAAATTTGTCCTACGTAAAATTGTTGATTTTTCGTTAAAAATTCAAAATTTCACTAATTTATCTGAATTCCTAATTACAAAAGTATCCAATCAGGTAATTTCTACTATTTAAATTTGTTGGTAAATTTCAGAGTAAAAATCTGTTGACCCTCATGTTAAAGCTGAAGCTTCTACAACTTGCGCGTAACACGGAAACGTTCAAGCTGAAGCTTCTACAACTTGCGCGTAACACGGAAACGTTCAAGCTGAAGCTTCTACAACTTGCGCGTAACACGGAAATGTTAAAGCTGAAGCTTCTACAGCTTGCGCGTAACACGGAAACGTTCAAGCTGAAGCTTCTACAGCTTGCGCGTAACACGGAAATGTTAAAGCTGAAGCTTCTACAGGGAAAGCGGAAGTTGCTACAGCTTGAGCCTAACCTATTTATGAAGTAGGGTGTGTTATGGCTATGAAAGGATGTGGAACTTAGCGACAATGAAATTTAGCCGTAACGCACCGCCGCATAGATGGTGCGCTAGTCGCTAGATAGTTCTTTCGTGACCAATCATATCGGAAATCAGCGCCTAACACACCCTTGTATATTGAAAGAAGTAGTAGAAACTTGGTGATAAATTATACTGATTAAATAAATAAAAATACTACTTTAAAGAATCGCCGAGTCCAACTAGCAGCTAAGGATAAAATGCAAAATCCCTCCTCTGCTAACATTACAATCTATCGCAGAGATGATTTTCGCATTCGCATTTTAAGGCAGGCTAATTAAAGCAGTAATTTATAGCTCTTTCTACCTAAGTACAACACAGCCTCAGAAGCACAATATGTTGTAAGACTACTCGGTTAAGCGTTTTGAACCCAAAATTGGCTTTGGGGCAAAGGTTAAAGGTTAAAGGTTTTTTCTTTCCCTTTCCCCCTTCCCCTTTTTACCCTTAACCAGCAAGTATTGCAATATATTGTGTTTCGACAATCACCTGTGTTCACGACGTGGGAAAATACTTAAAAGTAATGGCATTTCTAAATTTGAGTAGGAATTGAGATGATTTACTCAAGCCAAAGGTAAATTATTTGCGCCTTAGCGAGAAAAAAGTCACCTGCTTACTCAGCAATGCCAAGTAGCTAATACTGAAAAAACCGTAGGATGGTTGATTTATTTACCAAGCCTACAAAGGATCAGAGGATGAGAGATGACACGCTCTCCTAATTCTAATCGGCGTTTGTGGTTGCTGTTACTAAGTCGTGGCAGCATAGCTTTGGGAGTAGTTTTACTCGCAGGGATTATTGGGGGTATTTGGTGGGCTAATAACTTTATTCATCAAAAATTAGTACCATTAATTGAAAGCAATCTTTTAGAATTGCTGGGAAGACCTGTAAATTTAGGTGCAGTTCAAAGCTTTTCACCAAATAGCCTGCGTTTTGGTAACACATCAATTCCTGCAACTACAACAGATCCCGATAGACTGGTAGCACAAGCGGTAGATGTGGGTTTTGACCCTTGGCTATTAGTTTTTAACCGGACTCTAAAACTCAATGTGACTTTAATTCAGCCTGCTGTTTATATTGAACAGGATCAGCAAGGGCGTTGGGTTTCTACGAAAATTAATACCGCCACTCAAGAAAAGAAGGGTTTTATTACCACTGAATTAGAGACACTTCGCTTGCAAAATGGCGGTTTGGTCTTGTCTCCCTATACCCCAGCCAATAAACCGAGGGTAAACGTTGGGTTCAATCAACTTAATGGTGTAGCACGGTTATTAGACCAAAATCAACGGATTAATTTTGATGCTACTACTCAACCTGTGAATGGTGGTAGTTTGCAAATTTCGGGAGAAACGCTGATAAAGACTACCGAAACGACGCTGCAAATCAATACTAGCAATTTGGCAGCAGCGACGCTGACGCAATTAGTCCAGTCACCTGTGACTTTACCATCGGGGACTGTGGATGGTAATTTAACAGTTAAATTTCAACCGAAACAACCAAAAACAACGGTTTTTGGCATAGTTAACGTTAATCAAGTTACGGCGCAAGTTAATAATTTTCCGAATAAATTAACTAACATCAACGGGAAATTACAATTCCAGGGTACGCAGGTGGCGCTGGAAAATATATCTACCAGTTTGGGTAATATCCCGGCGCAAATTAATGGCTCAGTCAATACGCAAACTGGTTATAATGTCACCGCGAATATCCAAGCTGTTAGCGCGCAAAACCTCTTACAAACCTTTAACATTAAACTCCCCGTCACCACGGCTGGAGATTTCACCGCCAATTTTAAGTTACAAGGTGCAATTCCCAAGCCTGTAGTTACAGGTGCGGTGAGTACAATTAAACCTGCGGTGATTGACCGTGTGAATTTTGAGAAAATTAGCACGCAATTTCGCGGAACACCCCAGGAAATTGTAATTTCCCAGATTCAAGCTACCCCAACGGTAGGGGGAGAAATTACAGGTAGCGGTCGAGTTGGGTTAGGTAAGCAGGGTGAAGTTGCAATCAATTTACAGGCACAAAGGTTACCGGGAGATGCATTAGCTCAGACTTATAATGCTAGTACTGCCAATATTCGCATTGGTACAATCTCAGCCAATACCAGAGTTTCGGGAACTCTGGCGAATTTGCGAACCCTGGTGCAAGTCCAAGCACCAATTGCGACTTATCCGGGGAAAGTTGAATTAGCAATTAACAAAGGACTGATTCAGTTTCAGAATACAGTTTTTCAGGTAGCGGGGGGGACAGTTGCAGCGCGAGGACAACTGGTAGGCGATCGCTGGCAAGCTTTTGTTGATGCCAATCAAGTTCCTCTGCAAAGTTTAGCTCAAGCTACTAGCAATCCAAATAATGCCAATGCGGCTTTACCAAAGCAGTTTCAAGGTAATTTAAATGGGGAATTTAATTTATCTGGAACCACAAAATCTTTCCAATTAGCGAATATTCAAGCCTCTGGACAAGCAAATTTAAATGTGGCTGGCGGGAGAGTTAATCTCAATAATATTCGCCTGAATAATGGTCTGTGGCAAGCTGTAGCTAATGCTTCGGGGATTCAAATCAATCAATTTGCCCCCAATGTTCAAGGACAAATTGCTAATAGTAATATACAGGTTTCTGGTAATACGAATTCTTTTGCTTTAGCTAATATTCAAGCTGCGGGACAGGCACGATTGAGTTTAGCTAGGGGAAGCGTTAATGTCAGAAATATCAATTTGAGTAATGGCAACTGGCAAGCTATAGCCACTATTTCCCAAATTCAATTAAATAATTTATCACAAAATTTGCGCGGGCGGTTAAATGGTGATGTGCAAGTAGCGGGAACGACTGCTTCCTTCCAACCGCAAAACATTGTAGCGGCGGGTAATGTGAGGTTTTCCCAAGGTTTAGCGGCACTCACACAACCACTAACTGCCCAATTTCAATGGAATGGGCAACGTTTACAAATTGCCCAAGCGACTGCACCCGGTTTGCGGGCATCTGGTGATATTGCTGTGGCATTGCAACCCACTCCCCAAATTACTGGCTTAAATCTGAATGTCCAGGCAGATAATTACAATCTGCAAAGTCTGCCGATTCAGCTTCCGGGTAACATTGCTTTGGCGGGGAGAGTAGATTTTAACGGACAGGTTGCTGGTACACCAACTACCCCAATTGCTAACGGCAATATTCGCTTAGAAAATTTTGCCATTAATGGTTTAGCATTTGACCCTGTCTTAACTGGAAATGTTAGTTATCAAGGCGGACAGGGAACCCAATTTCAAGTTACTGGTAGACAAGACCAAATTGCCTTTTCTTTAGGTGCAAATAATCGCCCCACTGCATTTAATATTAGACGTGACGGGACGATTGCCACTGGCAACACTGTGGGAGATAATTTAGCAGTTAATGTCCAAGATTTCCCCATATCTTTAGCTAAAGGCTTCCTGCCTGCGAATGCAAACTTAGGCAGCATCAACGGGCAACTATCAGGAAATTTAACAGTTAATTTAACAGATTATAGTTTAGTCGGTAATGTCGCCGTAGCTCAACCGCGAATTGGCAGAATCCAAGCTGATGAATTTCGCGGCAATATTAGTTATGGTAATGGCAACTTTAATTTAACTAATGGTGAACTCATTCAAGGACAAAATCGCTATTTACTCAGTGGTATTTTACCGACTTCACTCAATAACCCCTTACAATTTACAGTTAGCTTTGACCAAACTAGAATTGAAAATTTACTTTCAACACTGAATATATACAATTATCAAGATTTACGCACTGGTTTGCAGCCTCCGAAACTAGCTGGTGCGGAAGCTTTAGAAACTACTCCTGTAAGTTTACCCAACACCAATTTATTAGCGCAAATAGATTATCTCTCCAAAATTCAAAGCCAAGTCACCCAAGCAAGAACCCAAGAACAACGAACTGAACGCGTACCTTCTTTAGAAGAATTACAAGGATTAATTAGCGGTAATATCGGCGTAACAGGTTCTTTACGCTCTGGTTTGAATATCGGCTTTAATTTTACAGGTAATAATTGGGTATGGGGCAAATATAATATTAATCAAGTTGTCGCTAGCGGCAATTTTGAAAATGGAAATTTAACTCTACAACCTCTACAAGTTAATTTCAATAATTCCATCCTCGCTTTTACCGGACAATTAAGCCAGCAAGCATTATCTGGACAAGCACAAGTTCAAAATTTAGCATTAGCAGATATTAAACCTTTCTTCCCTCAATTAACTGTAGATGTAGCGGGTAATATTAATGCCAATGCTACATTATCAGGAAATTTAAATAATCCCCAAGCTGTAGGGGAATTAGCTTTAGTAGATGGTAGCTTAAACAATCAATCTGTACAGTCTGCCCAAGTTAGCTTTAACTATAACGATGCTAGATTAAATTTTGGCAGCAATATTTTAGTTACTGCTACACAACCAATTCAAATTAATGGTAGTATTCCTGCCAAATTACCTTTTGCATCCGTCGAGCCAGATCCCAGTATTAGCATTCAAGCTAACGTGCAAAATGAAGGCTTGGCGTTATTAAATCTGGTGAATAATCAAGTCAAATGGGTAGATGGTCAAGGACAAGTCAACGTTCAAGTTCAAGGAACATTTGATAGACCAGAAACCACCGGCATTGCCACAATTAATAATGCCACGATTAACGTCCAAAGCCTCACAGAACCATTAACAAATGTTACAGGTACCGCACAGTTTGCAGGCGATCGCTTAATTGTTGATAATCTACAAGCACAATTCAGTCGCGGACAATTAACAGCCGCAGGTATTCTCCCCATTTTCGCCAGTCAAAACGCTCAACAACAAGCCGCTAGCAATCCCCTGACTGTTTCATTGCAAAACTTGCAATTGAATTTTCAAGACTTATATCAAGGCGCAGTCAACGGTAATGCAGTAATTACCGGAACAGCATTTGCTCCCCAACTCGGCGGTAGAATTCAGCTCAATGATGGTGAAGTATTATTAGGAAATGCCACATCTGTCAGCAATACTACTTCCCAGCCAGCAAATTCCCAAGAGTTTACAGTCACAACACCCCAAACCACGCCGAATAGTACCCCCACAACACCCACAACCACAAATACAGCCAGAATACCAATAGAATTTGCCAACTTACAGCTAGTTTTAGCCGACGATGTGCGCGTCACCCGTCAACCGTTATTTAGCTTTGTCGCGGAGGGTGATATCACTCTCAACGGAACCCTTGCTAAACCCCGTCCCCAAGGAGAAGTTCGTCTGCGGGGAGGACAGATAAATTTATTTACCACCCAATTTACCTTAGAGCGTGGTTACGAACAAACCGCACTATTTACCCCCAGCCGTGGTTTTGATCCCACATTAAATGTGCGCTTACTCGCCATTGTCCCAGAAGCAACTCGCAGTCTAGGGCGAACCTCACCCATATCTAGCGAAATTCAAGATATTTCTGCCATCAACTTTGGTACATTAAACACAGTTCGCATTAGTGCGATCGCCAAAGGCCCAGCCAGCGAATTATCTGATAATTTGGTACTAACAAGCGAACCTCGCCGTAGTCGATCTGAAATAGTGGCTTTACTGGGAGGTTCAATTCTCAACAATTTACAGCAAGGCGACGCAACCTTAGGACTAATTAATATAGCTGGTTCCGCAGTTTTCTCTAACTTGCAAGGTACTCTCAGTCAAATTGGACAAACTATCGGCTTAAGTGAATTACGGCTATTTCCTACCTTGGTAACTAATACTAATACCAATGTTTCGGTATTGGGTTTAGCCGCCGAAGGTGTATTTGATGTATCGAATGATTTTTCTGTGTCGTTATCGCGAGTTTTTGCTAGCAATGAACCCTTACGTTACAACGTAATTTATCGCCTCAATGATGAACTTCGCGTGCGCGCTTCTACTAATTTAGGTGATGAAGGTCGTGCTGTCGTTGAGTATGAAACCAGATTTTAATAGGACTTACGCAAGTGTCACATTTTTTTCGTTTAGGCTGTCAAGAGTCAAAAGTCAAAAGTCCAAAAAAGCTGAATTTTTGACCCTTGACTCTTGACTCTTGACTCTTACACAAGAAGATGGGTGTAGCAGTCGCGTAAGTCCTGATTTTAAGTTACACATACACAAAGATGCAATTTTAACTAAAATAGACAAATAAAGTCTTCAAAGTGGCTATATGACCACCATTATCTCTACATCAGGAATCACTTATCCTAGCAGCGATGGAGAACCTGTGGCAGAAACTTATGACCATTTATATGCAATTTTAACTACGCTAGAAGTTATCAGACAATATCTTCAAGGTCGTCGCGCCACAGTTTTAGCCAATCAATTCTTGTATTATGCACAAGGTTTCCCCAAATTAAGAGTTGCACCTGATGTCATGGTTATTTATGACGTTGAACCAGGAGGACGTGATAACTACAAAATTTGGGAAGAAAAACAGGTACCAAAGGTAATTTTTGAATTTACCTCTAAAGGAACTCAAGAAGAAGACAAAACCACTAAGAAAAATCTTTATGAAGGCTTAGAAGTAGAAGAATATTGGTTATTCGATCCCAAAGGCGAATGGATTACACAACAGTTGCAAGGATATCGCTTAAAGGGAGATATTTATGAGCCAATTACCGATAGTTGCAGCCAAATATTACAACTACGTCTAGCTGTAGAAGGAAAACTGATTAGCTTTTATCGCCTAGATAATGGTGAAAAATTGTTGGTAAATGATGAATTGATTGCAGCACTGAAACAGGAAACTGATAAACGTATAGAAGCTGAAGCACAAGCCGAACAAGAACGTCAACGTGCAGAACAAGAACGTCAACGCGCTGCAGAACTTGAAGCGCTTCTTTCTCGTTATAGAGAACAGTTTGGCGATTTACCCTAAATTCTTGCGGAGAAGCTTCTAGATATAAAAAAGAAGAACGCAAATAAACTGTACTCTCAATACTTGTCGGTTAAGGGTAAAAAGGGGAATGGGAAAAGGGAAAGAAAAAACCTTTAACCCTTAACCTTTAACCTTTTCCCCAAAACCAATAGTAGTATTGACTGTACTCTGCGTTCTTCTGCCTTTAAAAACTTTCTCTGCTAATTAATGGTGATGGTGATGATGATGTCCATCTAGGTGAGGATTAACGGTTACTGCTTCCTCTGCTCTTAATGCACTAATATGAGCATCAGCCCATTGTGCAGCCATCGCCAAAAACTCTGGATGGTCATTCACACAAGCCATTTGCACATAATCCACACCATGATGCTTTTTCTCTAAAGCATGGATAATGTGATGGACATCCAATAAAGTTTCGTGATTTTCCGTCGCAAAACCAATTGGCATAAATATTACAACTTTGGCACCCAATTGAATCAAGTTACTAGCTGCTTGCTCGGCATTGGGTAGCGTCCATTCAATTAGCGGTGTGTCATGGTTCAGCCAACCCACAGAAATTAAAGGATAGCGGTTAATTAACTTTTCCCGTACCAAGTCATATAGTGCTTGACTTTCGACAATCCCAGAGGTAAAGCCTTTCGCTTTGTGGGGACAGCCGTGATTCATCAGCACAATCCCAATTTGAGAAGGTAGATAGTTAGCTGCTAAATCAGCATTAATTTTTTCCTCGACCAAATGCGCCATCAAATCAATATAAGCTGGCTCGTTGTAGAAAGAAGGAATGTAACGCAGTCCTTTTACCCAATGTTCTTCACCCTCAGCCATCTCAGCTAAGGCGTTATTCACCTGCTCGATCGCAATTCCACTAGTAAAGATAGAATCAACTACTAATAGGGGATAAATCAGAATTTTGTCGAAGCCTTGGTTTTTAATCTCTGCTAAAACTTGTTTAGGCAAAAAAGGCGCACAGAAGTTAAAAGCTTTGAAAACTTGAACGCCTTCACCCCACTTTTCTTGTAACCGCTTCTCAATTCCAGCGCGCTGCTGTTCAAAAATAGCGTTATGTGGGGAAATAAAATCATGATGCGTATGTCCCCACTCGTGACGGTCAAATAACGCCAAAAGCTTTGCTAGGGGTGGGTAAATCCAAGTAGGGACTGGTGCAAATTTTGCTGTCAGTAGATTTAAAGCCTGTTCGTTATAGTTAGCGAAATCTTCGTAGCTTTCGACTTCGCCGTAGCCCATGAGCAATACGGCTACTCTATCTTGACGTGATGATTGCTCGTGGGTATGTTGTACTTTTTCCGGCGTGGCTACCACAGTGAGTTCCTCAATATAACCAGAATGGAGAGAAGTATCAAAGAAATAATTGATTATTTCCCGACTGAGTAAAATAAAATCCCATCCGGGGGGATAGGATAGTTACAAATATCATAACGGGGCAACGCTTTTTGTACCTCTACCGTTAGGATCTAGACAAGAAAATTTACTTAAATCAATCAGGATTTACGTAATCAGCACATTTTTTGTTGGCTGTTAACAGTCAACAGTCAACAGTCAACAAAACTCAAGAAATTCACAAATTCTTGCTGAGGTTAAATTCTCAGCCAGTTGCTTACAATATTAATGTTGTATTTATAACCAGTAGGGATTCAGCATTGCTAAACCCTAGCTCTAAATTCAGAGACTAAAGTATAGATGGATATCATCATTTGCCCTGGAATCCATGAGCCAGAATTGACAGAAAGTTTTATCTCAGGGTGCTTCGATTTTAATGGCGATCGCACACTTCCTAAAAATCCAGCTCACAATATTCTGATTTTTCCAGAGCAGGGTGTACTGACCGTATCGCCATTCAAAATTTTACAATTTTTACACAATTGCTTAAAGGATAGGTTACAATCGCCCGTGTTCTTCATTAGCTTTAGCGCTGGTGTAGTTGGAGCAATTATCGCAGCGCGTTTGTGGCAACTTTTAGGGGGTAAAGTCACAGCTTTTATTGCTGTAGATGGATGGGGCGTGCCACTATGGGGTGATTTTCCCATTCACAGGATGAGCCATGATTATTTCACCCATTGGAGTTCGTCTTTATTGGGTAGTGGGCAAAATAACTTCTATGCAGAACCATCTGTAGACCATTTATCCATTTGGCGATCGCCCCAAACTATACAAGGGGTATTAACAGACCAGTCCCTAGGATTGTACCAAAATAGCGATCGCTTAAGTGCCTCTGATTTTGTGCATCTGCTTTTAAAGCGCTATGAAGAAAAATAGTCCGGAAAATAAACTGGGCAAAGGGGAGTGAGAAATAGGGAAAATTTTCCAAAGGAGCGATAAAAATAAGGAGGATGAGGGATGAGGAAGATGATAAGAGTGAGGATACACCTATTCTCCCTGCCCCCTGCCCCCTTGCCCCTTGCCCTTGCTCCCACTCCCCTACTCCCATCTACCCTAGTCCCCATTACTTAGTGTCAAATGTTTCCAACGGAACCTGCTGCTGTTAATAACGGGTTTGGCGCACTGCTGAAAAACCGTGCTTTTATGCTCCTGTGGATTGGGCAACTGGTTTCCCAGTTGGCAGATAAGGTATTCTTCGTTTTGATGATTGCCCTACTGGAAAACTACCCACCACCACCAGGATTGGCAGAAAACTCAATGTACTCAACATTGATGGTCTCCTTTACAGTACCAGCCATTTTGTTTGGTTCTGCGGGTGGCATTTTTGTTGACCGCCTTCCCAAAAAGCTAATCATGGTTGGCTCGGATGTGGTACGTGGGTTATTAACGTTGTTGATTCCGTTCTTACCACGAGAGTTTTTGATACTTTTGATACTAACTTTTGCCATATCAACAGTGACGCAGTTTTTTGCCCCAGCGGAACAAGCTGCTATTCCTCTGTTGGTAAAGCGGGAGAATTTAATGGCAGCTAATGCCCTGTTTAGCAGCACAATGATGGGAGCCTTAATCGTTGGCTTTGCTATTGGCGAGCCGATGTTAAGTTGGGCGAAAGATTTTCTGGGAGAGGAATACGGTCAAGAATTGATAGTGAGTGGACTTTATTTGTTATCGGGTGCAATTATGCAGCCGATTAATTTTAAAGAACATAAACCGACTCATGAGCATCAGGCTAAAACTCATCTGTGGTCAGAATTTACAGAGAGTTTGCGTTATCTGAAGAAAAACCGCCTGGTGTTAAATGCCATGCTGCAACTTGTCACCTTATATTGCGTGTTTGCAGCTTTAACAGTGCTGACAATTAGATTAGCAGCCGACTTTGGCTTAAAAGAAAAGCAGTTTGGCTTTTTCTTAGCAGCAGCCGGGGTGGGGATGGTTTTGGGAGCAGGAATTTTGGGACACTGGGGTGTAAAATTGCACGGCAAGCCTTTACCCTTAATCGGCTTTTTACTGATGGCGCTAGTTTTAGGCGTGTTTACTTTTACCCACAACCTTTTATTAGCGTTAATACTTTGTGCCTTATTAGGTGTAGGTGCTTCCTTAATAGGCGTACCGATGCAAACTTTAATCCAACAACAAGCGCCACCCACGATGCATGGTAAAGTATTCGGCTTCCAAAATCATGCGGTGAATATTGCCCTTTCTTTACCTCTAGCAATTACTGGGCCGTTAACTGATATGCTTGGTTTGCGTGTTGTCCTAGTAGCTATGAGCGTGATAGTAGCGGCTGTAGGTGTTTGGGCTTGGAAAAATACTCGGCGAGTATTGCAAGACGTGATTTAGTTGGGATTGGGAACTGGGGATTAGGGATTAGGGACTGGGGATTGGGGACTACGAACTATAGACTGAGAGCTAGAAATTAAAAACTACTATATTTTTTCAAAGGTTATTTATAAAGTAAAAATAAAATTACTGTAGGGTGTGTTAGGCGCACATTCCAAAGATGATTTGTTACGAAATAACTATCTTAGCGCCTAACGCACCATCCACGCGGCGGTGCGTTACGGCTAAACTTCATTGTCTCTTTGTCCCATATCCTTTCATAGCCGTAACACACCCTACTTAAGATTTGCTTTATGAATGGTCTCTCAGCAATATTTTTGAGACAGTTAATTTTAAGAAAATACTATTAGTTAGTGTTGAAAATCGTTTTTTACCATTTCCTATTTCTAATTACCCAATCCCCAATACATAATAACTATTTCTGATTACCCAATCCCCAGTCCCTAGTCCCTAATACCCAGTCCCCAGTCCCAATCCCTAATACCCAATCCCTTTTGTCAACAATTCCAGACAAATTATCTTCCTATGGCCTAAGCTGATGGGAAAATTAGATATCAATATAAGGATTTTATTAAACTTTTCTATTAAAATGAAATCTTAATTACAGAATCCAAGCATTAACTTAGCTATTCTCAGAGGTTTGACAGTGCGATCGCCTTCCCGAATCAGTCCCCCCCAAACCGAGAATCACACCCAGCCTAAAACCATCAAGACTGTGGTAACGCCGCAACGGGCCTCCGGTGGGTTCGCCCTCCTGGACAGCCTCCAGCGTCACGGTGTTGAGTATATTTTTGGTTATCCCGGTGGCGCAATTTTGCCAATTTACGATGACCTTTACAAGGTGGAAGCCACAAGTGGTATTAAGCACATTCTTGTGCGCCACGAACAAGGCGCTTCCCATGCGGCTGATGGCTATGCCCGTGCTACAGGTAAGGTAGGAGTGTGTTTTGGTACTTCTGGCCCAGGGGCGACTAACTTGGTAACAGGTATCGCTACCGCCTACATGGACTCAATCCCCATGATTGTGGTGACTGGACAAGTACCACGGGCATCCATTGGTACAGACGCATTTCAAGAAACTGATATTTACGGTATTACCTTACCAATTGTTAAACACTCTTATGTAGTGCGTGACCCCAGAGATATGGCTCGCATTGTGGCAGAAGCATTCCACATTGCTAGCACCGGCAGACCAGGGCCAGTATTAATTGATGTTCCTAAAGATGTAGCCTTAGAAGAATTTGACTATGTACCAGTAGAACCTGGTTCTGTAAAATTACGCGGCTATCGTCCCACAGTTAAAGGCAATCCCCGTCAAATCAATGCTGCAATTCAGTTAATTAGTGAAAGCCGTCGACCGTTATTGTATGTCGGTGGTGGTGCGATCGCAGCTGGGGCACATGAAGAAGTTAAGGAATTAGCTGAGTTATTCAATATCCCTGTGACTACCACTTTGATGGGAATCGGGATTTTTGACGAACATCATCCCCTAGCTTTGGGTATGTTGGGGATGCATGGCACAGCTTACGCTAACTTTGCTGTGACTGATTGCGACTTGTTAATTTGCGTGGGCGCAAGATTTGATGACCGAGTAACTGGGAAGTTAGATGAATTTGCTTCCAAGGCGAAAGTCATTCACATCGACATCGACCCCGCCGAAGTTGGTAAAAACCGCGTTCCAGATGTACCCATTGTTGGTGATGTGCGGAATGTCTTAAGTGACTTGCTGCGTCGCTGCAAACACACAGGTACAAAAGGTACACCCAACCAAAACCAAGAATGGTTGAACCTGGTTAACCGTTGGCGGGAAGAATACCCCCTAGTTGTACCCCAACATCCCGATAGCATCTCTCCCCAAGAGGTAATTGTGGAAGTCGGTCGCCAAGCACCCGATGCTTTCTACACTACAGATGTTGGTCAACATCAAATGTGGGCAGCACAATTCCTCAAAAATGGCCCTCGCCGCTGGATTTCTAGCGCTGGGTTGGGAACAATGGGCTTTGGTGTACCTGCAGCAATGGGAGCAAAAGCCGCATTCCCTGATGAAGAAGTTATCTGTATCAGTGGTGATGCGAGTTTCCAAATGTGTTTGCAAGAACTGGGTACACTTGCACAATATGGTTTAAATGTCAAGACTATCATTCTCAACAACGGTTGGCAGGGAATGGTACGCCAATGGCAGCAAGCCTTCTACGGTGAGCGTTACTCCTGCTCTAACATGGAAGTAGGGATGCCAGATGTTGAGTATTTAGCCAAAGCCTATGGTATAAAAGGGATGGTAATTCGCAAACGGGAAGAACTCCAAGATGCGATCGCCGAAATGCTGGCGTATGATGGCCCAGTGGTTGTAGATGTGCGCGTTACTAGAGATGAAAACTGCTATCCAATGGTAGCCCCAGGTAAAAACAACGCCCAAATGATTGGCTTACCAAAGCAATCACCAAAAACATCTACAGAACCTGTTTACTGTAGCAACTGCGGTTCCAAAAACCTGCCCACACATAACTTCTGTTCTGAGTGCGGGACGAAACTGTAACAATTCGTAATTCGTAATTCGTAATTACCAAGCAGAGGATGATATCCTCTGCTTTTTTTTGGGAAAAAATTTTTAAACAAATTACTAAATTTGTTATTTTTGCGATTTTCGTGGGAACCATAGCTTTCAAGCAGCTGTGTGTAGCATTTCTGGTATGAAATACAAAATTTTTGGTTTCCCAATATGCACTATCAGCAATATAAAGATAAACTGCCCAGCAATCAGGGAATTTTGAAAGGTTAATTATGATTAAACCCAAATTGAGCAACCGCCGTACTAATAGTTCAGTAGTTTTAGAACCAGAAGTTGCGATCGCAGTCATTGGACTTTTATCCGCAGCGTCAGATGGTGAGGGGATAACTATAGAAGAAGAGTATGCTTTAAGTGAAATGCTAAGTGGGATTTCCCAATTTGAAAATTACTCAGATGAAGACTACCGGAACTTGACAGACAAAGTTTATAGTTTGCTAGAGTCAACAGAACCACAGGATTTATTAGCACAAGCGATTGATTCCTTACCCGATCAGGATTATTGCGAAGCAGCTTACATTACCGCGCTTTTGGTAGTGGGGATTGATGAAGAAGTACCCGATTCTGAGCAAGATTATATTTCTAGCCTGCAAGAAGACTTAAATATTTCTGACAAACGCGCAAAACAGATTATTGACGAAATTTTTGGCGAAGATGATGATACAGAGTATGACGATGAATAATAATTCTTTGGCTTTTTGATTATTCAGGATTTACCTAACTAATCAGTTAATTCATTTGTTCAATTGCAGATTACTCAAGTGTGTAGCTCATGATAGCGTTTAAATTGCTAATCATGAGCTTTTTATTTAAATGATGACGGTTGACGGTTGACTGTTAATATCAATTCCCGAAAATTATGCCCATATCCTAATACGCTTGGGTTCAGCTTATTAGTGATTGATTTGTCACTGATTAAAAAAGCCAGATCAATTGGGGGATTCTCCCCCAAACCCCCGATTGGGTGACGGTTGCGTCCCCCAAACCCCCTCCAAAATTATTGTTCTGTTTTTTTGTTGAGTAACTAGTTTTTTGGTTTTGTTATCAATTAATTTTCTTAACTAAACCGTATTTGCCCATATCCTAGCTAAGGAACATTTGAAAAAATTTGATTTTCTTAATTTGGAATTTTGAATTGTATTATTATCTAATAGTTTTTAGTACTATGTGATGACTCAAAAAATTACTGTTGGTTTAATGTTACTGTTTCTCGGTACTCAGATTAGTATTACCCAACAAGCCGCTACAGCCCAATCACCAACACCAATAGCACCAGCATCTACCACTAAAGCCATTTGTCCAACCCAGCTAGGAACATCTATAGATGCTGTAATCAATCGTCCGTCATTTAATCGAGTCCGCTGGGGAATATTAGTACAATCAATATCATCTGGGCAAACACTTTACAGCCGGGATGCTCAAAAATATTTTACTCCTGCTTCTAATACAAAATTGCTAACAACCGCTGCGGCTTTGCAGCAATTAGGCACAAATTTCCGAATTCGCACCTCTATTTATCAGAATGCTAATGGAGTTTTGCGTGTTGTTGGTAGAGGAGATCCCAGCTTAAGCGATAATCAATTGCAAACCTTAGCGCAACAATTGCAAAAAAAAGGTATTACTCAAATTAAGCAATTAATTGCCGATGACAGTTATATCCAAGGAGATATAGTTAACTCAACTTGGGAATGGGAAGATGTACAGTCCGATTATGGTGCGCCTATTGGCAGCTTTATATTGAATGAAAATATTTTTAGTTTGAAATTAATTCCCCAAACCATAGGTAAACCTTTACAAATTACCTGGAATGATACTAATGAAGCGGCAAGATGGCGGATAGTTAATCAATCAACTACAGTCAACAAAAATCAAGAAAATAATATTAATGTTACCCGCGATTTAACAGGAACTGTATTACGCATACAAGGGCAATTAGCACAAGATTCTCAATCTTATTTAGTCACATTACCTGTAGTTGACCCTAACTATTATTTTTTACGCAGTTTTCGGACTGTATTAGCAAAGCAGAACATTAATTTAGGACAAACATTAGTACTAAATGGTGGTAGTAATCAGCAGGAAATTGCAGCGGTAGATTCGCCTCCGTTATCTGAGTTAATTAAGGTAACTCTGGAGGATAGTAATAATCTTTATGCTGAAGCTTTACTAAGAGCATTAGCTATTAAACAGCCCAGAGTTCAAGATAAAAGTACTGCTGATATTGGCTTAGAAGTTCTGAAAACGAGCTTAACCCAATTAGGAGTTGATCCCACTACTTATTTTTTAGTAGATGGTTCTGGATTATCACGTCGCAACTTAATATCTCCTGAAGCTTTAGTACAAACTTTGCGTTTAATAGCCAAAACACCAAACTCAGCTATTTATCGTGCCGCATTACCAGTAGCGGGGAAAAGTGGTACTTTAAAAAATCGCTTTCGCAACACTCCTGCGGAAGGAATTGTACAAGCAAAAACTGGTACATTAACTGGTGCGGTTTCACTCTCGGGATATATCAATGGTACTAAATATGAGCCTTTAGTCTTCAGTATTATGGTAAATCAAAGCGAACAACCAGTCAGGAATTTACGACCAGCCATTGATGACATCGTAGTGTTGTTAACACAGTTAAAACGTTGTTAAGAAGAAGATAATTGGAACCAAGAAAATATTGCCCAAATAATCTTAAACTTAATGGGGGTTTTTCAAATCCAGCGATACTGACTAGAGCGACAATATAGGTAGTCATAATTATGAACTGGGGACAGTAGATGAATCATTTTTTTCATTAGTTATTGGTCAAGAATTATTAAATTACTTCTCTTCTGTCTTCTTTGTTCCAATTACCCATTACCCATTACCAATTACCTAGTCCCCAATCCCTTAATATGCAAATATATCTAGATTACAGTGCCACAACTCCCACCCGCCCGGAAGCGATCGCAGTTATGCAAAAAGTTCTCGCTCAACAATGGGGTAATCCTTCCAGCTTACATGAGTGGGGAAATCGGGCGGCGACAATTTTGGAACAAGCTAGATTCCAAGTGGCGGGATTAATTAACGCTTCTGTTCCCGAATCAATTATCTTTACCTCTGGTGGCACGGAGGCAGATAATTTAGCAATTATGGGTGTGGCTCGATTGTATGCTGTGCCGCAACACATGATCATTTCTAGTGTGGAACATTCGGCAATTTCTGAAACGGCGCGGTTGCTGGAAATGTGGGGTTGGGAAGTTACTCGCTTACCTGTAGATGCTAAAGGTAGAGTCAACCCCCAAGATTTAACAGCCGCATTGCGTCCTCATACTTTTTTGGTATCAATAATTTACGGACAAAGTGAAGTTGGTACAGTCCAAGCGATCGCAGAACTGGGAACTATTGCCCGTAATCATGGAGTGTTATTTCACACAGATGCAGTACAGGTTGTAGGACGTTTACCAATTGATGTGGAAACTTTACCTGTAGATTTACTGAGTTTATCTAGTCATAAAATATATGGGCCGCAAGGTGCGGGTGCTTTGTATGTGCGTCCTGGTGTAGAGTTAATACCCTTATTTGGTGGCGGTGGACAAGAAAGGGGACTGCGTTCTGGAACACAAGCTGTACCCGTAATTGCTGGTTTTGGTGTAGCTGCTGAACTCGCAGCGCAAGAAATGCCAAAAGAAACACCGCGATTAATTCAATTACGCGATCGCTTATTTGCTCAATTAGCCGATATACCTGGTTTAATTCCCACAGGTGATAGTGAGCATCGTTTACCCCATCATCTGAGTTTTTGTTTAGAATCTGCTGATGGCGAAAAACTCAGCGGTAAAACGATAGTCAGACAATTAAATTTGGCAGGAATTGGTATTAGTGCTGGTGCAGCTTGTCATAGTGGGAAACTTAGCCCTAGCCCAATACTTTTAGCAATGGGGTATTCAGAAAAGGCAGCTTTGGGCGGAATTCGTTTGACATTAGGACGTGAAACCACCGCAGCAGATGTAGATTGGACTGCGATCGCTTTAAAGCAGGTTTTGCAAAGATTGACAACATAGGCAAAGGGTGCAGAAAACATAGAACAAAGTCAAGAGAAATCTTCCTCCTATTTCTCTGCACCTCTGCTAATTAAAAATTCCTGGTATTGCCAAAGTTGTTTTCACAGGTGGGGGTAAGGGTAAGGGGAAAAGGGTAAAGGTTTTAAACCCTTCCCCTTTTCCCTTTGCCCAATCTATACCTGTCAATATTTGTGTGTTTGAACTACTAGAATGGGCCCATTTTTGGGAACAAGCCCAAGTGAGTGAGCAAAGATAAGATGGCGATCAAACCTAGTCCAGAACCAACGATTGACAACACCAAATCTCTGTTACGACTACGGAGGAAAGTTTGTAAATTCATGGGTATATAACCTCTGCGTGGTAGTTTATCGCGGTAATCAGTGTCGTAGCGTGCCATGCGTTCAAAGGGTAACTCGCCTCTAGAACGCTGGGGTAAAATCCGCCGCCGTTGGTAAGGAACTGTATCATCACCAAAGTTATTGAGATACTCCTCACTATTAAGCAGCTCTGTGATCAAGGCTACTATACCTTTAGTCGCAAGAACAGTTGACCAAGCAAATTTTTCGCGATCGCTATAAATTCTCCGCCCTAAAACCCTTTGTACGCAGATTTCTACAAAGCGGTAATTATTGTTAACATCGTAATTCAGCCTTCTAAAGGAATCGGATAAGACCAATCCGCGAATAAATTCCCTAACTGTGATCATTCCTGTTCTCAGTTGAGATTCTAGAGCGACTTGGCGATTACTAGAGAGCATTTGCTGTTCATGAAAAATTTGCCGATAAGCTGCCGAAATCAAAACATCCATTTCAGTAGGTGACGGCAGGTTTTCGGTTGTGTAAATTCTGGGTTGTTCATCACCAGGAATTTCAAAGCTAACAACACGCTGATTTTGAGATGAAGGGGCGTACTCCAATAAAGGAATCGACATGATAAACACCTTTATGCTATTAGCTGACATGAAAAATTCCGACATTGGTTAATCGAGTTGAGTTTTACTCGATAACCGCAGCTTCTAATTCGCAGCCAATTGACTGCTATGCAAATTTGGCATCTTAGAATTGAGAATAAACTTGTGTCAGAAATTCACCTTTTGATGTGCAAGACACAGCAGTAATACCAATTCAAAGGCTAATAATAGTCCACCACATTAATGTTGCTAGGCTGCAAGATCCCCGACTTCTCCAAGAAGTCGGGGATCTGATCCTCACAACTTCTCATAACTTTTGCGATGAACTATTAGGTTAAAATTTGTTGCTGAGTTGAGGAGAATTGGTATTATTATTCACATTTAACTGCTAGTCTACTGAGGTAACTTCAAACCACAAATTATTCCAATTTCTAGACTTGGAATGAGATTTTTTGGCGTTGCTTAGTGAAAGCGTTAACTGATCGGGTTACACCCTACTTTGCTAACACGCACTAGACGCAGAGAGTACAAATTGGAGACATGAAAGTTTTGGCTTTCATCCCGCAATTGAGCAACGCCAATTTTTTAGT
The DNA here is from genome assembly GCA_002368155.1 of Nostoc carneum NIES-2107. GTDB lineage: Bacteria > Cyanobacteriota > Cyanobacteriia > Cyanobacteriales > Nostocaceae > Aulosira > Aulosira carnea. The sequence goes on from AP018180.1 coordinate 5,673,167, forward strand.
TAACAATTCGCAATTCGTAGTTACTAATTTGCAATTAATTACGAATTACAAATTACGAATTAGTAATTAGATTGAATGTCCCGGATTCTCCTCGCCAAAATGCTAAGGGGTTTTGAGTGGGACGGCAATCAGGATAAAATCGCAGGTAAGATTCCATACCAGGTTTTAAAGGGGGAGGCGCAATACCTAATCCCAAACAGAGATGAGAGAGCGATCGCGCAAATTGTTCGTGATGACCAGGAGAGCCTACATGAGCATGAGCATATTCATGGACTACTAATTGCAGCCAGTCTGCCGGCACCACTCGTCCCACATCTATCAGGATGGTAATAGGATTTGTCTGAAGATTGCATAGAGCATCAATCCCAAAGGATTGAGCAATGGGAGCAGCAAAAATTTGAATCGCAGGTTGCTCCCAAGGGTGAAAACAATCGTGGCAAGCCTGAAGATACTTTTCCAGTTGTTGGTTCACCGCATCAATATGTTCGCAGATCCAGACACACAGAGATTTACGATTTTCTAAATCATACACCACATCGATCATCTCTGCATCAAGGGCTAGACTTCTAACTCCATAGAGATAGTCTAACCCTCGTGTAAAGGGATCTTTGCTGGTGGTGAAGATTAATTTACCAACCGAAGAAGGAGAAGTGTTTTGTGGGTTCAACGGCATTGTTTATCTGATCGGGAGTCTGATTTGAGAGGTTAGCTTCATCCTGGTTAGATGGAACCTCTGAAGCATCTGCAACCCGGAATTCGGTACAGAATGTAGCGGTGCTAAAACCACCAAATCTTTTAACGGTACTGCTTCTCATCCGGATGCTAGGACTCACAAACCAAAATCTCTCAATCGAACTCATGGTTTCATATTCGGTGATCAAGACTAATGCGTCTTCATCATCCATGTGATAGCGTCCTGCTACTGGGACAATTTCCGCATAGCCTCGTTCTCGCAGCAGCGATCCTTGACGGGGATTATCAGCATCAGGAATCAGAGAAAACACTGTGGAACCTTCATGGTTTTCATCTTCTTTATCCCATCCCATTGCACCTTGCCAAGATACAAAGGCACCACCAATAGCCAACTTGGGGTCAACCTCATGGAGTTGGCAAATCTCGATCACTTTTGGATCGTCGGCAGCAAGGGCTTGAACAATAATATCGGATTCTCCCGCTTCAGATCTCTTGAAGGCTAGGTGGTGTGTGGTACGTTGCGATCGCCATTTACCAGTACTTAGTTCAAAAAACTCCATTGCATCCATAACTTAAAAGCAAACTCCAAACAAAAAGTTGAGTATCCCAATTCTTAATCAATTATAAAACTGCAAGCGCAATCCTAATTTCAATTACGACTAAAGCTGCGTGTCATATTCTTTTCGTAAATATTCTCAAAAGTCAAGGGGCAGTGAAGAGACGCGATTAATCGCGTCTCTTCAAGCAATGTGCTTCTTCGCCCTCAAAACTGAATAATTTAATTCTGAAAGTCCCCTTGCTGCTAGCTGTAGAAGAGAATCGCTGTAGTTTATAGAATGTAAAGATAAACTACAAAAAATTTACCTGAGCGCGATCGCTGTGAATCTCCAAACCGACAAAGACAAGCAACAAACGAGCACCAGTACAAATATTTTGCCAGAAACAGAGAAAATTCTTTGTTCTCATTGCCAGCGTACAGCTACAAATGGCATCAAATGTAAGGGAATCTGTGTGGCTGACAGTGACTATTAAACCTTTTCTATTTGATTAACTAGTCGTTTTTTAGGTACTCGTAGTAATGAAATACCAACGATAAGTAACCAAACTTCCCATAAGATAAATCCAATAGGAGTAGCTTCTATTATAGGCATTGCGGGTATTACTGTGGCTATGAGTTCACTTTGCCCCAACAGCAACAGCGGTGTGGTGAGCAAACCCCACCATGCTACCCAAGATTTAAATAGGGGCGACGATCGCATTGCTATTCCCACTCCTAGAGTCCAGCCAATTAGTAAGGTTTGTCCTAAATGTTCACCGATTAAGACACCGCCATACTGATGTACTGCCTGATAAACCACACTTACTGCTTCTTTTGTAGCTGTACTAGCATTAGTGTTTGTATACAGGGTTGCTAAAACCGGAACGACAAACACCCAACGCATCAACCCCAATGCTTGTAGAATACCGGACATAGCACCCAGAAATGTTGCTATGGGAAGATAAATTTTATCTTCGCGGGCAATAGCGAGGTGTAGCATTATACTAGCAGGGATAAATAGTAGCGCTGCCAATCCAAAGCTAAACCAAGTGAGAATCAGCCTAGCTCCACCTGCGTGAAACTGAGTTAAGACATAGTCAACTGGCTGACGGAGAATATCGTCATATTCAAAGGTTTGAATGAGCAGAATATAAGGAATATTCGACAATACAACTAAAAAAATGAAGAGAATGCCTGTAGTGCGAACGAGTTGTCGGCGATTCATCAAACTTTCCTCTAATACTTGCAGTAGCTATGTAATTTCCAACAATGGTTGATATTGCAACAGTAAGGCTTTCTGCTAAAGTATGAAGTGACTCGCCATGCCAAAAAATTGACTGCTCGTGCCAATTTATGCAGGATGCTAGGTTCTCAGTTGCGATCGCGCGAGATATTGTGCAATATGTAGCGGTGCAAGGTGTGGATATTAATCGCTTATACACCGCCGTCAACATCGATCCAGCTTGGCTGGAGAACCCAGATTATCCGGTTTCTGGAGATGTACTGAAATATCTCTGGCGAGAGTCAGTGAAGCAAACAGGCGATCGCAATTTGGGTTTGCACATTGGGGAATCTTTTAACCTATCTGCCATTGGTATTGTTGGCTATGTCCTTCTGAATTGCCAAACCTACGGCCAAGCTTTGGAAAAACTTTCTCAGTACACTCGTCTTTTTAGTCAGGGAGTGGCGATTCACCATACTGTTTCAGCGGGTTGGGTGCATTGTGATTGCGAGATTGTAGATAACTTGAAAAACTATCTCATCGATGAGCCACGACATCCCATTGAAAGTACTTTTGCGGCTCTAGTCACAGCTACACAGCAACTCACCGGAAAACTTCTAGAACCTACGGCTGTTTGGTTTCAACATCCCCATCCCGAAGACTGTTTTGAGCATGAGCGCATTTTTCAAACAACAGTCCAGTTTTCTCAGCCGACGAATCGAATTATATTTGATGCTAACTGTTTAAACTGGTCAGTGCGATCAGCCAATCCTAATTTGCTATGTGTCTTTGAAAATCACGCTACAGCAATGCTGAAGGCACAACAGCAGGTGCAGAGTTATACCCAAAAAGTCATATTAGTTATTACTCAGCAATTACATGGAGAAGTACCCACCATTGAGGCAATCGCTCGTAGTTTAACGATGAGTGTGCGACAACTTCAACGAGAATTGCACAGTGAAAATACATCTTACCAACAGCTTCTAGATCAAACTCGTCAGGAACTTGCTTTGCGATACTTACAAGACAAAGAAACATCAATTCACGATGTCGCATTTCTTTTAGGATTTTCGGAACCTAGTGCCTTTCATCGTGCTTTCAAGCGCTGGACAGGAAAAACACCCAGAAGTTATCGTACCGCACAGCGCAAAAACGCTATTAGTTGATGAAGCTTATAGGCATTTAATAGCAATTCTTCAACATGAACTATTTACCCTTACTTCGCTTGGGACTTGCGGCGGGACACAACAACATCTTTCCCATGCCCCATGCCCAAAAACTCCATCCTGGAGTTTTTCATTTTTTACCTTCCCTGATTAAATTGCTGCCATAATCCCAGGCGCTTATTTTTGGCATTGGCTTCTGCAATTAAAAATTGAGTTTTGGTTTCATTGCAAAACTCTAAAGATTCCTGATCGACAACAGCATTACCCTCTTCCACCAAACGCAGATTTACTGAGCGATTATCTACATATACTTCACCCAATGTACGCTCACCGTTCTCTAGATTTAAGCTTCTGATGACGACTCGGCTACCAGATGGTAGTAATTGTTGAAGTTTTTTAGTGGCAGCGGTAACATACTGCTGTTTGGTTTCTTTGGGCGTATTAATACAAGCTAATTTAACTGTTTTGGTTTGCCCAGTTTCATCTTTAAACCGAATTGTATTACTATCTGCTACGCCAATTACTGTAGCCAGCACTAACATTAACTCTATTAAAGGCATCAAGTGACTAGTATTTTTTTATGCATGAATATTTAATTTTATAACCGTAATATCTCATAGATTGTGATTTAACTCACTCTTAAGCGTATTGCTACAGATGGGAAAAGGTAAAAGGGTAAATGTTTTCCTTTCCTTTTTCCCATTCCCCGTTTCCCCTTTCCCCTATCTTCAACCCCATAATAAGTGTGAAGCCAACCCGATCGCGCCTCCTGCTAGAACTAACCAAGCAGAATTGATTTTGAACCGAAAAACAGCGATCGCACTCAATATTGCCAAGATAATTGTTAACCAATCCACTAGTGCGGCTCGTCCTAATGTGTAGGTGACTCCTGCCATTAATCCTAGAGAAGCAGCATTCACACCATCGAGAAATCCGCTAGCCCAGGGTGATTGGCGTAATTTAGCCACCCAGGGATTAACCACCCATACCAAAACAAAGGCTGGTAAAAATATACCAATGGTAGCTGCGATCGCCCCAGCATTTCCTGCTAGCAAATAGCCGATAAATGTTGCAGTGGTAAAAACTGGCCCTGGTGTAAATTGTCCAATGGCTACTGCATCTAAAAGCTGCTGTGATGTTAACCAGTGGTTGCGTTCGACTAAATCCCGTTGCAGAAATGCCAGCAACACATAACCGCTACCATAAAGAACGCAGCCAATCTTGAGAAAGAAGAAAAAGACGTTAACCCAACTGAGTGATGTGATTGCTACTGTACTACCAATTTGGGCGAAAACACCGGAAAAAGGTAATAGGAATGCTCCGGTGGTGTTACCTCTGGTTTGCCAATTTTTCACTAGCATGACAGCGATACCTAGCAAAATCAGCACCAAAATTTCATTTAATCCAGCGAAATATGCTGCGATCGCAACTACTCCCGCAATGCTTGTTGGTACATCTTTGGCTGCTTTTTTACCCAAATTCCACACAGCCAACAGCACGATCGCAATAATTACAGGTTTAATTCCATATAGCAGCCATTCCACTTGGGGGACGGTTTGATAGCGAGCATAAATGGCGGCTAATACCCAAACTATCACCATCGCAGGCAGAATAAAGCAGCTACCTGCAACTAGTAAACCAGCCCAGCCAGCGCGCTCATAGCCAATGTGAATGGCTAATTCCGTCGAGTTGGGGCCGGGAATTAAATTCGTAATTCCAAGTAAATCCAGTAGTTTCTCCCGACTCATCCATTGACGGCGATTAACTACTTCATTGTCCATCATGGCGATATGGGCAGCTGGACCACCAAAGGCGATCGTTCCCAATCGCAAAAATACCATTGCTAGTTCAGCTAATCGCTGCTGCTGTTGTTTGCGAGTCAGAGCATGAAAGGAAACCGCCGCTTGCTCTGCCTGAATATTCTCAGTTTCCTCGGTCACTATAGTTTGCCTGATGATTTGATGATGTTGACAGCATCAATATATCGAAATTCGATAACGATAATCTATATATTTTTCAGTGATGAGTTCTGAGTGAGTTTCCCAATTAATCAGCATTCTTTTACTGCTCAAATAATTCGCCAAATAATTCTCTTACTTTTCCTTTGGCATCCTCTAGAGTGATTTTTCCTAAATCGGTAGCGCGATAGACTCGTCGGCTTTGTCGCCCTGAGCGCTCCTCAACAGAAGATAAATATCCCTTACGCTCCATATCGTGCAACATCGGGTAAAGTGTTCCCGCACTGAGTTTATAGCCGTGACGTGCCAGTTCTTCAATAATGCCTAGCCCAAAAATTGGCTCCTGAACTGCATGATGCAGAATGTGAAGCCTAATCAAACTCGAGTAAAACTCTCTTCCATTCATTGGGCAGACGATTGCAAAACTTAGAATTTTATTTTCGCTTATATCGCTTGTGTTACATAAATTGCAACAAAACAAGCTTCTATTGTGCCATCAGCCATACTGAAATTAATTTCATCTCTCTCAGGTTTAGATTATGCCAGTCTTGACTAAATTACCCGGCAAATCTGCTTTATTTGTGAGTGCGCTGTTGGGAAGTGTGATTTTTACTAGCTGTGCTTCAGTGTCGCAAACAGGGAGTAGAGCATTACCTCCCAGCGCAGGTGATGCCGTTAATCAAGCCGCACCCGCTGTTGAAAGTAGCGGTGAATCTCAAAAAGCTAATGCTGCACCAGTACCCCAAACTCGTCCGCAATTAATTAAAAAGGCAGCGATGACTGTAATTGTTAACTCTGTAGATCAAAGTATCGATACAGTCACCAAAATTATCAACAACAAACAAGGAGACTTAATCGGATTAAACGAACGCCAACCAACTAAAGAGAATGCCCGTCATACTGCATCTATTATCCTGCGAGTACCGCAAAACCAACTAGACTCAACTCTCAATGAATTAGCTAAATTAGGTACAGTAGAAAATCGTAATATTACGGCAGAAGATGTCAGTAACCAACTGGTAGATATCCAAGCTCGATTAAGTAATCTACGGAAAACAGAAGCTAATTTGCAAAAAATTATGGATCGCTCTGGTTCCGTTAGAGATGTATTAAGTGTTGCTCAAGAACTTAGTAATGTGCGGCAATCAATTGAGCAAATTGATGCTCAACTCAAAAATCTTCAAAATCAAGTTGCCTACTCTACTATTACTTTAAACTTGGAAGCAGCAGTTTCTAGCAGCAGTCAAGGGCGGGGTTTAGGTTCACAAATTCAAGAAACCTGGAATCACTCTAGCCACTCTGTTGGGGAATTTACCGTTGGTTTGCTGAAGTTGGGTATTTGGTTAATGGTATACAGCCCTTACTTATTGATTTTGGCTGCGGCTATTTATGGTTTGAACCGTTGGCGACGCAATTCACAACCTGTAAGACCAACACCACCAGCAGAAAATTATGAGTAAACACCAACTGAGGTTTGAGGCAAAAACAACTCCGGGTAGCAACAGTTTAATGCAGCTATTTTTACTAAGAAATTAGTTAATTACTGAAATAATCAGAGTCTTACCTTTTTTATTCAAAAACTACCTATTCCCTACTGATTTTCTTGATAGCTTTCTGTTCCTTGTTCCCTCTTGATTACTAGAGTTACTCAACTTCAGTTGTAATTATTAAGATTGTACTAATTAACACGAAATAATTAGGCGCAGGAATGCCAAGATCAAAAAAGGACGACCAATGCTATTGACAGTACTATGCCAGAAATACACCAATCAATTGCTCAGCACTACCACGAACGTACTAAATATGACCCTGAGACTCTGTCTGCAAAAAGCCAGAGGTTAGATTGGGCTAAGCAACCAGTACCGTTTAAAGAATACAGAATTGGCTCGTCTTTTGATCTCAAACCCTACATTCTCGAAAATACCCCAGTTCCTGACACTGTAAATGCTCAATGGTGGCAAAGAATTTCCCGGTTACTGTTTCGTAGTTATGGACTAACGGCGAAAATGCCTTCTATGGGCAGTGCCGTATATTTAAGATCAGCGCCTAGTGCGGGTGGTTTGTACCCAGCAGAGGTGTATATAGTTTCCAGAGGAACGGAATTCTTACCACCTGGGCTATATAACTACCAATGTCGGAGTCATTCGCTGATGCATTATTGGGAACGCGATGTGTGGACAGCTTTGCAAGAAGCTTGTCTTTGGCATCCTTCCTTAGAAAGTACGCAAATCGCCATTGTCATTACTGCGGTATTTTACCGTTCTGCTTGGCGATATGAAGACCGTGCTTACCGCCGCATCTTTTTAGATACAGGACATTTATTAGGAAATATTGAGTTAGCGGCGGCGGTGAATGACTATCGTCCCCATTTAATTGGCGGTTTTGTAGATGAAGCTATCAACGATCTACTTTATATCGATCCGCAACAAGAAGGTGCGATCGCAGTTTTACCTCTGGCAGACTTATTAGATATCAAACAAAATTTACCACCCGGAAGAACAGCGCTACCTTCTGCTACCGAAACCGAATATCCTCACATTCCCGATGGTCATTTACTCAAATATTTTCATCGTCACACTCAAATTCAATCTGGTACAACTGGTAAACTCAATCTCCCAGCAGTTAAACAAGAAAAATCCCTTGAGGATAAATATAACTTCCCCTTCTGTCTCAAAATTCCCACAGCTACCACACCAATTGAGTGGGGGAATAAGCTAGTAGAACTGGAAAACACCATGCACAAGCGCCGTTCTACCCGCGCTTACAGTGGTGAAGATATCACCTTTGATGAACTCAAAGCCTTACTCGATTTCACTTATCAATCGCAAAATTACATTTACCAAAGCTTAGATCCTGCTCCAGACTACTTTGACTTGAATTTAATTGAAACCTTTATTACTGTGTGTGGAGTCAAACGGCTAGAAGATGGCTGTTACTATTACGCACCCAAAGCCCAGGAATTACGCCAAATTCGCTTTAAAAACTTCCGTAGAGAGTTACACTACCTTTGCTTAGGGCAAGATTTAGGGCGAGATGCTGCAGCCGTAATATTTCATACCGCAGATCTGAAATCCGCGATCGCTCAATATGGCGATCGCGTTTACCGTTATTTACACATGGATGCTGGACATTTAGGGCAACGGCTGAATTTAGCTGCTACTCAACTCAATGTCGGCGTTAGCGGTATTGGAGGCTTTTTTGACGATCAAGTCAATGAGGTTTTGGGTATCCCTACGGATGAGGCGGTTCTATACATTACCACTTTGGGAAGACCTCGTTAATCTTGACACCTTTTTGAAAGGTTTGGATGTGTTACGGCTTCTGCCCAACACATCCTACATGATGCTGAAATTGTTCTACATAACTAGCGATCGCTCTCAATACTGCTCGGTTAAGGATTTTCAATTCGGAATTTGGTTTGGGGAAAAGGTGTTCGCGTAGCGTCTCCGCAGGAGAAAGGGTAAGGGGAAAAGGTTTTTTCTTGGCCCTTTTACCCTTCCCCTTTTACCCTTAACCGACAAGTATTGCGATCGCTCTTCATTGACGCTGCAATTAATTAGAATTCCGTTACAAAAATTTACTATTAACTGCTAGTAATTTTGTAGGGATAGTATTATTTCTCTAAGTGACAATCTCATCTCTAGGACTCCTATTTGATTTTTGTGAAGCTAGAACACCGATTCTCTATTTGGCAACCCATAGTAACCTGCATTTCTCACAAGCAGGAGATATAGCAGATTTAGGTTGGTTTAAGCGCAGTGCAACCCAACATGGATCTGGAAAACTTCACCTATATTTTGGTGATAAATTTGGGAGTAAACAGTAGGGTGTAATGAAGATTCTCGTTATCCCAATTCTCTCAATTCCCTGACAGATCCAAACGCAAAGACTCTTTTTTTATCTGATTTTGCTAATTTTTAATTTTGAATTTGTATTATACATCTATTCCCAGCTTCGCTGTTCCCTACCTTCACATATAATTTCAGAAATAAAATAGATCAAATTTTGATATTCAAGCACTAATGCTGTTACCTGATAATGAAAGGCAACGACTAGAATTACTCTATCAATATCGGATTTTAGATACCAAAAGAGAAGAGTTTTTTGATGAACTTACGCAGTTGGCTGCGGATTTATGTGAGATGCCAATTGCAATGATGAGTTTAGTCGATGCTGAACGTGAATGGTTTAAGTCTAAAGTTGGCATCAATCAAGCTGAAGTGCCGCGTAGATTAGCTTTTGGGAATTATACAATTCTCGAAAGTCAAAGATTGATGATTCCAGACATATTAGAAGATGAGCGATTTATCAAAAATCCACTTGTGACTTCTGAACCTTATTGTCGCAGTTATCTAGGAGTGCCATTAATCGCTGCAGATGGTTTAGCTATAGGTAGCTTTTGTGTGATTGATATTGTACCTCGTCACTTCACTTTGCAACAGCAAGCAATCTTACAAAAATTAGCTAAACAAGTAGTGAGGGCTTTAGACTTACATCGAGAGAAAATTACTAATTATCAACAAAAAATGATTAATCTCTTATTCCGCAATCATCCTAATCCCATGTGGGTATATGACGGCAAGACGCTAGATTTTTTAGATGTAAATGAAGCCGCCGTTATTCATTATGGCTACTCTCGCAAAGAGTTATTAAGAATGCGTGTTACTGATATAGATTTATCAGAAGATGTGCCTTTATTACAGAAATGTTTAGTTCACAAAAATAGTAAATTTAGCTTTTCTGGAGAAGCTAAACACCGTCTCAAAGATGGCAATATGATTGATGTGGAAGTAGTTAAACACGCCATAGAATTTGATGGAAAATACGCGTGCTTAGTTTATAACCGAGATATTACAGAACGGAAAAAAACTGAACAGGCGATTAAAACTCAACTGGAACGAGAGCATTTGATGCGAACTGTTTCAGGGAGAATTCGCCACTCTTTGAATCTCCAAGATATACTCAATGCTACGGTAAAAGAGGTACGAGATATACTTCAAGTCGATCGGGTGATAGTTTTTCGCTTCGCCGCAGATATGAGTGGTACAATTGTTGCCGAATCAGTAGAGAATGGCTGGACTGCTTGTATTGGTGTAGAGATAGAAGATACCTGTTTTCAAACAGGTACAGGATTGGAGTGTTATCAAGGCCGTAACAAAGCGATCGCTAATATTTACGAAGCCGGACTTACTGATTGCCATATTAGGATGTTAGAACAGTTTGAAGTCAAAGCAAGTTTAGTAGTACCAATTCTCTCGCAGGTAAGTGAGGAAAATCCTAGTGCTAGCCTCTGGGGTTTATTAATGGCACACCAATGTTCTCATCCTCGCAAATGGGAAGAACATCAAATAGATTTACTCGAGCAACTGACTGTACCAATTGCGATCGCCATTCAACAATCTAGCATTTTACAGCAAGCTCAGATGGAAATTGCCCAGAGACAGCAAGCTGAAGTTAAGCTTAGAAGCGCATTGGCAGAAAAAGAAGTGTTGCTCAAAGAGATTCATCATCGAGTGAAAAATAATTTACAAATTGTCTCTAGCTTGTTGCAACTGCAATCTCAAACCCTCGACTCACCAGAAGCTATTAAAGTTCTTAGAGAAAGCCAAAATCGTATTGATTCTATTTCTTTAATTCACAAAAACTTATATACAACACCAAATATCGGACAACTCGATGTTGCCGAATATATCGATAATTTAGCAACCAACTTGTTAATTTCTTATCAAATAGAACCTGCCAAAATTAGTTTATCAACTTATATAGATGCAGTCAGCTTAAATATTGACCAAGCAATTGCTTGTGGCTTAATTATCAATGAATTAATCTCCAACGCTCTTAAACACGCTTTTACTAACCAACAAGTAGGCAATATTATAATTAGCTTGCATAATCTCGGAGAGACGATAGAAATGTTAGTACAAGATGATGGTATTGGCTTACCCAATGATTTTGATTTAATAAATACTAACTCACTAGGTCTTTCGTTAGTCTATGATTTAGCCACTGCTCAGTTAGAAGGAACAATTACTGTAGACAATGCTCGAGGAACGCTTTTCAAAATCCAATTTCCACAATTAACTTTATAGTAGTAAATCTCAAATGGTTAATGTGAGGGTTTTAATCGTAGAAGATGAAGTAATTGTGGCTAGAACTATTGCTAGCCAACTTAGTCAACTTGGTTATATTGTTACGGGTACAGCTTCTTCCGGGAATGTTGCCATTGCCAAGGCTTTAGAAACTAAGCCAGACATTGTGTTAATGGATATTATTCTCAAAGGAGAAATGGATGGTATTGCTGCCTCTAGTTATATCCGGGAACAATTAGATATACCAGTAATTTTTCTCACTGCCTACGGCGATGCTCACACATTAGAACGGGCAAAAATTACTCAACCTTTTGGGTATATTGTTAAACCATTTACTATTAAAGATTTACAAATAGCGATAGAAATAGCTTTATTAAAATATCAGCTAGAATGCGAACTCAGAGAGAATCGTGATCAATTAGCAACTTTGCTAAACTCTATGAACGATGCCGTGATTGCTACTGACGATCGCGGAATTATCACATTTATGAATCCCGCCTCGGAAAAATTGACTGGCTGGTGTAAAGAAGAAGCATTAGGAAATGATATCTCCAAAATTTTTCGGTTAATCGATGATGTGATTAACTCCACAATTGAAAACTCTGTAACCAGAGCGCTGCTTGAGCAAAGAGTTGTTTCTTCCGGAGATTATACTTCTTTGATTGCCAAAGATGGTAAAAAAATACCGATTGGCGATAAAGCTTCACCACTGATGCGAAGAGCAAATCAAATCAGTGGTGTAGTTTTGGTTTTTTGGGATCTCAGCGCTAAGCGGGAAACAGAATTGCTGAAGCAAGCTTTAGAAAAAGAACAAGAAGTTAATCGGCTGAAATCTTTATTTATCTCCACTGTCTCTCATGAATTCCGCAATCCCTTAACAGTAATACAAACTGCAGTTGAGTTGATTGATCTCAAGGGAGCAAATTTACCAGATGCCAAAAGAGCAACCTACGTCAAGCGCATTCTTACTGCTGTGCAAACTATGAAACATCTCATGGATGATGTACTCTTCATGGGTAGGGCTGAAGCTGGAAAACTTTTGTTTCATCCTGTTCCCCTAAACTTGCATAAATTCTGCCAAGAAATCATTGAAGAATTTGCAATTGTTGAAGGTAGCAGCCACGAATTTGTTTTTACTTGCGAAAGTCAAAATACCGATGCTGTAATGGATGAACGGCTCTTGCATTACATATTAGGCAATATACTTTCTAACGCTGTTAAATATTCGCCAGAAGGTGGCAGAATCCAACTGCATCTCAACTGCGATTCTGTAAGAGGCATAGCTACTTTTGAAATTCAAGACCAAGGAATTGGCATTCCAGAAGCAGACTATAGTAAACTTTTTGAATCATTTTATCGAGCTTCTAATGTTAAATTAACCCAAGGAAACGGACTAGGTTTAGTAATTGTCAAAAGGTCAGTAGAAGCTCACAAAGGTCAAATCAGTTTCACCAGTCAAGTTGGCGTTGGTACTAAATTTACCGTGAATTTGCCGTTAAATCCTGAATTATCTTCAATGAATGAAAATGAGTAATTGGTAATTGGTAATTGGTAATTGGTAATAGAAATCTCCCCCTTGCTCCCCTTCGGGTGAATCCTTCGGATACGCTACGCGAGCGCCAGTCGCTCATGGGGGAAACCCCCTTGGCGCTAGCCTCTCCCCTTGGGAGAAGACCGCGCTGGCTCACCTGCTCCCTGCCCCTGCCTCCTCTGCCCCCTTGCCTACTAAGGCTCCTGTGTCACACCGCCCACGACTGGCTTCACATTCTCTCCCGAAAATGGATTGGTACCGCCACTCCAGTTAAAGTCACTAATGCGGAAGCTAATACCGCCTAATTGCAGTACGGGATTGTAACGTAGGGTCAGCCCGTAGGTGCGGCGACTATATTCCAAAATATAATCAGTGCTACTTTCTCTACCTGTATCTAAGTTGACGGATGTTTGAAAACCTAAACGGAATGGGCCATAGATTTGCTGGGTAATTCCCGCACTCAACACTCTGTTGTCAACAGCACGATCAAAGAGGAAAGGCGATAATCCACTGTTGAAACCTTGGGAATAGGTAATATTGAAGGCGGTATAGTCAAAATAAGGGCGGGAAAAATGACCTATTTGCCCTTCTAAACCAATTGTACCGATGAGGGTACTTTGGTTATCGCCGTTTGTGTAGTAACTAGTAGTGCCTGTAATACCAGCGATCGCTCGCAAGTAAGGTACCACGGGGTTGGGTGTGTATCTTAATCCCTCTGTAGCGGTGGGTGGTAATCCTTGCCCTTGCCACAGCAGCAAACCACCACTCAGAGCTGCGCTAGCTTGCAGACGACCGAGAGAAATGCGATCGTTGTCTCGATCCACAGCTAACAAGTCGAGTCTATCTGTATTGGCATTAATATATTGAGCGCCTGCTTGATAGCTCAGATTAATTCCGCTATTACCTAGAGGAATAATTGGCGAACTCACCACACCGCCCAGGCTACTTTGCACGGTTTGATAGCCGAGTGTACCGTTATAAAGGCGATCGCGGTAGCTGTATTCTAAATTCAAGATATGAGGATTTTGATCACCTAATTGCTGACGTAAACGCAGACTGGCTTTGAGGTTATCTTCTACTTTACTGAGGTTAAAACTGGTTAACTCTCCATTTCCCTCAATTACAGCTTTGGGATTCAAATTCACGCTCAGTCGGCTTCGGAGACCAAATAAGGCTCCTAAATCACCAGTGCCATCTTGTACGGCTTTTTGAGCAAAAAACTGCGGCGAAATTGTCCAGCGTGTTTTATCTGTACTTACAACATCAAAACCACGCTCAAGATACAACCCACCCCGCTGATCGCCATCAAAACCAGGAGAAACAATTGCAGGAGTTACTTCACGTTCCCGGCGGTCAATCCGCTGCTGATCGCGGGGAATACCCACCGCAAAGTTTTGATCGAAAACTAACCGTGCTCCCTGGCTTTTAACGTTATCTACTAAGGGCGATTCTCTAGTTAAAGTGACGTTAGATGCCCGTAAAACTAGTTCCGGGGGTGAAAAGGGGTCGTTAGTGATTCTGACATCTTGCGCTTGCCATCCACGGGGGTAAAAATCAATATTTTCCGCTTCAAAACGCAGTCGCTTTATTATACCGCCCGATGTTGGTGCGGGAATATTGCTGGCACCGGATCTGCCGCCGACAGTGACATCAATTCCGCCAGGACTGTTGACATTAGAAACCGGTTGATTGGCACGAATGCGATCGCTCGGCGGACGCTGTGGCACTCCTCCAGCGGTCACATCTGTGGGTAAAAATGCCACATCTTGTTCCACTGTGGGCATATAAATCTCACCGCGGCCTTTTTGCAGTTGCCCACTATCTTGAATAAAGTTATATGTAAACCGTTGTCCTCGTAACACCTGATCGCCCCGTGTTAAGGCGACGTTACCCTCTCCCACGGCAATCAAGTTATCTAAATTAATTTGTAGGCGATCGGCATCAACCACAGCCCCATCAAACCGGACTACCACATTCCCTTCCGCCGTCACAATCCGCCGTTGGTCGTCAAATACTTGGCGATCGGAAATGACTTCTACAGTTCTCGGTCGAGGCGGTGTATTGGCAGGAGGAGTTGTATTTGCTGGTTGAGTTGGTTGTTGATTCGTGGTTTCACCCTGAGGCGCTGTTGTGGGTGGGCTGGGGGTGGGAGGAGTTGGTGCAGGCGACGTAAATTCTATAGCTGAGGGTACTGCCGGGCCGTTTGTTGGGCTGCGAGACTTAAACTCAATCGTATTTTGTACGAGTTGCGGCGGTTGCTGGATGTTTTGGGCAACTGTTGTGGGTGCAGCTGGAGTCTTGCTAGGCTGTGCTACTTGGGGCGTGGGGAATGAGCTTTGATTATTTGTAGCGGTAGGTGCAGGGAAGTTTTCCTTATTGATGGGGTGAGGTGCGATCGCATCTCCGATATTTAAGCGATCGCTCTCATTTTGCTGTGGGTAAGCAATGCCCATCGGCTCCCCTAATAACGCCGCACTCATTGGCGCATTCGGGGGCGAAAAGTCTGGTGGAACAGTTTTTGGTGGATTTGGTTGATTGAGATTTGGGGAAACTACTAATTTATCCCGTGTCAACTTGTTGGCATCGGGCTGAGGCTGAGATTTTTCCCCCACAGTTGAAGGCTGCGGCGTTGCTTGTTGCGGCTGGGATTTCTCTTGTTTTGACTGCGTACCAGTATCGGCTGCTACAGATAATTTGAACTTACTATCAATAGCAGATGCAGTAGGATTTGCAGGTTGTAACGCTTCCGCTACGGGAGGCAGGGCGGGAGGCAGGACGGGATGAAGCATATTTCAGCACAATCAAGCAAACAAATAGCCAATTAGTAGCCGGAAGGAGAATACACCTATTGCCTTCCGACTATGCCTTCTGCCTATTTGCAGCAAGCTGGCCGGAGATGGACACTTTTGCACTACAAGAATCCGCCAGGAGGGTTTCCTGTTGGACAAAATTTAGGGTTCCCTCCTTTGTAGCAAATGCCGTTAGCTTTGACTATTCATTGATGTGTGTGGGTAGTGAGTGATTAACCTCAAAGCCAAACCTACAACATAGATTAGCCAACTGGCGTGGGGAACCCCATAAAAGCAAGTGTCCATAGCTTCTGGTGTCTTACGCCTTCCGGCAATCCTACGCGGATGAGCGATCGCGTTTTTACTCGAAATCCCGACGACCGGGGTTACGAGCTGGATCGTTAGACAAGAATCCCAAAACGAAGATAGTCACAAAGAAGGCAACAACAATATAAACAACGATTTTTAAAGTAAGCATCAGAGATATCTCCAAAAGGTATGAGAAACAGCAAATCTCTCTCTCGGTATCTGCTATGCAGAAAAGATAGCTCCTTTATATTACCCAAATCTCGTACCTTTTTTGGAGGACTCTATTGAGACAGGTCGAGTATTTGTTTTTGCTGTTGTTGTCTATCTATCTTTGAGATATTCCCAATCAAGAACTTGTGGACTCGCTACTCTTGTGACGTTGGCTCACGGTTTAGGTTTCCAGTTGTAGACAAAAAAGTTGTTTGGTGTTGGGTAATTGGTAATTGGTAATTGGTAATCGGTAATTGGTAATAATAATTTCTCCTTGTCCCCAATCCCCAGTCCCCAATCCCCAAT